>CAYNTW010000011.1:625-52188 GCA_964400085.1 uncultured Steroidobacteraceae bacterium | reverse complement strand
GGCCTTCGCGCACGCTGTTGCGTCTGCAGGCGCAGCTTCGCAGCTCGGTGGGCAAGGCGATCGAGGATTTCGGCATGATCACGGCCGGCGACCGGGTCATGGTCTGCTTGTCAGGTGGCAAGGACTCCTACACCCTGTTGGACATTCTGCTGTCGCTGCAACGGAGCGCTCCCGTTGCGTTCGAGCTCCTGGCCGTGAATCTCGATCAGAAGCAGCCGGGGTTTCCCGAGCACGTCCTGCCGGAATACCTGCAGCGTTTGAATGTGCCCTTCCGCATCATCGGGCAGGATACGTACAGCGTCGTAAAGCGCGTGATTCCCGAGGGACGCACGATGTGCGGACTGTGCTCGCGGCTGCGCCGTGGGGCGCTCTACCGGTTCGCCGCCGAGAATGGTTGCACGAAAATCGCTCTTGGCCATCATCGGGACGATATTGTCGAGACGCTCTTTCTGAATCTTTTCTTCGGCGGGCGTCTGAAGGCCATGGCCCCTAAACTGCTCTCGGACGACGGGCGCCATATCGTGATTCGCCCGCTTGCGTACGTGGCCGAGCGGGACATCGCCCGCTATGCGCGCGGCCGCAACTTCCCGATTATTCCGTGCAACCTCTGTGGGTCGCAGGAAAACATGCAACGCGTGGCGATCAAGAAGATGCTGGCCGACTGGGAACGAGACTTCCCCGGTCGCACCGAGAGCATCTTCTCCGCCTTGCGACACGTGGAGCCCGAGCATCTCGCCGATCCGCGGCGTTTCGACTTCGGTGGTCTCGAAGCTCGGCGGCTTGCGACCATGACGGACACCGAGGAACTAGCGCTCGAAACCCGGGTGGAAGACTTACCCGCTCTCGCCTGAGATCGCCTTATATCCATGGGCGCGCCCCGACCTGCCATCGCCACACCGCTGCGTAACTGCTACTGGGTTGTGCCCGGCAAGGTGCTCGCTGGAGAACACCCTTCCGGCTCGACACCGCAGGGGACTCGTGAGCGGCTCAAGCGGCTGATCGACGCCGGCGTCGAGTGTTTCATCGACCTCACCGAACCCCATGAGATCAAACCGTATGACGCTGAGTTGCCCTTCAGCATCGAGTACCTGCGCAAACCCATCAAGGATCACGGCATACCCGCGCAGCGGGTTCACATGGCCGAGATCCTGGATTGCTTGCACGACACGTTGCTGTCAGGTCGTTGTGTGTATGTGCATTGCCGAGCGGGTATTGGTCGTACCGGCACGGTGATTGGGTGCTTCCTGGTCGAGCGCGGCCTGGCCGGCGACGCCGCTCTCGACGAGCTCAATCGACTCTGGCAACAGTGCGAGCGCGCGCAGAGCTGGGGCAGCGTCCCGGAAACCGACGACCAGGTGAAATTCGTACGCGGCTGGAAAGCCCGCGCGGTTTTCACTGATCGCAGCCAACGCGCGGAGCCGACCCTGACGATCGATGACGAAGATCCTCCCGTTCGAGTGCAGACCGCGCCGTGGGCCCACCTGCTGATCGATCCTCCCGACGCGACGGGTTTAAGCGCGGGGTCACGCGGCTCCGCGGGAGCAACGCCCGGGCTAACCGGGGCGTCGGGCGGCCCTGCTGGAGCAACGCTCGGGCTTACCCCGGCGGCCGGAGGTTCCGCAGGAGAGCCGCCCGATCTAACTTCGTCACCGAGCGGGTCCGTCACCGCATCTCCTGCAGGGCCCACGACTGCCCGGAGTGCGGACGCTGCGGCGCCTGCCCTAACCACAGCCGCACCCCCGGTAACCACGGCGGCCTCGCGGGCGCCAGCCACGCCGCCGCGCGTTAACGCGGCGGTTCTGCCTGGCGCCGCCAATCTCCTCACCGATCCCACATCCGTTGCGAAGGCGTCGCGCACTCACGCCCGCCCGGCCACGAATCCCACAGCGCCCACGCAGTTCCCGGATGATGGCGATGAGGAATTCGATCCGCTGCTGAATCCGGAAGCGCTGGCCGCCGCGAGCACGCTCCGTGCGCGCTTCCACGGCGCGCTGCTCGGGCTCGCGATTGGCGATGCCGTTGCGGCGGCGACGCAATACCGCCGCCCTGGATCGTTCACGCCGATCGGCGACATGCTCGGCGGTGGACCATTCGACCTCCCGCGCGGTGGCTGGAGCGACGATACTGCGATGGCGTTATGCCTAGCGGACAGCCTGCTCGAACGCGACGGCTTTGATGCGCGCGATCAAATCGAGCGCTACAGACGCTGGCAGCAAGAGGGCTACCTGTCGGCCACGGGACAATGCGTAGGTATCACCGCCAGCTCCGCTCGCGCGATCGCTATGGCGCAATGGCGCCGCCAAGCGTTTTCCGGCTCCCACGACCCGACACAACTCGACCCAGAGCCCCTGTCGCGAGTAGCCCCGGTTGTCCTCT
The DNA here is from genome assembly GCA_964400085.1 of uncultured Steroidobacteraceae bacterium. Lineage (GTDB taxonomy): Bacteria > Pseudomonadota > Gammaproteobacteria > Steroidobacterales > Steroidobacteraceae > 13-2-20CM-66-19. The sequence goes on along the minus strand of CAYNTW010000011.1, from coordinate 49,812 downwards.
TCTTTTTCTCGAATCAGGTCCAGTCCATCGAGCAGGCGACCGAAGCGGCACGAACCACCTGCCAGGCTCCCGCGGTACTAGAGGCTTGTCGTTCCCTAGCACAAGCGCTGCACGCCGCGCTCTCCGGTCAGCCTAAAGCCGTCGTACTCGCGCAAGCCGCGCTCGCCACGGCTGGCGGAGCCGCGATCAACACCGGAACCTCCGGCGCCACCGGAACGGGCAGCGCCAGCGGCGGAGCGAACGTGAGTCCCGGCGCAAGGCCATCGGCGCACTCCGGCGCTCCCGCGGCACTCGCGTCCGCGATCGCCGCGTTCGGCGCGACCGATAACTTTCGTGACGCCGTTCTGTACGCCGCGAACCTCGGCGGCGACTCCGACGTCATCGCGGCGGTCAGTGGACAACTTGCGGGCGCGTACTATGGCGTGAAGGCAATTCCAACTTCATGGCACAACGGCCTGATGCGTAAGGAATTGATCACTGGTTACGCCGACAGACTGCTCGCCCACGCCATGGTAGGCATGGCCGGCTGATTGCGCGACCCGAGACAGCCCGCGCGCTGTTCGGTAAGCTTCTCTCGCCCGTTGCAATCTGCTTCCCGCACCCATGTCGACGAGATCCGCCGCCCACAGCGGTGCTGCCCCGACCCCGCGTGGCGCACCTTCTGCCAAACGGCGCCGCAAGGCGTTGCCGTGGGCGCGTCTCTGCGATGAAGAGCTCTTGAAGCTGCGCTTTTGCGATCTGAAACTTTCCATCGAGCGCTCCACGTTGCGCCGGCAGATCGCGCGTCTCTACACCGAGCTCGAAAACCGCGGCATCCAGTTCCGTCCGCATGTCTGGCTTTCGGAGGAATGGTTCTCGCCGGATGGCGTACCCGGGATAGCGGTACCTTTCTATCTGGCGCACCCGCGACTCGAGCGACTCGAGCGTCGAATCATGCGCGAGGCCGAGGGTGGCAACTCACGTTGGTGCATGCGCATCCTGCGTCACGAAGCGGGACATGCGCTCGATAATGCGTATCGACTTCGCCGCCGCAAGAGATGGCGCGAAGTGTTCGGGCCGGCCTCACTCCAGTATCCGGCGCACTACAAAGCCCGGCCCGGCAGCCGCCGCTACGTCCATCACCTCGGCGAGTGGTACGCGCAGGCGCATCCGACCGAGGACTTCGCGGAGACTTTCGCGGTCTGGTTGAAACCCAACTCGCGCTGGCGCAAGAGTTATGCGAACTGGCCCGCCTACAACAAGCTCAACGTGGTCGAAGAGCTCATGCTGAGTGTCCAGGGTAAGCGCCCACCGGTGCGCAACCGCCTGCGAATAGAGCCGATCGAAGAGAACACGAGCACCCTTGCGCAGTACTACCGCCGCAAGCTCGCCCACAATCGGCAATATCGTCTCGGGCTCGCCGACGAGTTGCTTCGCCGGATCTTCAGTCCCGAGCGAGCGCGCAAGGGAGCTGTGCGCGCCGCATCCCTGCTGCGCTCACAGAAAAGCACGCTCACCAATGCCGTCGCGCGCACGCTCGCCCTGGAGCCCTACAGCGTAGAGCAGATCCTCGGCATGCTCATCGAGCGCTGTGACACCCTGAAGGTTTACGTCCGCGGCAGCCGCCGCGACGCCATCGCCCATTCCCGCTGGATGTTGGAGCGCTTAACCAGCTTGTATTCCCAAGGTGAGACCCCCAAACTTCCACTATGAGAAAACTGCGCACGCTTGTCGTTGCACATGCGAGCCTGGTACCCCCGGAAAGTCTGGAAGGTCACACTGAAAAGGAAATCGAGCAGTGGCGTACCGAATACGACGTTACTTCGACGCTACGCAAAAGTGGTCACGACGTGCGCTGTATCGGCGTGCTCGACTCACTGACCGAGCTGCGCGGCGCGATTTCCGACTGGAAACCTGACATCGTCTTCAACCTCCTCGAGGAGTTTGACGGCATCGTCACATACGACCAGCACGTCGTCGCCTTCCTCGAGCTCATGCGCCAGCCCTATACTGGGAGCAACCCGCGTGGCCTGCTGCTCTCGCGCGACAAGTCCCTCTCCAAGCAACTCCTGGCTTACCACCGCATTCCGACACCGCACTTCACCGTCTTCCGGCGCGGGTTGCGTATCAACATCCCACGCCGGCTGCGCTTCCCGTTGTTCGTGAAATCGACCGTGGATGACGCCTCGCTCGGCATCGCGCAGGCTTCCGTGGTCGAAGACCCCGTTAAACTCAAGGAGCGCATCGAGTTCGTCCACGAGCAGGTCGGCTCGGATGCGCTCGTCGAGGAATATATCGAGGGGCGGGAGCTTTACGTCGGCGTGATGGGCAATGAGCGCCTCACCCGTCTGCCGGTCTGGGAGATGGTCTTCGGCTCCATGCCGGATTCCCTGGCAGCGATCGCTACTCGCAAGGTGAAGTGGGACAAGCGCTACCAGCAGAAATATGGGATCACGACGCACGAGGCCAAGGACCTGGCTCCGGCGATCGTCAGCCGTCTCGACAGCCTCTCGCGGCGGATCTATCGCGCGCTGGGCCTGTCAGGCTACGCCCGTATGGATTTCCGAGTGACCGCCGACGGACACATCTACGTGCTCGAGGCCAACGCCAACCCCAACCTCGAAGCTGCGGAGGATTTCGCGGAATCCGCCGGCGCCGCCGGTGTACCGTACGACGAGCTGCTCGAGCGGCTCATGAATTTCGGACTCCAGTACCGCGCACAGTGGCGAGCCACATATGGATAAGCGTCTGATTTGTCTTCTCGTCGCGGCGCTGCTCTCGGGCTGCGCCGAAACCAAACTGCGCCGCAACGAGCAGGATCTCGATCGCCTGGTCCACTGGCTCCCGGGCACCTACGACAATACCGATCAGGCCAAAGCTGACATGCGCAACGGTGTGCGGCCACCGCACGATCCGGTGGAGGTCGCCATCGTTCCCCTTGGCTCCGTCTCGGTCGGGCGCAATGCTTTCTACGTGCAGGAGATGGCCGCGGATGACCCGCGGCGCGTGCTCAGCCAGAAAGTGGTGATCTTCAACGCCACCGACAAGGGAATTCTGGAATCCATAGCCGCACTGAAGGAGCCATTGCGTTGGCGCGATGGACAGCGTGATCCTGACATGTTCCTGGGCATGACACCGGACGATTACAACATCCTCGCCGGTTGCGACTTGACCTGGAACCGACCCAGCTCGCAGTCCCTGGACCACCCGGCCAAGGACGACAGCAAGTCAGCCGAGCCCACCAAGCTCGTCGGAGCAAACGATCCGAAGCGCTGTCAGACCGCTTCGCATGCCGTCAGCGGATTGGTGCAAGTCGACTGGCGCGCGGAGCTCGGCCCCAACGAGCTCGCGACGGCCGAGCTCCAGTACGATTCCAACGGGCGGCTCATCCAAGGCAACAAGGACGAGCCGTTCTACCGATTCCGGAAGATCGGCAACCACTGAGGGTACCCGCACGCGGGAAGCGCGGCTCGTCTTAACGAGCCTCCCTGGGGACCGCAACTGTGATGCTGCCCACAGTCCCGGACAGTCCGCACTGCGGCAGGTTGCCCAACGAGTTAACGTAAACCTGCCACCCCCAATCTCGAGCAGGGGTGCACAGGACCTTATGGGTGACCCCAACAGCTCAAAACCCGGCTCCCGGCCAGGCCCATCCCATTCAGGGCCTCTCGAGCAATCAAACAGGGGCGCCCCCGAAAAGACTGCTGCGCCCGCGGGCCGTGTCGTGCACGATGAGCGCGGCAACGCCGTCTGGGACTGGATGAAGGACGCCGCACGGGTCGCCATCGACAGCACCTCGCGAGTGTTGAAGAGGCTCGAGGTGCCGGAGTTGAAGTTGGAAGATCCGGGCGATGCCGCGGCCCGCGGCGAGGCCGGAGGCGGCGGCACCCTGTCAGATCCGGGTGGCGGCTATGATCCCTATGGCAAAGGCGTAACCCGCAAGCCCAAGCGCTAGAACCGAATGCGGCAGCCGATCGGTGGCACCGCACTCGATGAAATCAGGCGCAAGCCGCGCTGCCGGGGCACTCCCCCTCCTCGATCCCGTCAATGGGAATTCGCACGAAGAAAGTAGTACCTCGACCCACCTCAGTCTCAAACCTCAGCTCGCCGCGATGGCGAGTAACGACCGCCGCGCGCGCGATCGACAGTCCCTGTCCCGTGCCGCGGCCTACCTCCTTGGTCGTAAAGAAGGGATCAAACACCTTGTGCGCTGCATCCGCAGGAATTCCACAACCGTTGTCGCTGATGGCGATTTCCACTAGCCCATCCGCGACCGCAGTGCGGATGCCGATAACCCCTGTGGTAGCGTCCTTCCCCGCGTCCTGAATGGCGTGGGCCGCATTGACGATGAGATTGAGGAAGACCTGATTCAACTCGCTGATGTTGCATTTGACGTCCGGCAGCTCGCCGAAGTCTGTCGCGATTCTCGCCAGCAGCTTGTACTCGTTGTGCGCGACCACCAGGGTGGTTTCCAGAGCCTGGTTGATGTTGGCATAGCGATGTTCGTGGGCATCAGGGAAGGAGAACTCCTTCATCGCGCGCACGATCTTCGCAACGCGCGCGACACCGTCGATCGTACGGTCGAAGGCGCGGGGCATTTCCGCGCGCAAGAATTCCAGTTCGGCGAGTTCCTCCGCTGCGCGTAGGCGGTCGAGCATCGCTCGCATCGGCTCGGCGCCACCCAGGGTGTCGAGCACCTGCCGATACTCGGACAACACGGTATCGATGCTCACCACGGCGGCGCGCAGGAACTCCACGCTGTCGCCTATATACTGGATCGGTGTGTTGATTTCGTGGGCGATCCCCGCTGCGAGCTGCCCAATGCTCTCCAGCTTTTGCGCCTGCACCAGTTGATTCTCCAGCAGCTTCCGTTCGCTGATTTCCGCCAGCAATGCGCGATTGGCTTCCCGAATCTCGCGTGTGCGCTCCTCGACTGCCTGTTCCAACGCGCTCATCTTGAATGCGGCCTGCTCCGTTGCCCGCCATTTTTCGGTCAACGCGTCCGCCAATTGCAGCACTTCAATGTTGTCGAACGGCTTTTTCAGAATCACCAGTCGATCGGAGCGCCCCAGCCGCGCGCGCATGTTTTCCCACGAGCACTCGGAATAGGCGGTGCACAGCACGATCTGCAGGTGGGGATCTTGTTGCCAGACTCGGGCGGCGGTTTCGATGCCATCCCATCCCGGTGGCATCCGAACATCCAGAAAAGCCATGGCGTAAGGTCGATTCTCCTGCAGTGCCGCGGTGATGCGCTCCAGGGCCTCCTGCCCCTGATAGGCCGAATCGATCTCGAAGCTTGGCGCATCACCGGACCGGTCGGACTTCCCGAAGAAGGCAGCCTCCGATCGCGAGAGAGCGTCCGCCGTGGGCATCGCTCCGCAGAGAATCTTGCGAAAATCTTCGTGGATTGCCGGATTGTCATCGATGACGAGGATGCGGCGATGGCGTGCTCCAGCACTTCCGGTAAACATCTCACGCATAGACCGCCTCCGGCTCGCTTGTCGGCCGTGCGAGCCGCAAAGGAAGCTGTAGAGTGAACCGGGCACCCCGGCCGGGGCCATCACTGTGTGCCGTCAACGATCCGCCGAGCTCGCGAGCGGCCAGCGCCCCGCTGTGAAGACCGAAGCCGTGTCCGGCCTTGCGTGTCGTGAACCCGAAGTTGAAGATACGCGTTAGATTCTCCGGTGCGATGCCGACGCCGTTGTCGATGACATCGACTCGCACTTGCGCCTCGAGCATCGTGATCCGCAAGGTGACGCGTCCGTCGGGCCGCCCCGACTCGACGCAAGCGCATTTGGCATTGCTCAAAAGATTGACGAGGATCTGCAACACCTTGTGCTTGTCGACGGACACCGTCGGCGCGGCCTCATACTCACGCTGGATCTCGATTTTGTGGCGACTGAAGGCGGTCGCGCTCAAGCGCAGACTGTCTTCCACGAGATCGGCGACGGTGATCTGCTCCTGCACACCGGCGACCAGCGCAAAGCTCTGCTGCATGGTCACGATATCCTTGATATGGTCGATGTTGGTCCGCAATTGATCGAGCTCCGCGGCTGCCGCCTGTCGCTCGGCTTGCAAGTGTTGATCGAGGCTCTCCAGATAAGAGACCAGGTGTCTGCCCTGGGGGTGAGACGTCACGAAGCTTCCCAGCTCGCTTGCGTGCTCGCGCAGCACGGCAGCCACGCGCCCGAGGTCGGCGCTCTTGGATTGCTGAACGTACCGCCCAAGCACATTGGCCGCCACATTCACGCTGTTGAGCACATTACCGACATTGTGCAACACGCCCGTCGCGACCTCGGCCATGCCCGCCTGGCGTGAGATATCCAGGAGCTGTTTGTTTGCGGCGGCGAGCTCGGCATCCGCGCTCAACCGTTCCGTGATGTCCTCGAACGTGTCGATGGAGCCGCCGGACTCGAGCGGCCTGTGCGTAACCAGGATGACGCGTCCGTCAAGCAACTTCTGTTGCAACGAGCCGGGCTCGCGTGCCGAGGCGAGTGCCAGATAGTCTTGCAGAGAATCCAGAGCCGCGCTGTCCGCCAGGACCTCGGTCATGGACCGCCCAGGCGCACCGGCGCCCTCGGCCAGGCCGTAGATCTCGAGAAAGCGCTGATTGGCGACACTCAACCGTCCAGTGGCGTCCAACAGGCACAGACCGTGCGACATGTTGTCCAGCGCGGCTCGGAAATGCAGATTCCGCACGCGCAGCTCCTCGATCAGCCGCTCCAGATCGACCGTCATCTGGGTGAGCTCTTCCTGCATGAGCTTGTTCGCGCGATCGACCCGTTTACGATCGCGCTCCATCTCTTCGTAACAGGTGCTCATCAGCTCGCACAGTCGCGCGCAGTCCACCTCACCCGAGGGCCGTGTCGCCTTCGCGAGCTGCGCGACAACGAGTCTGTGCAACTCAATCACGACGTAACCTCGGAAATGACTGTGATCGCCATGGTCTGATTGTGCAGCTCGCAGACCTGCGAGACCGCGTGCGGCGCAATCTCGCCGTAGGAGTAGAAACCCATCTGCGCAACTCTCGCGGGAAAGACCTCCGCGACCGCCTCAATCTCATCCTCGATCCGCTGACCCATCAGTAAGCGTCGTCCGATGCAACTGACGAGAAGAGCCAGTGCCCCACCAGCGAGACCCTCGGCCTGTCCCGCGACGCCCTGATTCGCGGCCTCGGTGGCTCCAGCGACCAGACGGGTGAATTCTCCGCGCATGAGTTGTGCTTTGGAGCCTTGTGGGATATCGCCGGCGAACGTCAGGGACCGGGTGTCCCGATTCACGGCCAGGACGGTGCGCACCACATCGTGTGATGGACGCTCCGGGTCCCAGATTTTCAGCGGGTACAGGAGCGCGGTCCCCGGCAGCCCATCCGCCTCGTCCCCGAGATACCTTACGTAGAGGTCGAGAGCGGGTTTCCCATCCAGCTCAAACAGCTCCCGGCCGCTCGAGTGCGTGACTCGCCGTGGCACTCCGAAAGTCTCCCAGCCGCCGCCCGAGCCGCAGTTGAATCGAACCGCGCTACCGTAGAAACCGATCGCGGCGAGGGTTTTGGGTTGTGGCAGTCCATCGGCTCCAACACGGGTCTGCGCAAACCGTGCGCCGTCGCCCGCCAATCCGCCGCTGATGCGCACGGAGCTCCCGAGCGAGGATTGCAGGCCGCGGATCAACTCGCTGCCGTTGACATTCAACCCGTCGGAAAGGACAAAGACGCCGACCAGGTCGTCGGCGGCGAGCTTGCGACCCAAGGCGGCTCCCTGGGCGCGTGAGTGCCCTGGATCGGCCACCGCTTCGGTCGCGATCCGCAACGGAGTTGCCGCGAACTGTACGGCCACCGCGACGATTCCCGTCTCGGTCACTCCCGCGTGTTGAATCTGACCGCCGGAGCTGCATCCCACGATGTGCGCGTAAGGATACCGGATCCGCAATTCGGGATACCAGGCGTCGGTTCCCAGCGCATCGCTGGACCCGAAGTAAAGAACCAACTGCGCGTCAGCCAACACCGCGCCGCCAGATTGCCAACCGCCCCCAGCGGCCCATGTCAATTGTTCAGTTTGCAAATGAGCTCATCAACATAAAGGGAACGCGCCAGGAGTTGCCCGCTGCGTCAACCCATCGTGAGATACGAGGACTGAACCGCTCGAGCTCGCGCGGCAGCTCGCGGCGTTCACGAGGCCATCTTCAATCAGGGCCAACTGCCGGCGCAGCGAAGGGTGTCGCAAATCGGGACACCCAGTCCATGTGCGAGCGCAGCAGCGCTTGCCGTAGCTCAGCTTGCCCTCGACAAAGGCTGAGCTCCAGCCGCGGCGGGCACCTTTAATGCTTGTCAGTTTGCATGATTCATCCGGCAGACGACTTGAAGCGTTTCACCATAGGGGCGACCGATGGCGACATCGGCGCAGTCAAGGACATCTACTTTGATGACGAACGCTGGGTGATCCGCTACCTCGTGGTCGACACCGGCGAGTGGTTGCCGGGTCGCAAGGTCCTGATCTCACCGTTCGCCGTGCGTGCGACCGAATGGGCGCGCGCTCGTGTCGATGTCAACCTCACGCGCCAGCAGGTCAAGTCCAGCCCCGACATCGACACCGACAAGCCCGTCTCGCGCCAACACGAAGCTGACTATTTTGCCTATTACGGTTATCCGTACTACTGGGCCGGACCGGGTTTGTGGGGCGCGACGGGTTATCCAACAATCCCGCCACCGATCACCGCCGAGTTGAGCGGCGCCGGCGCCCAGGCCGAAGCGATCGCGGCCAAAGCGCGCGCCAGCGAGGACTCCCATCTGCGCAGTACCCGGGAGGTGGCGGGCTATGACATCGAGGCATTGGACGGCACGGTCGGCCACATCGAGGATTTTCTGTTTGATGAAGACTCCTGGCAGATCCGCTATATCGTCGTCGACACACGCAACTGGTGGCCCGGAAAGCATGTCCTGATGGCTCCGCAATGGATCGAGACGATCAGTTGGGCCGACCACTGCGCACGAGTTCACGTCACGCGCGCCGCGGTCAAAGAGAGCCCGCCGTACGATCCGAAGGTCCCTCTGCCGGGCGACTACGAGGCCGGTCTCCATCGTCATTACGGGCGCGACTTCCGTCGATAACTGCCCAAGACCGGATCAAACCGCACCGGATCAAACCGCGCCTTGAAGGGCCTCCCGGCGCACCCTGGTCGGCTTGCCGCGGGGCAGGCGGCGCGCCGCGGGGTTCTGGGAGAGATGCAGGGTTCGTGAGAAAAAGGGCTGTTGTACGGGGGAGCGGCCAATATGGACGAGGCCTGTTCGCTCGAGGTCCTTGTTGAAGACTTCGAGGATGCGCTGGAGTGTCTTCTCCTCGAGCGCCGCGAAGACGTCGTCAATGAGGATCCAGGGCGGCGCATGCAACACGCAGCGCGCAAACGCAAGACTTTGCTGAGTGTCCTCACCCAACTCACGATCCCAGCGGCGGGACACATCGAGCATCGGCACGAGGTGCTCGAGATCGAGCCGGGAGAGCGCTTGCGTGAAAGCGGCCTCTTTGAAGTCGTCAACTTTCAAAGGATACGCGAGTACTTCGCGCAGAGTACCCGGAGGCAGATAGGGTGTACGTGGCATGCAGAGAATCTCTTCCCCCTTGGGGCGCGCCACGCGCCCGGTGCCCCAGGGCCACAAGCCGGCCAAAGCGCGGAACAGCAACGTCTTGCCCGTTTCGACCTCCCCCAGAATGAGGATACGCTCACCGGTCTTGATGTCGGTCCGCTTCTCCTCGAGCAGGATGCAGCCGTTCGGAGAAGCGATTTCCAGGTGATCGATGCTCAGCTTGCCCGGCTCGCCTTCGACAACGGCGATGCGGTTCTCGGTGCGATGCAGGGTCTCGGCGCTGATCGCGGCGTGGCGGAACAGCGCCACACGCAGCAGGGTCGCGCGCCAATCGGCGATGATACTGAAGTTATCTACGAACCAACGTAGTGAGGATTGCGCTTGCGTGAAGGCCGCGGCGGCCATCATGAGTCCTCCGAATGTCAACTGTCCCGTGAAATACATCGGGGCCGAGATGAGTATGGGGGCAACGATGGTGACCCAGCTGAAGCCAGCCGTGACCCACGTGAGATTCGTGAGACCGATGACGAGGCGGCGCATGGCGGTAAGTACGCTCGACAGGTCGAGCTTCAGGCGTCGTGCCTCGTCCGCTTCACCGCCGACCAGCGAAATCGCATCAATATGCTCGTTGACACGCACGAGTGAGAAGCGCAGATCCGCCTCACGCGCGTAGCGCTCTGCATTGCGGTTGACCAGGCCATGGCCGACCCAGTAACTCAAGAGCGACGCCACTGCGGCGTAAAGGATGGCGGCCCAGACCATGTAGCCCGGAATGGCCACATTGTGGCCGGCGATGTGAATGCCAAAATGGCTCGACAGACCCCAGAGCACCCGCACGAAGCTGGCAAACAAGATCGCGGCCTGCAGCAGTCCCATGCCCAGCTCCGCGGAGAGCTCGGTCAAATGGCGTGCATCCTCGTGGATACGCTGGTCTGGATTGACGCCGATGGGACCGGCATGGGCAAGGCGAAAGCCCCGCCGGGGCAACATCCAATGTTCGATGAGATCATCGACCAAGCCTTCGCGCAGTTTCAACTTCGACATCTCGCCGAGCCATTTCTGCGCCACGTTGAGCACCAGGAGCGCCCCGGCGATTGCGGCAAACACGCCGAGTTGGAAGAGGAATCTCCCCAGCTGCCGGTTCGACAGGGCATCGTAGAAGGGCTGGTTCCAACGATTGAGGCGGATCTGGCCGTAGGCCGTGGCGGCAATCACCAGCAAGAGCGCCGCTGCCAGGGCAAAGAGCGTGTTGCGGACAGGGGAGGCCAGCAGCGCCCGAGCCATGATCGCCAGCTGCGGGATGAGTCCTGCATCGTGCGCCTCAGCCTGGGGCGCGGCGGTCCCGGTTTCGATCGGCTGATCCAGCATGACATTTCCTCCGTCAATGCGTTGTAGGCCACGCTCGCGCTTGGAGGCGCGACCTGAGATCCACATAGCTGATGATTCAACGCCCGAAGCTCGTCGGGCGTACGCGCCATTCCACATTGGGAGCCGCAGCTTGTGCCGCACGGCGCGAGAGGCGGCCAGCAACTATCGCGCAATCGGAGCTATCGCCGGCGCGGATCCAGATCGGCAGGCGGATCGGAGCTCGTCGAAGTCAACGAGCTCCCTCGCCGCAGTCGGCCGGCGCTCGCTCGCTAACGCAGTGGCACCGCGCCAGGTGCCATGTAGGTGTCCCTTGTCACGGCTGCGGCAGCACTTGGGCCGCTGCGGCGCGTCGGCTGTGTGATTCCCGCCGCGTCCCGCGGAGTCTTGCCCGTCTCGAGAAAGCTCTTCAGGCGCAGCAACTCCTGATCGAGCTCGCTCTTCGGGTCGGCGCCAAAGATTGCCGCCACCGCATGGCCCAGTACACCGGCGGGCGGGCGGTAACTCATCTGGATCTCCACGCGGGTCCCGCCGCTCACCGGCTCAAATCTCATCACGCCGGCGTGTTGAATGGGTGCGGAGTCGACGGTGCGCCAGGCGAGGAGCCGATTCACCTCGAACTCCGTCGTCACGGATTCCCATTCCAACAGGATTCCCGCTGGGCCGGCAACGCACCAACGAGTGCGTCCATCCGGGTGCAATTGCACGCTGCGCACACTGCGCATGAACCGAGGATAATTTTCGTAAACGGACAGGGTTTGAAAGACTTCGTCGATGGGCGCGTTCACCCGTACTGTCTTGTGGATATGGACGGCCACACCGTTTGGTCCAGTGATGCCAAACCAACGCTTGAGTGGCACGTTCGCACCACTCCGGGCCAACAGGGCGCTGCCTGCGGCGACTCCACAGATTCCCAGCACGCCGCGTGTGTAGAGCCCCCAGGCCGCGAGCATGCCGCCCGCCGCGCCACCAACCAGCCGTGTGGCAGGCGACCAGCGTTCGCGTAGAAAGTGAAAGCGTGGCCGATGTCGGGGACGGCCTCCTTGCAGGGCCGAGACACCTTTGGAGTCCTCGTGAACCGAGAGTTTGTCCTCAATGGCTACCACGCCATGAGTGGCTCGGACAGCGCGCATGAGCTGGGGGAATTCGTCCGCCAACACGGTTCCGCTCAAGACAACATGCCCATTGGAAGCGGTGACCTCGATTGCGCCGGAATGCGAAACCGCGCGCCCCAGCGCCGCACGTACTCGTTCTGCGAGCACGTCATCGTTGACTCTGCTGCCGTTGTAGGCCGAGCGTGCGACAGCTAGCGTTCCTTGTATGCGGTGCGCAAGGTCGCGTCCGCCTACTTCGATCGCGCTGCTCAAGTCGCCTGAGACACTGACGAGTTGGTCGCGCAGCCGAGCCCGGCGGCGGCGACCGCTCGCTGGATCGAACCAATACATGGCTGCGGCCGCGAGAGCCGCGCTGCCCAAGCTTCGTAGCGCTGTGTTCATGGAGGACCTCTCATTCTCTTACGGGCGCGTTGGCGCGCGACACAGGATAACCACCAATGCCGGATGGCGCGAGGAGCGTTCTTGAAATGTGGCTACGCCCTCGCTTGCGTTGGTACGCGCCAGGGCCGTAAGCGGATTGAACCAAGTACGGTGCTGCGCGTTGCACGGTTGTGTGGACGCGTTCAGGAGGCATTCCGCGCATGAATTGCCCAACTCCACTGGCTGCGGTCGCCGCCCTGATGTTGGCAGGCGTGGTCTACGCGCAGACCGCGGTGACCCCAAGAACGACCATGGAAGAAAGGATGCGTGGCGTGGCCGCCGGCACTCGCGTCCAAAGCCCCGCAGGCGAGACGATCGGCACCGTCGAGGACATCGTGCCGAATGATAGGACCGGTCGGCCCGATTACGTCCTGATCGCCATGAGCTCCGGTGCGACCACCGCTGTGCCCTACGCCGCTCTCATGCCCAAGTTGCGCGACGGTCGTATCGTGTTGGACAGGTCCCGCTTGTCAGGTGCTCCGCCAGTGCGCGCCAGCGAGTTACGCGACCCAACCAACACCGCGTGGAAAAAGCAGGCGGACCAATACTGGAATCCCTGAGATCCACATCCCTCGTTGCCGCGCTCCGGGTGGTTCAACTCCGCGCTTTTCGCGCAGCCGAGCGATGATAGAGCCTGCGTAGCTCGTCCTTGGCGCCATTCAGGACGCGACGTCGCTCGGCCGGCAAGTTCCGTCCGGCTCGGTTGATATGGAAGTTGAGCATGGACATGGCTGAGCGGAATGGGTCGGCTTTCCGTCGACGACTCGTATCCGCGGCTCGCTTGAGCGAGAGTGCCACCTCTCGCGAAGTCCGCTTCGTGAACACGCCCTGCTCGAGATCAAGCGCGTTGCTCGTTCGCATGACACGGCGAGACCAGCGGCGGACAGGCCTTTTGTTGCGGCTCCGTGCCGCACCTCGCTTAGCACGCGTTCGCGATTGTGCCATCTAATTAACTCGCGGGTCTTCAGCACATGAATCCCTCACATCGGCTGGAGTTCCGGTGCGGCGAGTGGCTCCACCGCCGCCGCTGCCTTTGAAACAAGCTCTCGCCCGTCGCGTTGATTGCGGATGCAGCGGAAGCGCAGACCGCAAGGAGGATACGATGAAAGATCCCCTCATCCTGTCGACAGGAGCGAATGGGCGTTTTGCCGGGCTAGTTGTTCCGGAGCTCGTCAAACGAGGTTGCCGCGTTCGCGGCCTGGTGCACGACCGCGACAAGATCCCGGAGGCGCGGGCCAGAGGTGCCCAGGAAGTCGTGCTGGCGGACCTTCGCGAGCCTGAAAGTCTCGAGAGGGCTCTCGATGGAGTCGATGGCGTTTTCTACATTGCGCCAGTGTTCGCCGACCATGAGAGTCAGCTCGGCTTGAACATGGTGGCCGCGGCTGAAGCGCGCCGGGTACGCCGCTTCGTCTTCTCGTCGGTCATTCACCCAACCCTCGATTTCGAGGGTCACTCGGCGAAGACTCCGGTTGAATCGGCGTTGTACCAATCGGACCTGGAGTTCGTCATTCTGCATCCGGCCACGTTCTTTCAGAACATGGCCGCGGCGTGGCCCGTGATCGTCGAACACGGCGCTGTTGCCGAGCCTTATTCAAAAAAGGCGCGACTCGCTCGTGTCGACTACCGAGACGTCGCGGAGGTAGTCGCCATCGGTTTCGCGGAAGACCGCCTGTCATATGGAACGTTCGAGCTCTGCGCCGATGGCTGCGCCAGCCGCGAGGATATCGCGCAGGTCATCGGGGAATTGCTCGGCCGCAATATCAGCGCGCTGGAGCCTTCTTTCGATGAGTGGTTCACGAGGGCGAAGCTGTCGTTCGACGAGCGCAGGAAATCACTCCTGCGCAGAATGTTTGAGATTTACGACGCCCACGGATCCCGAGGCAACAGCCTGACGCTGCGCTCCATACTCGGCCGCGAGCCACGCACGCTCCGGCAGTTTTTCGCCGAGCTGGTTGCGAGCTCTGGTTAGCGGCTTAGCGTCGCGCGGCGGGGCTGCACCTGCAGCCTCGCTACTTCTTCAGGTGTTCATCCAGCCACCCCAGCACGGCGTGATACCACTGCACACTGTTGGCCGGCTTCAGCACCCAGTGGTTCTCATCCGGAAACACCAACAGCCGACTCTCGATGTTGCGGCGCTGTAGCGCCGTGAACGCAGCGATCCCCTGGGAATACGGGATACGAAAGTCCTGCTCACCGTGAATGACCAGCATGGGCGTGTGCCAGCGGGACACGAAGTCGACGGGATTGAACTTCTCGTAGGCCTGCGGATGCTCGTATTGCGGCCCGCCGTTCTCCCATTCGGTGAACCACAGCTCCTCGGTGGAGTAGTACATCATCCGCTGATCGAACACCCCGTCGTGTTGCACGATGCAGCGGAACCGATCGGGCCAATTGCCCTCGATCCAGTTCATCATGAAGCCGCCGTAGGAAGCCCCGAGCGCGCAGGCATGCTGCCCATCGAGCCAGCCATATCTGGCGACCGCCGCATCCAACCCCTTCTGCAGATCCACCAACGGCTTGCCGCCCCAATCCTGGCTGATGGAGTCGGTGAACGCCTGCCCGTAACCGGGCGAGCCATGAAAGTCGATCATCACCACCGCGTAGCCGGCGCCGGCGAAGGCCTGTGCGTTCCAGCGATACGTCCACAGGTTCTGCAGACTCGCCTGCGGTCCCCCGTGGACCACGAACGCGATCGGATACTGCTTGCCGGGCTCGAACCCGTAGGGCTTCACGACATACCCGTACACGGTCTCATCGTTCCAACCCTTGAAGCTGAACTGCTCGAATTCGCTCATCCGCCGATTACCGAGCACCGCCTCGTTGACCTGGGTGAGACGGTCGGGTTTCCCACCGCGGGCGGCGACAACGTAGAGATCGTCTGGACCGCCCAGGCTCGCCAGTGCATAGACAATACGATCCTTGGCGACGGAGTAGGCCGTGACCTCACCCTCGCCAACGAGCTTACGCGGCTTGCCCGTGTTGATATCGATCGCATAGAGCGCTGTCTGACCCACATCATCGGTGGTTGCCAGCAGAGTGCGGCCATCCGGCGTCACGCCCAGGTGCCCCGCCGATCGATCCCAGTTCTGCGTGAGCGCCCGCACCGCGCCCGTGCGGGCATCGCGCAGCATGACGTGGAAGCGATCCGATTCAAATCCAGGGCGGTCCATGGCCAACCAGGCCAGGTCACCGTTCTTCAGGAACACGGGCTGCGCGTCCCAGGCCGGATTGTTGGCTGTCAGATTACGTGGCGCGGCCGAGCCGTCCACGGGAACCTGGAACAGGTCGAAGTTGGTTGACCAAGGCTCCGTGCGGCCGGCAATCCGTGCGGAGAAGACGAGCGAGGCGCCGTCCGGACTGAAATCGAAGTCTTCATCAGCGCCGAACGGCTTCCCGGGCACATCGGCGTCGACAGCTTTCGAAAGATCGAGCGGGGTGTCCACCGCCGTTCCGTCGGTGCGCAAGCGGGCGCCGAACAGGTGCGAACGCGTCCCGTTGCTCCAGGTATCCCAGTGACGGATAAACAATTTGTCGTAGATTCGCCCGCTAGCCTTGTCCTTGGCGCGTGTGTCGAGTTTTTCCTTCGTACAACGCAGATCGTTGCAATCGGGCAGGACGTCCATCGAGATAGCGAGTAAGTCTCCTCGGGGGGAGACCTTCAACGAGCCCACATCGAGTGGATAACTCGTGACTCGTGTTGCCTCGCCCCCGTCGATGCGGATCCGCCAGACCTGGGAGCTGCCGCTGCGCGTGGACAGGAAGTACAGCGTGCGGCTGTCCGGAGCCCACCGGGGGCTGCTGTCGTTAGCGGGGTCCGTCGTGAGGCGCTGCGGCGGCGCTCGTTTCTGTGTGAGATCGAGTAGCCAGATATCGGTGCGGCCCTTGTTGGCTTCCATGTCCGTTTCGCGCAGGACGTACGCTACATAATGGCCGTCCGGTGACACGTGCGGATCTGAAAGCCGTTTCAACCGAACCAGGTCCTCGACCGTGAACGGCTGTGCGGCGGCGCCGGCTGTGAAGGGAAGTGCGACGAGAAGAAGCGGGAGAAGATGAGCTACAACGGGTCTGGTCGACATTGACGGCTCCGTGCCGCAATAAAACGACCATTATAGCCCGACGTCCCGCCGTGGCCCCGAGGACTTCCTCCGTCAGCCCACCTCGCTACTCTGAATCGTCCACGGCTCATCCTGCGCGGCGCGCAACCACGACTGCAGCGCCGGATCCTCGATCACCGTCGCCATGTACCAGCGCGTGGTCTCCGAGAGTTGTGTGCCATAAGTGTTGAACCGCAGCACCACGGGCGCGTACATGGCATCCGCCACCGAGTACTCTCCGAACAGCCACGGCCCGCCGCTCTTACCAAACCGACTGCGGCATTCGTTCCAGATCTCTTCCACGCGATCGATATCCGCTTCCAGGCCGGGAGTCATCGCCGTGCGGCGGTTGCGCGCCCGGGCGTTCATGGGCCACTCCGAACGCAGATTCGCGAACCCCGAATGCATCTCCGCGCTCACCGAGCGCGCCACCGCCCGTGCGTCCGCATCCTTCGGCCATCCCCGTCCGGTCAGCTCAACCACGTACTCGCAAATTGCGAGCGAATCCCAGACGCACAGCTCGCCACGCCGCAGCACCGGAACCCGCCCGCTTGGGCCATACTTCTCGATCTGGTCGCGCGAATCCGGCTGATACAGCGGCACGAGCACCTCACGGAATTCCACGCCCAGGTGCTTCATCAGAATCCAGGGTCGCAGCGACCAGGAGGAGTAATTCTTGTTCCCGATGACCAGAATGAGATCCGACATGAGATGGTACCCTTGGCAGCTTGGTGGAATCCCTGATGCCCCGCTCTAGCCAGACACTCCGCGCCGTCCGCGCGGTCGCCTTCGATCTCGATAATACCCTCTGGGATGTCGGCCCGGTGATCGAGCGTGCCGAAAAGCGTCTGCACGAGTGGCTCAACGAACACTGTCCGCGCATACCGGAACGCGTCTCGATGGAGCAAATGCGTGCGGCGCGCGAATCCCTCGCCCGCGAAGAGCCCCATAACGCGCATGATTTCACGTACCTGCGTCTGGCGTCTTTGGCGCGCCACGCGCGCGAATGTGGTTACGATGAAGAAATCGCGCAACGTGCCTTCGAGGTTTTCTTCGCCGCGCGCAACGACCTGGAGCTGTTTGCCGACGTCCGACCCGCGCTCGAGACACTCCGGTCGCGCTTCCCGCTCGCCACGCTGAGCAACGGCAACGCGGATCTTGCGCGCATCGGTCTATCTGAGTTTTTCGTGCTGTCTTTGAACGCTCGCCAGATCGGTGTAGGCAAGCCTCACCCACGTTGCTTCGAGCGCCTCGCGAGTGAGCTGCGTCTCGAGCCGCGTGAGATTCTTTACGTCGGTGATGATCCCGTGCTGGACGTCGAGGCTGCGCGCGCAGCGGGTCTCCCCACCGCCTGGGTGAATCGCTTCGCACTCGAGTGGCCGTCCCAGATTCCGCCCGCCGATCTCGCCGTGACCAACCTGACAGAGCTCGCGCACTCACAACTTGGAATGTGAGTGCGGATACCCGCGCCCGCGCGCGGAAAACGGGCGCGCCATGTGGGTATTAGCACTCTACCTGTTTCGCTGCTAAACGCCCAAGCCGGCCAGTGGCACCTCGAGGCGTCCCAGTCTTTCAAACACAGGTAATTTTGACGCATGATTAGTGCACTCCGTCACGCAATTGGGGGAGCGTTGGCGTTGAACTTTGGGCGGATGGAGCCGTTCTATTAAGTAGGGCAGGCCATGCCTGCGCCACAAGAGGTTTTCTGAAATGCACGAAGGCCAAGCCTCAAAACGCGTACTGCCGGTGACCAACCTGCGCGAATTCTTCAAAGATGCATTGCACGGCGCGCTCGAGAAACGGCAGCTCGCGGTCGAAGACCAGACTGAGCATTACGTCGTCAACCTCCTGACACTGTTCTCGCGCTCCGAGCAGCTCTACGAGGACACACCGGACGGCAAGCGCCTCAAACCCCTGGTGGTCATGTTGTCCGATGCCCTGGAGGCTCGGTCGGAAGGGGATCGCAACCGCGGCCTGCAGCGCCTGGGCGATGTCTCTCTTTTTGTGGCCGGATTCTTCGCGCACAGTTTCGCGCGCAAGCTCATCGACATCGATTACCACATCGCCATGGGCGGTCGCGCCTACGCGGCCCTCGCCGAGACCCTGTCGCGTGGCAAGGGCCGGGTGCTCGGCCAGGTGTTTGCCGAGCTGGCGCAGAATTTCCAACCCATGGTCGATGCGTTGAATGAAGTCAGCGAGACCTCATACTCCCACTCCGACAAGGACATCCTACGCCTCTACGAGATCTGGCTGAAAACCGGCAGCCGCCGCTGCTACGAGATCTTGAAGCGCCTGGGCGTGGATCCCACTCCCGCCGGCGGCACCACGTTCGCCCACTGAAGTCGCGCGTATGTTACTGACCCGACTTCAGGACCTGATCAGCGGGATCTACGATGTGCGCATCGCTCACGACGTCTACGATTTCCTCGTGACAGACCGCGGTCACTTGCCGGCGGCCGCGCGCGCAGGCGAGGCGGATGAGGAGCTGATCGTGGCGCAGCCTACAGGGGAGAGCGGCGGCGAGGTGGGCATGTCGCTCTACCTGGATCCTGAGTTGCTGAAACGGCTCGCGGCCGCGGACCCCATGGTGCGCCTCCACGACGGCAATGTCGCCGACTACTGGACGGCACTGGAGGGGGTGAGCCACTTTCTGTACCTGGCGTGGAATGCCGGTCACGATCGGCCCGTTTCGCTGTTGGAGCTGGAGATGCAGGCGGAGATCGACAAGTACGTCGCGAGCTACTGGCTCATGCGTGAGCAACTGCCGGGACGGTTTCCCGCGGAGCTGCTGAATCTGCTTTTCGAGCGCACTCGCATCGATCCACGCCTCGCGCGTGGGCGCGAGGGAATGTACCGGGCAGCGAGCCGGTACGCCGAGAAATTCTGCCGCCGACTCGAGCAGTCGTTACGTGGAGATTCCAGGAGCGAGGTGTTGGCGGAGCTGCGCCGGTTCTATCGCCTGACAAACACGCGAAAACTCGCGCACATCGAACGCTAGGAGCACAGGCTCTTCGGAGAGTCAGTCGATCTCGCCTTTGCGCTTGCGCTCCTCGAGCTCGCGCATCATCTTGATCCACTCGGAGAGCTTGCGCAGGTCCGTGCGCGGCCCTGCCGTTTTTTTCGGCTCGGGGAGAGTTGCGTGCTCGTAAGGATTGAAGGTGCAGGGCGCCTTTTCGATCGACAGCCCGTCCGGCTCTGCCTCGATCTCCAAAACCGGGCGCTGATAGTCGGAGGGCGCATCCAGCCAGTCCACGCTGGCGTTGCCCCGATCGTCGTGGACGATGCGGCCGATGCGCCGCCGCTCCATCGCCCTGTCGGGGGTCTGGCTATTGGCGGCGAGTTGTTTTTTTCTGAGCTGATCCATTGAGGTATGTTGAGTGCGCGGTGTCTCTCCCCAAAGACACGTTAACTGTACGCACTGCGGAAATTCTGAGAGATACGTCACAATGTGTCAGAACATGACGCGCTACGTCGGATGTTATGTCAAGCCGGTTGTTTGGCGCGCACGTAGTGCGCGCGCACGATTCCGAGCGCGGTCTTGCCATCGCGGATCTTGCCGCTCACGGCCCATTCGTACGCTTCCGTGAAGGGTACCCAGTGGACTTCGATGACCTCGGCGTGTTCGTGCGCGGACGCCGCGGGTTCGAGCTCCGTCGCCAGGTACAGGTGCAACACTTCCGTAAAGATCCCAGGAGAGCTGAAGTAGCTCTCCAGGCTCTCCCAGTGCTTGGCGCTGACGCCCGCCTCCTCGACGAGCTCCCGCTGTGCCGTCGACAGGGGCGGTTCATTCGGCTCGAGCTTCCCGGCCGGCAGCTCCCAGACCCAACCGTCGGCGACATAGCGGTACTGGCGTAACAAGCAGACCCGGTCCTTGACGTCGATGGCCACCACGGCGGCCCCGCCAGGATGGTGAATGACCTCGAGCTCGGCGCGATGCCCGTTGGGCAAGGTGACCTCGTCGGTGGTCACGGTGATCACGCGGCCACGGAAATGGACGGTTTGCTTTTCGGGTTTCATGAGCGCGGGGTGAGAGGCTTACCGCAGGCGCGGTCACGCCCGCAAGGGATGGTTCCAGAGCCCGAGAGTGGCACACTCCCGGCCATGCGCCAAGCTCAACTGATCCTGATCACCGGACTGCCCGGTACCGGCAAGTCCACGCTAGCGCGTGCGCTGGCCTCGCGATACCAGCTCCCCATCCTGACCAAAGACACCATCAAGGAGCCTCTCCTCGATACGATCGGCGCGCGTGATCGCGCCCAGTCGCGCAGCCTGAGTGATGCCAGCTTCGCCGTGCTGTTCGCGCTCGCGCGCGACTGCCTCGCAACAGGCACCGATCTCGTCATCGAAGGAAACTTCCGCCCCGGAGAGCACGAGCCCGCCCTTCAATATCCCCAGAGCGTCCGCATCATCCAGGTGCTCTGCCGCGCCACCGAGTCCGTGCGCATCGCACGTCTGAAAGCGCGAGCCACCGATCGAAACCGCCATCCCGGCCATCGTGACGCGGACCTCGCTACCGCCGGCTCGCCGCAGGTGTCGCTCGACTTCCTGGACCTCCCGGGCGAGCGACTCGTGTTTGATAGCGACGCTCAGTCACCCGCGGAGGTCGACGTATCCCGATTGCGCACGTTGCTGGATAGCCTCGATCATTGGCGCCGTGGCCGCACGCCCGGGGCTGACTCCTGAAACCGGCCGTTCGCGGTAAGCCGTGTGCACCCGCTAGCTCGAGGACTCCCATGCGTACCGCCCTGTTCGCCGCCATCACCGCTCTGTCGCTGCTCGCCACCAATCCGGCCGCATCGGCCGTCGTGTCAGAAAAGCCACCGGCTTTCCCAGACGTCGACATCCCGTACCAGAAGTACGTGTTGTCCAACGGGCTGACCCTGGTCGTCCACGAAGACCACAAAGCACCCATAGTGGCCGTCGACATCTGGTACCACGTGGGCAGCAAGGACGAGCGCTCCGGCCGCAGCGGCTTTGCGCATCTCTTCGAGCACCTGATGTTCAACGGCTCGGAAAACCACAACGACGAATTCATGCGCCCGCTGCTGGCCGCCGGCGCCACCCAACTCAACGGCAACACCTGGCTCGATCGCACCACGTACTTCGAGAACGTGCCGGTCAACGCCCTCGACCTGGCCTTGTGGCTCGAGTCCGACCGCATGGGCCATCTGTTGGGTGCGATCGATCAGAAGAAACTCGACGAGCAGCGCGGCGTGGTTCAGAACGAGAAGCGCCAGGTCGAAAACCAGCCCTACGGCAAAGTACACAACCTGATCGCCGCCAACACCTATCCGGCGGGTCATCCCTACTCGTGGACCACGATCGGCTCCATGGACGACCTCAACGCCGCTTCCCTGGCCGACGTGAAGGACTGGTTCAAGACCTACTATGGCGCTGCGAACGCCGTACTGGTCATTGCCGGTGACGTACAGCCAACGGATGTCCTGGCCAAAGTAAAGACCTGGTTTGGCGACATTCCCCCCGGGCCTGTCCTCACCCACATGCGCAGTTGGGTTGCGAAAATGACCGGCGAGAAGCGCGCGACCCTTCAGGACCGCGTACCGCAGGCCCGGATCTACAAGACCTGGAACGTCCCGGGCTACAGCACTCGCGACAATGCAATCCTCCAGCTCGTCGCTGACGTGCTGGCGCAAGGCAAGAACAGCCGGCTCTACAAGCGTCTCGTCTACACAGATCAGGTGGCCACGTCCGTGAGCGCCGATGTGAGTCCGTTCGAGATCGGCTCGCAATTCCAGGTGACCGCGACCGTAAAGCCGGGTGGTGACCCACGAGTGGTCGAGAAGGCAATCGACGAGGAGCTGGGGCGACTGCTCGTTTCCGGTCCAACCCCCGCCGAGCTCGATCGCATCAAAACCGCCGATTACGCCTCCTTTGTGCGCGCCGTGGAGCGCATCGACGGCGCGGGCGGGAAGGCCGCGATCCTGGGAGAAAGTCAGCTCTACGGTGGCTCGCCCGATTTTTACAAACAATCGCTGCATTGGCAGATCGAGGCAACGCCAACAGAGCTCCAGAGCGTGGCTCGTACCTGGCTGGCCGATGGCGTGTTTGTGCTCGAGGTGCAGCCCTTCCCCGAATACCAGGCATCCGCGACCGGGACGGACCGGAGCAAGGCGCCGGCGTTGGGCGCACCGCCCCCTCTCTCGCTTCCGCCGCTCACGCGGACCACGCTGGCGAATGGCCTGAATGTCGTTCTTGCCGAACGCCATGACGTTCCCATCGTGCAGTTCCATCTGATGGTGGATGCGGGTCACGCAGCCGACAGTCTCGCCAAGCCAGGCACCGCCAATCTCGCGCTCTCCATGATCACCAACGGCACCAAGACGCGCGATGCGCTGCAGATCTCAGCGCGCGCGGAGGTGTTGGGCGCGCTCCTTGGCGCGGGCTCGACGTTGGATACCTCCTACATCAGCCTGAATGCCATTGCCAGTCGGCTACCGGAGTCGCTCGAGCTCTTCAGCGACGTCCTCCTGAATCCCACGTTCCCCGAATCCGAGCTGAGCCGCCTCAAGGCGCAAACGCGCGCTGCAATCCAACAGCAAAAGAGTCAGCCGCGCGGCATCGCCTCGCGGCTGTTCCCTCGCCTGGTCTATGGGGAGGGTCACGCCTACTCGAACCCGTTCTCCGGTATCGGCACCGAGGAGAGCGTCAGCTCCATGACCACTGACGAGCTGCGGGCTTTTTATCGGCGTTGGGTGCGACCGGACAACGCGACACTTCTGATTGTCGGTGACACCACACTCGAGCGCATACGTCCGCTGTTGGAGCAGCGGTTTGCCACCTGGCACGCCCCGAGCGAGCCGCTCCCCAGGAAGCAGCTCGGAACGATTGCGCCGCAAGCCAAGCCGCGCGTCTTTCTCGTCAATCGCACCGGCTCGGAGCAGTCGCTGGTCATGGCGGTAGAGCTCGCGCCACCCCGCTCGGCTCCCGACAACGTCGCCCTGGAAACGGTGAACACCATTCTGGGGGGCAGCTTCATCTCACGGATCAACATGAACCTCCGTGAGGACAAGCACTGGTCCTACGGCGCCAGCAGCAGCCTCATGGATGCCAAGGGTCAGCGCCCATTCGTCACGAGCGCCCTGGTGCAAACCGATAAAACCGCCGAATCGATGGTGGAAATGCAGAAGGAGCTACGTGACCTGGTGAGCGCCCGGCAGCCCACGCAGGAAGAGATCCGCTTCGCCCAGGACACCCTGGTCCGCGCCCTACCAGGGCGAAATGAAACCACCAGTCAGGTGGCGGGCTCGTACGCCGACATTCTTACGTACGGCCTCCCTGATGATTACCTCAACAATTTCGTCGGCGAGGTCCAATCGCTCACGGCCGCGCAACTGCAAGCGGCGGGTACTGAGCTGGTGCATCCCGAGGCCCTCACCTGGATCGTGGTGGGCGACCTCTCGGTCATCGAGCCGAGCGTGCGCAATATCCAGCTCGGCGAGGTGAAGGTACTGGATACCGACGGCCGTATCGTGCGTTAGCGCGCTTGCCTGAACATGTGTGACTCCAGTCGGTGACATGCAGGGGTGCGGCACGTATATTCGGCCCATCATTATGCCAACCGCGTCACACCTCGATAAGCTGAACGGACCGCAGCGCAAGGCTGTGACGTACGGCGAACCTCTTCCCGAGAAGGGCTTCAAGTCCGGTCCGCTACTGATCATTGCGGGCGCCGGCACCGGCAAAACGGACACACTCGCGCACCGCGTGGCGCACCTGGTGATCCACGGCGTCGATCCGGCTCGGATCCTGATGCTGACATTCACGCGCCGCGCGGCTACCGAGATGCGCCGGCGCGCCTTCGACATCACGAAAAAAGCGCTCAACGAAGCCTTGGGCGGTGTCAGCCAGACCATCCAGCAGCGGCTGAGTTGGGCGGGCACGTTCCATTCGGTTGGCAATCGGCTGCTGCGTCACTATGCGCGCCACCTGAAGCTGGACCCGCAATTCACGGTGGTGGATCGCGCCGACTCCGCGGACCTGATGGATGGCTTGCGCCAGGAGCTGGGTTTCGCGACCAAGGAGCAACGCTTCCCGCGCAAGGAAACCTGTCTGCAGATCTACTCCTATCGCGTCAACACCCAGCGCTCCCTCAAGGAGACGTTGGAGCAGCAGTACCCCTGGTGCGCCCAGTGGGAGGCCGACCTGACGCGCCTCTACCGCGCGTATGTCGAGCAGAAGCAACGTTACAACGTGCTCGACTATGACGACCTGCTGTTGTACTGGCACGTCATGATGTCCGATCCGCGCCTGGCGCAGCACGTCGGGTCGAACTTCGATCACGTGTTGGTCGACGAATACCAGGATACCAACAAGCTGCAGGCGCAGATCCTCCACGGCCTGAAAGCCGACGGCGCCGGGCTCACCGTCGTCGGTGACGATGCCCAGGCGATCTATTCCTTCCGCGCCGCCGCCGTCGAAAACATTCTCGGCTTTCCGGACCGGTTCAAGCCGCGGGCCGAGGTGGTCACGCTCGCCCAGAATTATCGCTCCACCCAGCAAGTGCTCGACGTCGCGAATGCGGTGATGGCGGAAGCGCCGCGCCAATATCGCAAGCACCTGCTCTCCATACGGGGACAGGGAGCGCGCCCGCGCATCGTCACGGTCGACGAGTTGCAGACGCAGGCCGAGTGCATCTGCTCCGAGATTCTCAAGCGTCGCGAAGCCAACGTCCCGCTCAGACGTCAGGCCGTCCTGTTCCGCACCTCCAGCCACAGTGATCTCCTGGAGGTAGAGCTGACCAGACGGAAGATCCCGTTCGTGAAGTTCGGCGGGCTCAAGTTCCTGGAGGCCGGGCACATCAAGGACCTCATGGCCCTGCTGCGCTGGGCCGACAACCCGCGCAACACCCTGGCCGCTTTCCGCGCGCTACAGCTGTTGCCGGGCATGGGCCCGGTCAACGCCCGCAAAGCGATCGAGCACCTGGAGGCGCTCGGGTCCTCGTTCACCGCGTTGCAGTCTTTCACGCCGCCCCAGCCGGCCCGCAGCGCCTGGGAGAAGCTCACCCAGCTCATGCTGGCCCTCGCCGAGCCGCAACGCCCCTGGGCAGGGCAGGTGCACCTGGCGAGGGAGTGGTACAAGCCCCATTTCGAGCGCATCTATGAGCATTTCCACACCCGGCTGGGCGACCTCGACCAGCTCGAGTTGATCTCCGGTCAGTACCCCTCGCGCGAGCGCTTCCTGACCGAGCTCACTCTGGATCCCCCCAACGCGACCAGCGACCTCGCGGGTCAGCCGTTGTTGGATGAGGACTACCTGACGCTGACCACCATCCACTCGGCCAAGGGAATGGAGTGGGACACCGTCTACCTGTTGAATGTGGTCGACGGCAGCTTCCCGTCCGAATTTTCCACCGGCAAAACCGAGTTGATCGAGGAGGAGCGCCGACTCCTGTACGTGGCGCTCACCCGTGCACAGAACGACCTGGTCCTGGTCGCGCCCCTGAAATTCCACCTTACGAACCAATCGCGCCAGGGCGATGCGCACGTTTACGGCGGTCGCAGCCGTTTCCTGACGGAGAAGGTCTTACGCACCCTCGAGGCGACCACCTTCATCGGCACGAGCAACGCCTCCGGCGACATCCTCCGCCAGGACACCGCCGAAAGCTCCACGCTGGACGTCAGCGCGCGTCTGAAAGAGATGTGGTGACGGGCACGGTCACTCGCCGGTGCGAGCCGACCGTTCTGGCCGCCCGGCCGCCCCTCGCCGACGCAACGTCACAAAAAAACCCCGCGCGACGCGGGGTTTTTCTCTCAGCAGTCCACGGCTTGCCTTGCGCTGAGGTCAGCGGCGGAACGGACCACCGCCCTGGCGGGGGCGCTGGGGCCGCTCCTGGGCCTCGTTCACGCGTAACGGGCGACCGCCCATCTGAAAGCCGTTCAACGTCTGGATCGCGGCGAGCGCCTCGTTCTGCGGCATATCGACGAAGGCGAAGCCCCGCGGCTTGCCGGTTTCCCGGTCGTTGATCAACTTGA
The DNA here is from genome assembly GCA_964400085.1 of uncultured Steroidobacteraceae bacterium. Classification (GTDB taxonomy): domain Bacteria; phylum Pseudomonadota; class Gammaproteobacteria; order Steroidobacterales; family Steroidobacteraceae; genus 13-2-20CM-66-19. The sequence continues at coordinate 23,270 of CAYNTW010000011.1, read as the reverse complement.
CCGACTCCACTTTGCCATGGCGCTCGAACAACGCCTTGATGTCCTGCTCGGTGGCACTGAAGGGCAGATTGCCCACATAGATCGTCGTCATCCGGAAGTCTCTCTTGGGAATGCGGACAGCGGCGAGCCGCACGAGTCGGTCGCATGTACCGCGTGATCGTTCAAACAGGTCAAGGCTTCAAGGCACACGATCGGCACTTCAGTCAATGCGCTGCGCTTTGGGCCTGACGGCCTGCACCTTCGTTCGTGCACGGATGGGGTGTACGAGCTCGCGACGTGCGCGTTGGCGCCATGCGCGCTCGCGACGTGCTCGGGGGGAGACGCGTGACATGAACAAAACACTATCTAACAAGCGTACTCATCCATGGCGGATACGAACGCAAAGCTGATGCTACTCCCGGCTTTTGCGGGAAGCAAACAGCACAGCTTTCCTCCCTCCAGGTGTAGCAACCACCGCTGTGGGCGAGACGCCACAGCCCGGGCATTGACATGCAACAGTCATGCCTGCAATGCCGTCCTCGGGGTCCTGACCGCCGCAGGATTTAGCGGATTTGGCGTTGGGGTTGCGGGCGGCTGGCTCCCGAGGTCAATCGAGTATCAGGCCCCGGCCGGCTCCAGGTACGCGTACCCGTCCAGCTCCTTCTCGTAAAACCGCTTCAGAAGCTGGCTCTCCGCGATCGTCATGCGCCCATCCCGGATCGCCCGCTCGCAATCCCGCGCGAGCGCGGGATATAGCTCCGCCACGTCGTACTCCATGTACTCCAAAACCTTGTTCGCGGTGTCCCCCTTTACGATCTCCTCGATCCACCAGCCACCCTCGTCGTGCAGGCGGATATGCACAACATGGGTGTCACCGAACAGGTTGTGGAGGTCACCCAGGGTTTCCTGGTAGGCCCCGACCAGGAAGGCTGCCAGGTAATACTTCTCGCCGGGCCGCAGGTCATGCAGCTCCAGCGCCCGCTTCACGTCCCGCAAGGACACGAAGTGATCGATCTTCCCATCCGAGTCACAGGTGATATCGGCGAGCACGCCCGTTCGCGTCGGCCGCTCGTCCAGGCGGTGGATGGGCATGACCGGAAACAACTGGTCGATGGCCCAGCTGTCGGGCAGGGACTGGAACACCGAGAAATTGCAGAAATACGTATCCGACAACGTCGACTCCAGGTCCTCCAGCTCCTCCGGAGCCCGCTCGAGCCTGCGGCAGTAGTCGCGCAGCTTGGTGCAAGTGGCCCAGTAGAGCCGCTCCGCCAGGGCCCGGAACTCGAGTGACAACAGCCCGAGATTGAACATCTGCAGGATCTGCTCGCGGGCAGTCAGGGCATCGTGATAGCACTCCACCAGGCGCCGCTCACTGACTGAGCGGTAGGCATCGAACAGATCCCGCACCGGTTGCGGGAGCTCCTGGTCCCCGCTGTAGTCCTCCGCGATCTCTCCCGTGACCCGAAACTTGTCGAGAGCGGAGGAGCCCAGGGCATCAAAAATGAGCACGCTGTGATAGGCCGCCACCGCGCGACCGGACTCGCTCACGATCACCGGGTGTGGGATGTTGCGGGCATTGCAAACACTCGCCACCCGGTACACCACGTCGCTGGCGTATTCATTGAGCGTGTAGTTCATCGACGAGGAGAAGTTCGTGCCGCTCCCGTCGTAGTCGACGCCCAGTCCGCCGCCGACGTCGATATATTGGAGGCCGGCGCCCATCAGCTTGAGCTCCGCGTACACGTGCGCGAGCTCGTTGATGGCGTCCTTGACGCGGCGGATGTCCTGGAGCTGGCTGCCGGGATGGCAGTGCACGAGCTGCAGGCAGTCGAGCATGTCGCGTGCCTTGAGGATGTTGAAGAGCTCGACGATCTCGGTGATGAACAGCCCGAACTTCGACTTCTCACCCGCCGAGGCGCTCCAGCGGCCCGAGCCCTCGCTGAACAGCTTCACCCGCACGCCGATTTTCGGGCGCACTCCGTATGTTTCGGCATGCTTGAGAATGAGGCCGAGCTCCTCGAAGTTCTCCACGACGGGGATGATGGTGCGGCCGAGTTTGGTCGCCAGAGTGACCGCCTCGATATAACTGTCGTCTTTGAAGCCGTTGCAGACGATGAGACGGTCGGAGGCGTCCTCGGTCATCGCCATGACGGCGAGCAGCTCGGGCTTTGAGCCCACCTCCAGGCCAAAGCCGAACTCCTTGCCGTAGCGATAGACCTCCTGCACGACCAGGCGCTGCTGGTTGACCTTGATCGGGAACACCGCGGCGTAACGGTTCTTGTAGTTGTTCTCGGCGATCGCCTGCGCGAAAGCCGCGTGGATGTGTTTGAGTCGGTGCGCAAGGATGTCGGAGAAGCGCACGACGACCGGTGTGGTTAGATCGCGCGCCTTCAGTCCCTCGACGACCTCGTAGAGATCGATCGTGTTGGAGCCCTGGGTCTGCGGGCGGACGATCACGTGGCCGGAGTCGTTGATGGAGAAGTAACCTTTGCCCCACGCGTTCACGTGGTAGAGATCGAGCGAGTCCTCGACCGTCCAGGGCTGCGCGGGGTTGTATTTGCGGCTACCGTTCAGGGCGCTTTTCGGGTCTGCTGCCACGTGTCGTGTTTCCCAAAAAAATTGCGCGCACCATAGCAAAAATAAATTGCAGGCAAGAGTCTCATGCGCTGGTCTCGAGCCGACCGTGTCTCACTTTCACGCTACGTCCCCCGCGCCACCGGTCGTCCCGGATCGCGGATCCACTCGCTCCAGGACCCGGCGTACAGCCGTGCTCCCGGGAAACCCGCAATCTCCAACGCAAGCACGTTGTGACACGCCGTCACACCAGACCCGCACATCGCGATCACCCGCGGCGCCACGGTCTCGTGGCCCTGCGCCTGCTGCTGTGCGCCGAGAGTGGCCTCCCAGCGCTTGCGCAGCTCCTGCGCCGGCAAGAAGCGTCCCTGGGCGTCGATGTTGCGGACAAACGGATGGTTGAGCGCTCCAGGGATGTGACCCGCCACGGGGTCGATCGTTTCGTTCTGGCCCGCGAACCGATCGGCGGCGCGCGCATCGATCAACATCAGCTGGCCCCGCGGTCCCATGGACCTGCCGCTTTGCAGCTCTCCCGAGCGAACGATGCGCTCGAGCTCGACGGTACTCACGATGGACGCCTGGGCGTCCTGTGCTGCCGCCTCTGCCCCCGGTTGCCAGCTGAAATGACGTGCCGGCCGCTTAACGACCTTCGTAGTCACCGGAAGTCCCGCTTGCTGCCACGCAGCGAATCCGCCGTTGAGCACCGCAACGTTCCGATGTCCGGCCCAACGCAGCAGCCACCACAGTCGTGCCGCGTGCGCGCCATTGCCCTGGTCATAGGCCACCACCTGCACACTCGCGTCGATTCCCCAACGGCCGAGGGTCCGCGCCAACTGTTCCGGCGCGGGCAACGGGTGCCGGCCTGTCTCGGCGGAAACGGGTCCCGACAGATCCCGATCGAGATGCGCATACAGGGCCCCGGGAATGTGCCCGGCCGCGTAAGCGCTCACGCCCCATTCAGGGTGTGCGAGGTCGAAGCGACAATCCAGAACGGCCCAGTCGCAATGGCCGCTCGGGCTACTGGCCAGCGGCGCCGCCAGCTCCTCGGGCTCGATCAGGGTGGTAGGCATGGACATGAAATCCTCTCAAAGAAGCTCACGCGATTTTCGGCGCTGTGCCGTTGCCGCTACAATCGCCACAATTCTCCCGCTCGCGGACTCAAGTTGATGGCGATTGACGTTTACTGGGGCAGCGGCAGTCCCTACGCCTGGCGTGTACTGCTCGCGCTCGAGTACAAGCGCCTGCCATACCGTAGTCATGTCCTGCAATTCTCCAAGCAGGAGCATAAGTCACCCCCGATGCTCGCGCTCAATCCCCGGGGGCGTGTCCCCGTACTGAAGGATGGGGATTACGTCTGCTTCGAGTCGCTCGCGGTCCTCTACTACCTCGACCTCAAGTATCCCAAGCCGCACATCTTCGGGCTTACGCCCGAGGAGGGCGGTGTCATCATGCGCGTCATCTGCGAGTACCAGGCCTACATCGAGCCGCACCTGATGAACATCGTGCGTGCGATTTTCGATAAGAGCCCCCAGACGCGCGGCGCGAACCCGCTGCGTGCCGATCAAATCACTGCCGACATGCACGCGGTTGCGAGTGAGGCGCGCACCATCGAAGCGCGGCTGTCGAAATCCGACTGGGTCGTGGGCGAGACCTTCTCCGCAGTCGACATGGTCATTTTTCCCGGAATCCAGCTCCTGCGCCGCGCGCTGGAGCGGCCAGAAGCCCGTGAGCTCTCCTCACGCTTCATGCCAGTCGAGGTGAACTATCCCGCGCTCGGGCGTTGGCTGGCACGGGTCGAGAGCTTGCCAGGCTACGAGCGGACCTATCCGCCTCACTGGCGGGCGCCCGCTGCGCCCAGCGCCGCGGAAACAGGCCAGAAACCCGCATGATCCGACACCGCGACGCGCGCCGGCGGAAGCGGTTCGTCCTCAGGCACGACTTGCGCTAAATCCCCATCCGCGACGACGCGCTCGCGGGCGATCCGCAATTTCCACGACAGCTTTGGTGGCGGCGGGGGAAGGCGATTGATACGCTGCCGCCTTTGGCGGCGTCGGAGGGCGCACCGCCTGCGTATCGAGTCTGGAGCATCATGAATAATCACACCGTACACGTCGATTTCCCAGGTCGGATTCTTTTCGTTGGTTTTGGCAGCATCGGACAGGGTGTCTTGCCACTGATCCTGAGGCACATCGGCATTTCACCCGATCGGGTCGCGATCGTGACCGCGGAGGATCGCGGTAACGAGGAAGCGGCGAAGTATGGGGTGAAGTTCATCAAGGAGCGACTCACGCGCGAGAACTACCGACGCGTGCTGAATCCGCTGCTCGGGCGCGGTGATTTTCTGATCAACGTCTCCGTCGAGGTCTCGAGCATCGCGTTGGTCAAGCTCTGTTGGGAAAAGGGGGCGATGTACCTCGACACGTGCATCGAGCCTTGGCCGGGCGGCTACACCGACCCGACTGTGCCGGCGGCTCGCCGCACCAACTATGCGCTGCGCGAGGAGGCACTCGCTTTACGACCCGGGAATGCCCGTGCGCCCACCGCCGTGCTCACGCACGGCGCCAACCCCGGGCTCGTCTCCCATTTCGTGAAACAGGCGCTGCTCAACATTGCCGCCGACGTCCAGGTGGACTCCGGTAATCCCGGCACGCGCGCGGACTGGGGCGAGCTCGCGCAACGGCTCGGGGTGAAAGTCATCCACATCGCGGAGCGCGATACGCAGACGACCGATAGACCTAAGCGCATGGGTGAGTTCGTCAACACCTGGTCCATCGACGGCTTTGTCAGCGAGGGCTCGCAGCCGAGCGAGATGGGCTGGGGCACGCACGAGCGGAATTTCCCTCGTGACGGCAAGCGACACGATTTCGGCTGCATGGCAGCGATCTACCTGATGCAGCCCGGTGCCGGAACACGCGTGCGCACGTGGACGCCGCGTGCGGGCCACTTCATCGGGTTTTGCATCACTCACGGCGAAGCCATTTCCCTCGCCGACTATTTCACCGTGCGCGATGGCGCCCAGGTCGTGCATCGTCCGACGGTGCACTACGCTTATCACCCGTGCGACTCGGCTGTCGTCTCGCTCCATGAGCTCGTTGGGCGCAATTATGTCCAACAGGAGCGCCAGCGTATTTTGATGGATGACATCACGGACGGCATCGACGAGCTGGGCGTCCTGCTGGCCGGTCACAAGAAGAATGCCTACTGGTACGGCTCGCAGCTTTCGACCGAGGAGGCCCGCAAGCTCGTGCCCTACAACAATGCCACCAGCCTCCAGGTCACCGCGGCCGTGATGTCAGGAGTTGTATGGGCAATGGAAAACCCCAATTGCGGCATCGTGGAGCCCGACGAGATGGATTTCCGGCGCATTCTGGAGATCTGCATGCCGTACCTGGGCCCGGTCGTGGGGCAGTACACCGACTGGACGCCGCTGCACGAGCGTGAGCGGCTCTTCCCTGAGGACATCGACAAGAGCGACCCCGGGCAGTTCAAGAACGTCAGGGTGGTCTGGTAGGGGCGCCGCGGCGCCACAAAGATGCGTCGCCTCACTCGGGAGGCGACGCACCATACTGAATCGCCACGATCACGAACTTCCGGACGCCACCCGGCAGTTCAACGGTCACCTCATCATCGAGCGACTTGCGCAGCAGCGCCCGTCCGAGCGGCGAATCCATACTGATGTAGTGGGGAGACTGATCGAACTCGTCGGGACCGACGATGCGGTAACGGGTTTCTGTCCCATCGTCCGCCTCGAGCGATACCCAGGCGCCGAAGAACACGCGCTTGGGATCTGATGGGGGCTGGTCGACCGTCACCATACCGTCAAGCCGCTTGCGCAGGAAGCGAACGCGGCTGTCGATTTCCCTCAAGCGTCGCTTGCCATAAATATATTCGGCGTTCTCCGACCGATCGCCTTGGGCTGCAGCCTCGGCGACAGCCTGGGTGACCTTCGGCCGCTCGACGCGCCAAAGCTGATCCAGCTCTTCGCGCAGACGGCGAAGCCCCTCAGGCGTGATGTATTTGGAGCCTGGGCTTTGAGGCGGGCGGTAACGCGACATGGCGACATTATGTCGCAAAGGGGAAGCGGCAGGAGGCGCCAAACCGCAGCCAAACCTGTGGACAGTTTCACGGACTGTCTTTGGTCGACGGTCGTACCCTTTCAACCGTGGCAACCAAGTACTACACCCATTTCGTCACAGGCTCCAACGCACCGGCTACCGCGGCAACGAACGAGTGGAGTGGTGTAGTTGAGCTGCGACATCCGCTGGAGAATGTCCGCGGAACGCGCGAGTTGCGCTCGCTGTTGGCACAGAGTTTCGATCTGGACTCGGAAGACATCAAGATCCTGCATTGGGCCAGACTGCACTGATATCCCCTAGCGGACTTCCTTCCCTTCATCGAAAGTCCGCATTCTGAACCCCAGGGCCTAAACTCCCTGGGGTTTTTTTTCATGCATTCCGCAACGCCCGTGTCAGGATCGTGTCATCTCTCGGCACCTCGTGCGCGTCGTCAGGGACGAGGGCGGGTGGGGTGCTGCTCATGAACCGCTCGAACTCGTCCGCGGGCACCGGCGGGCTGCAATGAAATCCCTGGTACTGGTCGCAGCCGAGCCCCCGCAGGAAGCTGAGTTGCTCAGCCGTTTCCACACCTTCGGCGATGACCTTCAGGTGCAGGCTGTGCGCGAGCGAGATGATTGCACGGACGATCTCCGCATCATCACGGCTCCCGGCCACCTCGCGAATGAATGATCGATCGATCTTCAACTTGTCCAGGGGCAGGCGCCGCAGATAACTCAGGCTGGAGTAGCCCGTTCCGAAGTCATCGACCGAGATCCGCACACCCAACGTACTCAACTGGCGCAGTACCTGGATCGAGCTCTCCGCATCGTGCATCACCGCGCTTTCGGTGAGCTCGAGCTCCAGATATCCGGGCTCCAGCCCCGCCGCCGCGAGCGCCTCCCGTACCGTGGTGATCAAGCTCTTCTGTTTGAATTGCTGCGCGGACAGATTGACCGCGATCCGCAACGGCCGCGGTCCACGGGTCTGCCAGGCGCGGGCCTGGCGACAGGCTTCCCGCAGCGCCCAGTCCCCAATGGGAACGATGAGACCGGTTTCCTCCGCGATGGGAATGAAGCCGCTCGGGGCTGTGAGCCCACGTTTCGGGTGACGCCAACGGATGAGCGCCTCCGCGCTGTCGATGCGCCCGGTGCTGACATCCACCTTGGGCTGATAATGAAGCTCGAACTCGCCCTGGACGAGCGCCCGCCGCAGCCCGCTCTCCAGCTCCAGACGCTCCCGTGCGAACATGTTCATGACCGGCGCGAAGAACTGGAATGCATTGCGCCCATTCTTCTTGACGTGATACATCGCTGCATCGGCGTGTTTGAGCAAGCTGTCCGCATCCACGCCGTCGTTGGGGAAAATGCTGACGCCAATACTGGCGGAGATCTGAACCTCGATGCCCGACAGCATCACGGGAGCGGCGAGATTGGCAAGAACCTTGCTCGCCACACTCTCCGCCTCCCGGGGACTGGTGATCTCGTTGAGCACGAGAACGAACTCGTCGCCGCCCAAGCGCGCCAGCGTGTCGGCTTTGCGCAGCAGCGAGCGCAACCGACGCGCCACTTCTGTCAACATCGCGTCGCCCGCGCTGTGGCCGAGCGAGTCGTTGATGGATTTGAAACGGTCGAGGTCGACGACCAGCACCGCGAAGCCACGGGAGTAGCGCTCACTTTGCGCGGTGGCCTGGGCCAGGCGGTCCATCAACAGCAGGCGGTTCGGTAAACCGGTCAGTGAGTCATGCGTTGCGGCGTGCTCGAGTTGCGCATTCGCGCGCTCGAGCTGTTGATTATGTTTGCGCGTGTGGGATTCGAGATGAGCCTGATACACGAGCAGGATCGTTGTAATGCTCAGCACTGCGATCGCGGGTACCGCGATGGTGAGCGCGAGCCAGCGTTGGTCGGTTCCCACGCCCGTGCAGAATGCGTTGGCGCTGAAACGCGACGCGGCCATCGCGGTGTAGTGCATGCCGCTGATCGCCAGGCCCATGACAAACGCCGCCGCGACACGTGCCAGACGCATGACCCAGGAACGACCGCGCCGCAGACGGAAGAACAGCCACAGGGCTACGAACGAAGCGACCACGGCGATCACGACCGAAGTCACCAGCAGACCCGGCTCGTAAGTAATCATGGGCGTGATCTGGATCGCGGCCATACCGACGTAATGCATGGCAGAAATACCGCCGCCCAGCAGCACTGCGCCAATACATAGGTGGTCGAGAGTGATGCGGGGGCGGTTCGCGACCCCCAAAGCGAAAGCTGAGGCGGTGATGGCAATGAAGAGCGAGGCGACGGTGGTCGGAATGTCGTACGACAGTGGAATGGGCAAGGAGAACGCCAGCATGCCGATGAAGTGCATGGACCAGATGCCGGTCCCCATGGCCACGGCGCCTCCCAGGACCCAAAGCAGGGACAGGAGACCCGTGGCGCGCGCCACCCGAGCCGAGAGGTGCAGGGCGGTGTGGGATACGAAGACCGCCACGACCACCGATAAGGCGACGAGCCAAGGGTTGTAGATGCCAGCCAAAATACGGTTGCTCCGCCGTGGCCGATCTTGGCCTCCTGGGACTATCGTCTGGGTCGCGCCGCGACTTGAAGCCCGCCCGACCGCTCCTGTGACGCAGTTGTCGCAGGTATGCATTACGTTAAACGGATGAGTTTGATGCGCGCCTTGCTCGTCCCCCTCACGCTCGCGAGCCTGCTGGTTTTCAGCCTTTCCGGGTGTGGCTACAGGTCGCTGCAGCAGCAGGACGAGAACGTCAAAACCTCGTGGTCAGAGGTGGTCAGCCAATATCAACGTCGCGCCGAGCTCATTTCCGGACTGGCCGATTCACTGAAGAGCTTCTCCGGCTCTGAGGACGCGCTCCTCGGCGCCACCGAGGCGAGCGCCCGCTCGGGAGCTGCCCCCGCCAGTGCGACCCTGCTCAGTGATCCAGCCGCTTTTGCCAGCTATCAGGCGATGCAGGATCGGTTGACGCAAGCACTACGGATCCTGATGGGCCTGAGCGCCGCGTACCCGCAGTTGCAGTCCGACTCGAATTTCCTCGATCTGCGCGCGCAGCTCGCCGAGACGGATGAACGCATCAGCGACGCACGTCACCGCTATGCGCAGGCGGCGCAGACTTTCAACACGATGTTGCGCACGTTCCCGACCGACTTGACCGCGCGTATGTTTGATTTCAATCCCAAGCCGAGCTTGCCCAGGGCGCCCGAATTGCCCACGCCGCCTGTCGCACGGCACTGACCAGCTTCAGAACCAGTTACGCCCGCGCGATGGCCTTGGCCTTCGTTCATACGCCGTTCATAGCGAACTGCTTACACAGGCAGCGGCGATGTCTTAATCTTGGAACCCATGAAGATTCCCCCGATCCGAGCCGCGCTGGCGGCCGCTTTGTGCACCCTCGTGACAGCCTGCTCCCTGTTCAATGGAGCGAAGCACGTCGAGCCCCCTCCGCCGCCCGCGCCGCCTCCACCACCCGCGGAGCCGGCGCCCGTTGCAACCGAGCGTTTCGAGGTTGCGCCCGACGACGACGTCATAGGCGTCGTTCAGGTCGTCACGGCTTCCAAGGAAGACACGCTGACTGACATCGCTCGGCGCTTCAATGTCGGCTACGACGAGATCCTACGCGCGAATCCGAAGGTGGATCCGTGGCTACCCGGCGAAGGCCGATCCATCGTGGTGCCGACGCAGTTTGTGATCCCGAATGCCCCGCGCACGGGCATCGTCATCAACGTCGCCGCCATGCGCCTCTTCTACTTCCCCCCGCACAAATCCGGCGAACCCCAAGTGGTGATCACCCATCCCATCGGCATAGGCAAGATGGGTTGGGCAACTCCCGAAGGGGTGACCAAGATCGTGCGCCGCCAGGCCGACCCGACCTGGCGAGTACCTGTCTCCGTCATCAAGGAGCATCGCGAGAACGGCGAGGAGTTGGAGAAGGTCATTGGGCCCGGACCGGACAATCCGCTCGGCCGGTTCGCCTTCTACCTGCAATGGCCGAGCTATCTCATTCACGGCACCAACAAGCCGGCCGGCGTGGGCTTGCGCTCGAGTCACGGCTGCATTCGCCTCTATCCGGAGGACATTGCGCAACTCTTCGAAATGGTGCCGATCGGCACCCAGGTGCGGGTGGTCAACCAGCCCTTCCTGTTCGGTTGGCACGAGGGGCAGCTCTACATCCAGCCCTACGACGTGTTGGAAGACGACAAGCGTGATTGGAAGAAAATCACACCCAAGGTGCTCAGCAAGTCGCTGACCGCGAGTCAACAGAAACAGCTCAAGGCGCACAGCGAGCAGGTGAACTGGGACCTGGCGTCCGCTTTGTCGCGCGAGCCCCGGGGCTTACCGGTTCCGGTCTCGCTCGCGGACGGTAGCCTCGACCAGGTGCTGGCGTCGGCAACCAAGGTCCAGAACCGTGTCCCGGACGGCTCCGCCTGGGACGGCAAGACGGATCTCCCCATGGACGAGGGCACTTTCCGCCAGATGATGTCCGAGGTCGAGCCCGGCTCCGCCCCAGCGCCCGGTGCTGGCGGAGGTGCTGTGTCCCCCAGACCGGCCAGCTCCGCGCCAGCGCGTTCGGCGACTGAGGGTACTCCTACGACCACCACTCCCACAGTCAAGCCAAGTCCCGCTGGACCGCCGGTAACATCTACGGCACGCTCGCAAATCAAAGCCGTGAATTAGCCTTGGAGGTGTCGAACGATGGCCGCGCTGACGGAGTGGCTGCAACTCATGCTCGCCGAGATTGCCCGTAAGCGGGAGGATCTGGAGCAAGCACGCGCCGAGGAGGCGCGACGCGCGACCGAGGCACCGCCCGCGCCATCGCCCGAGGTGCGCAGCATTGAGGCGGCTCGCGCGGCCCGCCGCTGAGAGCGGGTTGACGACTTGTTGTGACGCAAAATAGCGACGACCACAACCCATAGCTATGCTAGAGTCGCGGCGGCCCAATGGGTGGGACCGCACGAGGCTCGAAGTGGCCGATAGCCGTGTTTCCGGCGTAGAACTCGCAGAACAAAGCCGAACAACGGAGCACGCGATTGAGCGCGTGCCAACTGGAATTGCGGCCTTTGTCGGCCGCACGCTCAAAGGACCGGTCAACCAGGCGGTGCCGGTGGCCAGCTTCACCGAATTTCAACAGATCTTCGGCGGCCTGTGGCAACCCTCCACGCTATCGTACGCGCTCGAGCAGTTCTTCGAGAACGGAGGCCGGCGGGCGGTCATTGTACGGGTCGTCAACGGCGCGCGGCCGCCGACTATCACTCTCCCTGCCGGGAGCGGTGCGCTGCGGTTGATTGCGCTCAATCCCGGGTCGCGAGAATACCTGCGCGCCTCCGTCGACTATGACGGCATCGGGGAGACCGAGCCGGATCGTTTCAACCTGGTCGTGCAGCGGGTACGCTCCGCGGCTTCCGAGCTCATCGAAGACCAGGAAATCTTCCGGCGCGTCTCGATGCTGCCGGACTCCGGTCGCTTCATCGTCGACGTGTTGCTCGAGTCACGCTTGGTGCGCGTGACCGGACCCACTCCGGCACAACGGCCCGATCGGTCTACCAGTGGACACCACGGCGCGATCATCGGCTACGCCGTGTCGAACCCGGATGGTGATGATGGGGGGCCGCTTACGGACTATGACGTCATCGGCTCCGCGAGTGAGGGAACGGGCCTCTTCGCCCTCAGTGGAGCTCTTCGGTTCAACTTGTTGTGTATTCCTCCGCTCACGCGTGACAACGATGTGGGCCTCAGCACGCTGCTGGTGGCCGCGAAGTTTTGCCGTGAGCGACAAGCTCTGTTGGTCGTCGATCCTCCTTCCGCCTGGCTATCCGCGCGAACCGCGCTCGACTCGCTGCGCGTATGGCCGTTCCGGAGCGACAGCGCGGTGATGTACTTTCCCCGTCTGCAAGCGTTCGATCGCCTACGAGGTCGTATCGAGACATTCGCCTCGTGTGGCGCGGCGGCGGGGCTCATCGCCCGTTCCGATGAGAGCTGGCCTGTGTGGTCCGCGGTGGAAAGCGAGGAGTCCATTCTGCGACCCGGGCTGCGTCCGGCGGTTCCCGTCACAGACGCGGATCGCGTGCGCCTCGCGCAGGCAGGGGTCAACACGCTCGTTTCCGTCCGATCCACTATCAGGGCGCCCCTGAGCCCCCGCACTCTCGCCGCGGGCGGGTGCGGCGTCTCGGATTGGAAATATCTGTCCGCCCGCCGCCTGGCGCTGTTCATTGCCGCCAGCATCGAGCAGGGGACCCGCTGGGTCACTCTCGAGCACAACGGTCCCGCAACCTGGGAGAGCGCACGGAAACGGGTGGAAGCTTTCCTGGACGAGCTCGCGGAACAGGGCGCGTTCGTGGGAACTTCTCCCGACGAGAGTCATTTCGTCGTCACGGATACGCGCGTGAATCGGCCGCAGACCGTCATGGAAGGCAAGTTCAACCTCTTGTTCGGTTTCGCCACCAGCAAACCCGGCGAGTTCGATACCTGGCTCGTTACCCACCAGCCTGGCGCCAGTCGCGTTCGTCCCGTCTCGGTGAACCGGGCGACCACCTCGCGGCACCGAGTCGAGTGGGAGATCGAAACCTCGATCCTGCGCGGTTAGGATCGTGCGCTGACCTTGCCTGACAGCACCAGGCGAGGTGTCGACACAGGGAGGGGGCATGGCGAACGCGGTAAGCCGTCGGCTCGTAGTGTTGGCGTCATGTTGTTTTGCCGCGGGGGCGGCAGCCACCGCCGCGGCGCAAGCAACGCCGCAAGCGAATGACTCATCCGAGGCCGCCACCGCCAGCGAAGGCCTGAGCGAAGTCGTCGTCACCGCTCGCTTCAAAAGCGAGAATCTGCAGAGCGCGCCCATCTCCATCACTGCCGTCACCGGCGAACAGATCGAAGCGCGCGGGTACGTCAACGTAGCGGACGTCGCCCACGCCGCACCCAATGTCAATATCGAGCAAGCCGGCTCCGGTTTCGGCAAATCCGCCTTCGTATCGATCCGTGGCGTCGGCCAGAACGACTTCAAATATACGTTCGAGCCGGGCGTTGGCTTCTACATTGATGACGTCTACTTCGGCACAGTGTTCGGATCGGTATTCGATCTCACTGACATCGATAGCGTCGAGATTCTGCGCGGCCCGCAAGGCACCCTGTTCGGGAAAAACACCGAAGGCGGCGCCGTACGCATCTTCACCAAAAAGCCGACCGGGAACGGCCATGGCTATCTGGAGGCCGGAGGCGGTAGTTACAGCCGTCTGCGCTTTCGGGGGGCGTACGATTTCTCGTTGCTTCCAGAGAAGCTCTTCGTCCGCATTTCCGCCGGCTCGAATCACAGCGATGGCTACATGGACGTGTTGGATTTCGCCTGCGCGAACCCCGGTCTCGCCGGCAAGCTGAAGCCGGTCACCACGACCAACGGCTGCAAGATCGGCAGCTACGGCGGTGACGACGTGCAGGTGGCGCGCCTTGCCGTGCGTTATCTCGCGACGGACGCGCTCGAGCTCAATTTATCCGCGGATCTCACAGCGGACCATGGCGAGGAGCCCGCGACCAAAATGATCGCTCTGGCGTTGCCGCCGAATCCTGCTGGCACCCTTGGCAAGCCAGGCACCCAGATCTCCAATGCGCTCGCGTTGTACAGCCTCGCGCAAGCGGTTCCCCAATATGGCATTCCGTTGGATTCGCGCTTCCTGACCCACAGCCCCTACACGACCTACGGCACGTACACCGACCCGATCGTCCATCTTTCCGCACCGCCCACGAGCACGCTCTACTCCTGGGGCGTTGCCGGCACGATCGACTGGGACACCCCTCTCGATGGCGTGCACGCCAAGTCGATCTCCGCCTACCGCCGCTACCATGGCGCCTTCGCCGAGGACACCTCGGGTGCGCCGATCTCCGGCAATCTACCCATCAACTACCTGCGCCACCACCAATGGAGCGAAGAATTGCAATTCACCGGACGGGCGTTGAGCAACGCGCTCGACTGGGCGACCGGCGCCTATTATCTCGACAGCGAGGACTTCAACAACGGCATTGTCGACAACTCCAGCAATGTTGGCGGCCGCGGCATCCTCTTCCTCACGGGTGACCCGGCGTCCTCGAAGGACGAGTCGGTTTTCGCGCACCTGAACTACAAGCTCACGAGCGCCCTGGGCCTCGAGCTCGGCGCTCGCTATTCCCACGAGACTCGCAGCTATACCTTCTATCGCTACGAGCCGGATCTCGTCGGCGTGGTTCCCGTGGGGCTCTTCCCGACCAACCACGGCAACTACCTCGCTGGCTTCGCCCCGCCGCTACCGACCGGTCACGTCAGCATCTCGCGGGTAGACCCGAAGGCCGGGCTCTCCTATCAATGGACGCCTGATCTCATGACCTATGCGCAATACTCCACCGGCTACAAGTCCGGTGGCTTCAACCCGCGCCCTCTAACGCGTACCCAGGTCACCAGCTTCGGCCCGGAGAAGGTCACCGCGTACGAAGTGGGCCTCAAGAGCGAGTGGCTCGAGCGCCGGCTGCGGGTCAACGTAGCGGCGTTCACCAGCAACTACAGCGCGCTGCAACTCCCGGTCGCCACGATCGATCCGGGTACCGGGTTCCCGGCGTTTCTCACCGAAAGTGTCGGGTCGGCGCGCATCCGGGGCGTCGAGTTGGAGGTGGAGACCCGGCCAGTGCGTGGGCTCGATATCGACGCCTCGGTCGGTTACTTGCACTACCGAGCGCTCAACCTGGGTGGCGCGAAGTATGATTCCGGCGCCAACCCGGGCGGCCCGACACTATCGGACGTGCCACCCCTGACCCCCACGTGGAAGGGAAGTGTCGGCGCTCAATACGCGCTCGAGCTCGGGGCGCTCGGGACTGTGACACCGCGCGTGGATTACATGTATCAATCCAAGGTGTTCAACGATCCGCAGGACGAGCTGATTTCCATGCAACCCGGTTACGGTGTCCTGAACGCGCGCCTGACCTGGGATGCGCCGCAAGGAGGTTGGCAGGTGTCGCTGTTGGTCACCAACGTGACGGACAAGGTCTACTACGTGACCGAACGAAACCAACTCTCGACGTACGACGAGATTGACGGTCAACCCGGTCGCCCGCGGGAGGTTCTGGCCACCTTGCGCAAGACGTTCTGATCTCAATCGGAGCCCACCACCGGCTCGACGCGCAAGGTAATCACGGCCCGTACGACCTCCGTCCCATTCCGGTCCACGGCGCTGACTGGAATCGCAACATTCTGGGCCTCGCCCCACTCGGTCTTGTCGAGGCGCGCCGTCGCGGTCACATCCGACTCCGCCTTGCGCAAATACTCGATCGTCATGCCACGGGTGTGCCCGCTCATGTTCGCGGGCACCGTCACTTCCGCCACCGTGCTCGCCGCCAGCTCGCACAGGTTGGCGACAGCCAACGCGTGCACCGACCCCGCCGGCCCGGCCGTCGCGTGGTGCTTGGGCATCAATACGACGCACAGCGCCGGACGCAGCTCCAGAAAATGCGGCCGCAGAGATGCGAAGTAGGGCGCGCGTCTACACATCGCTCGTGTAAACAACCAACGACCGAAGCGCGACCCCGAGCGCTTCTGCCAGGCGGCCAGTGTGGAGATGGAGTCGTGGGTAGACATCATATGACCTTCATGCCGTCGACCGTTCTCATAGTACCGTCCCAGGCGTCTCTCACCCGAAACCGCCCGCCCGGTGTGCCCCGTCCGCGTCCAATAGTTCCTGCACCGCACGAATTGCCGGATCCGGCTATCTTTAGCTCATCGAAAATAGCTATTTTGGCGCCGCGCACACCAAGTCTGCATTATTCTATGGAAACGCATCCCGCACCCAACGCTGGGGACTCAATCAATGGAAGCGGTCGTGGCTGGCCGACATGTCGTGTTCTCCCACGGGCAGGAAAGCGGCCCGTGGGGGCGCAAGATTTCGGCACTCGCCGAAGTCGCGCGCAGCGAGGGTTATGATGCGCATTCGGTCGACTATCGCGGCATCGTCGAACCGCGCGCCCGCGTGGCAAAGCTCGTGGACTTCTGCAAGGAGCTGGCTGGCGACCTGGTGCTCGTGGGGTCCAGCATGGGCGGTTACGTCTCGGTCGCTTCCGCATCCCTCCTGCACGCACGCGGCGTTTTCTTGATGGCCCCGGCTCTATATCTCGAGGGGCTGCCGGAATTGCGCCCCGGTGTGCTCGACTGTCCAGCCACAGTAGTACATGGTTGGCGCGACGATGTAGTCCCCTACGAGCACAGCGTGAGATTCGCGCGCAACTACGCCGCCGCGTTACACCTGCTCGAAGGCGATCACCGGCTCCACAACCAGATCCGCATGATCCAATACCTGTTCGAATACTTCCTCATCGCCCTCGACCTGCCGCCGATCGCGTTTGAATGAGGCGGCAGGGCGGCTAAACTGCCGTCCGGCGATGCGCGCGATAACGATAACGACGATGCGATGAATTGGCTCCTGCGGCTCCTCGTAAAATTCAAGGTGCGCCCGGATGATGTCGTGGCGCGCTTGCATGCACGGAACAATCCAGTGTGCTATGTGCTGGAACAGCGAAGCACCATGGACCTCGCGGTGTTGCAGGACGCGTGCGTACGTCTGAAGCTTGCGCGGCCTCGCAAGCGGCTCATCGAAACCGCCAAGGATCTGCGCTCGTTTTTCTTTCTCACCCAGCCACGCGGCTTCTGCGACGAGCGCATCGACAGGCGCCCACCGGCGCAGTTGGGCCAAATGATCGAAACGCTGCGCGCCGACCCACGGCTCGATATCGACCTGGTACCCGTCGCGGTCTACTGGAGCCGGGCTCCACAGAAGGAGCGGTCCTGGTTCCGGCTCCTCTTCGCGGAAGATTGGGCGCTCACCACTCGCGCGCGAAGATTCATGCAGGTGCTCGTCAACGGGCGTGACACGCTCATCGAATTCGACGATCCCATCTCGTTGCGAAGTCTCCTCGGGGAGCAGATCGGCGTGGCCGTGCGCGGGCGGCGCGTGGCGCGTGCCCTACGAGCTCTATATGCAAAACACCGCGCCGCGCGTATTGGCCCGGATCTATCCCACCGCCGTACGATCGTCACCAGCGTCCTGCGAACCCGTCCGGTGCGAGCCGTCGTCGCGCAGGAAATGCGCGAGAAAAAACTAACTCGACACCAGGCGATCCTACGCGCGAAGCGTTACGCCGAAGAAATCGCGGCGAACTACTCGCATTCGTTCGTCCGTTTCATGGAAAGCGCATTGTCGCGGCTTTGGAATCGCTTGTACGACGGTGTCGAATTCGGCCACGTCGAAACGCTCGAGCGGACTGCGGCGGAGGGCAACGAAATCGTCTACGTCCCGTGCCACCGCAGCCACATGGACTACCTGCTGCTGTCGTACATCATCTACGTCAACGGCTTCGCCATCCCTCATATCGCCGCGGGACTCAATCTCAACCTCCCGATCGTGGGACGCTTCCTGCGCCAGGGTGGCGCGTTCTTCATCCGCCGCAGTTTTCGCGGCAACGCCTTGTATACCGTCGTCTTCATGAAATACCTCGCGGCCATCATGGCGCGCGGTCACTCCATCGAATACTTCATCGAAGGGGGGCGCAGTCGCACGGGTCGGTTGCTGCAGCCCAAGACGGGCATGCTCTCCATGACCGTCCGGAGTTTCCTGCGCGACCCCGTGCGCCCGGTCGTTTTTCTGCCGGTCTACTTCGGGTACGAGCGCATCGTCGAAGGCAGCACCTACATCGGCGAGCTCTCCGGCAAGCCGAAGGAAAAGGAAAGCGTCTTTGGCCTGGTGCGTACGTTGGGCAAACTCCGTGAGCGTTTTGGCAAGGTGCATGTGAACCTCGGCGAGCCCATCCCGCTCGCGCGGTTGCTCGACCAACACGAGCCGAACTGGCGAGCCCTCGAGTTCGATGACGACACCCGCCTTCCCTGGGTGGGCCGCGCCGTCGATGATCTCGCGGCCACCATCATGCGGAACATCAACTCCGCCGCCGCAGTGACGCCGATCGGACTCCTGGCCGTGACTCTGCTCGCCACGCCCAAACAGGCGCTGCCCGAAGCGGACCTGCTGCGCCAGATGGAGCTCTACCTGGCATTGCTACGCGGCTTTCCCTATAGCGACCGGGTCACCCTGACAGAGTTGACGGGCGCGGAGATCCTGGCGTATGGCATCTCGATGCAAGTGGTCACGCGCCAATCCCACAAGCTCGGCGATATCGTGCGGATGAGCGATCCGAGCGCGATCCTGGCCACGTACTATCGCAACAACATACTGCACCTGTTCGCCATGCCCTCGCTGATTGCCTGCGTGTTCGCGAGCAACGCGCGCGTGCGCACGGAGGACATCCAACGCCTTGCCTGGCGCATCTATCCTTATATCGCCGCCGAATTGTTTCTGCGCTGGGACGAGAAAGAGCTGCCCACTGTCGTGAACGGCGTGCTGAGCTGCCTGGAACAACACGGCCTCATCGAATGCGACCACGAGCGTAGCGAGTGGCAAAGACCGCCGCCGACTTCGGCCAAGGCGGTCCAACTGTCGTTGCTGGCCCAGGCGACCATCCAGACCATCGAGCGCTATTATCTGGCGATCGCGCAGCTCGTGAAGGCCGGCAGCGACCAGATCACCCAGGCCGAGCTCGAAGTGCGTTGTCAGCTCACCGCCCAGCGCATGGCGCTCCTTTACGGCCTCGACTCGCCTGAGTTCTTCGACCGCGCCCTGTTCAGCCACTTCATCGACCTGTTGCG
This sequence comes from uncultured Steroidobacteraceae bacterium, assembly GCA_964400085.1. Classification (GTDB taxonomy): domain Bacteria; phylum Pseudomonadota; class Gammaproteobacteria; order Steroidobacterales; family Steroidobacteraceae; genus 13-2-20CM-66-19. The sequence continues at coordinate 3,953 of CAYNTW010000011.1, read as the reverse complement.
CGAGCGTCGGGTGATTCGCAACTCACCCGATGGCAAGCTCCAGTTCGATGAAGTCCTGATGCGCGTCGCCGCGGATGCCCAGTACGTTCTCAGCGAGCAGCTTCGGCATAGCATCCTGCAGGTGACCCACACGTAATCACCCGTGGCGGCGAGCGCGCGGGTCCACGGAGGATTCCATGAACACTGAAGAATTCCGTCGCTTCGGTCACGAGCTGATCGATTGGATCGCCGACTATCGCGCGAAGATCCAAGGCGGAGAATTTCCGGTCCTGAGCCGCAACAGTCCCGGCGCGCTCGAGGCGGCGCTACCCACCTCCGCCCCCGATGCTCCGGAACCGTTCGCAGCGGTGCTGCGCGATCTCGACAGGCTCATCCTGCCGGCGTGCTCGCATTTTCAGGATCCGCGCTTCTTTGGCTTCTTTCCCTCCAACAGCGCTCTCGCGTCCGTTTTGGGTGACTACGTCAGCACGGGACTGGCGCAGCTCGGACTCAACTGGCAATCGAGCCCGGGGCTGACGGAGCTGGAGGAAGTCACGACCGACTGGCTGCGCCAGATGGTGGATCTCTCGCCTGCCTGGAGCGGAGTGATCCAGGACACGGCCTCGACGAGCACGTTGGTAGCCCTCCTGTGCGCGCGCGAGCGGGCCACCAATCACGGCGCCGCCCGGGGCGGTCTGCAGGAGCATGAGCAGCCGTTGATCGTCTACGCCTCGAGCCAGAGCCACAGTTCCGTCGACAAAGCCGCGCTGCTCGCCGGCTTCGGTCGTAACAACATCCACCTCGTACCGGTGGATGCGAGTTATGCGATGCGTCCGGATGCGCTCGAGCAGGCCATCGAGGCTGATCGTGCACGCGGACTGCAGCCGAGCGCCGTGGTCGCAACGGTAGGCTCCACGGCCACTACCGCCATCGATCCGCTCGCTGACATCGCCCGAGTCGCGAAAGCGCATGGGCTATGGATGCATGTCGATGCCGCGATGGCCGGCTCCGCGATGATCGTCCCCGAATATCGCTCGATGTGGCGGGGCGTGGAGGAATCGGACTCGATTGTCATGAACCCCCACAAGTGGTTGGGGGCAGCATTCGATTGCTCGGTGTATTTCGTACGCGATCCGGAGCACCTGGTGCGCGTGATGTCCACCAACCCGAGCTATCTACGCACCGCGGCCGATGCGCAGGTGAAAAACTTCCGCGACTGGGGCATACCTCTAGGCCGGCGCTTCCGGGCCCTGAAGCTCTGGTTCCTGATCCGCGAGCAGGGTGTCAGCGGTCTACAGGCCCGCATCCGCCGCGACATGGCGAACGCGCGGTGGCTTGCGGACCAGGTGGACGCGACACCCAACTGGAAGCGCGTCGCGCCGACCCCCTTGCAAACGGTCTGCGTTCGACACGAACCGCCCAACTTCAGTGGCGATGCCCTGGACGCGCACACTCTGGGTTGGGTACGCCGCATCAACGAATCCGGTCGCGCCTACCTGACTCCCGCCATGCTCGATGGCCGTTGGATGGCCCGTGTTTCCATCGGCGCCGAAGCCACCGAACGGCGCCATGTCGAGCAGCTTTGGGGATTGATGCAGGAGCAAGCGACCACTAGCGGCCCCAATAGCCAAACCCGCGCGCCATGAACGGGGCGCAAAACAAGATAACCACGATCGCGGTGAGCTCCAACATGAGGCACAGGCGCACGCGCCGGACCTGTGCCTCTGGAACATCGGGCGCGATCCCTTGTTTGAGACCTCTCCCCCATGACAGAAACAACACCGTCGGGTAGATGGAGAGCAGACCGGCGATGATGAAAGCGGCGAACTTGGTGAGAAAGAAGCCGTCCGCGAAGTAATAGCCCGGTCCCTTCTCGAAGTAGATCACCCGCAGCAAGCCCACCACGAGCAGCGCGCCGGCCCCAAGCCCGAACAGGCTGTCAGTCCGTTGCAGCCTGGCTGCCTGCGTGACCGTCAGAGGAGGCTTGAACAACGCCACTTCCACGACGAGCGCGCTCACGACCGTGAACGCCGCCAGATGGTGCAGGAACGCCATGATCGCCGGCATATACATCGATGATCTCTCCCTAGCTGCGCGCGCTGCCTGCGCGCGTCAATCATCCCACCGGACGCGCCTGCGTTGTTGCTTCGTTTGCTGCTGGCGCGACTTGTGTTCCAGCCGCCGTTCCCGCGAGGCGCGCGTCGGCTTGGTGGCTTTGCGCGTCTTTGGCGCAACCAACGAGCGTCGCACGAGGTCGGCCAGCCGCTCGAGGGCTTCACGACGATTGTGATCCTGTGAGCGTTGATTGCGCGCAATGATCAGAATGGCCCCGTCGTCCGTCACGCGGCGGCCGGCGAGCGCCCGCAAGCGAGCCTGCGCCGCATCCGACAGGACTCCACTGCGCGCAAAATCAAACCGGAGCTGTACCGCCGAGGAGACCTTGTTGACGTTCTGTCCACCCGGGCCCGATGCGCGCACAAACGTAAAAGAGAGTGCGCTATCGGGGATCACGACTCCGGGAGCCACCTCGAGTGCCATCAGTCTGAGTTTTCGCTGTAATCAATGTCCCCCGAGCTTTCCCCTGGCTCAGGAGGGCGGGTAACCCGCGGCGGCGGCTTGTCCAGCATGCGCAATTCGCGCTGCGCCACCGGGATCTTCACCCCGTGCGCCCGGAAAATCCGCCAGATCGCGCGATTCACGTCAGACCGCACGTTGTTCACCCCGTTCATGGGGTCCGCGATCCAGAACCGCACCTCGATCCGCATGCCGTAATCTTCGAAGGCCATGAGGCGCGTAACCGGTGGCGGGTCTCTAAGGATGCGGGGGTGGTGCTCCACCGCCTCGAATAGCAGCTTCAGAGCGACCTCGGGGTCATCGTCATAACTGACCATGACGGGCAAGCGGATCCGCACCCGCTGATCGGAGTAGCTCCAGTTGATCACCGAGTTGGTGATCAGATTCTGGTTCGGCACCAGGGTGTCGACGCCATCGCGGTCGCGCACCACGACATAACGGCCGCGCAGCTCCTGCACCCAGCCAAAGTTCTCCGTGCTGGTGCCGGTGTGGCCCGTGAAGCTGATCACATCGCCGGGCTTGATGGACTTGTCCATGAGCAGCACGAACCCGCTCACGAAATTGCTGGCGATGGCCTGCAGGCCGAAGCCAAGACCGAGGCCGATGGCGCCGGTGAGTACGTTGAGGGTCGTGACATCCACGCCCGCCTCGTTGATCCCGAGCATCACCCCGAGGCCCACGAGGAGGAAGTAGGTGAATTTCGAAATCCCGATCCGGGTGGCGACGGCGAGCTGCTCGAGCCGCATCACTCGACGCTCGAACGCGCGGGCGATGA
>CAYNTW010000011.1:0-615 GCA_964400085.1 uncultured Steroidobacteraceae bacterium | reverse complement strand
CGAGGCATTCGCAGCAGGCCCGGGAAGGCAAGTGGCGATGAGGCTCGAGACCACCACGAATGCCGTGACGATGACCAGGCCCTTGAGCAACGCCCAGAGGCTGAACTGGGTCTTGCCGGGAATGAGATTGATACGGTTGAGGGTGGTTTCGACCTTGTCGAGCCAACCGACGAGCGAGAACCCGATGGTGAGCCACAATACGAAGGTGATGCGGCTCTCCCACGTCCGCAGCCAGGAGTCCTGGCCCATCATCACGCGCAGCAGGTAGACGCCCAGGCGGACGAGAACCAACGCCGTGGTGAGTTGCAAAGCCGTGTCGACGGCCGTCGTCGGCGTGCCGAGGGAGGCCAGGGTCGAGCGCACCACCAGCAGCACGATCAACGCCACTAGGAAAGGCGCCAGCAGGACCGTCCCTTCCAACGCCCGCTGCTGCCAGACGTCCTCGTCACGTTCCGGCCCGGCTTTCGCAAGATAGTTGCGATGCCAGCTGCGTACGAAGTGGGCCCCTGCCAAGGCAATCAGTCCCGCGAGCACGATCGCGATGACCTCGGTCAGGATCTGCGGCGATGTCAGCTTCAGAAACAAGCCCTTGAGGGCATTGTCAGCGTTATCCAT
>CAYNTW010000010.1:85083-91298 GCA_964400085.1 uncultured Steroidobacteraceae bacterium | reverse complement strand
TTCGGTACGCAACTGAACTTCACGTACATCAACAGCCACCAGAGTGTGGATCAAGCGAATACCAGCACGTATTGCGAAGCATACGATACTTTCAGCCGCAGCCTGAATGGCTGCGATACTGATGGGCGTGCGTTCGGCAACCTGCCGTTGGCCAACTTGTCGAAATACGCCTACAACGCTGCTCTGCTGTACGACCGCGGCCCGGTCTCCGCGCGCCTCGCCTATTCCTGGCGCAGCAAGTATTTGCTGGGAACCAACGTTTTCCCGCTCCAAGGGCAAAATGGACTCAATACCGATCCCGCCAGTCCCGACTACGGCAAGAAGAATGTGTCATGGGGTCTGCCCATCTATGGGGCCAATTATGGCGAGCTCGACGCCTCGGTGTTTTACAACATCACCTCTCACCTCACGCTCGGAGTGCAGGGGCTGAACCTGACGGACTCGCTCTACAGATCCCTGGCCCAGCAGCACATCGGCACGAGCGTTTTCGAATGGTACGGCAGCGGGCGCACCTTCTCGGTACAATTGCGCGCAACATTGTGACCTAGAGGTTGCGTGGTGGCTGGCTCAGCCATTCGCAAAATCGTGATCGTCGGCGGGGGCAGCGCCGGATGGATGGCGGCCGCGGCTCTCGCCGCGGTCGCCCGTCGGCGGGTCGAGGAGATCGTGCTCGTCGAGTCCGCGCAGATCGGCACGATCGGGGTTGGGGAGGCGACGCTCCCCACTTTGCGGGCCTTCAACGGGTCGCTGGGCGTGAACGAGATCGAGTTCGTTCGCCATACGCAGGCCACTTTCAAGCTGGGAATCGAGTTTGTGGGATGGAACCCGGAGCGCGCCTTTTTCCATGGGTTCAGTGATTTTGGGCCTGCGCTGCGGGGTGTCTCCCCGCACCAGGCCTGGCTCAGGATGCGCCGGCCTGAAGACGATCAATCCTATGCCGACTCCTCTATTTCCACGGTGGCCGCAAAATTGGGAAGATTTGCGCCGCCGGTGCCCAACCGGGAGTCGGTTCTAGGGTCGTATTCCTACGCGTTTCAGTTCGACGCCGCCTCCTATGCCGGCTATCTGCGCGCTTTCGCCGAACAGCGCGGGGTAAAGCGCGTGGAGGGACGCATCGTTGATGTGCGCCTGCGCGCGGACGACGGCTTCATCGAATCCGTCGTGCTCGAGGGTGAGCGCTCGGTGAGCGGGGACCTTTTCATCGACTGCAGTGGATTTGTGGGACTGCTCATCGAGCGCGCGTTGCATGCGGGATTCGATGACTGGTCGAAATGGCTGCCCTGCGATCGAGCGTTCGCGGTACCGTGCGCCCGCATCGGTGAGCCGGCTCCCTTTACGCGCTCGACCGCACACGAGGCCGGCTGGCAGTGGCGGATTCCTCTGCAGCACCGCACCGGCAACGGTTATGTGTTCTGCAGCAGCTACATCAGTGAGGACGAGGCTGCGCAGACGCTGCTCTCCAACCTCGACGGCGAGGCGCTCGGAGCGCCGAGACTGATCAAATTCACCGCCGGCCGCAGGCGCGAATGTTGGAAACGAAACTGTGTGGCGCTGGGTCTCGCGAGCGGTTTCCTCGAGCCGCTCGAGTCCACCAGCATCCACCTGGTCGAGTCCGGCATTGGTAGACTGATCGAGCTCTTCCCGGAGCGGGGCTTCGAGCCGACGCTGGCCGCGGAATACAATCGGCTGATGGCGCGCAGCTACGAGTCGATACGGGATTTCATCGTCCTACACTACTGGGCGAGCCGTCGTGACGGGGAGCTCTGGCGTTATTGCCGGAATATGCCTCTGCCCGATGCGCTGCATCACCAGATCGAGCTGTTCAAAGCCAGCGGCGCGCTCGCGCTCTATGACAGTGGCGCCTTCGCCGAGCCGAGTTGGATTTCGATCTACTTCGGTCTCGGGATCTTTCCGCGCCGTCACGATCCGATGGCGGACCTCATCGAAGAGGGCGCCTTGAGGCGCGAAATGGAGCGGCGCACGCGCATCGTCACGGGGGCCGCGCAGTCGCTACCAACGCACGGCGCTTTCATCAACCAACACTGCCGGGCAAGCAAATGAGCGAGTTGGGGCAGCGCTCCTCGCGTAGCTTGCGGAGCTTGGTTGTTGCCGGCGGCGGAACCGCGGGATGGATGGCCGCTGCGGCGCTGGCGAGAGTGCTCGAGAGTGCTTGCGAGATCACCCTAGTGGAATCCGACGCCATCGGCACCGTGGGTGTTGGTGAGGCCACGATTCCCAGCCTGCCCGCTTTCCATGGGTTGCTCGGTATGGACGAGCGGGAGTTTTTGCGCGCCACGCGTGGTACGTTCAAGTTGGGGATTCAGTTTCGCGACTGGCGTACCCTTGGCGAGAGCTTCCTGCACCCGTTCGGCGCCTACGGGCTCAACGTCAGCCATGAGTTGTTTCAGGCGTATTGGCTGAAGCGCAGGCAGGAAGGGCATGTTTCACCGCTCGAGGAGTGGTCGGTATCGGGCCTCGCAGCGCGTCTGGGTCGGTTTGGCGCTCCGCCGTTGCAAGACCCCTCCTCCCCTCTACGTCAACTCTCCTATGCATACCACCTGGACGCGACGCTCTATGCACGCTTCTTGCGGAGCTATGCCGAAGGGCGTGGGGTGCGCCGCATTGAAGGTGAAGTCGTCGATGTCAGGTTGGGCTCAAGAGGTCTGGTGGATTCGCTGGTTTTGCGGGACGGGCGCTCGATCGGCGCCGACTTCTTCATCGATTGTTCCGGGTTCCGGTCGCTCCTCCTCGGACAGGCGCTCGAGACGGGCTACGTCGATTGGTCGCAGTGGCTGCCTTGCGACCGCGCTGTCGCGGTTCAATGCGAGAGCGCGCAAGACCCTGTCCCTTTCACGCAATCGACGGCGCGGGAATGCGGCTGGCAGTGGCGAATTCCGCTGCAGCATCGTGTAGGTAATGGATATGTCTACTCTAGCGCCCATCTCTCCGACGATGCGGCCACGGCAAGCCTGTTGGAGCGCCTGGAGGGGGCTCCGCGTTCCGACCCGCGCTTGTTGCGCTTCAAGGCGGGTCGCCGGGCGAGCGCCTGGGCCGGCAATTGTCTGGCGCTTGGACTGGCGGCGGGTTTTCTGGAGCCGCTCGAGTCGACCAGCATCCACCTGGTGCAAACCGGCCTGGCGCGGCTCTTCTCCCTGTTTCCCGACCGTGACTGCGATCCGGCGATCAGCGCCGAATACAATCGTTTGACGACTCTCGAGTATGAGCGGGTGCGGGATTTTCTGATTCTGCACTACGCGGCCTCGCAGCGGGAGGATACGGCCTTCTGGCGGTATTGCCGCGCCATGGCGCTGCCCGAGACGTTGAGCTACAAGAAGGAGTTGTTCAGCCAGACCGGCCGGATCGCCATGCTGGAGCATGAGACGTTTCTGCCGTCGAGTTGGCTTGCCATCTACGCTGGGCTGAACATCTGGCCTGTCAGGTATGAGCCGGTCGTGGAGCTCCTCGGCGGTGGTGGCCTGGAAGGACGCTTCGAGGCCATGCGCGAAGTGATTCGCAGGTCAGTGGAGACGCTACCGGACCACGCAACATTCCTTAGGACGATGACCTCATAGACGGATGTTGGAGCGCCTCAGAATGGATTTGTAAGCAAGCGGCGGATGCGTTCGCTGTAGGTGCGTCCAGAATGCAGATGTTGTCCCGACTTGAGCTCGATCGCAAACTGACCGTGCGCGATCGACCAGAGCCGCGCGATGCCCCGAACGTTGACGATGTACGATCGATGGATACGCAGGAAGTGGGTGGAATCGAGCACGCCCTCGATGGTGTTCATCGGTACGTGCAACAGGTAAGTTGCCGGACCCACGTGGAGCCGGACATAGTTCTGGAAGGCTTCGATCCAATCCACCTCGTTGACCAGCACGAACGAGGTCTTCTCGCCGGATCGAACCGCGAACCGCTCGAGTTGCCGCGGTGGATTCGCGAGGGCATCGAGCATCGTCATCAATTGTTTTGTGACATTCTCGTGCGACGTGCCTCGTAGCCTGCCAATGGCCCGCTGGAACGCGAGGTCAAAGCGTTCCTCGGTCACCGGTTTGAGGAGATAGTCGATCGCTGCGATTTCGAACGCTCGGATCGCATACTGGTCGTGCGCGGTGACGAAGACTATCGGCGGCATGCGTTCTACTCCAACGGCATGGACTACCGCAAAGCCATCGCTCCCTGGCATCTGCACATCGAGAAGTACGAGATCTGGTCTCTGCTCGCGAATGAGCGCGATCGCCTCACGCCCGTTGCGCGCTTCCGTGACAGACTCGACTTGCCGCTGACGCCTGAGCAACAGCTTGAGCCCCTCGCGCGCGATGGGCTCATCATCCACAACGAGGACGCTCAATCGCATCGTGCGCCTTCGCTTTGAACGCGAATCGGTAGCGTGATGGTAACCCGCACACCTCGCCCGGCTGCGGGCTCGATGCAGAGATTCGCGCTATCTCCATAGAGCCGCGCCAACCGATTGCGGGTATTCGTCAATCCGATGCCCCAGCGAGCAGGCCCGGGCAAGACGAGTCCAGGCCCATCATCGGACACCATGAGGTTGAGTAATCCATTGGAGCTGCTCGCCACCACCTCGATGGTCACCGCTTCCTCGCTGCGGCCAAGACCATGGCGTACTGCGTTCTCCACGATCGGCTGCAGCACCATATGGGGCACGAGAACTTCGGATGACACGTTCGTAGCAATGCGCACACGCAGCCGGTCCTCGAACCGGACCTGCTCGATCGACAGATACAACCGCAGGAATTCGAGCTCGCGCCAGAGCGGGACTTCCTGGGCGTCCACGTCATCCAGTGTGAGGCGCAGGAGATCCCCTAGTTTTTCGACTATGCCTTTAGCCTGCGCATTCTTCTGCTGCTGAATCAATACCATGAGGGCACCCAGCGTATTGAACAGAAAATGCGGCTGCAACTGCATCTTCAGGGAGCTCAACTGCGCGGTAGCCAGCTGCTGGGCGAGCTCGGATGCTTTCACCCTCAGCTCGAATGCCTCCCGCTCGCGAGTCTTGGCGGCTTGCTGCGACCGGTACACCGCATGCAGCGCGATCACGGCCCAATAGCGGATCACACCGCCTTGGATTCCAAATGACAACATGATTTTGACTCCCGCTACGATCGATGGAGGAGGAGCCGCTGCTGGGAAGACGCCAAGCAGCAATAGTATGGGGACTTCACTGACGGTGGCCAGGATCGAGAAGACCACGCTCAAACAGAGGTGCCATGCGGCGTAGCGGACTTGGCGTTCGAGAGGCCACCGATTGCCAATCCAAATGAGCACCGGTGTGAGAGCGGCACAGACATACATGCCCGTCATCCAGCCGACGAACACGTATTTCCAAGGCACAGCACCGCCTCGATAGAGGCGCGGAACCGCGTCCTGGACGATGTAGAAAAGCCCGGCGATCGTCCAGGCCAGCCAGACTCCCGCGATCAGCCGAATTCGTTGACGCATCCGGGGTGACATGAGTGTTCCATTCTGCCACGGATAACTGTCCGCCTCAGCGCCTTCCACGCTCGCAAGGACTCCAATCCAGTTCGGCAGCCAGGCAGGACCGTTGGTCAAAAACAAGTGTCCACCTCCTCCGCGGCGCCCCTAGGATGACTGCGTCACGAAGGCAAAACCCGGAAGGTGAATGATGAAAACTCGAATGACAGTGTGCCTGTTCGGAGCGATGGCAGCGATATTGGCATCATTGAACGCAACCGCTACACAACCCGCCGTAAAGGGCATGCGCGAGGCGCCGGGTATTCTTCCCAGCGGCTATGGCGAAGCGGTTGATCGCGACATCATGACCATTCGTGATGCAACCTCCAGGTTCAAGACGACTGAGGCTGCCGAGGCGGCCGGCTACAAGCGCGTCACCGACTGCGTCGAACATCAACCGGCAGGCGCCATGGGTTATCACTTTCAGAACAACGCCCTACTGGATGCAACACTCGACCCGGAACATCCAGAAGTGCTGGTCTACGAGAAGCTGCCCGACGGCAGATTTCAATTGAATGGCGTGGAATTCCTGGTGCCGATCGCCGCCTGGAAATCAACCGAGCCGCCGCGCATCTTGGGGCAAGCCCTCACGAAAGTGGATGCGATTGGCCTGTGGTACCTGCACGTGTGGGCTTGGAAGCCGGATCCAAGCGGTCTGTTTGCCCCCTGGAACCCAGACGTCAAGTGCCTGGAGACTTCGTCGATGAGTCATTAGTCGC
>CAYNTW010000010.1:0-84983 GCA_964400085.1 uncultured Steroidobacteraceae bacterium | reverse complement strand
CAGCTCCGCGCCCTGCTCCTCAACCGTTCGCGAAAGCCGTAACATCATAGGATGCTCTCAGCGTGAGTCGAGGACGAAGGACCGATGCGATACACCCTTGCGGCGGGCGCGACCCTCCTATGCAGTTTCTTACATACCCAAACACTAGCGGCGCCCCCCCAAACATCCGCAACGCTCGCCGCTACCCCTGAGTCGCGATGCCTCGACCTGCGACAGTTTTCCCTGGCAGGCCTGAGAGTGGACGACGTGCAGATCATGCCCGCCGGTCCCGCCACCACGAGCCTTCCCGGCGCCCCGGCTGACTTACCCGCACACTGCTTGTTTCGGGGCACTCTAGACCCCCGCACCGGCGCGCAGGGCCAGCAGCTCGGCATAGGCTTCGAGCTGCGCCTACCACTCGACTGGCAGGGTAAGCTCGTCTTCCAGGGCGGCGGCGGCCTGGACGGCGTGTTGGCTCCCAGTTACGGGGCTGCCGGGGGCGCAAGCCCGCCGGCGCTTGCGCGCGGCTTCGCGGTGGTATCCACCGATGGCGGCCACCGCAGTGGCTCGATGATAGACGCTCACTTCGCCCTGGACCAACAAGCGCGCATCGACTACGCCTACAACGCCGTAGATAAAACGACGCTCCTCGCGAAGACCCTCATTACCCTCTTCTATGGACAAGCGCCGCGACGCTCCTACTTCATTGGTTGCTCGAACGGCGGCCGTCAAGCCATGGTCGCCGCCGAGCGCCTGCCAATGCAGTTTGACGGCATCGTCGCGGGCGATCCTTCTTTCCACCTGACCCGCGTCAATCTCGACGAAGCCTGGAACGAGATCGTCGCCGCTCGGGCCTCACCCAAGGACGCGCAAGGCCGGCCGATTCCAGGCCTGCTCTTCTCCGACTCGGACCTCGAGTTGGTCGCGGCAGCCGTGTTGAAAAAATGCGACGGCCTCGACGGCCTCGTCGATGGAATGATCAACGATTACCGCGCCTGCCGTTTCGATCCCGCCGTTCTGACCTGCAAGGCCACAAAGTCCGACAGTTGCCTGACTCCCAAACAAGTCACCGCGCTGAAGCAAGTGATGGATGGGCCTCGCGACAGCCGCGGGCGAGCGCTGTATGCGTCCTTCCCTTACGATGCCGGAATTGGCGCGCCCGCGTTTCGCCGCATGCATTTCGGCACCTCGCCGACCGCCCAAAACAACTCCGCGGACGCGACGCTCGGATTCGACTCGCTGCGCTATTACAGCCTGACGCCGCCCGATCGCGATTTCGACCCACTGAAGCTCGATTTCGATCGCGACCCGGCGCGCCTGGCCGAGACCGCCAAGATCAATGACGCTGACGCCGTGTACCTCGGGTCGTTCGCGCGACACGGTAAACTGATCTTGTATCACGGCCTGAGCGATCAAGGCCTCTCCCCGCTCGACACCGTCGCCTGGTACGAGCGCGCGCAGTCCGCCAATGCAGGCGCAATTTCCGACTGGGCTCGCCTGTTCCTGGTGCCCGGGATGACCCATTGCGCCGGCGGCCCCGCCACGGACCAGTTCGACATGCTCACCGCAATCGACGACTGGGTGGAACACGCACGCCCACCCGAGCGCATTATCGCGACCGGGAAGTCCTTCCCGGGCCAGAGCCGCCCACTGTGTCCCTATCCACGCATCGCGCGCTACAGCGGTGGCGATCCCAACATCGAAAGCAGCTTCGCTTGCAAGGAGTAGCATCTTGCGCAGCCGCCCCAGCCAGCGCCGCGTCGGAGAATTCTAGTCGTTCTGTGATCGCAGTAGTTGCACCGCCGCCGCCATCAAAATGACGCAGATGATCGAAAAGAATATCAATGGCGGTACATAGAAGAAGCGGAGGGAAAGACAAGCGCCAACCAGACTCGTCGCGGAGATGATTCCGGTAATGGCGCCTACGCTGCGCAGTCCCGTGCGGGCAAGGCCTGCCAAAAACCAGAGGATGATGGCCAAGGTAAGTAGCAGAGCACCAACCAGAAGACCCCATCCGAAGTATAGATCCCAATAGGTTGAGCGCTCCCCCATGAATTCGAATGGGATCGACTTCATCAACCCAGTGAGTCCCACTTCTTGTGGAGCTTGGGTCGATGTCCAAGGGTATGCTGACATGTGCCCTACCATCAGTCCCATAAAAAGAATGGAGCTGATGCGGATCAACGCGACTGGCGAACGCAATGCTTTACGGCTGGCTTGGCTTGCGGACATATTGCTGGTGCTCCGGTCAACGACAAACCAAAGACGATTGACGGGGCTTGATTCGGACATTTTTTATACGTCGCGAACAGGGCGCAGCGACCTCAGCGCTTGGTGATGGTGTCCGAATACCCCTTCACGTGATCAATGAACGCGCGCAGTTTGGGCAAGACCTGGCGTCGACCTGGGTGGTATAGAAACACCCCTGGAGTTCTGAGGGCAAAGCGCGTCAGAAGCGCTCGCAAACGGCCCTCGTCAATAGGCGCCTGGGCAAGCGGGCCGGGCACTCGAGCCAGTCCCACACCTTGGATCGCCGCTCCAAGGAGCGTGGGATAGTCGTGCGCAATCAGAGGCCCCGAGACGATTGCCTCGACTGTCTTTTTGCCGTCGACGAACGACCAGGGCGCAATCGACCCGTCCGAGCGACGCATGCGCAGGCAGGCGTGTGCACGCAAATCCTCGATGCGCTCAGGTCGCTTCCGCCGACGTAGGTAGTCGGGACTAGCAACGACCACGAACGGAAACGGCTGTGTTAGTCGCACCACCGTCATATCCGGCGCGACGAACTGGCCGAGACGGATACCGGCGTCGAAGCCGCCCGCTGCAAGATCAACCATGGCGTCGCTGGCCGCGATCTCCAGTTCTATCTCGGGGTAAGCCTCACAAAAAGAAGCGATCATCGGCTCCAGGATCAGCGCGACAACCGCTCGGGGGACGGCGAGACGCAAGAGCCCGGCCGGGCGTTGCCCTAGCTCACGTGCGGCCTCGCCGGCCGCCACGAGCTCGGCAAACGCGGGCGCGGCGCGTTCAAGGAAGCGTTGACCAGGCACGGTCAGGCCGACACTGCGTGTTGTGCGTATGAACAGTGTTACGCCAATGCGCGTTTCGAGTGCGCGTACCGCCTGGCTGATGGCCGATGGAGTCACCCCGAGCTCGGCGGCCGCTTTGCGAAAACTGCGGTGCCGGGCGACGCTCAAGGAAGCCTCCAGGCCCTCCAGCGCGTTCCGCCTGACTGTGAAGTTTTGCTTCATACCCTGTCCACATTATCGCGAATAGTCGCTCGCTGGAAGCCAGCGTACATTGCTCGCGAGACCCAAGATCCGCAACCACCACCCGAAACGGCCGAAGAGGAGCTTGCAATGAGCGATTTGCTGGATGACGTGCGCGCCCACTATCACGCGACTGGCCTGACCGAGCGGCTCAAGACCGCCCTCAGCACCTTCGGGCCCGAGAATCAACGCCTGACACCCCAACAGCTGGGTGCGCTCGACCAGTTTCATACTCGCGGCCTCGCAGCGACCGCGGACGTGGCCAAGTTGGCGGGGATCACCGCCGAGATGTCGGTTCTGGATGTTGGCTCCGGAGTCGGGGGGCCGGCGCGGTTTCTGGCAGCAACCTACGGCTGCCGGGTTACGGGCGTCGATCTCAGCGAGCCGTTCGTGGATGCGGCGCGCTATCTAACCGAGCGCACCGGGCAGAGCTCGCAAGTGTCGTTCCAGACCGCCAGTGCTCTGGAGCTTCCATTTCCTGACGGCAGCTTCAATGCCGTGTTGCTGCTGCATGTGGCAATGAACATCTCTGACCGGGCACGGCTCTACCGCGAGATCCGGCGCGTACTGCAGACGGGCGGCAGGTTTGCGACCTTTGACATCGTCTTGAACAGCGGCGACCCGCAATACCCCCTCCCCTGGGCGCGAACCCCGGCGACGAGCTTTCTCCTGACTGCCGCCGCGACGCGCGAGGCGATCGAATCAGCCGGTTTCCGCACGCTGGAGTGGCGAGACGATATGCCGGCCACCAAGGCCTGGGGCGCTCAGATGCGCGCGTCCGGATCGCCGCCGCCGACGCCCAATCTCAGCGTGGTGATGGGACCGGACTTCGCGCAGCTTACAGCCAACCTGGGACAAAATTTCATGACTGGCCGGCTCGGCATCGTCGCCGCGGTGTTCGAGGCCGCTTCAACGAGCGCCTGACAGATCGCCCTTGCGGAGCTGCTGCCCCCGAGCAGCTCCGTTTATCTCTGATTCCTACGCTCGTTGCGATCGCATCGCGATTCAGACAGCATCGCGATATGAAGTTCGTGCCGCTCGTCTGGGCCACCCTGTGGCGCAACCGCTCAGAGTCACTACTCATGCTTGCGGCTCTCTCCGTGGGCTTTGCACTCTTCGGCGCGATGCTCGCGGTCAACGCAGCCTACGAGCAAGCTATTGACGACGTCAGGATGGACCGTCTGATCATCTCGTGCGCCTTCGACTGCGGGACGATACCGGTCGGTTATCGCGAGCAACTGGCCCGGATCCCCCACGTCGTCGCGGTCGGGGGGCAGGCATGGCTCGCCGGACATCAACAGGACGAACATCACCCGATCACGATCATGTTCGTCGACGAGGGGATACGCTCGGCGTGGCCGGAGCTGCCGATGAGTCCGGCTGACTGGCGGGCTTTCGATGCGAATCCGTCGGGCATCTTCCTGACCCGGAAAGCCGCGGCGCGCCACAATGTCCGCCTCGGTGACCGGGTGATCATGAATAGCGGTTTCCAGGGTACCGTCGATGGCACCGGCACCTGGTATTTCACGGTGCTCGGGTTCATTGAGGATCCTCCAGGCTGGGGTCCGGGCTCGGGCGGCCCTGATTGGAACCCCGACACCATCATCGGGAACCTGCGCTACGCTCACAACTGGGGCCCTCCAGATGAACGCGATCTGGTCAACGTCATGCGCATTGCGGTGGATCGTCCGGAGTACGCGCGCGCGGTTTGCCGGGAGGTCGAAGCGCGGTTTACGAACGCGAACCCTGCGCTCTACTGCGTTCCGGCTAGGGATGATGCGCAGGAGCTCGCCGATGCGAACATCAACATGCGGCAGATCAGCCTGGGGATCGGAGCTGCAGGCCTGTTCATGATCCTGTTCTTGTGCGCAAACGGGATTGCCGAGTCCGTCCGAGAGCGTCTGGGGGAGTTTGGGGTTATCAAAGCCTTGGGCTTTGAGAACGCCAACATTGCCGCCCTGGTGACCCTGGAAGCTGCCATCCCGACGGTTTTGGCGGCCCTGATTGGAGGTGTGCTCGCCCTCGGAGTGGACGTGCTCCTTGCGCATCTCGCGCTCAAAGGCTCCATCAACATGCCAGAAGTCCACGTATCGTTGGCAGCGTTCGGGTGGGCCTTGGCGGCAGCGCTGCTGATTGGTCTATTGAGCTCCATCGCCCCGCTCTATCGTCTCCGCCGCACCGATGTTGTCGCAGTGATTGCCGGACGATGAGCCAGCTGCGTCAAATCTGGGCCGCTTGTTTAATCGGGCTCGGCAGCCTAAGGCAGCGCTGTGCCACCGCGCTCGTCATCGTGATCGGCATGGCGTGCGTTGTTGGGGTGTTGACCTCAATGTTGTCACTAACCAACGGATTAAGGCGTGCCTACCTAACCCCGGAGGACGTTACGCGTGCCGTGGTGTGGCGCGCAGGCGCTCTCTTCAATCAGAGTCGCAGCCTGAAGCCCGGCGACATTGCCACGATTCTCGATGCTCCCGGGATTGCCAGGGGGCCTGATGGGGCACCGCTGGCGGATGCCGAGTTCCTGATGCGGACACATCCTTTAGACGGGTTTGCCCCGGGATCGCTCCAGGTGCAGGGCATTGGCCCATCCGGCATTGCGCTACGCCCCGCCTTCAGGATTGTCGCGGGCCGCATGTTCCGCTCCGGCGCGAGGGAGTTGGTCGTTGGCGTGGGTGCGGCACGCAAGTTCGGGCTCGGCGTCGGCAGCCAGGTCAAGTTGAGAGACGGCAAGTGGCCGATTGTTGGTGTCTTTACCTGTGGTGCGGACATCTTTGAAAGTTATCTGGCCGGAGATGCGATTACGGTCATGGCGGCGAGGCGCCGCGCGGGTTTTGCGCACGTGATCACACAGCTGGCGTCCGCTAGTGCGTACCCGGAGTTTCAAAAGTGGCTCGTTGAGAATCCCGCGTTGTCTGTCTACGCCGAGCGGAAGACGGATTACGATCTGCGCGAGCTCGGGGTCAATACCGCGTTCTTCACGCGCATGGCCTATGTGATCGGCGCAATCATGGCTCTGGGAGCCCTGTTCGGTGTCGTGAAGATCATGTATGCGGCGGTACGAGCGCGCACCCGTGAAATTGGAACGCTACGTGCAATTGGCTTCGGGGCGACGCCGGTTGCGGCGTCAGTCTTGCTAGAGGCCGTGCTGCTCGGCGCACTCGGCGCACTCCTGGGAGCAGCAATCGCCTGGATAACATTCGACGGCCGTGAGATGTGGGTGTGGGGCGCGTTCAAACTGCGCGTTTCGGCATCCCTTTGGTTGCTCGGACTCGCGTGGGCGCTGGTCACATCTCTGGTTGGAGGTTTTCTCCCGGCGCTGCGAGCTGGGCGGCTGCCTCCTTCTGAGGCGCTACGCGCCGAATAGCGGCTTTCACCCGCCGCGGAGATTGCTGCTGGGAAGGCTTGCCCAGAGCTCTCGTATGTCGTGGTCGGGATCGTTCTCCACCCGGCATTTCGCATCAATGATCATGGTCGCGCGGCTCTTGAGATCGTATCGGGGCCAAGTGGGTAGACCCGGCGCGTCCGGTCGTCCGGTGCGCGCGAAACGGGTCCACAACAGGCTCATGTTCTTCGCCGTCTCGGCCGCCCCGGGCCCGTTTCCCTCGAGCGATGGAATATCGGCATTGTCGAATTTCATGGCGATTTCGGTTGCGTGACCTGCGCGAAGGGTCCAGTCCGTGCCCGGGATCGGGTAGTTCGAACGGTAGTCGTAGCGATAGACGTACACGGGTGCGGGTTGCGCCGACTTGCGTTCGGCAAGCCAGATGGTGTCATTGCCAAACCTCAGGGCCGTACCGATTGCGATGTAGAGCTCCGTCGGCGAAGCCTTCGGGTAGGCGCTCTTATAGACCGACAGGATCCGATCGGCATTCGCGCCGAGCCTCTTGTGGGCTGCGGACACGAGCGCGGCTTCGTCGAGGTGAAACACTTCGGGGTGCTCCTTGACGAAGAATGTTTCCTCGTCGTGATTGAAGCCGACGATCAGCGGAATTTGCGCGGCTGTCGGCGGCGCGTCCGGATCGAACGGGTGTCGAGGAAGGATTCGCCCGTCAACCACGGGTCCCAACGCGGGGGCATGCGCCGTCTGTGCACCCGGTGCGCCCGAGGGCTGGAACATAGGTCCTTGGTCGTGATCGGCTTGAAGTTGGATTTTGATGAGCTCCTGCGCGGGCACATCCGCGAGCTTGTGCAACTCGTGGGGGCCGATACCCAAGCCCTTCAGCACACGACGGGCTGTTTCCGTCGCATCTTCCTTGGCCACGCGGCGCAGCGCCGCGCCACTCTCGATCGAAGCCTTGTGGAACAGTCCCTGCGCGGAGGGCATCGCCAGCAGAGTCCCGACTTTGAACCCGCCGCCGGACTCCCCGAAGACCATCACATTGTCAGGATTGCCGCCGAACGCCTCGATGTTGGTCTTCGTCCAACGCAGGGCTGCCACGATATCGAGCATGCCCTGGTTGCCGGAGGTCGCGTATTCCTCGCCCCCGAGCTCTCCCAGGTAAAGGTAACCCAACAGACCCAGTCGATGGTTGGTCGTTACGACCACGACGTCGTAATGGGCGGCGAGGTGTGAGCCGTCGATGTCTTTCGAGCCCCCTGATCCGGTCACGTACCCACCGCCGTGGCAATAGACCATGACGGGGCGCTTGTGTCCGTCCTTGACGGCAGGCGTCCAGACATTGAGCACCAGGCAGTTCTCACTGTAGGCAGGCTCGTTCTCACCGTAGGTCGTACCGGGCCCTTGCATCGAGGGTGGTCCGAGCTTCAGAGCATCGCGCACGCCAGTCCAGGGTTGCGGTGGCGGCGCTTCTTTGAAACGTGCCGCTCCAGTGACCGCGCCCGCGTAAGGAATCCCCTTGAATGCGAGGGCGCCACGGCTGTGACCTCCGCGCACGCGTCCTTGAGCGGTGTCGACCTCGACGTAGGGCGGAGTAGTTGTGGTGTAGGTTGTGGGCGCAGCTTGGGCGAGAAGGAGTCTCGGCCGCCATAGCGCCGGCGCGGCGAGGGCTGCGGAGGTAGCCAGAAGTTTTCGGCGGGTCCAGCGAGAGCTCATGGCGGCGAAGTCCCAGATCCCTTCCTGTGGTACCGCTACCATACCGCAGCCGCGGCACTGGTGTGTAGCCTTTCTCGCTCGCGCTACCGCGCAAACAGGGCGTCCCGCCCCCCGCGTAGCCTTAATGCTGGGGTAGGCTCTGCGCGTCCAGGTGTACGAGCCCTTGCGCGACAGCTTGCGTCGCATCCTTCGAGAGTCTGACTTCGTACTCACCGGCGGCGATTCGCCATCCGTGCAGGTCATCATCATAGAAGCCGGTCAGACGTGGCTCGATGCTCACGGACACTCGACGGCTCTCACCTGGTCTCAGGTTGAGCTTCACAAAACCGGCGAGCCGACGAGGCGCCTCCCAGAGTCCCTCCGCACTCCATTCCTTCGGTCCCACGTAGATCTGCGCGACTTCGGCACCGGTGACCCGTCCCGTGTTCTTGACTCGAAAATGCACGACGATGCCATTGTCGATGGCCTCCGCTCTCAGCCCGGTGTACGTGAATTGGCTGTATGACAGACCAAATCCGAAAGGAAACAGCGGCGACAGACTCCGTTTGTCGTACCACTTGTAACCGACCGCAGCGCCCTCTATTCCATAATCGACCGTGGGATACGCAACGAGCGCTTCCGTCTGATCGGTCTCTTGCGTCGCGGGAAACCCTGCCGGACGCGGCAACTGCTCGGCGGAGCGGGGAAAAGTCAGCGGCAACCGGCCGGAAGGGTTGACCTCTCCGGTCAGTACGCGCGCGATCGCTTCACCACCGCTCGACCCCGGGTACCACGCCTCCAACACGCTGGCGACCGAGTTGAGCCAGGGCATCAGCACGGGGCCTCCGGTCTCCAGAACCACGATGGTGTTCGCGTTCGCTTTGGCGACGGCCTCGATCAGGGAGTCCTGATCAGCGTCCAAGTCTAACGTCGCATCCACTCCTTCCGCGCGCCACTGGCGCGCGAATACAACGGCCACTTTGCATCGCGCCGCCAACTGCGCGGCGGCCACCGGGTCCGTCCCGTCGTTATAGAGCACCTTGGCGTGCGTACGCGCAATCAACGCATCCACGGGAGAGGAGCGAAAGTAGACAGCAAAACCGTGTTTGATGTCAGTGTCCACAACCGCAACGCCTGTTTGGGGATAGACCTGGGACGATCCACCTCCAGACAATACGCCGACGTCTGCGTGCGAGCCGATGACGGCGATGGATGGGAGATCAGCAGCCAGCGGTAGGATGGCACGGTCGTTCTTCAGCAGCACCATGGAGCCTTCCGCGCTGACACGCGCGATCCGCGCATGCGCTTCGAAGTCGGGGAGGTCCCCTCCGACCGGCTCATCGAAGAGCCCGTTGACAAACATGGAATAGAGAATGTGGCTTGCCATCGCATCGAGGCGTGACAGGGGAACGTGTCCTCCCGCGATCGCCTCCTTCAAAGCATCCCCGAAGTAGGCTGCGCGGTCGAACGGATAGCCGGACTCCTGGTCGAGGCCGGCGTTGGCCGCTGGAATCGTCGAGTGGGTTGCGCCCCAATCGGACATGACGAAGCCCTTATAGCCCCAATCCTCGCGGAGCACCCCGGTGAGCAGCCATGGGTTCTCGCAACTCCACACGCCGTTGATCCGGTTGTACGCGCACATCACCGCGCCGGGCTGCGACTGGCCGATGGCGAGCTCGAACGCCAACAGATCTGACATGCGTGCGGCGCGCTCGTCGATGCGCGCGCTGATCGTCATGCGCCCGGTCTCCTGATCGTTCAGGGCGAAGTGCTTGGTCGTGGCGATGATGTGGTTCGACTGGATGCCGCGGATCTGCGCCGACACCAGGTTTGCCGCCAGCCAGGGATCCTCGCCGGCATACTCGAACGTGCGGCCGCCGCGGGGCTCGCGGGCAAGATTGATCCCGCCGGCGAGCATGACGTTGAATCCGAGACGGCGCGCCTCGTCGCCGATCATCTGTCCACCGGAGAACGCCAATTCCGGGTCCCAGGATGCCGCGATCGCCAGGTTGGAGGGCAGTGCCGTGGCAAGGCTCGGGTGGGGGCCTGCTTGGCTCGCCACACCGATGCCGGCATCGGTCTCGGTCAAAGCGGGAATACCCAGGCGCGCATTGCCCGGAACATAGCCCGCCGATTGCCGTACGCCCTCAGGCGGTTTGTGATAGCTCTTCCAGGGCGCCTCGTTCGAATAGAAACCGAACACCAGTCGAAATTTGTCGGTTGCGGTCATGGACTCCAGCAGCAACCGGGTGCGCTCGCCCGCGTTGAGAGAGGTGTTCATCCAAGGCCGATGCGTTGCGACCGGCGTGCCCGCGACGGACGCGCTGGTCAGGCTGGCGAGCAGAACCATGGAAGCCGTTATGGCAACCCAGATTGAGCGCATAAGGGATCGTTCAAGCGCGGCGCGCCGCCGCCTCAGCAGCGCGCGAACTTACCACCACCCTATCTGGGCGAATATTGAAATGAGGGCGCAGTGACATGCCATTTGGAGCATGCCAGCGGCGCTCGGCGCCCCAGGTCTAGCGACCGCTAGCGGCAACTTTTAAAGTTCCTGTGATATTACTGTCTTCCACACGAGCAAGACCTCGCGGGGGCAATCGCAGCAGTGAAGTCACATCTGGAAGTTCTGGACGGCCTGCGCGGCACGGCCGCGCTCAGTGTCCTGCTGTTTCATTTCACGGAGATCACCTCCGCGGACTTGGCTCACAACCCCCTGCGACACGCGCATCTGGCGGTGGACTTCTTTTTCGCGCTCTCGGGTTTTGTGCTAGGGCACGCCTACGACGCGCGCCTCTCGTGCGCCGCCGCTCCGGCCTCCCGCCTGACGTTGAAAGAGTTCTTCCTGCGACGGCTCATCCGGCTGCACCCGATGGTCGTCGTCTCCATGGTCATCGGCCTGCTAGCCTATCTCTTCGATCCGTATGTCGGCGGCGCCAAGCCCTCCTCCGGTCTGGTGGTCCTGGTGTTCGCGCTCAACCTGTTGCTGCTCCCCGCACCCACTCTGCCGAACCGGTTCGGCGAAACCCACTCCCTCGATCCACCCGCGTGGACCTTGTTCCAGGAGTATCTTGCGAACGTCGCCTATGGCCTGTTCGGCGCCCGTCTTTCCAACCGCGCTCTCGGCGTGCTTTGTACGGCCAGCGCGCTGACTTTGCTACTGACTGCCCTGCATTTCGGCAACCTGGGCGTCGGTTGGGCGTGGGACAACTTCTGGGCCGCCTTCGTGCGGCTGATTTATCCGTTTTTTGCCGGACTGCTCCTGTATCGGCTGAATCTCCGGGTGCGAATGCCGCACCCCTATCTGTGGCTCTCCCTGTTGCTGATCGCTGTGTTCACAGCGCCCTCGATGGGCCGTCTCGACGGCCTCTTCGAAGCGCTCTGCGTGATTTTCGTCTTCCCCGTGACGATCTGCCTGGGCGCGGGCATCTCCCAACTCAACGGGTGGTCGGGTAAGGTGAGCCGCCTCACCGGGCGGCTTTCCTATCCGCTGTACATCATCCACTACCCGGCGATCTACGTGTTCGCGCACTGGTACTGGCACACACATCCTGCCACTTCGCGGGTCTGGCTCGTAGCGGCGAGCTCGTATGTTGGCATGGTTCTCGTCGCCTGGCTGCTCCTGAAATACTACGATGAGCCGCTACGCGCATGGCTGACGCTCAGAATCGGTAAGTCCCGGTCAATCCCAGCGCCCGTGGACGCACCGTCCGGGCGAAGTAGAGGTTATCCGGAGGGCTGGTCGGCAGTACCGGCGGCACGTCCCGAGACTCAAACATCAGCGGATGCTCGTTGGTGAGGTTCTGACCAAACAGCGAGATGTCGAACCCGCTGAAGCGCACCCCCAGGCGCATACCGAGCTCCTTGCTGAGCGGCAGTCCGGGAATGGTATTGTCGAAAAAGGCGTTGCGCGGATCCTGGCCCGCGAGTTGTGCTCTTTGTGCCGTGAGGACCTGGTAGTCCACCCTCAGGTAGCCGGCGGCTGCGGCGATGGGCAGGGCATGGGTGTACTCGCCACCGAAGTGCAGATTCCACGGGTTCGCGAGCAACCGGTCACCCTCGCTGGCGACCGGCTTCGCCGCGAGCCCCCCGGGACTGACACAGTCGACTCCGTTGAAAGCGGAAGCGCCGACGCAGGAGGCTTCGAGGAACTTCGGGTCCGTATAGGAAGCCGTGAAGGTGAGCGACAGCGACTCGAACGGCAGGTAGTGCACCTCCAGGTCGCCCCCACGGCTCAACACCTGCCCCAGGTTGGTGATGAACTGCAGCCCGCAGTCCGGCAGGAAGACGTTTTGTTGGATGTTTTTCCAGCGGATCAGGAAGACGCTCGCATCCACGGACAGCCGGTGGTCGAGAAAAGTCTGCTTCGCGCCGAGCTCATAGCTCCACAGGCTGTCGGAGGAGTACCTGAGCGGCCACTGGGCAACTCCGTTGATCGTGGGTAATCCCAGTCCCAATGCATTCACGTCGCCCGAGCAGATGCCCTGGTTGTTGGGGCCATTGATTCCGCCCACGCGGTAGCCTTTCGCCGCGCTCGCATAGTACATGCTGTCCCGGTTGGGTTGCCACGAGAGGACTGCCTTCGGCGTCACCGGGTTTTCGGAGAGGGAGTACGAGGTGAACACCCCGGGATTACCCACCAGGGCGCCGCCAGTCGCCTCGTTGTTGTTGATGACCTCGTTGTGCGAGACCCGCAGGCCGAGGGTTGCGCTCAGGTTGCTCACGATCTTGACGGTCAGTTCCCCGAAGGCCGCGACTTGTTTGTCGATGGTCTGGTCGAGAGGCGCCTGCAGGTAGATGCCGTTGGGGCACGGACCCAGGATCGCGCCACACAATGGAAAGCCGTTGAGCGCCTGAAACTCCGAGCTCAGCGTGTTGTCGTAGATATACTCCTGCACGTTCTCGCTCATGCGACCGTAGAACAAGCCGCCGGTCCACTTGAGGCGGGCATCCGTGCCGCCTTTGGAGGAGAGCCGCAGCTCCTGGAAGAAGTTGTTCTGGGAGTCCTTGAACGGCGTCGGGGCGATATCACCGGGCTGAGGATAGGGATTGCCCAGCCAGAGAACTCGCTCGTACTGCGTATAGTCGGAGACCGAGTTTTGCCGGCGCACGAAATACGAGGTGCTGGAGGTCAGGTCCGACCAGCCCAGGTTGTAGTTGATCTTCAATCCCGTCAACGAGAACCAATCTGTGCTCGGGTTGGTCAAGGCGTTGCCGTTGCGGAAGACGTTGTTGGCCGGGTCGGAAAGAAAAGGCCAATAGACGGCCGTATCGTTCAAATGCAGGCGCTGATAATAGAAAGACGGGATCACGCTCAACCCGTCGGTGGGAACCCACTTGAGCGCCAGACGGACGGTCTCGGTCTGTTCCCAGTTGGAGTTCGGTTGGGTCACGAGCGTAAACGTCGGCGGGATGAGGGGGTCCGCCCCGGGATGGCTGTAGTTGGCCCGGTCCACCCAACCGCCCTGACGATCGAAGGACAGGCTTGCCCGGAATCCGAGCACGCCGTCGACCAACGGGCCGCCGCCCGCTGCCCCGACGTTGTAGCTGGTGTCGCCGTTGTGGATATCAGCCAGCTCCGAACGCACGTAGCCGGTATACCTGTCCAAGCCGGGCTCGGGCGAGATGAAGCGGATCGCACCGCCTTCGGCGCTGGCGCCGAACAGCGTACCCTGCGGCCCGCGCAGCACCTCCACACGGTCAACGTCGAAGAGCGCCGGGAAAGGGTTCACCGATCCGAAGGCGATGTGTCGCGTCTCCACGGGTGCATCATCGATGTAGATGGCGGTGGTCGAGGTGCCCGCCTGGGACTCGATGCCGCGAATGCTGATATCCGATTGCTCATCGTTATAGTTGGCGTTGAGCCCGCTTCCCATGCGCTGGAACGTGACTCCCGGGGTGACCGCGGTGACATCGTCGATGGAGCGCAGTCCCTGTTGGTCCAGATCCTGCTGTGAGATGGCTGTCAGGCTGATGGGCACATCCTGCAATCGCTCGCTACGCTTTTGCGCCGTGACGACGACCTCCTGCAATTCCAGGCCTTGGCTCGCGGGTACTTCGGTCGCGGGCGCCTGTTGGCCGTGAACCTGGGCGCCCATCGAACACGCCAGCACAGTCGCCAGGAACCTGGCGCCACTGCGCGAGAACAGTATGGATCGCCGACCGGTTTGTTCCAACTCGGACATCGCCATATGTTGCCCCCCCCCAGGGATGAGAGAATATTCAGGCTCGCGAACCACCCTCCATGCGCACCTCGGTTCTGTAACTGCGCGCGACGAAAGCCACGAAGTCCGCCGGCGCAAGCGGCACGCTCAACGCGTAACCCTGGGCGATGTCACATCCCGCGGAGCGCAGCATCGCGAGTTGTGCCGCAGTCTCGACACCTTCGGCAACTGTCTGCAGCTCGAGAGCGCGCGCCATGTCGATGATGGCTCGCACGATGCGTCCCCCGCCGCGCCCGTCATCGACGGCCGCTTGCACAAAAGAGCGGTCGATTTTGAGCTTACCGACCGCGAGCCGCCGCAGGTACGCGAGGCTCGAGTAGCCGGTGCCAAAGTCGTCGATCGAAATGTTCACCCCTACGCTACGGAGGCGGTCGAGCGCTGTGATCACCCGATCCTGCTCCTGCATCAGCACCGACTCGGTGAGCTCGAGCTCGAGCAACCCGGGTGGCAAACGCGAGTCGCGCAGCGTCTCGGTGACGCGCTCCAGCAGGTTGTCACGGCGGAATTGCGCGACCGAGATGTTCACCGCCACTGGCAAGTGTTGCATACCGCTCTCATGCCATTGCGCCGCCTGGCGACAAGCCTCCCGCAACACCCAGCCGCCGATATCAACAATCAGGCCACTCTCCTCCGCCACTGGAATAAAGATCCCGGGAGGAATCGAACCCAGTTCCGCTGTATCCCATCGCAAAAGCGCTTCCGCGCCGCAGACCATCCCCGTGGCGAGCTCAATCTCCGGTTGGTAAACCAGGTGCAGCTCCTTTCGCTCGATGGCGTGCGAGAGGGCATGCCGCATGCGGATGCGGTTGGTAATTTCCGCGTGGATCTGTGCGTCATAAAATCGATAGCTGTTGCGACCTGCCGCCTTGGCGCGGTACATGGCCGCATCGGCGCATTGCAACAGCGACTGGAAGTCGCTCCCATCGTCTGGATACAGCGCAATGCCAACGGATACCGAGAGCGGCAGTTCCATGTTGTCGATACGCGCGATGGTGCCAGAGATCGCCATGATCTTTTCGGCAACCCCGACGACATCGGTGACTGCGCCCACGTCCGCGAGCACCACGGTAAACTCGTCCCCACCCTGCCGGCTCACGGTATCGGCCAAGTGCAGCAAGCTCTCCAACTGACGGGCGACGTGACACAGGAGTGCATCCCCCGTCGCATGCCCGAAGGTGTCGTTCACTTCCTTGAACTGGTCGAGGTCGAGGAACAGCAGCGCGGCGCGCAAGTGCTTCTTGTTCGCACGCTCGATCGCTTGCTCGACGCGGTCACGCAGCCGCGTGCGGTTGGGCAGTCCCGTGAGCGAATCATGGTGCGCCAGATACTCCAGCTGTGCCTGACTCTCGGCAACCGCGCGCTCGGCGTGAATCAGTTTGTCTCGCTCCCGAAGTTGCAGTGTCTGCCGCACTGCGGCAAACACCAACGCAACGACGGCGCTACCCAGCAGAAGGGTGTGCGCCGGCTCACTGAGCGAGCGCTGCGCCGACAGCAAAACGATCGCGGTCGTCGCAAGTGCGACATTGAGTAAGGGCAACAGCCGCAGCAGGCCTTCACAGAGTCGGTCAAAACTCTCGGAGGTATTCACCCGCGGTTCCCAGTAGGCCGCGCCCCAACCCAGCGCGAGTGGGGCAAGGGTGAAACCCAGGTCGACCACGCTCCAGGGCACGAAAGACTTGTTGATCGCGGTGAGATTCCAGATCGCCCAGACCACGCCCTCCGCACAAACACTGAAAAATATCGCCTGCCACTCGAGGGTCCAGCGTTGACGCGTGTGCAGACTGAGGACCAGCGCGGCGGCCGCGGCGGAGAACTGCAGCACCTGATAGGAGGCAAAGATGATCGGACTGAGCGTGGACAGGTGTTCGAAAGGCGGGTAATAGGGCAAGTAGATGCTCAATACGAGGACCAGAACACCGAGCGAGAATCCTCCGAGGTCAATGAACCCGACACCGCCGAGTCCACCCGGTAGTTTCTCACGCAGCTGCTCGATAAAGGCGAGCAGCAGGCAGGGCCCGATCCATACGAACACCGCGACGTTATAGCCGGGAATCTCGAAATAGCCGACGGCGGATTCGATGTCGTAGACGATGCTGCCGCCGAGGTTGGCCAGGATGGCGGCGGCCAGCCAGATTCGGGTACGACGCAATGGATTGGTCGCATCCGTATGACGTACCGCCCGAACGGCCATCCACGAGGAAATCGCCCCCGAAACCGTCCAATGCACGTTGTCCCAGAAGAGTGTGCCCGGCGCGATTCCGCCGTTGATGGACAGCAACCATAGCGCAGTGCACAACGCACTCGAGCCCAGCAGCACGGAAAGACCGTGCCTGGAGTCGGCTCTCAGCATGCGATACCGCCATTTTGGACCGACACCCTGAGTCTAATCCGCGCTGGCGAACGCGCAAGCTCGATCGCCGATAGCTGTGCAGCGGCCCTTAGCGGACTCCAGGTGCCGCCCTACTGCGGCTTCGACTCGTCCCCCGCGCCGGGCTGGGGCAGCCATTCGCGATAGCGCTGCCTACAGGTAAACAGCGCGAGACAGTCCGCCATCCACCGCAATCGACTCGCCCGTCACGCCACTCGCACGGCGCGACACGAGGAACACGATGCAGTCGGCAACCTCTTCGACCTCGAGCATGCGGCGAACGGCAGCCGGGTCGGCGGCCTCACGCTTCACGATCGCCTCGAACGTGGTGCCTTCGGACTTCGCGATCTCGGCGAACCACTGCTCCACGTGCTCGGTGCGCGTCACGCCCGGATGGACGATGTTGACCGTGATGCCGTCCGGCCCGAGTTGGTCGGAGAGTGTCTTGGTGAGATGGACGAGCGCGGTATTGCGCATGCCGCTCATCGCCTCGGTGCAGCGGGCCGTCAGTCCGCCAACATTCACGATCCGGCCCCACTTGGCCGCGCGCATGTGCGGGACGCAGTACTTGCACATACGGAAGTACCCGACCAACTTGGTGTTCAGATCCAACAGCAGCGCCTCTTCGTCCGCCAGCTCGATATTGTTCCGAACCAGCCCTCCCGGGGTCGCGGCACAATTGACCAGAATGTCCACGGATCCGAAGCGACGTGCGGTGGTTTCGACCAGGTCCCGCACGGACTGCGTGTTGGTCGTATCCACGGCGATCGGCACTACGGTCCCGCCGGTTTGCGCACGCAACTGCTCAGCAGCGGCCTCGAGCGTACTCACCGTGCGTGCCGCAATGACGACCGAGACACCTTCAGCGGCCAGTTTGCGCGCCGTCTCTTTGCCGATGCCGACGCTGCCACCGGTAACGATAGCGACCTTTCCCACCAACCCCAGATCCAAGCTCATTCTCTCACCTCGTTTTTTCGGCTTTCCGGCGCGAGCTCCACGCAGACCTGTGCTCCTGAGCCGAAGGTTGCAACGACCAGGTCGTCAACCGCCACTCGAGTCATACCGGTACAACTGCCACTGGAGACCAACTGGCCACGCTTCAGGCCTTCACCGCGCCGGGCCAGCCAGTTGGCCAGCCAGGTGACGGCCCGCACCGGATTGCCCAACACCTTCTGCGTTGATCCCTGGATGTCGGGCTTTCCACGACATCGTAGTGTGACGGCAAGGTCGGACAGCGAGCCGAGGTCGGCTTCGGCCAGCGCGTCTCCCACCACGATCAGGTCAGCGTTGCTGTTGTCAGCCACCACATAGGCCAGCGAGGCCTCGACGCTCTCTTCGAAGCGCGTGTTGCAGAGCTCGATACCGGCGAACGCGCGACTCACGCTCGCCCTCACCCGCTGTTCGGAAAAGGGTGCGTGCCCGGGAGGGAGGTCGTTGCCGAGCTCGAAGATCACTTCGGCTTCCACGATCCGCAAGTGGTTCTCCGGCAGCTCGATTTTCGCCTGGCTGCGGCGAATATCGAGCGACCCTAGCCGCCCGACGATGGGCGCGAAGGTATCGGCGGCACGTTGCGCCTCTTCATTGGTCAATCCCAGCTTGAAACCCGCATTCGGCATCGGTCGCGACAGCGCAACTGCCGACTGGATCTCGTAGGCCTCGTTGAGGTCCCGCGGGATCAGGTCCGGGGGCAAACTCTGTAAGCGCGTCTGATTCTTGTATGACCAGCGAAGGAGCTCGGCGGCTCTGCTGATCTTCACGGTGTGGAGAACTTCCAATGGGTTCATGTCTGGTAGGTCCACACGTCGGGCGTACCCGTGTTGGTGTTATGGATGACTCGCCGCAAATAGCCGGCGAATTCCGCGATCTCTCGCGGGCTAAACCCCGTCAGGGCCTGGTTGGCGATGCGCCCATCCGCCGACAGCACCACGATGTAGGTACGTCGGCCCGAATCCGTGATGTGAATGGCCCCGTTGTCACCGGGGGCAACGGTGACCAGGTGCCGGGCTGCCATCGCGCCGAGGGTCTCGCGCGTCGGAGCATGGCCGGTATGCTCCAGCAGGGTGCGGAGACTTGCGTACGTCAGACCGTCCCGGATGCACAACATCGAAAGCACGAAGTAGTCCGTCTCGGTGATCCCAACACGGGCGAGCTCGGCCGCCAGCGGACGATAGGTCTGAAAGTGCGCACGCGCGAGCAGGTAACACGCGAAATCCGGGCCAAATCGACCCGTGGATTCATCCACGGTGGCATCGATCGGCTGGCCGCCGCCCAGCACGCGCGCCTCTGCAAACGCGCCACCATGAAACACCAGCGGCGCCACCGCCGCATGCTCGAAGCGCTTCACCTCGCCGACGAAAATCACGTGATCACCGCCATCGTACCGATGCCTCGTCTCACATTCGAAGCAGGCCGCGCACTCGCCCAGAAGGGGTGTGTTCCCGAGTCCACCGCCACACTGGAGTCCCTCGAACTTATCGCCCCCTCGCGTCGCAAAACGCTGCGCCAGCTCTTTCTGTTCGAGCTTCAGCACGTGCACCGCGAAATGGCTGCTCGATTCGAAGATGCTCCGGCTGAAAGCGCGCTTGTCCAAGGACCACAACACCATGGGCGGATCGAGCGACACGGAATTGAACGAGCTGACCGTGGCACCCACACGCTCGCCATTCGGACCGCATGCGGTAACGATGGTGACGCCCGTAGCAAACTGACCAAGAGCATTGCGGAAGGCGCGCGGATCGATGGCGGAGTCGGCCACTTCAGATATCCAGGGACTCATTGGGGAGGCCGAAGCGGACGGCGCCCAGATTACGGCCGTAGGGGTATGGATTGTTCGCCACGTGCGCCCTTGCGCAGTGTATGTCCAGGAACGCCTGTTGGATCACGTTGCCCCGATAGAGGGCCTTGGCGCCGCTGAACTCCATCAGCTTGTCGATGGCTTCGACGCACCGACTCACCGTACCCGTGGTCGAGGCACCCAGGGCCGCCCGACGCTCGAGAGTCCAGGTATTGCGCTCAGCGTGATCCATGAGCTCGCGCGTATCCCGCTCGAGTACCAACATCTGCTCATCCAGCGTTCGCTCCACCTGCGCGACCACGAACTGAATGGTGGTGTCCCGGGCAAGACGCTCGCCGGTGTAGGTGGCGCGTTTCTCTCTCGTCGTGTCCACAAATGTCGTGAGCGCCCGCTGCAGTGCGCCCAAGGACGTCGTTGATACCGTTCGATTGAAAATCTGGGCGAACGGGATGCGGTAGAGGGCTGCCTCGTTGCGCTGATGACCGGGGCACTCGAGATTGAACATGTCGAGCTCACGCAATGTCCGGTGTTCCGGCACGAACGCATCTTCGACGACGATATCGTTGCTGCCCGTGGCGCGAAGACCCATGACATCCCAATTTTCGACAATCCGGTAATCGGTTCGCGGCAGCAGGAAGTTACGTGGCTCCGGCTGGCCCTCCGCGCCCGTGGGAGGGACGTTTGCACCGAGGATCACCCAGTTGCAGTGCGCGGACCCGCTCGAGAATGCCCAGCGCCCGCTCAAACGATAACCGCCAGGCACGACCTTGACCTTCCCGACGGGCATATACGAGGAACTGATGCGGATGTTGGAATCCTGCCCCCAGACGTCCAGGGCCGCCTGCTCCGGAAACAACGCCATCTGCCAGTTATGCACGGCGACGACCGCGTACACCCAGGCGCTGCTCATACAGCCTTCAGCCAGGGTCCGTGCGATTTCACAGTACACGCGCGGCGGCAGCTCGAACCCCCCATAGCGTGCCGGTTGCAAGACTTTGAAGAAGCCGGACCGGGTGAACGCCTCGATGCTTTCGCTCGGGACCTGGCCGGCCTCAATAGCCGCACGCTCCCGGGCGCGGAGAGTTGGAACCAACGCCCGGGCCTCCGCGATCAGCCGCTCCGGCAGGGGCTCGGCAGTCGCCGCGAGCGGGGACGGTTGACCGAGGGCGCTCATAGGTAGATGCCCCGTGTGATCCCGCCATCCACGGCCAGGGACTCGCCTGTGATGGCCGCGGCAAGGTCCGAGGACAGGAACGCCACCGCATAGCCGACCTCTTCGGCCCGGATGATCCGCCGGATCGGCGTGGCGTTGGCATATTCCGCTTCGATTTCCGCGGCAGTCTTGCCGCGCTTCCGGGCTTCGGTCTCGAACAGCTCCACGATGTGCTCGGTCTGGATCACACCGGGATGAAGCGCATTGACCGTGATTCCGGACGGGCCGAGCTGATCCGACAAGGTCTTGGTGAGGTGGCACACAGCGGCGTTGCGCATCCCACTGATCACGTTGGAAGCACGGCCGGTGAGCCCACCGATGTTGATGATCCGGCCCCAACGCTGCTGGATCATGATGGGAGCCACTGCCTTGGCACAGCGGGCATAACCAACCACCTTCGTGTTCAGATCCTGCAGAAGGGCGGTGTCATCCAGGTATTGCACCTCGTTGCGGACCAGGCCAGACGGATTCGCGGCGCAGTTGACGAGCACATCCACGCGCGAGTATTCGGCCATCACGCGCTCGACCAGTCGATCGACTTGCTCCTGCAGGGTCGTATCCGCGCTGACGGCCAACACGCGCTTGCCTGTCTCCCGCTCGATCGCCGCGGCTGCGCTCTCGAGAACTTCAGCGCGCCGTGCGGCTATCACGACGCGTGCGCCCTCGGCGGCCAACATTCTCGCGACCGCCCGGCCGATGCCGGCGCTCCCGCCCGTAATCATCACAACACGGTTGCTCAATCCAAAATCTATCATTTGGCTCCCATCTCTCGCTGAGGTCAGGCGCGCGCTGCGGCGGCTCGTCCGGCTATGCGACAGCGGGCATGACACGAGCGTGCGCACGCATTCCGCCCAGCACCACAATGAGGCTCACGATCACCACCCCCGCACTGACAGCGAGCGCCGGCCGGAAATCGCCCTCCCGGAGCAAGGTTGCCGTGACCGCCGGCCCGATTCCAAACCCGACGGTCTGGATACAACCCATGGCGACCACCACGCGTCCACGACAATCCGCGTCCGAGCAGACACCCGATAGCAGCGGCTGTGCCAGATTCCAGGCGAAATTGAAAAGCAGGCCCGCGGTCATGAGCTCGCTCCCGGTCACGTGGCCACGCAGGAGCCAGAAACTGGTGAGCGAGATGATTCCGCTGACGATCAAAGGCCAACGCCGCCCGCAAGGCTTGACCAGGACAACCGCGGCAAGAGCGCCGCCCACACCGGCGAATGAAGAGGCCCCCATGGCCCCACCGATCACGCCCGGATCAACACCGCTGGCTGCGCCAATACGCTCGAAATAACTCCAGACCGCTCCTTGCGCGATGAAGTAGAGAAACACTCCGACCAACCCCGCGCACGCGAGATACTTCGAAAACGGTATTCCGCCCTGGGCTTGCGCGGCGGGCGCATTCGCTCCCGGCGGCAGCCAGCGCAGCAGCACACTCGAGAACAGTGTCACGGCGGCCATGGCTTCAAACACGGGGGCCGACCCGAAGCGTTGTTCCAGGGCGGGCAGCACCGCGAGGATGGCGGCGCTGGCAGCGAGCCCGAAGACCAGGTAGATCCCAAACGCCCGGTCGGGATTGGCAGCACTGCCGAGGGCGGCGAACGCAACAGCAATCGCCAGCCCCTCTCCCAAGCCCGCGCAGATCCGCGCAGCAACAATGGCGATATAAGTATGGTTTGCGGCGGTCAACACGCTACCCGCCACGATGAGCGCCAAGCCGAGCAAGGCGAGGCGCCGCCAGCTCCATCGTGCGATCAGGAATGTCGCCACGCCAATGGCCGCCGCGCTCGCGTTGATATCCCAGGATGCGACGTAGCCGACCTGGCTATCGTCCAGCCTCCCCTGGCCGCCCACCAACATCACGAAGCCCGGTACGACCATGATGGTCAGGGCGCC
Source organism: uncultured Steroidobacteraceae bacterium (assembly GCA_964400085.1). Classification (GTDB taxonomy): domain Bacteria; phylum Pseudomonadota; class Gammaproteobacteria; order Steroidobacterales; family Steroidobacteraceae; genus 13-2-20CM-66-19. The sequence goes on along the minus strand of CAYNTW010000010.1, from coordinate 62,208 downwards.
CAGGGTCCCCAGGACCACGGCAGCAACGAGCCCGCGCGTATCCAGACCTGGAGTGGTCGGTGCCTTCAGGTCCGCCGCGGACATTACTTCCATGGCGGGCATGCGTTCGCACCTGCGAAATACCACGATCTCGGCGATCTCATGATTCACGTGCCCCCTGAAGAACGGCAGCGCCTGCGAAGACGCCATTGAAGCATGCCCCAATTGTCCCGAGTTTGCAACAGTTACGCGTTTTTCTGGCTATTGTTTGATTTTAGTTCCTTGGCTATAGTGATCGCACCTTCCGTGCCTTCAGCTGGAGTAACAACGTGAGCGCAATTCCTGCGATCGAGCGAGCCGCGCGCATCAAAGCCGCGCTCGCCGCGAGCTCCCAACGCCTGCTGATCGACGGCAAACACGTGCCTGCTCGTTCGGAACGGACGTTTGAAGTGGTGAACCCCGCGACCGGCGAAACACTCGCCCGGGTTGCCCGTGCTGATTCGGACGACGTTGACCTTGCCGTCGCTGCTGCGCGGCGTGCGTTCGAGGACCCGGCCTGGCGGCAGATGAGCGGCAACGACCGCGCCAATCTGCTGCTGAAGCTGGCCGAGCTGATCGAGAAGGAAGCGGACCAGTTGGCCGTGCTCGAATGCCTCAACAACGGCAAACCGGCGCATCTGACGCGCCTGGTGGAAGTCGAGGGCTCGATCAAGACCTTCCGCTACTTTGCCGGCTGGCCCACGAAGTTTGGCGGCGAGACCCTACCAGTGTCCCCACGCGGCGGCGCGCAGATCCTGAACTACACCACCCGCGAGCCTGTTGGGGTGGCCGGACTCATCGTCCCGTGGAACTACCCTCTTTCCATGGCTGCTTGGAAGGTCGCTCCCGCGCTGGCCGCGGGATGCGCGGTGGTCCTGAAGCCCGCCGAGCAGACCCCGCTCACCGCGCTGCGTCTCGGTGAGCTGGCCCTGGAAGCGGGCTTTCCGCCGGGCGTGCTCAATGTCGTGACAGGATTCGGCGATGCCGGCGCCGCATTGGTGGCCCACCCGGGAGTGGACAAGATCGCCTTCACGGGCTCGACCGAAGTCGGCAAGCTGATCGTGAAGGCCGCCGCCGGCAATCTGAAGAAAGTCTCGCTGGAGTTGGGCGGCAAGTCGCCGCACATCGTCTTTCCCGATGCGGACCTCGATGCGGCTGCAGCCGCGGTAGCCAGTGGGATCTTCTTCAACCAGGGTCAGACCTGCACCGCGGGCTCGCGTTTGTATGCGCACGCCGACTGCTTCGATCGTGTGGTTGAGGCCGTGGTCGCCGCGGCCAAAAAGCTGAAGGTCGGCGATGGACTGCTACCGACCTCCGATCTCGGACCCCTGGTCTCCCAGGAGCAGTGGGATCGGGTGAATGGCTACATCGGCATTGGGCGCCAGGAAGGAGCCCGCACATTGACCGGCGGCGGCCGCCCTCCCGGACTGGAGCGCGGTTTTTTCTTCGAGCCCACGGTGTTCGTGGACGCCACCTCAAACATGCGGATCGTGCGCGAGGAGATTTTTGGCCCGGTCTTGACGGCATTGCCTTGGAAGGAAATCGATGACCTGGTTGAGGTGGCCAACGATAGCGAGTACGGCCTGTCCGCAGGCATCTGGACCAGCAACCTCAAACACGCGCACCGCACGGCCGCAGCGCTCAAGGCCGGGACGGTGTGGGTCAACTGCTACAACCTGGTCGATCCCGCCACCCCGTTCGGCGGATTCAAACAGTCGGGTTGGGGCCGCGAGCATGGTCGACAGGCGATGGAACTTTATAGCGAAACGAAGAGCGTCTGGGTCAACCTTTCCTGAGGGCGGATATGAGTGAACCGAAAACGTTACTGGTCGCCACCGACGGCCAGGCGGTCCTGCGCAGTCACGATGGCGGCAACACCTGGCGCCGGATCAAGGTCGACCAGGATCTGGAGTTCGATGACTGCGTCCGCTGCCTGCTTCCGGATCCCCGCGACCGCCGCGCGGTGTTTGCGGGAGCCGAAACGGGTTTGTTCCGCAGTGCTGATTGCGGAGCCAACTGGCACCGGATCGACTGCGAGCTCAATTCCTACGCGGTCTGGAAGCTCGCGATCGACCCGAAACACCCCGATATCATGTATGCGGGAACCGGCTCACCGACGCGCGCCGCCTTCTTTCGTTCTCGCAACGGCGGCAAGTCGTGGGAAAAGACGTCGTTGGAAATGCCGCCCAAGTGCGCAGGCGTCAGCCGGCCGCGCATGTTGACCATCGCCATCGACCCGGATGATGTGCGGGACGTCTGGGTAGGGGTCGAAGAAGGTGGCCTCTTCCGCACACGCGACGGCGGGGATAGTTGGAAGCGTGTAGATGCCAATCACGCCGGGGGTGTCCGCAACTCCGACGTGCACAGCATCGCTATCCTGCGCGGGCCGCCCAAGACGGTCATTGTCATGGTGGTGAATGCGTTGTATAGCTCCACCGATGGCGGGGAAACATGGAGCGAGACCAACGTCCGCGAGAAGTTCGGGATGTACTACTCGCGAGTACTCACCCCCAAGCCCGGCAGCGCGCACGAGCTCTTCATGGGAATCGGTGACGGCACGCCGGGCTCGACGTCCATGTTCCTGCGGTCCAATGACCGGGGTGCCACCTGGGTCCATGCGCCCTTCCCTGTTCAGCCGAACTCCACCATCTGGGCCATCGGCGCCAATGCATCGGACCCGAACCTCCTGCTGGCGGGCACCAAGTATGGCGATCTGTTCCGCAGCAACGATGGCGGCTACAGTTGGCGCAAGGAGTGGCGCGAGTTCCCCGAGATCACCGATGTGACCTGGCTCGCCGCCGTTCCAGCCAACATCGAGGAGCCAGGTCATGCGCATCCCTAGAGTCAAGCGCGTAGCGCATATAGTCCTTTACGTCCGCGACCCCGAAGCCTCCGCCCGATGGTATGGCGAGGTATTGGGAATGAAAGTGAGCGCTCGGGTTCCCGATGGCCCGTATAAGGGCGGAGTCTTCCTGAGCTTCGGGGAGCACGATCATGACATCGCACTCTTCCCCGCCTCGGACGACTCACCTCGTGGCAAGGAGTTCGAGCACGTCGGATTGCAGGTCGATTGCGATAACGACATCGACAGTCTGCGCCGACTGTATGGCTGGATGCTCCAGAAGAATGTGAAGATCCACGAAGTCCTGGACCACGGCGTCTCGACCGGAGTCTATTTCTTCGATCCGGACGGCCACCAGCTCGAAGTCTTCTGCCAGCGCGTTCCATTTGCCGGCGGCGCGGCCATCGAGGAGCTGGGGAGAAACCAGGGGCAGGCGCTCAACGTTTCGCTGCAGCCGCTGTTTGAGTAAGCCTGAGTCGCAGCGCCCTAGCGGCTCGCCACGCGCAGATTGCCAGCCTCGGGGATGGGTTTGTCGTTGATGGCGGCGGTGAGGAAGTCCACGAAGGCCTTCACCTTCGCCAACACATAGTGCCCTTTGGGAAACATCACGTACAGCGGCAGGCGCGCCGAAACATAGTCAGTCAAGACCAGGGTCAGGCGTTTTGCCGCAATGTCCTCCGCGACGAGGAAGCGTGGCAGGAACGCGATCCCCATTCCCTCGAGAATGGCCTCCCGGGTCAGCCTGACACTGTTGGATGTCAAGGGGCCGCGCGGGACCGATATCGTCTGATCCTTGGACAGGCGCCACTCGCCGGGCCGCGACAGGTGGGTCTCGATGATGCAGTCGTGCTCCTTGAGGTCGGCAGGAGTTGCGGGCTTGCGGCGGCGTTTCAGGTATTCCGGCGCCGCCGCCAACACCATCTCATAATCCCGCAGCTTCACCGCCTCGAGCGCCGAATCGTAGGGCTCACCCACCCAGAAGGCCGCATCAAACGCGCCGTGCAGCAGATCCGCCTTGTTGTCAGACAGGTTCACGTGCACGCGGACGTCCTTGTACTGCTTGGCGAAGCGCGGAATCATCTGTGTGATCCGAAACAGCGTCGACACCACGGGCGCATTGACTTTCAGATCACCGCGCGGCGTCGTGAGCATGCCGGACATGATCTGGTTGGTCTCGTTCACCTCATCCACGATGCGTGCGCAGCGGCCGTACAACTCGCGACCGGCCGGGGTGAGTGCGACGCTGCGCGTGGTCCTGGTGAGAAGTTGCAATCCGATGGCGGCCTCGAGCCTGGCGATCTGACGGCTTACGGCAGCCTTCGAGCAGTTCAGCTGCTCGGCAGCCGCTGAAAAGCTGCCTGTGTTCGCGACGGCCGCAAATGACATCATCGCGACCACATTGCCGACCTGCACCTTGTCTTTGTCTCGCATGGTCAACAATTCTCTCCTTTTTTTGACTTACGTCAACAGAAAGCCCGCCGGCGCCGTTCTCCGTTGACCGATTGCAATGATACGCTTACTTTAGGGTCAATTGTTTCCCGTTCGTTGCCAGCATCCACCCGGAGATTTTCCATGACCTCGCGCCCTGTGAACTTTCACGGCCTCCATATCCGGAAATGGTACGAATTTCGTGAAGAGACCCTGGCGCTCGAGACCGGCCGCCTCGGCGACGGCGAGCCGGTCGTCAAGATCGTCCTGGCGGCAGCGGTTCACAATCCGCATGCCGGAGAATTCGTGGACAACTTCGACACGGTGATCCGGCAATCCTCCCGACTCGGGCGTGAGTTCGGGAAACGCTTCCAGGCCAGTCTCGCCGGCACCGCCGTACAAAGCTATGGCAAGGCCGCGCTCGTCGGCACCAACGGCGAGTACGAGCACGGCAACGCGTTTCTTACCACCGAATTTGCCAATCCCATCCGCGAGGCCCTGGGTGGCGGCAAGGCGTGGATCCCCTCGACCGGCAAACGGGCCGGTCCCGGCGCAACGATCGATATCCCGCTGGCCCACAAGGACGCGTTGTACGTGCGCTCGCATTACGACACGATTTCCGTTTCGTTCACCGATGCCCCGGCTCCTGATGAGGTGGTGATCGCGGTAGCGGTGGCCACACGCGGGCGGCTGCACGCCCGCCTCGGGGGAATCAAACCCAACGAGATCGTGGGCAAGGATGGGCTGCGCTAGTCATGGAAGAGCGCACGCGCTATCTGCAAGTCAACGGCTTGCGATTGTTGTGTCGGGAATGGGGCCGGCCAGAGGCCCCGGCCCTGGTGCTGCTGCACGGATTGCGCGGTTTTTCCGGCACGTGGCGCGCTCTGGCCGCGGCGCTTGGCGACCGCTATCGACTGATCGCCTACGATCAGCGCGGTCGGGGCGAGAGTGACTGGGATCCACAGCGCAATTACTACACCGATACCTACCTGACAGATCTGGAGAGTGTGGTTGACCAACTCCATCTGCAACGCTTCGCGCTGCTCGGACACTCGATGGGCGGCACCACATCCTATGTCTATGCCGCGCGCCATCCCGAACGCCTCACGGCGCTGGTGATCGAAGACATCGCACCCGGATCATCGGCCTCCGGCCCGGGCGCGCAGCGGATCGTCAGGGAAATGCAGACCCTGCCCTCGAGCTTCGCGTCCTGGACCGAGGCACGCGCGTACTGGGGAGGGCTGAGGCCTTCGCTGAGTGCTGCCGCCCTCGAGCAACGGCTGCACGAGAGTATGCGCGAAGAGCCTGGCGGTCGCATTGTCTGGCGTTACGACGCTGAAGGCATCCGTGCGACACGAATCGCACCGGATCCGAGTCGGTCGGTGGATCTCTGGCCTGTGATCGAGCGGATCAAGACGCCAACATTGATCATCCATGGTGGCGCTTCCGACTTCTGTCCGGCGGGCACCGTGGCCGCCGTGTGCAGCCGTAATCCGAACATTCACGCCATCAGCGTCGCCGGCGCGGGGCACTATGTTCACGACGACGCGCCACAAGAATTCCTGGCTCACGTCGACCGTTTTCTCACACCGCTCCTGGGACATTGATGTTTTCCGGCGGCACGGGGAGCGCTTCGCCGTTTGTTGCATTCCGTCAACTAAATGCCGTTTTTGAGCTATATTGTATCTAATACAAAAAAGCGCTAAGTTGTGGCTCTCACCCACGGCGAGAGCCGCGCCCGCTGCGAGCATTGGGAGTAAACGATGACCCTGGATCCACAGAACGCCGGCCGAATCGATCGGGAAAGCCTCTTTCACCCCTTCACCTCGGTCGCCGACCATCTGCGCGACGGACCGATCGTCATCTCCGAAGCCAAAGGGGTCCGCGTCAAGGACATCCGCGGGCAGGAATACCTGGACGGCATGGCGGGCCTGTGGTGCGTGAACCTCGGCTATGGCAGGAGTGAGATCTCAGATGCCATCGCTGCCCAGAGCAGAAAGCTCTCGTTCTTTCACGCTTTCAACAGCATGTCCACGGATGTCGCGATCGAGTGTGCCGAAGCCCTCCTGGCGCGTGCGCCGGCACCGATGGCCCGGGTGTTCTTCGGAGCCTCCGGGAGCGATGCCAACGAGACCCAGCTGAAGCTGATCTGGTACTACAACAATCTCCTGGGTCGCCCGCGCAAGAAGAAGATCATCAGCCGTTGGAACGCCTATCACGGCTCCGGCATCGCTACCGCGAGCCTCACTGGCCTGCCGGGGATGCATACCCTGTTCGATCTACCGCTGGGGCCGATCCTGCATGTGACTGCGCCGCATCATTACCGGCAAGCCCCCGCGGGCATGACGGAGCGCCAGTTCTCGCAACGTCTGGCCAAGGAGTTGGAAGCCCTCATCGAGCGCGAGGGTGCCGACACGATTGCCGCCTTCTTCGCCGAGCCCGTGATGGGCGCCGGTGGACTGATCGCGCCCCCTGAAGGGTACTTCGAGGCGATCGTACCCATCCTGCGTCGTCACGACATTCTGCTGGTGATGGACGAAGTCGTCTCCGGCTTCGGGCGGCTGGGCACCTATTGGGGCAGCCAGAAGTTCAAGGTCGAACCCGACCTCCTCACCGCCGCCAAGGGGGTGACCAGCGGCTACTTCCCGATGTCGGTCTGCTTCGTGTCACCGAAGATCTGGCAGGTTATCGAGTCGGAATCCGGCAAGGCGGGACTCTTCGGGCACGGCTATACCTATTCCGCTCACCCTGTTGGGGCGGCCGCGGCGCTCGCCACGCTGAAACTCATCGACCAGGAGCGAGTGGTGGCACATGTGGCCGAGCTCGCCCCCTATCTCCACAGCCAGATGCGCGCCGCGGTGGGTGATCATCCCCTGGTCGGGGAAATCCGCGGTGCCGGGTTCATGCTCGGAGTGGAGTTGGTCAAGGATCGCGCCACCAAGCAGGCCTTCCCCAAAGAAGCCTTCGTCGGCCGCCGACTGCTGAAGAACCTGTTCTCCCGAGGACTGATCTCGCGGGCGCTCGGGGACACGTTGGTGTTCGCCCCACCGCTGGTGATCCAGAAAGCCGAGATCGACGAGTTGGTCAGCAAGTTCCAGGGCGGCCTCGAATTCATCGCGCGAGAGCTCCAGTGAGCACGTCCCCTAGCGGCGCACAGGCGTTGCTGGATACCGCGCACAACTTGGGCGTGCGCGTCTGTTTTGCCAATCCCGGAACGACCGAGTTGGCTTTGGTTCGGGCGCTGGACGAAGTGCCGGGCATCCGGCCGGTATTAGGTCTTTTCGAGGGGGTGTGCACCGGCGCGGCCGACGGCTATGCACGGGTATCGGGGACACCCGCGCTCACCCTGTTGCACTTGGGCCCCGGTCTGGCCAACGGGCTTGCCAATCTCCACAACGCCCGCCGCGCGCATTCTCCTATCATCAACATTGTGGGTGATCACGCGACCTGGCACCTCCGCTTCGATGCACCGTTGACGTCCGATATCGAATCGCTTGCGACTCCTATGTCGGCCCATGTGATTCGACTGAAGTCGAGCGCAACCATCGTGTCGTCAATGCGCGAGGCGGTGGCAGCGTCGATGGCGCGACCCGGAGGGGTTGTGACCTTGATTGCGCCGAGCGATTTGATGGAGGATCCCATCGAAGCAGGGTCGGTGCCTCTCGCACCGGACGCTCCGGCAAAAGCGGCGCTCCCGGTTAGCCCGCACCGGATCGTCAGCGCTTCCACCCGTCTGCTCGCAGGGGAACCTGCGGTCATCCTGTTGGGATTCGACGCTTTGAACGAGCGCGCACAGCGCGCCGCCGCGACTATTGCCCAAGCGACGGGAGCGCGACTCATCATGGAGTCCTACCCTGCCATCGTCCCCCTGGGTGGGGATCTACCGCGGTTGGAGCGGCTGGCATACTTTCCGGATGATGTGATCAAGCAACTCGGCGACGGCTGCGTCCTCCTGGCCGGAGCCCGAGCGCCGGTGAGCTACTTCGGCTACGCGGGCCAGCCGAGCCAACTCGTCCACGACAAACAGTTGGTTGAGCTCTCCTCTCCCGGTGAGGATGGGACTCTCGCCCTCGAGCAACTCGCTGAGCAGGTTCGTGGAGCGGCCAAGCCCGCTCGGGCACCGCCGCCGCTGCCGGCGCCTCAACCTGACGACTCGGCCGCTCTGTCGCCGACGTCGCTTGCGGAAGCGCTGGTGCAGCAAATCCCGGCAGGGGCAATCGTCTCGCTCGAGGGCTCGACAGCCGGTGGACCTTACCTGCAGCGCGCGTACCGCGCCCGCCAACACCGTGTCATGACCAACACTGGCGGAGCCATTGGACAGGGTCTGTCATGTGCCGTCGGCGCCGCGGTAGCCGCCCCCGAGGCGCGCGTCATCTGCCTTCAGTCCGACGGCAGTGCTCAGTACACCGTGCAAGCACTGTGGACGATGGCCCGAGAGGGCCTCAACGTGACTGTGATCCTGTGTGCCAATCATCGTTACGGAATCCTGCAAACGGAGCTGCGACGCTCGGGTGCCGCACTGGATCGTTCAGCGATCGCTCATCTCACCCGTATCGACTCGCCTCGTGTGGATTGGCTCGCGTTGGCGAACGGATATGGAGTGCCCGGGTGCCGTGCTACGACCACTGATGAATTCCGAGAGGCCCTGAGCGTCGGCTTGCAGACACAAGGGCCCTACTTGATTGAAGCGCAGCTCGCCTGACCTGACGACCCGCGTGGGCTGGGCGGCCGCGTAGTGAATTTTCCGCGTTCTGGGGGTTTGAATAACATGCTGCCGATATTTCTGAAAGCTTATAACAAACCAGGGTGTGCGCAGGACGTTACATACCCAGCGCGATGGGGCCGCATCCCTCTGGCCTCCGTCTGTGCGGTCACCATGGGGTGCTGGATTGGCACCGCACCGGCTGCCGAAACGGCCGCTGCGCCGTCGGAAGGACTGGAGGAGGTTACGGTCACGGCCACCAAGCGGGCCGAGACCGCACAGAGTGTCCCCCTGTCCATCACGACCTTCAGCGAGAAGGAGCTGCAGCAGCAGTCGATCACGAACTTCTTCGACTACGGCACCAAGGTTCCCAATCTCGCTTTCGCCATGACGGGGGACGGTGTCGGCACCTCCCGCACCATCTCCATTCGGGGTATCTCCGGAGATAACACGACCGGTTTCTACATCGATGACACGCCACTGCCGGATTCGATCGATCCGCGAGTGCTCGACATCGATCACATCGAGGTGCTGCGCGGACCGCAAGGTACCCTGTATGGCGCTCGCTCCATGGGCGGCACGGTCCGGATCATCACGAAAACGCCGGATCTCAAGGGATTCTCGGCTGACGTGCATGCCGGGCTGTCGGACACCTGGAACACGAACCGGCCGAACTACACGGCTGACGGGGTGGTCAACATCCCGGTGATCGCGGATCGGGTTGCCCTGCGGCTTTCGGGGTTCTACGACGAGGAGGCCGGGTATTTCAAGCGCAGCTACTGCACCGACCCCAACACGACGGCCTTCAACCTCAATGCCACACCGACATGCACACCGCTGTCGGTCAACACCAATCGGTCTCAGGTCACCGTGCTGGATAACATCGGGGAGGTCAAGACCTACGGGGGCGCGGCGAGCCTCACGATCAAGGTGAGCGACGATCTGACCATCACGCCGCGTTTCATGGCGCAGCGGGCGGAGTACAACGGCTTTCCGATGACAGATGCCCCCACCGCTACGGACAACGGCTACGGTTACCCGATACCCCCGCCGGCAGTACCGCCGATCCTGCCGGCGCTGCACGCGAACGACTTCACACAGGCGCGGATGTTCAACATCCCCGAAGGTGGCTACGACACCTGGAACCTGGCGAGCCTCAATGTCCATTGGAACACCAGCGCGGGTGAGCTGATCTCTTCCACCGCCTACTTCAGCCGCAAGGTGTTCGAGACTGAGGATGTCTCGGACTGGCTGTACGGCGACCTGCTCGCCGGCTATCAGGCACTCCCCGACTCGGTCTCGGAGCAGAAGAACTATCGACGCCTGGTCGAGGAGATCCGGTTCGTGTCGCAGTTGTCGGGGCCCGTGCAATTCGTGGTGGGTGCGTTCTATTCCGACCTGCACGGCCAGATTCCTTTCGCGGCCTACTATCCGGCCAATACGGTGGCCGGGCTCGGCAATATCCTGTTGAATGTCTTCAATCTGTGTCCGCCGAATGCGCCGCTGGGGACCTATCTGTGCCCGAATCCGCGCAATCCGGACGAGATCTTCGGGACCAACTACAACACCAGTATCAAGGAGCCGGCGATTTTCAGCGAGGTGTCCTACAAGTTCGCGCCGGGGTGGAAGGCGACGGTGGGCCTGCGTTGGAGCCAGGTGAAAACAACGGCCGGAGGTTACCAGGAAGGTACGGTCACGGAGTCCGTGCAGGACTACTACGCTGGTATCGGCCAGTTGGTCGACGCGACAGTGACGACCAAAGAGAGCAGCACAACCCCCAAGGTGCAAGTCGATTATCACATCAATCCGGACGTCATGCTCTACACGACGGCCGCGAAAGGCTTCCGGCCGGGAGGGCTGGTGCCGTCGGTCCCTGAGGCTTTGTGCGGTACACAACTTCCTCCGGGGGTAACAGTCGATCAGACCCGGGCTTTCAAGTCTGACTCGCTGTGGAACTATGAGCTTGGATTGAAGAGCTCCTGGTTCGATAACCGTTTGACGGTCGATGCGGCGGCGTTCTATGTCGACTGGAAAAACATTCAGCAGTGGATTCTGTTGGGCTGCGGGTTCCAGTACCGAGCCAATGCCGGCGCGGCCACCAGCAAGGGTGGCGAGATCGAGCTCAATGCCCGGCCACTGCAACCGCTGCAGGTCTCCCTCGGCATCGGTTATCAGAATGCCAAGATAACCCAGGCTGGCGCGGACTCCCCGCAACGGCCAGGAGATCCGGTCTTTGAGGTCCCCGATGTCACGGCGAACGCTTCGTTGGCCTGGACTCAGCCGGTGTGGGGATCCGACCGGATCGTTCCGAGTCTCGACTATTCCTATGTGGGGCGCAGCTTCAGCGCGAACAACATCACCGGGGTGAATGGTTTCAGCACCCGTGAGCGCCCGGGGTATGACGTGTTGAACGCACGCATCGCGCTCGATCACAATGATTGGGAAATCGCACTGGTCGGCAAGAACCTGGCCAACCAGCATGCCAACCTGGCGGACAGCCGTTCCATCGGGGCGGAGACCGTGGGTCGGCCACGCCTGGTCACCAATCAACCACAGACGATCGGATTGGAGTTCCGGACGCACTTCTGACGCGCGAGGTGGGTGATGATCACGCAAGGCGATACCGCGGCTGTCAAATACCCAGGATGACCTGAGGTGATGCACGCACCGGCTGGGTTGGATCGATGAGCCGTCCGCCTCTTGCGCTCGAGTATGTGGAGTGGCTCGTCTGGGAGCAGTACGGGATCGATGCGCGGGCTCAGCGACTGACCGGAGACCGCGACGAGAATTTCCGGATGCTCGTTGGCAACGGCGCCGGCTACGTTTTCAAGGTCGCGCCCGCGGGTGAATCGGCAGCCATGGCGGGATTGGTGCCCTCGGTATTGCTCCATCTGGAGAATGTCGCGGCGGATCTTCCCGTGCCACGCTTAGTCCGGACAGCGGACGGTCGCACTCAAGTCATCTTCAGTGACTCTTCGGGACAGATCCGGAGTGCGTGCCTATGCACCTTTTTGTCTGGCAAGCAGCTCATGTCGGCCACACGGTCGCCGGGTCAACGTCAGGCTTGCGGGAGGCTGCTTGCGCGTTTGGCACAAGCGTTGAGGAGTTTCGAATCAGTCGCGGCACAGCGCGAGGTTGCCTGGGATGTGGCCCGGGTGCCGAACATAGCGAGTCTGATCCCGAGACTTCCTGAGCTGCCAAGCGTGGGGTTCCTGCAGGAGTTCGTCGCGCAATTCACCGCGGAGATTGCGCCGCGTCTGGCCGGGTTACGCCATCAGTTCGTCCACAATGACTTCAACGCGCGCAACATCATTGTTGATGCTGAGGACGACTCGCGTGTGGCCGGGATCATCGATTTCGGTGATGCGGTTTACACCGCGCTGGTGGCTGATGTGGCTGTGGGAGTCACGGGCCAGCTGGCCACGCCCGAAACGGCGGATGAGGCGGCTCGTGAGTTCGTGGCGGCGTATTGCGAAGTGGAGCCGCTGCGTGTGGAGGAGCTGGCGATACTCGATTGGCTCATCGCGGGACGAATTGTGCTGAACGTCGTGTTGACCGCGTGGCATCGGAACCAGTACCCGACCGGCGGACATTTTGACGGGTTCGATGCCAGCTTCTTCGAGTGGCGGGTTGAGTTCGCGAAGCGTCTGGTGTCCCCTACTCTACCGTTCAAGGAGAGCGGCCATGTCAGGTCCTGCCTCGTCCATAGGTGAAGCGCTCGCGCGGCGGGCTCGGGTTCTTGCGCCGACCTACCGGCTGTTCTATGAGGAGCCGCTGCATATCGTTCGCGCGGAAGGCGTCTGGTTGTTCGATGCCGAGGGGCGTCGATATCTCGATTGCTACAACAATGTGCCGGTGGTTGGGCACTGCCACCCTGAGGTGGTTGCGCGACTGGGCAGGCAAGCGGCCCAGCTCAATACACACACGCGGTATATCACCGATACCCCCGTAGAGTTGGCGGAACGGTTGCTGGTGACTTTGCCGCGGGAGCTTACGTCCGTCACCTTTACCTGTACGGGTAGCGAGTCGAATGATCTGGCTGTGCGGATCAGCAAGGTCGCCACAGGGAGGACGGGGTTCATTGTCACGGAGGGTGCTTACCACGGAACGACCGAAACGTTATCGCGAATGTCGCCTGTGACGGGAGTGGCGACGGCGCCAGAGGTGTTTACGGTCGAGGCGCCGGTGAATGCTCGCGGCGCGATGGAGTTTGCCTCGAGGGTGCGAGAGTGCATCGGTGGGATGAGACGGGCTGGCGTGGAGCCGGCGGCGCTGTTGGTCGATACGATTTTCGGCAGTGATGGGGTGGCGTCGCACCCGGCCGGGTTTCTGGCGGAGGCCGTTGCGGAGATTCGAGCTGCGGGCGGACTGTTCATTGCCGATGAGGTCCAGCCGGGATTTGGGCGAACGGGCGATGCCATGTGGGGATTTCAACGGCATGGGGTGGTGCCGGACCTGGTGACGATGGGAAAACCCATGGGTAATGGGCATCCGGTGGCGGCGCTGGTCGCGCGGCCGGAGGTGATGGGGGAGTTCGCGCGGCAGCATCGATATTTCAACACGTTTGGGGGGAATACGGTTTCCTGCGAGGTTGCGCTCGCGGTGCTGGATGTGATTGAGCGGGAGGGCCTCGTCGCCAATGCACGCGAAACGGGGCGCTATTTGCAACAGGGGCTGCTGTCGTTGGCGAGTCGATATCCGATGATAAGGGAGGTTCGGGGTGCCGGGCTGTTCCTGGGTGTGCAGTTGGAGAATCGGGAGGTCACCACGCGTGTTGTCAACGAGTTGCGGCGCGCGGGAGTGCTGATTGGGTCCGCGGGTAAGCACTTCGACGTGTTGAAGATACGTCCGCCTCTGCCCTTCACGCGCGCCGATGGCGACGTGTTGCTCGAGAGCCTCGAGGTGGTGCTGAAGGGCCATTAGGGCGCGGCCAGTCGCCCAGGCCCCGCAATTTCAACGCGGTTTCAACAAATGAATCCGGACGAAGGACTCCGCCGCATCCTGGGCGCGAGCCGCCAATTCGCGGGCGCTCGGTCGAGCGGCAACACCGAGCAACAGGCTGATCATCAGATCACGAAAGAGTAGCCCGATGAATTGCTCGGCAAGCTCGGCGGGACGGCCGCTGAGCAGGCCAGATTCCTGAGCTTGAGACATGATCCTGCGCAAGGCGGCTCGGCTGGTTTCGCGTCCGATCGAGTCGAGTGCCTGCGCCACCTCGGGCGCGTGGATCGCCTCGGCAATAGCCAAGCGGAAAACCCCGATCACCGCGGGATCGGTCACCTCCGTCAAAAGCCTGGTCCCGAAGCCTGTCAGCACCCGCGTGAGCGTTTCGCGATCGCGCGGTGTGGGCAAATCCGCGGGCACCTGCAGTCGAAGGGCGCGCTCGGTGATGCAAGCGACGAGCATCTCCTCCTTGTTACCCACCAAAGAATAAAGCTCTCGCTTCGAGACGCGCGCCCGTGTGGCGATCTCGAGCGTGCTCGTGGCCCCGTAGCCACTCTGCATAAATGAAGCGAACGCCGCCTCGAGAATGCGCTCGCGCACTTCGGCCTCGTCACTGCTCGTCCGCCGCCGTTTTGATGCGGATGCCGTAGCCATCATCTTCCCGCTTGACATGGGTACCCTATAGTACCACACTGCGCCACGTTGGTACCGAGTGGTACCAATGCTGAGGATCCAGCCAACGGCACCTGGACGGAGACGATCATGATCAAGCCACGAATCATTGTGACCGGCGCGACCGGAAAGACGGGTAGTGTCGTAGCCACCGAGCTGTTGCACGCCGGCTATCCCGTTCGTGCATTGGTACATCGGGAGGATGGCCGCAGCGAGCGGCTCAGGGCACGGGGAGCCGAGATCGCAGTCGCCGATATGTGCGATGTCGAACGGGTGGCCGATGCGCTGAAGGACGTGCAACGCGCCTACTATTGCCCACCCTTCCAACCGTACATGATCCAGGGGGCGGCCGCCTTCGCAGTCGCCGCACAGCAAGCGCGGCTCGAACAGATCGTCGGCCTGACACAGTGGCTGGCAAGCCCCTCGCATCCATCGCTCATGACTCGTCAGCATTGGCTGGTCGATCGGTTGTTCTCCATGATGCCCGGGGTCGCGCATACGATCGTCAGCCCGGGCTTCTTCGCCGACGCCTACCTGGCGGCGACAATCGGATCGGCCGTGCACCTCGGCCTCTTCCCTTGGCCCTATGGGAACAGTCGCAACGCGCCGCCTTCGAACGAGGATATCGCGCGCGTTGCTGTCGCGGCCCTGAAGGATCCTGCGCGGCACGACGGAAAGTGCTACCGGCCCACGGGACCCGAGCTCTTGAGCGCCGAGGATATGGCG
This sequence comes from uncultured Steroidobacteraceae bacterium, assembly GCA_964400085.1. Lineage (GTDB taxonomy): Bacteria > Pseudomonadota > Gammaproteobacteria > Steroidobacterales > Steroidobacteraceae > 13-2-20CM-66-19. The sequence goes on along the minus strand of CAYNTW010000010.1, from coordinate 46,876 downwards.
AACGCCATCGGCCGCGCTGTCGGACGGACCGTGCGAGTCTTGCCGGCGCCGGCTTGGTTGTTCATGAAGGGCGCCCGGTTGGCGGGCCTCCCCATCGATGTGCTTAGCGGGGTTCGGCACTACATTGAGGATCACCGGCGTGGCGCCTTCGAAGTAGGCGCACCCACAACCGACGTGCTCGAAGTGACTGGCCGCCCCGCGGAGGACTTCGAGACTATCGCGCGTCGCTACGCGGCGCAGCCGCACCTCAAACGGACGCTCGGCAACCAACTTAGCGAGCTCGTGCAGTTCGCGGTGACCCCGTTCCTCCCCGGTTTCAACCTGGAGCGTTACGACCGCGAGCTGCGCCGACCCTTGCCGTCGCAACCGTGGTTCGCCCCAGATTCCCCCGCCTGGCTTCGTGAGCACGCCCGCCCCGGCTCGGGTAAGCCGGCCGGCTCCGAGGCCGAAAACAACTTACGTCTCGTCCCAACCGGCCACGCGAAAGCGTAGCGACGGTTCCTCACCTGTGCGACGAATAGGATAGACAAACATGACCACAGCGCGACTCCTGCGCATTGCCGCCGTCATCTTCCTGCTGTTTGCGATCGGCCATTGGTTCTTCTCGCCCTGGCTCATGGGAGTCGACGGCGGAGCCCGGGACGCGTTGACAGCAGCCGCCAGGGTCGACCACCCAGTGTTCGGCCTGATGCGCAGCTACTGGGACTTCCACGTCGGTTTCGGACACATGGTCGGTGTCACCTTCCTCATGGAAGCGGCCCTGCTTTGGTTGCTCGCGGGCATTGCGGAGAGTGCATCCGCCATCAAGAGCTTGCTGGCCGTGCTCGTGATCGCGAATGTCGCGATCACCGCTCTCCAGGTCGCCTATTTCTTTTGGCCGCCGATCATACTTGCGGCGCTCGCGACAGCGCTCATGGCCATGGCATGGCTCAGAGCGGCCCGCGACGAGCGAGTCACGGGAAATTCATAGAGGGAGGTTGAGATAGGCGGTACCGGGAGACTCCCTGACAGGGGCGGCACATTGGCCTCCTGGATGGTCACGCCCGGAGGTTGCCCGACCTTGTTGGCGACGTCGAGGTCTTTTCCAGTGAGCCGCCAAACCTTGCCGCCGCCGCGAGTTGCAACACCCTCGAGTTTGATTGCGAGCGGCTGTGTCTTGAAAGTGGCGTTGACTACCGCGATCCGCAAGGTCCGCCGATCCGGGCTCAGACCGGCAATGACGTCGAGTGGGTAGGTCGGGCTGCCGGCCAGGACCTTGGGGTGAGCGAAGCCCACCGGGTACCTGGGCTCGGGCTGCGGTGAATTGCCGTCGACGGCCAGCGGCACGGTACCGGCGCCAAAGTGCTCGCCGTAGAGCTTGAACACCTCGCCCGTGGAGTTGAGCACCGAGTCGGTCGGTGTGATATCCATCGTCGAGGCGCCAGTGGTGAAAGCGCTCATCGTCATGAAGTCCGTATGGCGCAGCATCTCCTGCAGCACCATCGAGTAAGCCAGTGCGAGTTTCAGGTTGACGGGCGTCCCGGTATAAGCGAACTCATCCATTGACAGGAAGATGTGCTTCTCTTTCATCGCGGCAAAGCGCTGCTGGTAGATGCCCCACTGCAGCGCCTTCATCCGCACCTGGTTGGAGGGTGAGCGGGCGAACTCGATCAGCTCCGCCTCGGGTGGCGCATCGGGCCGTTTCTCGGCGCGGTCATACCAGTGTTCGCTCAACCCGTCGAAATTTCCCCACGCCTTGGCCAGCAAGCCTCCGGTCCAATCCTGCTCCGTGCCGAACCTGGATTGAATGCTCTCGAGCGATACGTTCTCTTTCACGTCCCTGGGATGGAGTTGGTCAGGCATGGCACCCGAGCCGATGAGCGTGATCGACGGATCGACGGCACGCATGGCGGCCGCGAAGTCGTTGTGCTTCATCATGAAATACTCGAGTGTCGTTTTGCCGATCTGCCACCATCCGTACGGCTCGTTGCCGATGTTCCAGAAATGGATGCCGTAAGGCTCGGGGTGGCCGTTGGTCGCGCGTTTGGCGCCCCATTCGCTGGTCGGCGGACCGTTGAGGTACTCGACCTCCTCCGCGGCCGAATTGGCATCGCCCAAGCCGGCGTTGACCGTGACGTAGGGCTCGACGCCAATGATGCGGGTGAGCTCCATGAACTCATCCATGCCGACATCGTTGGGTTGCATCGCGCTCCAGGCGTGGTCGAACATAGGCGCGCGCCTGTCGCGTGGGCCGATCGCACCATGCCAGTCCCAGTCGGACAGGAAATTGCCGCCTGGCAGGCGCCACATGCCCGAATGGAGCGAGCGCAAGATTGCTGTCGTGTCCGCTCGCCACCCGTTGATATTGTCGGCCGGCATCAGCGATACGGCGCCGATGCGGAATCGTCCGGTTCCGGTACCGGTGATCTCCAGGTGTGCGTCTGTGGAGTCCGCGCCTGCCGTAAACTCAAAAGGCAAGCTCTGCCAAGCGGACGTAGGAGCAGGAAGTGTCGCGATCTGGCGCTCGCTCGGTTCCGAGCCCCATGTCAAGGTCACCTGCACTTTCGCTGTTGGATCACCGCTCAGCAGCAGATGGCCTTTATAGGTCTTGCCTTTGGCAATACCAACACCGGCCTGGCCGAAGCCGTGCGGGGTCGTGCCATCGACCGCAACGCTCGCGCTCTGCAGACCAACATAAGGGGTGCCCATCGTCACAGCCGCATCGTCACCGATCGGACGCCACTTGCGGTACGTGATACCGCGACGTCCTTCGACGCTTTGCGGGACGGGCGGGTCTTTTCCCTCCGCAACGATCGGGTAGAAGAATTTACGATCGTCGAGCATTTCGGCCCAGAGGCTCCGTGCGATCAGCCCGCCGATCGGCTCGATGAACATACCGTACTCGTACTTCGTGACGGGCTCGCTCGTGTGGCGGGCGTCGATCGTGGCACTCACGGGGCCGGCAGCGTGCGCGGCTGTCCCCACCATCAAGATCCCTATGAGAATGCTTTTCATCATGCCAGCCTATGCCCAATTGTCTGAGTAATCAACGCTGCCGACCAGGACGCAAGCCAAAGTTGCCCGGAACCTGCGGCAGCTCGAGACCGGCAAAGTAATGGATCCCGACGTCGGCCTCGTCGCGTGTGAAATCGGGACTCGTCTCACTGGGCCGCAGTACGAGCTCGACCTGCGGCAACGTTGCGGACGGAGATGAGCTCCGCGCTGGCCTGCGCAATTTCCTCGAGCGCACGCGTGATGCGCTCGTGATACCGGGCACCCGCCTCCGTGAGGATCCGGGGCTGGCGCTCCCGGTTGATGAGCGGCACGCCCGCCCACTCCTCCAGGGCTCCCAAATGGCGACTCACCACCGCATGATCCAGGCCCAGGGCCAATGCGGCGCGACGGATTCCCCCCAAACGCCCAACAGCCTCGAAAGCCCGCAGGGTTGCATACGGGGGCGCAGGGGAACGGGCCGAACCTGGACGGCGCGACATGGTTCCTGATTACCGGAAAACCACGGGCACCCCCATCAACCGAACGGTTGATACACCGGTGCCCGCAGAGCACCGATGCTCACACCTGACGCAAGTTCCTCAGGGGGATGGGGCTGCGTGATCTCTCGTTGACGGGAGCTCTCATTGGCAATTCCGGCGAGGTCATAACATGCATGCAAAGTCCCGCGCTTCTACTCGGCTTTTCCGCCCTGCCGCGGTCATCGCATTGGCCACCGGCATGGACGCGACCACGGTGTTGGCCGCTGATGAGGATCAGCAGGTGACACTGCAGGAGATCGTCGTCACGGCGACCCGACGCGAGGAGTCGCTATCCCGGGTCCCGATCAGTGTCGCGGCGTTCACCCAGGAGCAGATGGATGCGCAGGGGCTGAAGCAAATCGATGACCTGCAGCGCTACACGCCTGGCCTGGTGATCACCCGAACGGGTAACAGCGGCAACCAGATTTCCATCCGCGGCATCTCCTCCGGCGCGGGCGCTGGCACCACCGGTGTGTACATCGATGACACGCCAATCCAGGTCAGAAATCTCGGCTACAGCTCCGGCACGGCCTTCCCCGCTCTCTTCGATCTCGAGCGAGTCGAGGTGCTGCGCGGTCCCCAGGGAACCTTGTTCGGGGCAGGGTCCGAAGGCGGCACCGTCCGTTTCATTCAGACCAAGCCCAACCTGACCAAGGCCTCGGATTACACGCGTGCCGAGGTGTCCTTCACGGACGGCGGCGATCCGAGCTATGAGATCGGTGAGGCCTTCGGTGCTCCGATCGTCCAAGACCGGCTCGGTTTCCGCGTCAGCGCCTTCTACCGGCGCGACGGCGGCTACATCGATGGAGTCAGCGGCACCCCCGTGGTCCTCGATCCGACCGGCAACGCCGGGGTCAACTCGCTGACGTTCTCGAATGTCCATGTGACGCGTAAGAACAGCAACTGGGTATCAACCGTCGGCGCCCGGGCTGCACTGACGTTCGCGCCCACCGACGGGCTGCAAATCACGCCCTCGATCAGCTATCAACAAATCAAACACAACGATGGCTTCGACACGTTCTACCCATCGCTGTCCTCCGGAGGCAACTACGCCCGGCCGGCCTTCGACGCCGGCAACCCGGCGACGAACCCGGCAATTACCGGCTTGCAGGATCCGAACACCGACTTCGGCAAGGAGACCCTGTATCTTCCCGCGTTGGGGGTGGAGTGGGCGCTGGGGCCGGTGAAACTGGTCTCGAACACCTCGTACTTCGATCGTAAATCGGACCAATACTTCGATTTTACGCAATACTACCTGTGGTTTTATGACATCACGCCGGACGCCTTCCCCCGACCCGGCGACAAGGCCTCATCGCTCTACCACAACTCGCAGTACAATTTCGTGCAGGAGCTGCGAATCCAGTCCAATGACTCCTCCTCCAAGCTCAACTGGGTAGCGGGCGCGTTCTTTTCCGACAACACCCAGGTGGCGATGCAGGACATCAGCGTGAATTTCCTCGCCAATGCCCCGACGGTCGGCTGGTTCTTCCTGCCGGACTTCCTGCGTGCCGTGACGGATGGACCGCCGTTCGGTCCCGGCCACAGCGCGTTCGAGAACTGGTTTGGCGTCACCATGGACCCGGCGTCGGACATGTGGAGCATCAACTTCCGCACCCGGGATCGGCAGCTCGCCGGATTCGCCCAGGCAGACTACAACGTGACGGAACAGCTCCGGGTGACCGCGGGCCTGCGGGTCTCGAACAACAAGCTCGACTTCGCAGCCAACTACGGTAGCCCCGAGAACAACCAGAACTCCCCCACCGGCACCCCCGGTCCGGTGCTGCCGCCGTCGTACTCCTCGAACGCACTGAGCTCGAGCGAGCGCTCCGTCACGCCGAAATTCGGCATCTCCTACCAGCTCGACAACAACAACCTGCTCTATACGACAGCCGCAAAGGGCTTTCGTCCGGGCGGCGCGTCCCAGAAGGTGCCGATCACCTGTAACCAGGATCTCGTCAACTTCGGCTACGTAGACGCCGCCGGCAATCCGAAGGAGCCTGCGACCTACAAGTCCGATAGCGTCTGGAGCTACGAGCTCGGCTCCAAGAACAAGCTGTTCGATGACCGTCTGGTCGTGGACGCGAGCGTCTACCACATCAAGTGGAGCAACATCCAGACACCGGTTTTCCTCACCAACTGTGCCGAGCAGTTCGTGGCCAACTTCTCCAACGCGACCTCGCAGGGATTCGACGCGAGCTTCCAGGTGAGCCCGATGCACGGCCTCTCCGTCATGACGACGCTGGGCTACAACCGGTCCCGATTCGGGGCGGACGGAATCTCTCCCGGAGGCGTGATGGTGGTGAAGAAGGACGGAGTCGTCCCGGGCTCACCCCCACCGTGGGTCTACTCGGTCTCCGGCCAATACGACTTCCGCGTTATGGGCGATACGCGGATGTATCTCCGCGCGGACTGGTCCGGCAACTCGCGCGCAAACCGTGTCGGCCAGACAGACCCGAGCGCGCCGAACTATAATCCCGACCTGTCACCGGTTGCGTCGTACTCGCAGCTCAATGCACGGCTCGGGATCGATCTGTTTGGCGCGGACGTCTCGCTGTTCGCCAACAATCTCACCAACGCCCACCCGGACCTCGCGCTGGCCGACAACAGCGCGTTGACCGGATTGAAGCGCTGGCTGTGGACGGACCAGACGCTGCGCCCGCGCACTATCGGACTTCTCGCCACTTATCGTTACTGAGACCAGGAGAGCAAACATGCGCGATCGTCCGCTACGGGTAGGATTCTGGGTCAGCGCCTTGCTGGCCCCGCTGGGGTGCGCCACGGCCGCCGAAGCGGACCTCGTGCTCTATAACGCTCACGTCATCACCGTGGACCCCAAGTTCTCGATCCAGTCCACCGTGGTGGTGAAGGACGGCAAGATCGTGGCGGTAGGCGGGACGGACCTGGCCAAAACCTATCACGCCGGCACCCGGATCGATCTGCACGGCAAGACCCTCATGCCCGGGTTCACTGATACCCACCTGCATCCAATGGGCAAATCGCCACGGGCCATTGAAGTCACGGGCGCTCACTCCATGGCCGAGCTGCAGCAACTGTTGCGGGCCAAGGCCGCGCAATTGGGGCCGGGCGAGTGGATCACGGGAATGGGTTGGCAGGAGGTGCAATTCAAGGAGAACCGCAATCCGACCAAGGAGGATCTCGATGTCGGGGCGCCGAACAATCCGGTCGTGCTGACGCGCGCCGGGGGCCATTCGAGCGTGGGCAACTCAATGGCTCTGAAGCTAGCGCACATCAACGCCCACACACCTGACCCGACTTCGGGTCTCATCGAGCACCAGGCGAACGGCGAGCCCAACGGCATCATCCGCGAGCGCAGCGACCTCTATTACAACCTGGTGCCCCGGGACAAATGGGAAGAGATCAAACAGAGCTATGTCGACCGGCTACGTTGGTTCCTCTCCCTCGGGATCACCAGCTTCTTCGACGCGAGCGGCACCATCGACGATGAGCCGGTGGGCCAGGGAGGCATCGCCGATCCGCCCCCCAATCTCACCTTCCGGCGCGCGCGAGAGATCTACGCGGAACAACACAACGCGCTGCCGCGCGTGACGATGTATATCAGCTATCCGGGGCCGGAGCGCCTGAAGGCTTTCGGGCATCACACCGGCTACGGCGATGCATTCGTACGCATCGGTCCTATCGGCGAGAATGCCGTCGACGGGGGCTTCACCGGTCCCACGGCGTGGCTGCTCGTCGACTACAAGGGGCAACCGGGATTCCGCGGCAAGGGCCGTTTCACCGATGCCGAGTTGCAGGCAATGGTCAATGACGCTGGCCAACTCGGCTGGCAGATGGGACTGCATTGCATCGGCGATGCGGCGATCGTGCAGACCGTCAAGGCCTACGATCAGGGGTTGCAAGCCACCCATAGTCAGGAGCACGCGGCTCTCGATCGGCGCTGGTTTACCGATCATTTCACCATCATGCCGCCGGATGCGACCATGGAGTTGATGCGCAAGGACAATATCATGATCGCGCAACAACCCAACTTCGAGTACGACCTGGAGGATCGGTACGAGGCGACGCTCGATCCCTGGCGCCTGGAGCACAACAACTCCATCGCCACCCCCAGTCAGAAATTCCACCTGTTCGTCGCCTTCGGAAGCGACAACCTGCCCATCGGTCCCATGGTCGGACTGTATGCGGCGATCACCCGCAAAGGGCGCAGCGGCGAGGTGCACGGGGCGGAGGAAGCGGTCTCACGTGAGACGGCGATCCGGATGTATACGGCCGCCGGTCCCTACTTGTCCTGGGAGGAAAAGTTCAAGGGAACCCTCGAGCCCGGCAAGGTGGCGGACATGGTCGTCCTCCCGGCGGATCCGCTCACGGTCCCTCCAGAGCAACTCCTGACGATGAAGGTCGACCAGACTTTCGTGAACGGGAAGCTGGTTTATGACCGGTTGACCACCAAGCTGCCGGACCTGAATCCGCTCTGATCTCGGACCCCCCGCCGCCATAGCTGAGGAGCGACCGGGGCGCGCCGCAAGTCTCAACCAACCGGGTCACCAGCTGGCGCCGGTATCCGCCGATCGGTTGCCCCAGCAGAGGCTTCCGCCGCAGCGCGCCGACTTCGACGGCGGTGTACGGCAGGTCGCCCTTGCCTTCCCGGGTCTGTCCCAATGACACGACGAAGTTCATGAGCTCGGCGAGCTGGGCGTCGCTGAGCGGCGCAAACGCTACGTTCGGCAGACGAATAATGTACTCACGCCCTACCGGAAGACACAGGAATGCATCGACTTGCCCTTTCAAGCTCGGTACAGCCGCGTCTGAGGAATATCCGTTGATCCCGTGACAGCCACCGCAATATAACAAGTACTCGCCCGGGGCTCCCCCGATGCGAGGAGCGCCGCCCAGGCCCGCTCCCGCAGGTTCGGCACTGGACACGAGCCAGCCGGCGAGAACCACCGCGCCGACCACACTCCCTCTCATCAAGCCGCCCCGACCAACACCGCCGTGGAGCAATGATAGACCATGGTGGGCGCCCCAAAGCACCAGATGATGTCGTTGTTGGTTGGCGACCGATAGATCGGCGTCTCCTCCTGGTTGCTGTTGCAAAGACAGCGCCCACAGTTGTGTCGCCCACAACAATCCCGATAGGCAATGATGTATGCCTTGCCGTCCTCAGGATGAACGCAGGTTCCGATCCAGGACGTGGGGGCCGCGGATGATCCCGGCGGGCAGGTGTGCACACCTCCTCCGCAGCATGAGCACAGCGCGCCGTCAATCGCGCAATAGCGCCAGTAGTTGCACTCCTTGTCGTCCTTTGCCTGCGCGTTGCGTGTAAAGGCGGACTTCGACTGCGCCTCCGCGCCCCGTGCCACCGGCAGAAGCGGAATGATCGCGCTGCCCGCGAGGAAGCCGCCGAGCTGCGAGAGCAAGTCCCGGCGGGATGTCCTACGCGCCAGCGATCGCGTGATTCGCTCGCTCAGCGTATCCAAGGTCGTCTTTGGCAAGGCCCTCTCCTCTCAGTGCGCCGCTTCTTCGACGGAGCGCTGCGCAGCCGCAAGATAGGTTTGAATGGATGGAATACCGGTCTCATCCGCGTACACGAGGCTCTCCAGATGCTCCCGGTTGTTCACCAGCCCTTGCGCGATGAGCGTCGCGTCTTTGCCGATGAGCACCGCGTAGGGCAATTTACCCACCTGGAAGGTCATGCCGATCTGGGGTGAGTTGATGAAATCGATCCCCTGCAGCTCGAATTTTGCGATGAGCGCGCGTTGCTCCTCCAGGGGCGCGTCCCCCACGAGCATCAGGTCGAGCAACTCCTCGCGCGCAAATCGCTTTGCGATCGGCAGGATCACCTTGCAGATGGGACAATGGGCGGAGACAAACAGCAGGAGCAAGCGTCTTCCGGAAGCGCGCGGCGCCCCGATTACGATGTCCTCCCCCTCCACTGTGCGGGCCGTCAGGCGGGGCACTCGCTCGCCGATCGCCGGGCCCTTCGACATGGACAATGCGCCGACCGGGGCTACCCGCTCGTGGAGTACGCCAACCTGGCGCGCCAGGGCGAGGACGCACAGTCCCAACCCGGCGATCGCAACCCAAGACAACAACAGCAGGGCAAGGAGGAGAGCTTGTGACATGTTCGTTTCCTAGAGCCGCGCGGACCGGTTGGCGCCGAGCGCATTCAGTGCCTGGTATAGAACGTAACTGACCAGGCCGAATGAGACGGCCAGCAGGGTAATGAAGGGCGATGTACGCACCGGAAAGGATGCGCTGTAAGCCGCCATCACCAGCAGTACCCCGTTCCTCCAGACGAGCTCCCAACCGAGCTCCTGGCGCAGTTCCGATTGAAAGCAGCCGCAATCGATGTGGGTCCTACCGCGGACCAGGTTGATGACGATGGCAGCGGTAAACAAACCGAGGAGGCAGCCAGCTGCCAACGCGGCCCCACTTGATGGTACGAGCAACGCGAGACCAACAGCGATCTCCACGGGCGGCAGCAACCAGGAAAGGGCCGGCACCAGCACTGCGGGCAGGACCCTGTAGTTGCTGATCACACCAGCCAGCTGCGTGCGATAACGGACCTTCTGCAGGCCAGCCTGAAGAAAGGTGGCACTCAGTACGACGCGCGCTGCGACCGTCGAAAGCGCCAGCAGCACGCTGCCAAGATCCGCCGCGCTCGCGGCGCCTCCAGAGAGCATCTGTACGGTCATCTAGGGTGCCGCTGTCATGACGGGGCCGCCATTGACGCCATCCATCGTGCGAATCACCGCGCCGGAATCCGCATCCAGAACGGTTAGCCGTGGACCGTGACCGGTCAGCATCAACAGTGGGTTCGGGTCCTGGCTGACCGCCACGTTGACGGCAGGCTCTTTCAAGACAATCCGGCGGATCAGGGTGTGACTGGCCGCGTTGAAAACCCAGAGCTCCGCTCCCTCGCGCTTATGGCTCCAACCTTCCCCGACGTGCATCAGGACGAAGAGTCTGCCGCTCAGACGGTGATAGGCGATGAGTTGGCTTCCTCCCGGGCGCCAGGCCACCTCGTTGGATTCGTCCTTGGGCTCGCTCAGGCCCGCTGCCGCTTGCACGGACCAGGCGGGCGCAACCTGGGGTGCATCTCCCAGCGTGGCTTCATGGATGTGGCCCAGATAGGAGACGAAAAACGCCTTGCGCGTAGCGACATCGAGGGCGAGCTCATCGAATACGGGATCGCGGATGGCGTCGAAGAAATGAACTGAGCTCTTCAGCGCACCGTGCGCCTTGGCATCCAACCCAAACGTCGTCAGTGATCCGTCGCCACACAGGCTGCCGAATCCCGCGTCCCCGTAGGGCAACACCAGTGCGCAGCCCGGTGTTTCCACCGTCGAAACCGTCTTCTGTTTGACCAGGTCGACGACGACCACCGAGGATGCCGGAGACATGTTGTAGACGTATCCATAGCGACCGGTTTCACTCACCGCGAAGCTCTGCGCCTTCGGCACCGTGAGCGCCCGGCCGGGCAACAGGATCTCCTTTTGCAAATTGAGTGTCGTTCCGTCGTACACGGCAAGCAGGTCCTGGCGCTGGCCGCGCGTATCGTGGGTCCAGAGTGTTTCCGCCACGTAATATGCCTTCCCGCCCGGAGCGATCGCGAAGCCCGACCAGTCGCTCTTGGGCAGGTAGCCTTCCATTTCGCCCTTATCCGCATCGACGATGAAGATGCCCGGATTGAGAAATCCGCTCCAGAGAAAGGCCCGTCTTGGGGTGAGCGGCTTCAACGTCGCCACGTCGGATTGCTCCGCCTGCGGGATGGGCGGGGCTTGCGCGTGCGCGCCCGCGCAGACAAGTAGAAGCAGTAGGCCCCATGGCTTCTTGCTCATTCGATCTCCCCGTGCGTGAGTGGCGGCAGCATCCAAGGAGGCGGTCAGGCCAGCACTCCGCGGCCGCTTCAGTCCAATCTAGTGGCAGCCCGCGCTAGGCTCTATCCACCGAACGGCTTACCTGCTGGGGCATTGCGGAAAGGCAGCGGCTCACCAGCTCCGCACGGGTGCGCACGCCCAGTTTGTCGAAGACATGGAGCAAGTGGGTCTTTACAGTCGCCAAGCCGATATTCAAACGTTCAGCAACCCGGGGATTCGTCAATCCATGACACACCAATTGCACGATCTCCAGTTCCCGCTCCGTGAGATCGAATTCCGTGGCCGCTGCCGCGGGAAAGAGGTCTGAGGGTAACGGGCCATAGTGCGTAGCGAGATTCATCTCGATATAGGATTGCACGGCCTCCCCTAGCTGCCGGTCCGCACGGGACCCCGCGCGGCCGACCCACACCAGACTCATCCCGGCGACCGGGCGCCCGCCAACATGAAAAATCATTTCCGCGGCGTCGCGTGTTCCAAACGAAGACAGGAAGTTCCAGTAGTTTCGACGCGATTCCAAGCTGCAGTTGAGACGTTGATCGAACACGGAAACAAAACGCAGGTTCTGTGCGATGACACTGGCTGGGCGCGTTGGATCGTTACGCGCCATATTCTCCCTTACGTAGGATTCGCGCAGGGTCCACGGAGTGCGATGCGCCTGAAACGCGAAAGGCTCGCCCTGTCCGTCAAGGAAATAGAAGCAGCTCCATTCGGCTCGGAGAGCCTCGCTCGCGAACGATGCCGTGTGCGCACCAAACTGCGCCAATGCAGTGCAAATAGGCCGCATTGCATGAGGCGCGATAACGTCCGCGTGGGTGGCACTCGCGGCGGTTTCGCAAGACGCCACGGCGCGCGCGCTTATTTGACGGGTCATCTGATAATACACCCGGCACCCCGCCCCCGGGGGTCTTTGATGCGATCTGCGATCGCAGTTTGCCGACTTTAGCAACAGAACCCAGCCGAGTGCAATTCAAGCGCTGACCGGCATGATCTGCTGATCAACGCTCCACCCAGCGCAGCCATTCAACGCAACGTGGAGCGCATGCTCTGGGACGTGGCATCGCGCCACATTGCCGTGGATCGGTGAGGCTGCGCTGTCCGACCGAGCAACAGTACGGCCAGCGAGGCGCACAACGCCGGTATGATGGCCAGAAGCACCGTCGCGCGGCTCGACCAGCCGAGAGCGATCACCCATCCCGCTCCCAGCGGCCCCACAATGGAAGCCACGCGTCCGATCGCAAGCCCGAAGGACAGCGCCGTCGCCCGCAGGGAGGTGGGGTGGCGATAGGCCAGCAGCGCATTCGCGCCCACCTGCCCGCCCACGATACAAAATCCCGCGGCAGCCGCGAGTACACCCATCGGCGTCCGGTAGCCCGCCACCAGTGCGAGCACGCCGATGCACGCAGCGGCAACAAAGTAGATGAGGCTCATCAGGCGTTCGATGCGAAAGCGCCCGAGCAACCAACCCATGGCGATCGTTCCCGCGAATCCCCCGATATTCATTGCCACACCCGTGAGCACACTGGCCTGCTCGGTCAAGCCGCTGGCGCGCGCCAGGCTGGGGAGCCAACTTGCGAAAACGTAGATCAGGAAGTTGTTCATGAAGACGACGATCCAGAGCAGGATCGTGACCAGGGACCGGCCGTCGCGAAACAGATGTTGAATGCTGAATCCGGAGGCGCGCGTTTCGCTCAGAACGAAGTGCGCGCCGGCGGGCACAGTCGGGTCGATCTTGCGCAGGATAGTGCCAATCGCGGCATCCCGCTCACCCGCGAGGGCCAGGAAATAAGGCGATTCGGGCAAGCCCCAGAAGAGCCAGGGAGCCAAAGCCAACGGGAGGACTCCACCCACCGCAAACACCCCGGTCCAACCGTACTGGGGTAGCAGTCGGGCCGCGACCACGCCGGCCGTGGCTGCGCCGATCGTCATGCCGCACAACACGACGGACAGCAGGATGGAGCGGCGCGCAGCCGGGCTGATCTCGGTAACGAGCGCGAGGGCATTGGGTGCGGCGGCGCCAAGGCCCAAACCCGTGATCATACGCAGCAAGAGCAAGGATTCGAGTGACTGGACCCGGGTCGTCGCCAACGCGCCGAGGCCGAATTCAATCGTACCGACGATCAGCACGGCCTTTCGCCCCAGCCGGTCCGCCACCGGGCCCGCGACCACCGTCCCGAGGAGTTGACCGAAGAACCCCCAGGCAAACACCGGTCCGAGCGCGCCAGGAGGAAGATGCCAGACGGCGCTCAGGCGAGGCGCAACGAAACCGATCGAGGTCGAGTCGAACGCGTCGACGATGAGCACCAACGCGCACAGCAGGGCGACCCGGAGTTGAAATCCTCCGAGCGGCCGTGCGTCAATCACCGCCGACAGGTCGAGGACACGCGGCTCCCTCAGCTCTGCTGGTGTCATTTGGACACGGGCACGTAGCTACCCAGCTTACGTAGCGAGCGCATCAGCTGGGCCATCCCGGATCTGCCCAGGATGCTTTCGACAAAGCTCAGGTGCTCGCGGTGCAGGCGGCGAGCTTTCTCGAGCAACGCGACACCCTCGCGGGTGAGATGGAGCGACTGGATGCGGCCGAAATCCTCCCCATCCGCGCGACGCACCAGGCCACGTCGCTTCAGGCTGACCAGCAGCACGCTGAGGTTCGAGCGTTTCATGGGAAGCGACTCGGCGATGCGCGATGCGTTGATCCCCGGATTCGCACCAATGACCGACATCACGGTGAAATCCCGGGGCCTCAGTCCCAGGGTACGCATCCGGCGCCCGACATCCTCGAGCACCACCGTCTGCGCCCGCCGCAGGTGGTAGCCCACCGCGCCTTCCACTGCCTGCAAGCTGATCTCCGCCGCTGCCCGCCTCATAACCGCAATCTCACACCGACCGTGAACGCGCGGCCGATCGCATCGAAGAGAATGCTGTTGGTGGCGGATGCCGCGCCCGGGTCCACCGGCGGGTCGAGATCGAACAGGTTGTTGACGACACCGTAAAACTGCAGCTCTCGCTTGTCCTCGAGAGACAGGTTGTAGGACAGCGACAGGTTGGTATAGAGCCGCCCCGACACCCAGTTGTCGTTGATGCTGTTTGGCAGGTAAGGACTGTAGCCCGGTTGTCCCGGTCCGATGTACAACGGGCTGAAGCGGCCGCCACCGACGTAGTGGTTCTGAACCGTTACCGACCAGGGCTGGTACTGCCACGTGAGCCAGGTCGAGGCCTGCACGTGGGGCATTCCACCGACGCCATCGACGCCAGCCTCGTTGATCGCGGTCGCGCCACCATTGGATACCGTAGTGAGCTCATCGGCATACGTTGCCAGGCCGCGGAAGTTGAGCGTCCCGAGGTCGAACGGCAGCTCGTGCCGGTAGTCCACCTCGAGATCGACACCTCGGGCACGCAAGTCGTTGAGATTCTCGACGACGTCGTTGATGGAGGAGACGTTGCCGTTCGCGTCGCGGGTGATGAGCCCGCAATCAGCCGTATCTCCCCTTTCGCAGTTGTTGAGAATGGTCTGCCCACCCTGCGAGGAGATCACGTTGTGAACCTTCATGTTGTAGAAGTCCGCCGTAATGCTGAGGTTACGAAACCAACCACCCGGGGTGAAGACGACCCCGGCCGTGGTCGTATCGCCGACCTCGGGCCGCAGCGCGGAATTGCCGCCGGTCAGGTAATGCGGCAAGGTCTGGACCCCGGTCTTCTGGTCGATGACGGTGGTGAATCCAGCGGTTACCGGCGAAAACAGCTCGAACGTGTTCGGCGCGCGAATATCGCGTGAGCGGGTCGCACGGAAACGGAACATGTCGTCCGGCTCGTAGACCAGGCCGACCTTCCACGTGGTGACCCGACCGCTCAGGGAGTAGTCGGTCTCGCGCGCAGCGCCGTTGAGCTCCAGGGACTTCGCGAACGGCAGATCCTTCAGCAACGGTACGATCGTCTCCAGATAGCCTTCCGTCACACGGATCTTGCCGTCGATGTTCTGGCCGTTGAAGACGTAGAACCCGTTCTGCTGCGATAGGGGGTCGGTCACGCCGCGGATGGAGTCGACGCGGTACTCGACACCGGCCGCCACGGACAACGGGCCGGCCCACAGGGTCACCGGCTGACCCTGCACGTTCGCGGCCACCACGTGCTGCTGGTTGGTGTTGAGTTGCTCTGAGGTACCCATGACGTACTGCCGCGCCGCCGGGGTGAAGTTGTTCTCTCCGATGAGATTGAGCGGCTGACAGCCGTTGCCCGGATTCGTCAGCGTCGAGCGGCACACGATCTGGCCGTTCGGGCCCACCACGGCATCCACCGCCAGCGCGAGCCGTTTGGGGATGATGTCATCGTATTCGTACTGGTCATATTTGTTGTGCCCGTACTGGTAGTAGGCATTCCAGGTCCAACTCCCGGGCAGCTCGCCCTTGAGGCCCGCGGCAAACCGCGCCGTGGAAGTGTCGGACTCACCCATCGCATTGCCGAGATCGTTGGCGGCGCGGCCGAGCGTGATCGAGCTCAACTTGTCCGCGTTCATGGCGCTCACGATGGAGGCAGGCAGGTACGGATTGTCGGCGGTGAGCTTGATCGTCCCCGGAAAGGCGCGCAGTTGCGCCCCCACGTCGTGGCCTTCCACTCTCCCGTAAGAGGCTTCCACGAAGGGATGCACGCTGTCGCTCAGATTGAAGTCGGAATGGGCATAGAGGCTGTAGCGCTTGAATTCCGGCTCGATCTGCGGCCCGAGGAAGAATGGGTTCTGACCGTAGCCGTCGCCTCCGGACATGAAGAAGAAGCCGGGGAGCACGCCGCGCTGGAACGGCTCCGGGGTCCCGTTCGCGGAAAATTGGGTCCCGTTGAGCGGACCACCGACGATCAGGCCGCCGGGAGTCATGGTGGCCGTGTGACAGTGTGGCAGGATGTTGTTGGCGGCATAGCCGTTCACGCCGGGGGTGGTGTTCGACACATTACACCACTCCTGGCGACTCCAGCTCCGGGAGTAATAATCACCCATGCCGCCGTCGCGCTCGTACTCGAAGCCCGCGACCATGTGCGCCTTACCGCCCAGATAGTCGGTGCCGCCTGCAAGGGAAGCCTGGACGTCCTGATTGTCGCGCTTCTGCGATTGGCCGTACTGCACCTGGCTCTGGATGCCCTGGAGTTGATTATTGAGGATGATGTTGACCACACCGGCCACCGCGTCCGAGCCGTAGGCCGCGGATGCGCCGCCGGTAACGATCTCGGTGCGTTCGATCAACGCGCTCGGGATGAGGTTCAGATCGACGGTTCCCGTCGCGGTACTCGGCACGAACCGACGCCCGTCGACCAGGACGAGCGTCCGGACGGCGCCCAGGCCGCGCAGGTTCACGATCCGTGAGCCGATGTTCTGCGGGCTCAACGCCGTCGACTGAGTTGGCTCACCATTGTTGAGGAACGACGGGAGCTGATTCAACATGTCGCCGACGTTCGGCAACCCCATCTGCTGCATGGTAGCGGAGCTGACGACGGTTGTCGGGGTCGGCGAAGTGGCGCCCGCGGGGAGCGCGATACGCGTACCGGTCACGACGATTTCAGCCAGCTGCTCGCCTTGCGCGGCCGCGCCACTCGCCGGCGATTCCTGCGCGGCGCAAACCTGCATCTCGGCGAGTAGCAGGCCCGATCCAATCAACACGAGCCGCACGGCCCGACCCACGCTCGTTACGCCGCCGGTAATCGGTCGCTCCACAATGAACCCCCCTCTTGCGAATCGCTTCTGGTCGGTTCAATTTATGCCGAATAGTTGTTATTGTCCATAACATGTATAGTTCATAACGAAACGACCAGAGGGGTTGCGCAGACTATGGTCACCAGAAACGGATCGACATCGTGGGCCGCGGTGCTGCTGATCACGCTCACGGGAGCCGCACTGCTATCACCGACGGCGATGGCACAGACCGCGAGCCCACCGCTCCAGCCTCTGCCCGAACGGCCGACCGAGCTCCCCGTAATGACCTGCGAAGCATTAGCCTCGCACGCCTTCGCACCCGTACAAGACGTCGTGTTCCGTATCCTCTCCGCCTCTGTTCAGCCAGCGCAGGCCGACCGCGCGGAGCTGTGCCTGGTGAAGGGATACGTGGCCCCCCAGGTGCAGTTTGCTCTGTATTTGCCAACCAAAACCTACGCGGGGCGCTACCTCCAGGGCGGCTGCGGTGGGATGTGTGGAATCATCGGGGACTCGTTGCAGCCCTCATGCGATAGCATCACCGCGTTCAGGGGCAGTTTCGCCGTAGGTTTCAACAATTCCGGGCACGTCGGCGCCGGGATGGGAGATGGCGCCTGGGCCAAGGACGCACCGGAGCTACGCGAGGACTACGCCTACCGCGCCACCCACGTAGCGCAGATCGCGGCCAAGACGATCCTGGCTACCTACTACGGCAAGGCGCCCCAGTGGTCGTACTTCCAGGGTTGTTCGGATGGCGGCCGCGAAGCGCTCATGGAGTCGCAGCGTTATCCAACCGACTTCAACGGCATCGTGGCCGGCTCGGTCTTCTCCATGCCGGCGGTGATGGAGCAATTCCTTTGGGACACGCATGTTGACATCGCCGCCGACGGACAGCCGATCCTCACACAGGAAGCGACCGCGCTGCTGCACCGTGCGGTGCTCGAGAAGTGCGATGCCCTGGACGGCACACGCGACGGCCAGATCGATGATCCGCGGCTGTGTCACTATGACCCGGGTAAGCTCGCGTGCCGCCCAGGACAGCAGCCGCCGGCGTGTCTGACGCCTGATCAGGTCACCGCCGCGCGCCTGTTGTATCAAGGTCCGATGGACGATGCGGGCCATCGGCTATTTCCGGGCGGGTTACCCTACGGCTCCGAGCTACTCTGGGGTCAGCCCGGCGCGCTCACCGTCACGGGCGTCGCAGCGGGTGGATTCCTGCAGGATCTCGCGTTTCCGAACCAACTTCCGCCGCTGTTCACGTGGCGCGATTGGAAGTTTGATCTGCAGAGCTTCCAGAAGCTCGAAGCGGCCGCCGCGGTCTACGATCCGCGCAGTCCCGATCTGCATGCGTTCCATGACGCCGGCGGCAAGCTGATCCTCTGGCAAGGTACCGCAGACCAGGCCTCAGGTATCTATGGCATGCCCGAGTACTATCAAGCCATCCGTGACGTCATGGGAGGGCTCGAAGCCACGCGCCAGTTCGCGCGACTCTTCCTGGTGCCCGGCGTGTATCACTGCGGCGGTGGATATATCCCTTACCAGGAAGATTTTCTCAGCGCCATGGTGAACTGGGTCGAGCGACAACAGCCGCCCCGGCAGCTCGTGGCCGCCGCCCGGATGGCGGACGGCAGCATCCGCCAGAGGCCGCTGTTCGCCTATCCCGAGCGCGCCAAGTACGTCAAAGGCGATCTCAACGACGCCCACAGCTTCGTCGGCGTCATGCCAGCCAAAGAACCGGATGACCACTACGACTGGGTCGGGGCAAATATCCAATGACGCTTGCGCCGGCAAGCCTGACCGAGGCGGACTATCGGGAATATATCGCCGCATTCAACCGCAGCGACTTTGACACGTTCGGCCGCTACTACGCGCTCAATGTCGAGTTTCAAGGTCGCGCCGGTCGCTTCCTCGGCCGGGATGCGGTGGTTGGATTCTATCGCCAGGTGCACTCGCGGCTGCGTGAGAGAATCGAGATCCGACAGATCGTCCGGGGCGAACAGGAGCTGGTGGCCGACCTCGTGACCGAGCTGCACGCGCTGGAGGACTGGCCAGACTTCCCCGCCGGCCCGATCTACAAGGGGGAAACGCGGACATCGCGAAATTTTGTCTGGTACGAGATGGCCGGACGGGAATTCTCGCGAGTCCGCGCCGCCCACTACCGCCGTGGGTCTCTCCCCGAACCCACCGAGCCGCCACCGACCAGGTCCCCAAACGGTCGCGCCCTCTCCCGCGCGCAGTTCGCAAGCTACATCGACGCCTTCAACCGGAACGACTACGCCGGATTCGCAAACTACTACACCCCCGACGTCACCCTCGTCATCGCCGGCAAACACGAGCTCCGTGGGCGCGAGTCGATACTCGAGTTCTATCGCTCGGTGAAAGCCACGACCCGCCGGACGATCACGGTCAACAGGCTCATCACGACGCCGGACGCCATCGCGGCGGAGCTGCAATCGGAGTTTCTCGCCCTGCAGGATCTGCCGGACTTCACCGCCGGACCGATGCGCAAAGGAGAGCGGATCTTCATCAACACGGTCGCCCTCTACGACCTGGAGGATGGCAAGTTTTCCCGGATCCGCTCCGCCGAGCTGCGCAAGATCCACACGCCCCTTTCACCGCAAGCATCGCTTCCTCGAGCACCGCGACCGCCTGGTGAATAGCATGCACCAAGCCGGCCCGTGAGGTACTGTCGCACCTTGCGGCATACGGCTTGCTCCGGCATACGGCTTGCTCCCATGATCCGGCGGATGACGGCCATGAGCGAGATTGAAGTCATTGCGATCTTCTCAGTGGCGGAAGAAGCCCACGCGGCCCTGGAACGGCTCGATGATTTGCGTGATCAAGGAGTGCGCGCCACGATTACCGCCGGATGCGCGATCCGCGCCGGTGTGTCCCGACAAACACAAACGGCCGTGACCGACATGCTGCGCAAACTAGGCGCGCTCGACGTCATTGCTTGGGAGGCCCCACGCGAGTCCGACTGGATGAGTCACCAGAACGGCCGCGTCACGGGTAAGGGCGTCGAGCCCGGCGCCGGCGATATGGAAGCCGGTTGTCCTAGCGACTGGCGACACTGACGCTCCGGCTTACCAGATTGGAGGAAGTGCAATGGCCACAAATCCATCCATGGACGCATCGACGGTCCGCGCGGCCATGAGTGCCGCCGTAAGGCGCCACCGCGGACTCTTTCTTTTTGAAGGCATCCTGCTGCTCGCCTTGGGCGTGCTCGCCGTGCTGGTGCCCGCCGTCGCCTCGGTCGCGGCAACGATCTTCTTCGGGTGGATCCTGCTCGTGAGCGGCGTTGTCGGCCTCTTCACAACCTTCCGTGGACGTCAACTGCCCGGCTTCTGGTGGTCCTTGCTGTCCGCGATCATCGGCATCGTCGCCGGCGTGCTGCTCCTGGCCTGGCCCTTGCAGGGCGCCTTCTCGTTGACTTCCGTGCTGATCGCTTTCTTGCTGATAGAAGGCGCGGTATCCATTTTCTATGCCCTCGAGCACCGCAGTGGCACGCCACGTTGGGGCTACATGCTCGCCAGCGGCATCGTCGACCTGGTGCTCGGATTGATCCTGTTCGCCGGCCTCCCGGGCACGGCCGTGTGGGCACTCGGGCTCCTCATCGGAATCAACATGATCTTTGGGGGCTGGGCGCTCATTCTCATGGCGTTGTCCGCCGCCGACCCAACCTGACCATCGGGCTCAGCCGCCGGTCTTCTTCCCCTCGCCCTTGGAGGCGGCCAGCCGCTGCACTTCCGCGAGCGCCTTGTCCACGTTCTCCGCCGGTGCAATCCCGCCAATGGTCGCCGCGATCTTCCCATCCGGCTTGATGACGAACGTGGTGCGCTCAGTAAAGCCATGATCGATCTCGACCCCACGGGTATCCTTCATCCCGGGACGCCCCTCCATCACCTTCAGGTCGTAGGAACGGGCGATCTTTCCATCCGCATCCGAGGCGGTCGGAAATTTGCCCGCGCAGTACTGCGGATCGGCCGAGAAGTCGTTCAGCCTCTGGATGCTGTCCAGGGACACACCGATGATGGTGGCGCCCGCGGCAGCAAACTTGTCGCTATTGACGGCGAAAGTATGCGCCTGGATGTTGCACCCACCGGTGTAGGCGGAGGGGTAGAAGTAGACCACGACCGGGCCTTTCTTCAAGGCGTCTTGCAGCGAAAAATTGAAAGCCTTGCCCGCAAGTGAGGCCTGGGTCTTGAAGTCAGGCGCGGTGTCGCCTTCCTTCAGGGCCGCGACCGCGGGCAGCGCCACCAGACCCGACACCAACACACTCAACAGCACGCGTCGCATAAATACACCCTTGCAGTGAACGGCTCGAGAGGCCACATCATGGCACGCGGTGCGCAGCCACGCGAGCGCGGACACTGGGAACGCCGCGCTTCGAACACGCGTCACTTCGAGTCGTGGAAAATGACGCCCAGCGTATGTCGCTGCCCACTTCGCACACGGCTGACACCGTGCCGGAGATTCACCCGATAGACCCCGCGAGTTCCCTGGACCGGGCGATGGTGGACCGCGAAAACGACCCCGTCACCTTGCCCGAGCGGCACGACTTCCGGACGGGACTGCATTCTCGGCCGCTGCTCGGTCATGACGAACTCACCACCGGTAAAGTCCACCCCCGGGGCGGAGAGCAGGATGGCCACCTGCAATGGGAAGACATGCTCACCATACAAATCCTGGTGCAGGCAGTTGTAGTCTCCGGGCCCATATTGCAGGAGGAGCGGCGTCGGGCGGTCCTGGCCCGCTCGGCGGCAGCGCGCAAGAAACGCAGCGTGATCCGATGGATACGTGACATCGATGCCCATGCGCCCGTTCCAACCATTGGCGATCGGCGCCAGGTACGGATACAGAGTGGTACGCAGTTCCGCGACAATCTGGGGAAGTGGATAGACGAAATACTTGTACTCGCCACGCCCGAATCCATGCCTCGCCATCACGACGCGGCTCCGGAACGAGCTCTCCGCCGAATAGAACCCGGCGAGCGCCCGGCATTCGGCCGCAGTGAGCAGTTTCTCCACCACGGCGTTGCCGGATGCGTTCAGCTCTTCGCGGATCCGCCCCCAGTCCGCTCCCCGCACCCGATCCGAGATCCGGTGCGGCCCAGTCGGCCCGTCCGTTCCGATGCGTGACGGTAAAGCTCGCGGCTCGGCATTCATGGCTACGGCGCCTCCTGCAACTCAATGGCTGAGCGGTCAGAATGCCTCCCCGCCCGTTCCCAGGCATTCCGATACTTGCTTCCGAGCCTCGCCGCAGCCCTGCCAAGCCGACGCGCCGGCTCACTTCACGTTGGCAAAATAATCCTGCAGCGAGGCCACTCCCAGTCGTTTTGCCTCGAACAAGCTCTCCAGGTGCTCCCGAGAGTTGACGAGCCCTCGGGCGCGCAAGACCCCCGCCTCGTCCAGGAGCGCCGCAAACGGCAATCGGCTCACCTGATAAGTCATGCCCAGGGGCGCGGACACCACGTAAGGAACATTGGCCAGCCCGTTCGCCCGGACATACTCGCGGTGCTCGTTGGGATCGCCATCACTGGCGAGAATGATATCGAGCCAGCTCCGCTCGTCCTTGCCGCTCGATTTCACGATCGGCAGGAGCGACTTGCATACCGGGCATGTCGGGGAGACAAACAAGAGCAACGTGCTCTTCCCATCAGGGCGGGGCGATCCAACCCGCAGCCGGGTACCCTCGAGATCCTCCACATCCACCGCCGGCGCCCGTTCTCCGACCGCGAGCCCCTTGTTCAACATCAGCGCCCCGACGGGCGTGATGCGCTCGTGTAGAACGCCGAGTTGTCTCGTCAAGGCCAGCACGACCACGAGCAATGCGAGCACCACGATCCAAAGGATGATGTTGGAAATGGCCAAAGCCGTCATCTCGAGCCTCTGAGCTGGGCCACCCGCTGCAGGTACCCCATCATTGCGTCGACGCAAAGATAGACCAGTGCGAGCGTCAGCACGCCAAATACGACAGTTACAGCATCCGTGAAGTTGACAGGTCGCGACGTCCAGGGCGCGAGCGCAAGTACCAGGGCCAGAGCGAGTACGACATTTCGCCATACCATCCAGGGCGCTATGGGTCGCCGCTCATCGGGGCCGCCACAGCCACAAGCGAGATCACGGCGGCCACGCCGCAGATTGATCGCGATCGCGCCGGCATAGGTCGACAACAGCGCGATACCGGCCACTGCCGCGTAGGATCTCGAAGGATCAAACACCAAACCCGCGGCAACAGCCAGCTCCAGTAGCGGAATCACGCGAGACAGATGCCAGCGCGAGATGGACGTGAACACGCCGTAGGCCGCGAAAATCTCCTCGAACCGGCGCAAGTCGCGCAACTTGTGCGCGCTGGCGCTCGCGAACAGCAGCGCTATCGCAGCAACCAGCAGTAGTCCGATGGCAGGATCCAGCATCATGTCGGACATGATACCGCATCAATTCGCGTGCGCAGGGCTGGCCACCTTTTCCCGTACGCGCGCCAGAGCATCCAACGTGCGCAGGTATTGCACGGCCACGCGCGCGCCGAGCTGACTAAACGCGTGCAAAGGCAGGGGGTCTACCGGGGTGACGGGGAAACCCAGCTCCGCGGCGCGCTCTCCCATTGCCCACCTCGAGAGCAGCGATCCCATCATGGTCGCCATCGCGACACCACGACCGTTATATCCAAAGCCGGCCAGGAGGCCAGGTGCGATCTCCTGCAGCCGTGGCAGATGATCACCGGTCACCGCGACGAGCCCGCCCCAGTGATAGTCGAAGCGGATACCGGCGAGCTGCGGGTAGATATCCCGCACGGCCCGATATTGATGGCGTGCCTGCGCGGCCACTGGCGCATTGCCAAAAACACCGCGCGAGCCCATGAGCAGCCGCCCCGTCCTGTCGATCCTGAAATAGCGCAGCAGGTGCCACGTATCGGAAGCCGACTGCCGCTCCGGAAGTATGGTGCGGAGCAAGTCCGCGGGCAGGGGTGCGGTCGCCACCTGAAAAGAAGGCACCGCCACGACAGTGCGTCGAACGACATCGACGAGCCGATCCGCGTAAGCGTCAGTCGCCAGTATGACGGTCGGACTCACAACACTACCCCGTGGGGTGTCGACCCGCCACTGGCTTCCAGAGCGGCAAAGCTTCGTGGCAGGACTACGGTGAAAGATACGGCTGCCGCACTTTAGAGCCGCGAACGCGAGCCCCCGAACGTACGCAAGGGGCTGCACCGTGCCGCCACGCCGATCGATCCAACCTCCCCAATAGCGGCTCGAGCCCGTGAGCCGTCGTGTTTCCTCGCGCGTGAGCAGCTCCACGGGAGCGCCGCGACGCCGCCACTGCTCAACACGAGCGCGCAGCCCCAGCAGCGCGACCTCCGAAGTCGCGGGCTGAATCCAACCCGTCCGCGTGGCATCGCAGTCGATCTCGTACCGGCGAATGAGGTCGAACACGAGATCCGGACCCCGCGCCACGGTTTCGACCAGGCGACGGCCTCGGTCGCAGCCAAACATCTCTTCCAGTACGTCAGGATCGTACTTGACTCCCGCAATGACCTGTCCGCCGTTGAGCCCGGAGGCGCGCTCCCCGACACCGGCGGCTTCCAGGACGATCACGTCGCGACCGGCTTCGGCCAGGTGCAGGGCCGCTGACAAGCCCGTGTAACCTGCGCCGATCACGGTCACCTGCGCGCGCCGCTCGCCCGCGAGCGTGGCGAGCTCCGGTCCGGGGCCCGCCGTGGCCGCCCAGAGGGATTGCTGGGAAAGTTCGCTCAAGAGGCCGCCAATGGGCAAATTGATAACAGGGATGCGATAATCGATACCTGATTATCGCAACAGCTTAACACATGGGCTGGCTCCCATACCTACCCCGCGCGCTTCTCTTGCGCCGCCTCGGCGGTGCGCTCGCTGCCACCGCCGCGCTGCTGCTGTTCCCAATGCCGGTTTCTGGCGGAGTCGCGTGGGACATCGGCATTGGCGTCGGCTACGCCATCATCGCGCTGGTCGCGACGCTTTACATCTACCCCTTGCGCGGCGAGGGCCTACCCCACCGCCGACTCTTCACCCTCTCGCAACATCGACGCATCGGGTGGGGAGCCCTGATCCTTTCCGGGCTGCACGTGGCGATCCTGTTACGTGCACAACCGCTGATTGGCCACTATCTCCTCCCCTCGGCTCCTTACTATATGTTGGCGGGGTTGGTGGGCCTGATCGCTTTAGGGCTCCTCATCGCCACGGGACTCGCGGCGCGAGCGGTGCTGCGCAGGCGCGATTCGGCAACGACCAGTCTCTCCAGCCACACCGTCCTCGCCCCATTGCTGCTGGCGTTCCTGGCCATTCACCTCATTGGCAGCGCCCAACTGCTCGATACCCGCGCCAAAGTGCTCACCGGCTGCCTGCTCCTGGCGATTCCTCTCCTGTGGGCCGCCCATCGCGCCCTGCGGCGCGGGGCTCGCCGCACCATGACGTTGATTCCGTGCTGCCTGGCGGTCATCGTGTTGCTGTTGTTACCCATCCCGACCGCCAGCCCACGGCTGCTACAACCCGCAACCGCTCCAGCCACGGTGCCCATCCACTTCCCGCACGAGAAACACACAACTGTCAACTGCGTGACGTGCCACCACAACTTCGTCGACAAGACCGGCATCGGGAGCTGCCTGGATTGCCATCGGTCCGCGCGCCCCGACCTCGGGCAGCCCGCGGAAGCCACGTTCCATACCTTCTGCCGAAATTGCCACAGCCAACTCGCCCAGACCACGACGAAACACGGCCCCACGCGCGCCTGCTCGGCGTGCCACGCCTCAAACAGGTAGCGTCCGGCTCACCGGCAAAGTGCGTATCCTTTTTCCGGTGGCAGCATAGATGGCGTTGCAGAGCGCGGCGGCGGCACACGCGGTGGCGGTCTCACCCACACCTCCGGGCGACTCCGCGCTCGGCACGAGGTAACTCTCCACTTGCGGCGCCTCGGTGATCCGCAAAGCCCGGAAGTCGTCAAAGTTGCTCTGCTGGACCTTGCCGCCGGCGAAGGTGATCTCGTTGAACAACGCCGCGCTCAGTCCAAACATCACTCCGCCCTGCATCTGGGCATGCACCGTGTCGGGATTGACCACCTGGCCACAATCCAACACGCAAACCACTTTCTCGACGCGCAGCTTACCCTGCAGACTGACCTCGGTGATCTGCGCCATGTAGCTCCCGAAGGCAAACTGCACCGACACGCCGCGACCGCGGCCGGCCGGTAACGGCTTGCCCCAACCTGCCTTTTCCGCCGCCAGATCCAGGACCGCCTTGAGCCGCGCATCCTTGAGCAAGCCGCGTCGGTACGCGACCGGGTCCTGCTTCGCCGCCGCGGCCAGCTCGTCCATGAAACTCTCGACCACGAAAACACTGCGCGTCGGGCCGACCCCACGCCACCAGGACGTGGGCACCCCGGTTGGCTCCTGCCGCACGAATCGGACATCGAGATTGGCGAACGCATAGACCGGGTCGGCGGCCGATTCGACCGCGTCATCATCGACCCCGTTCTTCAGGGGCTCCCCCGACCACAGGGCCGTCACAGCCGAGCCTGCGATCGTGTGCAACCAGGCGACCGGCTGCCCCCGTGCATCGAGTCCGGCCGCCAGGTGATCGACGTAATAGGGCCGATACATGTCGTGTTGGATATCTTCTTCGCGGGACCACAACACCTTCACCGGCCCATCCACGTGTCGAGCGATGCGCGCCGCCACGACCACGCCATCCACCTCGAGCCGCCGCCCAAATCCCCCGCCGATGAGGTGATTGTTGAGGCGGATCTGTTGGGGTTTCAAGCCGAGCTCAGCCAGCTTGGCCACCGCGCGATCCGGGGCCTGGGTGCCCACCCAGAGCTCGCATAGATCCTTGCGCCAGTGCACCGTGCAGTTCATCGGCTCCATGGTGGCATGGGCCAGGAACGGCTGATGGTAGGTCGCTTCGACGCGGGAAGCCGCGTGACTCAACGCAGTCCCGGCATCGCCAACGTGGGCGGCAACGGCGCCTGGCCGTCGGACCGCGGCTTCGAGATCGGCGACGAGTTGCGCTTGCTGCACGGAAGCATTCGGACCGCCTTCCCATTGCAAATCGAGCGCCTTCAGGCCTTTCATTGCCGACCAGGTGTCATCGGCGACGACCGCCACGAGATCACGTTCGTTGACGACTTGCCGTACTCCCGGGACGGCGAGCGCCGCTTGCGTCCGCAACGGCTCGATGGCCTTGCCCCCTTGGATTGGCGACTGAGCGACCATGGCCACCCGCAGTCCAGTCACCTGCACGTCAATCCCGAACACCGCGCGTCCGTTGGTCTTTTCCAGGCTGTCGCGCCGCGGCGTGGAGTGACCGATGAATCTGAAATCCTTCGCCGGCTTGAGCGGCGGATCGGGAGGCACCGGTAGTGTGGCGGCCATGCCAACCAGCGCTCCATAGCCGAGCCGTCTGCCGGAACCCGCGTGAACCACGGCGCCAGGCTCGGTATGACAGGTCTCGCTCGCCACCGACCATTGTTTCGCCGCCGCATTGATCAACATCGCCCGCGCGGCCGCCCCCGCCTTGCGCATCGGCAAGTAGCACTGGCGAATGCTGGTGGAACCGCCAGTGGATTGATCACCGTCGAAGCCGTAGACCGCCGGATCGGGCGGAGCAGGCTCGAGGTCAATACTGTCGAGCGTCACGTCCAACTCCTCGGCAACCAGCATCGGCAGCGAGGTGAACGTGCCCTGACCCATTTCCACCTTCGGCATGATGACGGTGACCCGACCGCGCGGGTCTATCCGCACATAGATGTTGAACTGCTTCGGGCCGCGGGCGGCCGCGGCTCGCGACCGGGGGATTGGCACCGTGAGCAACAGCCCACCCCCGACAGCGGTGCATGCCTGGATGAAACGTCGGCGAGTCAGACGGGGGCTCGTCATGGCGAGGCCGCCGATTTGACCGCGGCGGCACGCCCCGCTCGAACCAACATGTAGGCGATGAGCGTCACGGCAAGCGTTACCAGGCTGACGTAGAGATCCCTCGCCTGCCCGGTGCGGGACATTGCCACGAGAATCGCGATCATGCCGCCGATGGCGGCGTAGCTGGCCCAGGGAAAAAGCCACATCTGCACAGCGGGCTCCGGCGAGCCGGTACGCTCGCGCTCACGGCGCAAGCGGATCTGCGCGAACGCGATCATCATGTAGACAAATACGATGAGCGCACCGGAAGCGTTCACCAGGAATGCGAACACGCTATCCGGAAATTGCGTCTCGGCAAGCAAACCCAACACTCCAGCCAGTGAGCTCATCCATACCGAGCGCACCGGGACACGGCGCGCGTTGAGCTTCACCAGGCTCTGCGGGGCATCGCCGTGATCGGCCAGAATGAACAAGACTCTCGAACACACGTAATACGCCGAATTCAGGCACGAGAGCACGGCGGTCAGAATGATCGCCGACATCGCCAGACTCGCCCAACGAAAACCCATGGTGGTCAACGCCGCGGCGAAGGGCGACTTGCCAACCTGGATGCTATCCCAAGGCACGATAGCGACGATGAGCAGGATGGACGTGATGTAGAAGGTGAGAATGCGCACGATCACGGATGTTGACATCTTCGCCGCCGCGCGCGCCGGCTCGGCCGACTCGGCGGCGGCCACGGTCGTGATTTCCGCCCCGGTGAGCGCGAAAAAGACAGTCACCGCGCCGGCAAGTACCGCGATACCTCCTTGCGGCGTGAACCCGCCATGGCTCGTCAGGTTTGCAAACGTGGCGCCGTTGGGGGCGGTCAAGCCGCAGGCGTACGCCGCGCCCAACACAATGAACACGATGATGGCGGCCACTTTGATCGAGGAGAACCAGAACTCGAACTCGCCGTAGGAGCGGGCCGACATCAGGTTCACCCCCGTCATGATCGCCATCAGCCCGAGGCCGAGCGCGAGCGGGGGCAACTGCGGCAGCCAGTCGTGCACGATGTTGGCGCCCGCAATCGCCTCGACCGGCACGACGATGACCCAGAAGTACCAATACAACCAACCGGCCACGAAGCCTGCCCAGGGGCCGAGCCCAGCGCGCGCGAACTCCGTGAACGAGCGTATCTGCGGCAAGCTCACGGCCATCTCGGCCAGCATGCGCATCACCAGGAGCACCAGCGTGCCAGTGATGAGATAACTCAACACTATGGCAGGCCCGGCGGCGGCGATGGCGGCGCTGCTGCCGACGAACAAGCCCGCTCCAATGATGCCCCCGATGGAAATCATGAAGATGTGGCGGGGCTTCAGGGAGCGACTCAGCTCGGGTGACATCATTGACCTCTAGCGGGACTCGCATTGCGGCTGGAGCTTGGCGCGAGCGCACATGATCGTCAAGTCGCCGGGGTAGTGAGTGCAGCGGCGCGTTCGCGCAGCGCGGATCTCAACATCGACACCGCCGCATAGGTCACCACTACAATGACCAGCCAGCGCAACGCGAGCAACGGGAGTTGCCGCACCACGATGAAAAGCGCGATCAGCACGCCAACCGAGCCACCGATCGTCAGTCCGAGAGCCGGGCCGAAGGCAAAGCGCCCGGTCTTGAAGAAACGCAGGCTCGCCACCGGCTGCACGAGGCCACAAGTGCCCATCATGATCGGAAATGCGCCCAAGGGGTGCAGACCCAACAACGCCAACACCACCATGCTCGGCGCATACGGTCCAATACCGACAGTCGTCAACGCACCCAGCACGAAGTTGACGCTCACGGCCAAGGCGAAGCGCCAACCCTCCAAGCCCATGGCCTTCCCGCCTACGGGGAAAGCTCCAAGGATCGCCATCAGGAAGAACACGGCCGCCAGCAGCAGCGCGATGCCCATGAACAACTGGATCGCTCGCCTGGGCAAGCGGCTGACGATGCCGGCGCCCAGCCAGGCCCCAATGGTGGCGCTGGCGATCATGCTCACCAGCAGCAATGGCTCGACGGCCACCGAGGTCACCAGGACCGCGGTCTCCACAAAGGCGGCAGCGTTGTGTCCCACGTTCAAGGTGCCGGGAATCAGCTCATCCGCGGGCACCCTCCGGAACTTGAAAAGCGCGGTCGTGGGCGCGAAGGAGCCGATCCCAAGGGCATCGAGAAAATCGGTGACGAAGCCGATCGCAATGTCGACCGCGGTCGGCGCGGGGCGTACCTCGCGCCGACGGGCATCCCGCACCCAGGCTAGAACAAATGCGACATTGACTATGAAGAGCGCGCCCAACAAGACCAGCTTCGCCGGGCTCACGGACGCCTCTCATCGATAATCGATATAAACATATCGTTCACCCCCGAAGCCACGGTAACGCCGGCCGGGCCGGCGCACAAGGGGTTTCGCCTGCGGTGCCAATATGCCAGACTCCGCGACACGCCGCCGCACGAGCGTACTCATTCAATCAACAGCATCTGCGGCCGGAAATACAGGGCACGAGATCGATGAAAACCTGGCTTACACGCGCCGCGCTGCTGTCCCTCGCGACCTGCACTCCGCTCTTCGCCGCCCCGCCGCCGCCGCTACCGGCCGAGCGCTTGACAGCGACTACATTGACCATCGGGAACCCGCACTGGATATACGTTCTCGATGAGGCTTTTTTCAACGAGATCGACGCGCGCGTGCACTTGTTTGACGGCGACACCTACCGCCGCCTCGGGCAAATCGACGCAGGTTTCAACCCCGCATTCAACTTGTCGCCTGATGGCAAGACGACGGTGGTGGGCACCACGTACTTCGCACGAGGCAGTCACGGCACGCGCACCGATGTAGTGGAGTTCACGGACAATACAACATTGTCCGTCACACACGAAATCGTACTACCCTCGAAACGCGCCATGACACTACCGACGTATTTCAACGTCGCGTATAGCCAGGACGGCCACTTCGTATATGTTGCTTATGTCACTCCGGCCGCGTCCTTCGGCGTACTCGATCCCGCACAGAACAAGGTCCTGGACGAGATCGACACGGCAGGATGCGTCATGGTGATTCCCTCCGGTCCCAACCGAGTCTCCTCGATCTGCGAAAGCGGTCGCCTCCTCACAGTGACGCTCGACGCGCAAGGCCACGAAGCCTCGCGCGCCATGTCCGATGCATTCTTCGATCCCGACAAAGACCCCGTCTTCGTGCAAGGGATTCCGACCAGCAACGGGTTTGTCTTCCTCTCCTTCCTCGGCGAGGTGCACGAGGTGGATCTGTCCGGCCCGCAACCGACATTCGGCAAGCCGTGGTCGCTCGTTGGCCCGGCTGACAAAGCCCAGAGCTGGCGCCCCGGTGGCACGCAGGTGGGCGCCCTCCATCGCAAGTCGGGCCAGCTGTTCGTCTCCATGCACCGCGGTGGCGAGGGTACTCACAAGCAAGGCGGTACCGAGATCTGGGTGTTCGATATGAAGACCCACCAGCGCATCGCGCGCTGGCCGCTGGCGCCGCTCAAAGTCGCCCCTGCCCTCGCTGTGCAGGTTTCCCAGGACGAGAAGCCCATTGTGTTTGCCGCGACCGACAAAGCGGAGCTCGCGGTGTTCGACGCTCAAAGCGGTCAGCTCCACCACCTCGAGCCACGGTTGGGACAAACCCCGTGGTTCCTCATAAATCCTTAGCCTGGAAGATGGGTGAACTCCGGTATGCGTCCGCTCGATAAATTGTTCGAACGTTCGTCGCGCTCATTGGCGCGCCACACTTCGCGCCGCAGCCTGCTCGCCACTGTCGGGAAGCTGCTCACCGGCGCGGCACTGATCCCACTCCTGCCGGTGGATCGCTCCTCTCGGGCCGAAGCGGAAGAAGTCACCCGACGGGCCGCCGCGCCCACGTCCGTAAAAGCGGCGGGAACCAAGCCAACCGGCGGCAAAAAAACGAGCGATGACCCGTTGAGCTGCGAGTATTGGAAGTACTGCGCGATCGACGGGTTTCTGTGCTCCTGCTGCGGCGGCACGGCCAACTCCTGTCCGCCTGGAACCGCGCCGTCCCCCATCACCTGGATCGGAACCTGCCACAACCCCGTGGACGCAAGAGACTACATCGTGTCGTATAACGACTGTTGCGGTAAGACGAGTTGCGGCAACTGCGAATGCAACCGCAACGAGCGCGAGAAGCCGATGTATCGACCCTCGCGCAACAACGACCTGAACTGGTGCATGGCGAACGCCGATGCGAACTATCACTGCTCGGTATCAGTGATCCTGGGGGTGGCTGAGAAATGAGGCGATTCCCCGTGGAGCTCTTCGTATCGCTCCTAGCCACCTCGCTCGTGGCCACCTCACTCCCAGCACACGCCGCCGATAGCCCAGCGGTACGCTACCCGGACGGCGCGACCGTTTTCCAAGCCAACTGCGCGGTCTGTCACGGCGCCAAGGGCGCCGGAACTCCATCGCTCGCCCCACCCATCACATCCTACCCCGCGCGTTACGCGGCAACCGACGAGGGACGCAAACAGCTCGCGATGACCGTCCTGAACGGAATGTTCGGTGGCATCGAGGTGGAACAGAAACACTTCGATTTCAAGATGCCTGAGTTCACGCAGCTCAATGACGCAACGCTCACGTCGGTGCTGAACTACGTTGTGTTCGATCTCGCTCACGCCCCCGAGAGCACCAAGCCGCTCACGGCTGAGGAGATCGCCGCGGAACGCAGTCATCCGGTCGATGGCGCGGCGGTGCGCGAGCATCGCGCCAAAGTGCTCGCGGCGCTTGGGCTCTAACATGCACCGGGCGCGAACAGACTCGACACGAGGGCCGCGTGTTGTGCTAGCACGCGCGCTCGCCGTGAGCCTTGCCTGCGCTGCATTCACTACCGCAACCGCTCACGCCAGCCCCCAGCAGGACTACGTGCTCTACTGCATGGGCTGCCACGGAGCCCAGGCCGAAGGGATTCCAGGCAAAGTGCCTCCCTTGGCGCACGCGCTAGGTCGTTTCATGCGCTCGGCGGAAGGGCGCAACTATATTCTGCGCGTCCCGGGAGCCGCGAACTCCG
Source organism: uncultured Steroidobacteraceae bacterium (assembly GCA_964400085.1). Classification (GTDB taxonomy): domain Bacteria; phylum Pseudomonadota; class Gammaproteobacteria; order Steroidobacterales; family Steroidobacteraceae; genus 13-2-20CM-66-19. The sequence goes on along the minus strand of CAYNTW010000010.1, from coordinate 13,903 downwards.
CGCTTTCCGACGTGCGGCTCGCTGCAGTTCTGAATTGGCTCGCGCAAACCTTCGATGGAGAGGAGCTCTCCCACAGCGGCGCGCCGCTGTTCACGACCGCCGAGGTGACGAGCGCGCGGCGCTCCCCATTGCCGTCGGTATTGGCGACGCGCCGCGAGGTCGTGCGAGCCTTGGAGCTCACGGGCCTTGCACCTCCAGCGAGCTATTGAGACCCGGCTTGCCACCGTGAAGTGCAACGGTCCCGGGACTGTTGCGCACACACCTCAAGCTCGCACAAAAGCCGTTTGACGCGCGGCTGTCACGTGTCTTACAGTCGATCCAACAAGTCGATATCTTCCTATCGATTATCGATCACGCGCCGGGGAAAACAATATGCACTCATCGATCGCCACGAGCTGCGCCGCCCTGACGGCGACACTCCTGCCGGCCATCACGCTTGCGGCCGACGCCGAGGATCAGGGCCAGCCGCAAATGCAGGAGGTGACGGTCACCGCGACACGCCACGAAGAGTCGATCAGCAAAGTCCCCATCAGCGTAAGCGCCTACACGCAGGATTCCATGGATCAGATGGGTATCCGCGATTTCACCGACATCGCGCGTTATACGCCCGGTGTACAAATCGACGCCGGGCAGACGAACGCGATCTCCATTCGCGGCATCAGCTCCTCTGGCGGCGCGGGCACGACCGGCATCTACATTGACGACACACCCATCCAAATGAGGGCGATGGGCTTCAATCCGGACGACACGCTACCGAAGACGTTCGATCTGGATCGCGTCGAGGTGTTGCGCGGCCCGCAGGGGACCCTCTTCGGAGCAGGCTCCGAGGGCGGGACGGTCCGCTACATCATGACCCAGCCGAGTCTCACGAAGGCTTCGGGCTATGCGCGCACGGAATTGTCATACACGCAGGGTGGCACCCCCAACTACGAGGCCGGCGCCGCGTATGGCGCCCCCATCATCGACGGCACTCTAGGCTTCCGCGTGAGCGCGTGGTATCGCCATGACGGCGGCTATATCGATCGCATCGACCCAACCACGTTAGCCATAGTCGACTCCAACGCGAACCACGACGACACAACCGTGCTGCGCGCTGCCGCCACCTGGGCGCCGACACAAAACATCACAGTCACACCGAGCGTCGTCTGGCAAGACCGCAAGCGCCACGACGTTTCATACTATTGGTCGTTGTATTCGGACCCCGAGAGTCACAATCTCGTCAGCGCCAATCCGCAAGCGCGCCCGGAACCCGACCAGTACCTGCTCCCCTCGCTGAAAATCACGGCTGACTTCGGCCCGGCGCAGTTGATCTCGAATACCTCTTACTATCGGCGTCGTGACATCAGCGGTTATGACGGCACGCTGTACAACCTGAGCTACTACCAGACACTGGGCTGGGCCGGGGGCGAGACAGCACCTGTGGGCGGCACCGCGCCCGCGGACGCGCTCGGCGCCGTTGGCAGCGGCCCCTACGCCGGCACTTATCCGTGCGGCCCACAGGGCGGCAATGCCTGTTACCCCATGCTCGACGGGTCAGGAGTGCATCTGCCTCCCGGGCTGACCAACTATCGCTCGCCGACGAGCGTAACCAACAACCAGGACAACATCACCCAGGAGATCCGCCTGCAGTCAAACGACCCGAACGCACGGATCGTATGGACCGTCGGCGCCTTCTATTCCCTCAACCGTAGCTACAGCCTGGAGGAGATCCACGACCCGATGGTCGATACCTTCTTCAACACTGTTTACGGCGCGCCCATCGCCAGCGTCTTCGGTTCGCAGCTGAATCCCGACGGCAGCAGCTACCTGCCGCGCGGCGACGCCTATCTCAATCAGCTTACGGGTCACGACCGGCAGCTCGCCGGTTTTGGCGAGGTGGTCTGGGGACTCACGGACAAACTGAAGCTGACGACCGGCATCCGCTACTCGAAGACGGACTTCGATTTCAACGCCTACAACGACGGTCCGCAGAACGGCGGACCGGGCGGCGGACAAGGCGAACAGCACGAAAAGCCACTCACCGAGCGTCTCGGCCTTTCCTACCAGATCGACCCGGCTAACATGGTGTACGCGACGTTTTCGACCGGCTTCCGTATTGGCGGCGCCAACTCGCCGATCCCGTATAGCCTGTGCTCGGTCGACTTCCAGAATTTCGGCCTCTCGAGCGTACCGAGCTCCTATAAATCCGACAAGGTTCGCAATTACGAGATCGGCGCCAAGAACAACATCGACAACCGCATCCGCCTGGCGAGCAGTGTCTACTATATCCGCTGGACCGACATCCAGCAGACGGTGACTTTGCCGACCTGCGCGCTGAACTATACGACCAACAACGGGGTCGCCATCTCGGAAGGATTCGACCTGCAGGCCGATTTCGCCGTCACCCAGGCACTCACGCTGGAGTCGGCGATCGGGTTCAACGAGTCGCATTACGTCCAGAGCTCATTCCCCGGCCCACTCTCCACCCAACCCCTGGTGTCCAAAGGCGATGCCATCGTCGGAGAGAGTGGCACTCCCGGCACACCGTGGACGATCACGCTCGGCGCGGAATACCGCTTCAACCTGTTCGAGCGCGACTCCTACATCCGCCTGGACTACGAGCACGAGACCCGCACCAACCGCAAAACCCCCGCGGAGGATCCGACCACAGTCCAATTCGCCGAGTGCTCGACAGCCGCCGGCGGTGTGCAACCCTGCGACTACACCCCACCCGCGACGACCTTCGTGTCCTTGCGCGCCGGCCAGGAATTCAGAGGCTGGAACATCTCCGGCTTCGTCGACAACCTGTTCGACAGCCACGTGGCGACCAACTACAACCGTGAAGCTGTCGACGGTTACGGGCCGCAACTCCCGACGCCCTATACCAACACGACGGGGGTCACGGCTCCGGTGGCTACGCCACTGTACCGCTACCTGACCTTCCGTCCGCGGACGTTCGGAATCACGGTGACCTACCGGTATTAGGCGCGCATGCGCGCAGCCGTGCCGCTCGAGCACGCGCGCGCGGTTTCCATCAGCACCGACGAGAGCTTCGCGCGCAAGTCAGCCAGCGACCAGCGGCTCGTCGGAGCTGAGATGTTCACTGCGGCCACCGCCGTGCCGTCATCTCCGAACACCGGTGCGGCGATGGTGATGTCACCTCGGTAGTATTCCTGGTCCGCCCAGGCATAACCGGCTTCGCGGGCCGCGTCGATCTGCCTGACGATTTCCGCGGGATCGGTGAGCGTGTGCGGTGTGTAGGCCTTCAGCGCGGAGCGACGCAAGATCTTCGGCACTTCGGCGGCGGGTAGCCCGGACAGGTAGGCGCGCCCAGAAGCGGTGCAGAACATCGGCAGCTTGCGGCCGACCGGCATGTGGATGAAAAAGCGCTTGTGGCTCGGAAAGCGCGCGATGAACACCATGTCGCTCTCATAGGGCTCCGAAAGACTCACCGACTCGCCGCTCGCCTGGTTGAGATCGATGAGATGCGTGGTCGCCTGTTCGATGAGCGGGTGGCCGGAAAGATAGGCGTGCGCCATGGTCAATGACCTTGGACTCAACACCCAACGCCGCACGTGCGGATCGCGCCGCAGATATCCTAGGCGCTCCAACGTATGCGTGCACCGCTGCGCCGAGCTCTTGGTCATGCCGGCGGCCGTCGCCACCTCGCTCAAATTCAACGCGCGACGCTCACCCCCGAACGCCTCGAGAATGGCGAACGCCTTCTCCACCGACTGGTTGAACAGCGGATCCCGCTCTTGCGAGGGACGCGGTTTTCGCGACGGGCGCTTCATGCGCCGTCAGTATAGGCCTGTCCCCAGCCCAGGGCTATCGATTATCGATGGCTGAGGGGCGACAATCGATTGGCAGTCCACTCTACGCCCGCAAGACTTCCACCCCGCCCATGTACGATCGTAACGCCTCCGGCACACCCACGGACCCGTCCTCGTACTGATAATTCTCCAACACCGCGACCAACGTCCGCCCGACAGCCAACCCCGAGCCGTTGAGCGTATGCACCGGCTCCGGCTTACCGCCTTCCGGCCGCCAGCGCGCCTGCATCCGCCGCGCCTGGAAAGCCTCGAAGTTGCTGCACGAGGAAATCTCGCGATATTTCTGCTGCGCCGGCAACCAAGCCTCCAGGTCGTAGGTTTTGGCGCTACCAAAGCTGATATCGCCGGCGCAGAGCGCCACCGTCCGATAGGGAATCTCCAACCTCCGCAACACCTCCTCGGCATTCGCGGTGAGCTCCTCGAGCGCGGCGTACGAATCGGCCGGCCGGACGATCTGTACCAGCTCCACCTTGTCGAACTGGTGGTTGCGGATCATGCCGCGGGTGTCCTTGCCTGCCGCACCCGCCTCCGAGCGAAAGCACGGTGTGTGGCACACGAATTTCAGCGGCAGCTGCTCCGCCGGCACGATCTGCTCGCGCACCAGATTGGTGACCGGCACTTCGGCGGTCGGAATCAGGTAAAACGCCTCCTGGCCTGCCGTAGCCTCCCTCTTGAGCTCGCTCTTGCCGCTAACGGCGAACAGATCCTGCTCAAACTTTGGCAGTTGCCCCGTGCCGAACAGCGCTTGGTTCTGCACCAGATATGGCACGTAGACCTCCGTGTACCCGTGCTCGCGCGTGTGCAGGTCCAACATGAACTGCGCCAAAGCGCGATGCAGCCGCGCGATTTGCGACTTCATCACCACGAACCGCGCGCCCGAGATGCGCGCCGCCGCCTCGAAATCCAGCCCGCCCAAGCGCTCGCCAATCTCGACATGATCGCGCGGCTTGAAGCTGAAGCGCTTCGGCTCACCCCAGCGACGCACCTCGACGTTGGCGGTCTCATCCTTGCCCTCCGGCACCGATTCGTGCAGCAGGTTGGGCAAGCCCAATTGCCACTGCTCGAGCTCCGCCTGTACTGCCGAAAGGCTCTCCTCCGCCTTCACCAGGTCCTGTGTCAGAGCCTCGCCTTTGGCGATCAACGGCGCGACGTCCTCGCCACGCCCTTTGGCCATTCCGACAGCCTTGGCGTTCGCGTTGCGCTCGGCACGCAACCGGTCCGCCTCGACGGTATAGGGCTTACGCTTCTCCTCCAGGGCTTTCAGGGCCTCGACATCCAACACGAAGCCGCGGCGCGCGAGATTACGCGCGACCGCCTCGGGATCGGATCGCAACAGCTTCGGATCTATCACAGCTCAACCTTCTTTGGTGGGCGGCTTCGCGCGCAAGCGGGCGAGCGCCTCACCGATCTTCAATTCCAGCCCGCGGGGCACCGGACGATAGTATCGCCGATCGGGCATGTCATCCGGCAGATAGCGCTCGCCTGGAACGTAGGCGTCCGCCTCGTCGTGTGCATAGCGGTAGTCACGCCCGAACCCCAGGTTCTTCATCAGCCCGGTGGGGGCATTGCGAAATCGCAGCGGGACATCCAGTGTCCCGAACTTTTCCACGTCCGCCATCGCCTCGGCCATAGCGACATACACAGCGTTGCTCTTCGGCGCGCATGCGAGGTAAACCACCGCGTTCGCGATTGCCAGCTCCCCTTCCGGGCTGCCGAGCCGGTCATAGGCCTCCCAAGCATCGAGCGTCAGTGCGAAAGCGCGGGGGTCAGCGATCCCAATGTCCTCCACGGCCATGCGGACGACCCGTCGCGCGATGTAGAGAGGATCACAACCGCCATCGAGCATGCGGCACAGCCAATACAACGCAGCGTCTGGATCGGTTCCGCGGACGGCTTTGTGAAGCGCGGAGATCTGGTCATAAAACTGGTCGCCACCCTTGTCGAAGCGGCGCCGGCTGCCCGTCGCGACCTCCTTCGCGATCTCGAGGCTGATGGTATGTGCAGCGCCAGGAGAGGCTTCCGCCAGAGTCGCCGCGAGCTCCAGCATGTTGAGTGCGCGCCGTCCGTCACCGTCCGCCGCACGCGCGATGAGATCGAGAGCCTCTGACTCAGCGGCCAAATGTTCCCTACCGAGCCCCCTCTCTTCGTCTGACAACGCAGTCCGCAGCAGTGTCGTAATGTCGTCGACCGAGAGGGACCGCAACACGTACACGCGCGCTCGGGAAAGCACCGCGCTAACCACCTCGAAAGAAGGATTTTCGGTGGTCGCGCCTACGAAGGTCAGTGTGCCATCCTCCAGATAAGGCAGAAATGTGTCCTGCTGCGCCTTGTTGAAGCGATGAACCTCATCGAGAAAGAGCAGCGTCGGGCGGCCACTGGACTCCCGAGCATTGCGCGCCGCCTCCACTGCCGCACGGATATCTTTCACACCGGCCATCACTGCCGAGAGCGCAATGAACTGGGCATCTGCCTTGTGCGCGATGAGTCGGGCGAGCGTGGTTTTTCCCGTCCCCGGCGGACCCCAGAGAATCAACGAGTGCAGCTGCCCGGACTCAATGGCGTGTCGTAAAGGCTTGCCGGGCCCGAGAACGTGTTGCTGCCCAACGAACTCATCCAGGGAGCGCGGCCGCATCCGATCGGCCAGAGGGCGCAAGGGATCGCGGACACCGCCCCCGGAAGCTGTTGATTCGGGGCGCCTCACGAGCGCTCGCGAGCGCGGTAGATGAGGGCCTCGATCCAGCGCGCCCAGCCTCCGAGGCCGAGGTAGAGAAGGCCCAGCGCCACAGCGATACCTACCGCATCCGCAACCCAGTCCATGACGTCCGCGTCGCGGCCCAGTCCCATCGCGCCCTGCGCAATCTCGATCGCACCGCCAAACAGCAACATCAACACCCCGATCACCGGATACCGGCTGCGCCGCGCCAGTCCACCGAACCAGACGCTCATGCCAAAGAAGGCCAGGGCGTGCTCAGCCTTATCCCACAGATGCAGGTTGGGGACGTAACGCGGGGGCTCGAGACAGGAGGCCGTGATATAGAGGACCATCGCCCAGCCAACAGCCCACCAGAGCCGTGCGAGCCGCAGGTGCGGCGCGCTCGCGGCCGATGCGGTCCGCCTGGCGACTCGTAGCTCCGGCGTGCTCATTTGCGCGGAGTTCCAATGACGTCCGCGCCCTTCGGAGGTGTGAAAGTCGTCTCTTGCGCGGACACCGGCACGTTACGCTCGATGTGATCGAAGATGATGGTGGCGGTTTGCCCGAGCTTGTCCTCGAGGATCATCCGCTTCAGATCGCCATTGGCGAAGCCGAAGAGCGCGTCACGAAAATCCGCATCGGCGCCGCGGGGCTCGACCAGAACCCAGTCGAGTCCTTCCCGCTGACCCGCCGCGTGCACGGTGAAGTTCTTGCGCACATCGACCGTTCCAGACAGCAACATCGCGGGCGTCGCCGAGAGCGCCGCATCTGCCGGCTTGACGGTGACCTGCTCCAGATCGCGATCGAAGAACCAGAGGTTGCGGCCGTCCGACACCATGAGCTGCCCCGCGCCCGTGTTGGTTTGCGCGGCGGCAGCGCCTGCCTGCGGGTGAATGTCCCAACTGAACTTTCCGGGCCGCGCCACCACTAGCGTCCCTGTGGACCGGTCGATCTCCCGCCCTTGGCTATCCGCAAGCGTCTGCAGGAATGACGTCCGCAACGTCTTCAGGTTGTCGAGGTATTTGTCCAGCGGCGTGGGACCATCGTTGCCAGCGGCAGGGCTCGTACCAACCGGAGCTGGCGCGGTCGCGACTACGGGTCCGGCTGCCAGCGCGACCGCTGACGCGAACACGCCCGCCAGGACTGCCGCCAACAGTCCCACGCGCCCTGCGGCGCCGCGGGCACCTTGCAAACATTTCAACATCACACACCTACTGGAAAACGTAATCGTTATCGGCGCCTGGGGCTCAATCCTGCGGAGCTGGGACCAACACCTCGCGCGACCCGTTGGCCTGCAGCTGGCCGACGATGCCCGCCTGCTCCATCCCCTCCAACAGCCGCGCGGCGCGGTTGTAACCGATCTTCAAGCGGCGCTGCACGTAGGAAATCGACGGCTTGCGCTCTGTCGTCACGATCCTCACGGCCTCATCGTAGAGCTCGTCCTGCTCGATGCTGTCCGGTCCACCATCGCCCCCCCCTTCGCCCTCCTCGCCCTTCAAGCCAGGGATCGGGGTTTTCGGCCCGGACAACACCTCCTCGATGTAATCCGGTGGCGTCGAGGTCTTGAGCGAGGTCACCACCCGATGCACTTCCGCATCGGAAACAAAAGCGCCATGCACCCGGGTCGGGATGGACGTGCCCGAAGGCAAGTAGAGCATGTCACCATGACCGAGCAGTGTCTCAGCGCCCATCTGGTCGAGAATCGTGCGCGAATCCACCTTCGCCGAGACCTGGAAGGCGATCCGGCAGGGAATGTTCGCCTTGATCAAGCCGGTAATCACATCGACCGAGGGCCTCTGGGTCGCAAGCACGAGGTGGATGCCAGAGGCACGCGCCTTCTGCGCCAGCCGCGCGATGAGCTCCTCGACCTTCTTGCCGACGATCATCATCAGATCGGCAAGCTCGTCGATCACCACCACGATGTACGGCAGCGGCGTCAGGTTCGGTATTTTGGACTGATCGAGAGTCGGATCGTTCGCTGCGGCCTGGAGCATTACCGGATCGAGGATGGGCTTGCCCGCATCGTTGGCGTCCTTGACCTTCTTGTTGAAGCCCGAGATGTTGCGCACGCCGAGCGCCGCCATGAGCTGATAACGGCGCTCCATCTCGGCGACGGACCAGCGCAAGGCATTCGCGGCTTGCTTCATATCGGTCACGACGGGCGCGAGAAGGTGCGGAATGCCCTCGTAGACCGAGAGCTCCAGCATCTTCGGATCGATCATGATGAGCCGTACGTGCTCCGCCGTGGACTTGTACAGCAGTGAGAGAATCATGGCGTTGATACCGACCGACTTACCCGAACCGGTCGTGCCGGCGATCAGCAGGTGCGGCATGCGCGCGAGATCGGCCACGACAGGCTGTCCCCCGATGTCCTTGCCGAGCGCCAGCGTGAGCGCGGACTGCATGTCGTCATAGGCCTTGGAGCGGATGATCTCGCCGAGGGTGACCGTCTCGCGCTTCTCGTTCGCGATCTCCAGGCCCATGACACTCTTGCCCGGAATCACCTCGACCACTCGCACGCTCAGCACGCTCAACGCGCGCGCGAGGTCCTTCGCCAGGCTGGTGATCTGGCTCGCCTTCACCCCTGGCGCGGGACGCAGCTCGAAGCGTGTCACCACCGGACCGGGTTGCACCGCCACGACCTCGGATTCAATCCCGAAATCCCGCAGCTTCAACTCCACCAGGCGTGACAAGGCGTCCAGTGCTTCGGATGAATAAAGCGCCTTGCGCTCTGGCGGGTCGTCGAGCAGGTTCAACGGAGGAAGCTCGCCCGGCTTTGGCGCATCGAACAGCGGAACCTGTCTCTCCTTCTCGACGCGCTCGCTCTTCTCCACCACCGGAGCCGGCGGCTCGATACGAGTGGGGGCACGGGCCGCGGACTTCTTCTGCTCCGTCTTGACCGCTTCCTTGCGCGCCTGCTTGCGCTCGCGTCCTTCCGCGACGTCTTTCGTACGCGCCATGCGCGTGCGAACCCAGCTCACTCCCGCCCAAGCCCACTCACCCAATCGATCAATGATGGTGAGCCACGAAACATGGAAGGCCAACGACAGGCCGGCCATCCAGGCGGCAATCAGCAGCAGCGTTGCGCCCAGAAAATCCAGGCCACTGGCCAGTCCACGACCGATGACGCTACCGACCACGCCACCGGCCGTCTCGCGCAGCGGACCTGGATCCCAATGCAGTGTCGTGAGCGCACAGCTGGAGAACAGTACGAGCAGGAATCCGCCGATACGAACTGCCGTGTTGACCCGCGAGCCCGATCCCGGCTCGCCCTTGACGCGGCGGAACAGCATCCAACAGGCCGCGCCCAACATGACCGGGAACAGAAACGCGGGCCGCCCGAAAAGGAAAAACAGCACGTCGGCCAACCAGGCGCCCACCGGGCCGATCCGGTTGTGCACCACCGACGAGTTCCCCGTGAATGAGAAGCCCGGGTCGTCCGGACTGTAGCTCGCCAGAGCCACGAACAGCACCAGGGCCAGCACCCCGATGGCGATGATGGCGCTCTCACGCAAACCGCGGGCTACGGCCGAGGTGAGACGAACGGCATCGCGCGCTTCGGTCCGGGTTTCAGCCAATTCCTCACAGCTCCGCGTAGAAAGATAACGTAGGGGACTGATTTTACGAGCGGCGAGTACCGCTCAACAAGGCAATCGCGCGCCCCGCTCGACGCAATTGATACCATAGCCCCGCCCAATCAACGAGATATCTGCATGACGACACCTCGGCACAGCCGCCTCATCATCATCGGCTCCGGCCCCGCGGGCTACAGCGCGGCGGTCTACGCGGCGCGCGCCAACCGTTCCCCCCTGCTGATCACGGGCGTCGAGCAAGGCGGCCAGCTCATGACCACCACGGAGGTGGATAACTGGCCCGGCGATGTTCACGGGCTGCAAGGCCCGGAGCTGATGGAGCGCATGCGCCGCCACGCTGAACGTTTTTCGACCCAGATCGTCAATGATCATGTGCAATCGGTGGACCTCTCCGCACGCCCTTTCCGCTTGAAGGGCGACACGCACCATTACACGTGCGACGCTTTGATCATCGCCACCGGCGCGGCGGCCAAATACATGGGTCTCCCGTCGGAGGAAAAGTTTCGGGGCCGCGGCGTTTCCGCGTGCGCCACCTGTGACGGCTTCTTCTTCCGCGGTCAGAGAGTCGCCGTCGTGGGCGGTGGCAACACGGCAGTCGAGGAAGCACTGTACCTGTCGCACATCGCGCAGCACGTGACCCTCGTCCACCGGCGCGACAAGCTGCGCGCCGAAAAGATTCTGCAGGATCGACTGTTTCGCGAAGTCGAGAGCGGCAAGATGTCCGTGCTCTGGAACCACACGGTCGATGAAGTGTTGGGTAATCAGCATGGCGTGACCGGTGTGCGCTTGCGCTCAGCCCAAGGGGGAACGTCCCACCGCGAGCTCGAGATCACCGGACTCTTCGTCGCGATCGGACATACACCCAACACCGGCATCTTCACCGGACAGCTCGCGATGCGAGACGGCTACATCACCATCAAGAGCGGTCTCGAGGGGGACGCGACAGCGACCAGCGTCCCCGGTGTCTTCGCAGCGGGCGATGTGGCGGATCACGTCTATCGGCAAGCCATCACCTCCGCTGGCGCGGGCTGCATGGCGGCTCTGGACGCGGACCGCTATCTCGAGACTCTGGACATGGAGAAGCACTCCTGACGCAAGCGCCGCCCCGATCGAGGATTCATCACAGTATCGATGAGGTCGACCCACGGCAGTGGAACGCGCTGGGGGGAGATCGCAACCCGTTCCTGCGCCATGAATTCCTGGCGGCCCTCGAGCATACGCACTGCATCGGCCCTGGCACGGGTTGGGACCCGGCCTATATCACCCTTTCCGACGACGTGGGGCTAGCCGCCGCCGCACCCGCTTATATCAAGTCGCATTCTTACGGCGAGTTCGTGTTTGATTTCGCGTGGGCGCAGGCGTACACGCGAGTTGGACGGCGGTATTACCCGAAACTCACGGTGGCGATACCCTTTACCCCGGCCACCGGCCCACGACTCCTCGTGAGGCCCGATCTCGACCAGGCCGCTATGGCAACGCGGCTGCTGCACGAAATCGAAGCCCACGCCTCGAGTCGCGGCCTGTCCTCGGTACATGCCTTGTTTCTCGATGAGCGCGCGCGGCTGGCGTGCGAGCAGGCGCACTGGCTCATGCGACGCGACTGTCAGTTCCATTGGACGAATCGCGGTTATGCAAGCTTCGACGCCTACCTGGAGACCTTCACCGCGGAAAAGCGGAAAAAGGCCAAGCGTGAGCGACGGCGCGTCGCCGAGGCCGGGATCCAATTCGAGACCCGCATGGGAGCGGATCTCGACAAGCGCACGCTGGACGCCGTGTACGCTTTCCATCGTGATACATTCCTTCGCCATGGCCACGAGCCTTATTTGACGCGAGCCTTCTTCACGGAGGCTGCGCGCACGCTCGGAGACGCGCTGATGGTGAAACTGGCATTGCAGGGACGCACGCCGGTGGCGGCGGCAATTTTCTTCTGGTGCCAGGAGGCCTTGTTCGGCCGTTACTGGGGAGCGGCCGCGGACTACCACAGCCTGCACTTCGAGACCTGCTACCACCAGGGCATCGAGTTTTGCATCGATCGCCGCATCGCCCGGTTCGAGCCCGGCACCCAGGGAGAGCACAAAGTCAGCCGCGGCTTCGAGCCCGCCATCACCTGGTCCGCGCACTACATCGCCAACCGGCAGTTTCGTAACGCCATCGAGGACTACCTCGAGCGCGAAGGGCAAGCGGTGGATGCGTACGCCGAAGAGATCCAGGGCCACGTCCCCTACCGCGACAGGAGGGTATGAAAACAGTCACCTGGCTTTCGCCCCAGGACGCCCCCGAGTGGTTTCCTCCGCTCGAGCAAGCTCTGGACGAGCCGCCAGGGCTGTTGGCCGCCGGTGGCGATTTGTCGCCCGCCCGGCTCCTCGCGGCCTACCAACGCGGCATCTTCCCCTGGTACTCGCCCGGCCAGCCGGTCCTGTGGTGGTCACCCGATCCACGCGCGGTGTTGTTCCCGGAGGAATTCAACTGCTCACGGAGCCTTGCGAAAACGATCCGTAACGGCGGCTTCGAAGTCGCGGTTGACCGGGATTTCGCCGCGACCATCGACGCCTGTGCTGCGCCGCGGCCGCATGCGCCCGGTACGTGGATCACGCACGAGATGCGTAATGCCTATCTGCGACTCCATCGGCTGGGGCACGCGCACAGTGTCGAAACCTGGCGTGCGGGCCAATTGGCCGGGGGCCTCTATGGCGTGCGCCTCGGTGGGGTCTTCTTCGGCGAATCCATGTTCAGCCGCGAGCGGGATGCCTCGAAAGTCGCGTTGGCCCACCTGGTGAGAGTGTGTTTGCGCAACAGTATCGCCGTGATCGATTGCCAGCTCCCCTCACCCCACCTTGCGAGCCTGGGCTCGCGCACCATTCCGCGACGCCAGTTTCAAGCGCTGCTGCGGGAGCACATTGCACTCGAACCGCGACCTCTGCTGCCACCCTGACCGCGCTCAAATTGCATTGCCGCTGGGGTTTATGCAGAATTCGCGCCCCTCTAGGCGATAAGGGCCGTATGTCTAAAGAAGATGCGATTCAGATGGAAGGCGAGGTCGTGGAGACCCTGCCGAATACGACTTTCCGTGTGAAGCTCAAGAATGGCCACGTCGTGACGGCGCATATCTCGGGAAAAATGCGGAAAAACTACATTCGCATCCTCACCGGAGACGCGGTCACCGTGGAGATGACGCCCTACGACCTGACGAAAGGCCGCATCATCTACCGCGGACGATAGTTCACTCGCCGCCGGCCCTGACCGAAGCCAGGGCCCAATCCCCAAAAAGGGCCCCCTAGGCCGTGACCTCCGGCAGCCGGTTTGGAGTGCACTCCAGCTCCAGCTTCGTCGCATCCTTCGAGACCGACACGCGTACGTTGCCGCCGTTGACCAGACGTCCGAACAGCAACTCCTCCGCCAGCGGCCGCTTGATGTGCTCCTGGATCGTACGAGCCATCGGTCGCGCGCCCATCTTCGGGTCATAGCCCTTCTCGGCGATCCAGCGGCGGGCCGCATCGTCGAGAGTGATGGTCACGCCCTTCTGCTCGAGTTGCATTTCGACTTCCACAATGAGCTTGTCGACCACGCGCTCGATGGTGACCAGGTCCAGGCCCGCGAACTGGATCACCGCGTCCAGGCGGTTGCGGAACTCCGGAGTGAACATGCGGCGGATCGCCTCCATCCCGTCAGTGGCATTGTCGGAGTACGTGAAGCCGATGCTCGGCCGCGCCATCTCCTGGGCTCCCGCGTTGGTGGTCATCACGATGATGACGTGGCGGAAATCGGCCTTGCGCCCGTTGTTGTCGGTCAGCGTGCCGTGGTCCATC
>CAYNTW010000009.1:51924-91727 GCA_964400085.1 uncultured Steroidobacteraceae bacterium | reverse complement strand
CGTGGCCGACGATGCCGTACTGGAGACGGGTGTGGATGCGGGCACGTACGCCAACATGATCGTGAATCTGATCGAAGTCGGCGCAGCGCCGAAGCCCCGGTTGCATCTGGCCGCGGGAATTTTCTCGGCGCCGAAGATGCTGGTCGCACGTATCGAGTCGCTTCTCGACCTGCGCCGCGCCCACACAACGCGGCTCGGAGGTCGGAAGATAGTTGTCTCCTGCGGTATGTTGTTTATCGCGCTGGTGGTGAGTCTGCAGCTTTGCCCCAGGCCTGTCGCGGGTGCCGAAGTCGACAGCCTCAGGCCCGCCGGCCCACCGGCGACCGCCGCGGACTGGGTTTTGATCCCCAGTGGAAGCTTTGTAATGGGTGCGACCGAGGAGCAGAAGGCCAGCGTCTACGCCGCCGGCGGATCGAAACAATGGATGGATTTCATGAAGCCTCTGGTGGAAAGCTCCGGCCCCGCACACGAGGTCTTTCTGGAAAGTTTCTACATCTTGCGAAAAGAAGTGACCAACCGGGAGTATGATCAATTCGTCCACGCGACGGGCCATCAGCGTCGGGTGCCCTATCCACCCAACGTTGCCAGACCCACGCAACCGGCTGTCTTTGTGACATGGAACGACGCCCGCTCCTACTGCGCGTGGGCTGGTGCGCGGCTGCCCACTGAAGCGGAGTGGGAGAAAGCCGCCCGCGGCACACAGGGATTCGTGTACCCGTGGGGCAATGCGTGGGATGCCGACAAGCTTCAGTCGATGGATCGGATCGCTCGCCAGCCCTTGCCAACCATCGAGGACTGGCAGAACTGGGTCCAGCAGCACATGCGCGACACACCTGAAGCGACGACCGCCGATGTCGGTTCATTCCCCAATGGCGCGAGCCCCTACGGAGTGATGGATATGGCGGGCAATGCGTGGGAATGGGTGGCCGATTGGTTCGACTCGGGCTACTACGCCAACTCACCCAGGAATAATCCCAAGGGGCCTGACTCCGGGGACTTCAGAGTGCTACGGGGCGGCGCTTTTGACACGCCGCGAGTCGTAAATTTCACGTGGCTACGTCAGACATTCATGGCCCCGAGCGACGCGAGAAGCGTGACCGGTTTCCGCTGCGCCAAGGATGCGAGCTGATTTGACATAGCGACTACAATGTAGATCAGCACGTTACCGCGCGTGGCTCACAGCGATTATCCAAATTTCCGTGCATGGGTATGTACGTTGCTGTCTTGCGGGCTGACCTTCCATTCCGACAGGGAGTTGGCCCATGCTTCTCATGCTCACCCGGGCGCGCAACGCGCTCTCCTCTCTTTTTGCCCTCGTTCTGCTGATAGCACCGCCGGCATTCGCATTCGACCCACCACCTTTTCCGCGAATCGGCGGCATTGATATCCGCATCTGTTGCGCCCCGTTCTTCAACGACACAACGTATCAGGCGGGCCTGGCGCGTCAGAGTGTCACCGTTCTCGGCGATTATCCGAACTTCTCCCCCGGCGGCGAGACGATGTTCGATGTCGTCCAGGCCATCAAGGCGATCAATCCGAACACGCTGATTTTCCCTTACTCGGCGGAGGACAGCGTCCCCCCTTCGGAGTTGGATCCAAACACCGGGTGGCCGGGTGGATTTGGGACGACGCTGACCTCCAAGAATTGGTGGCTCTATCCACAGGTGATAAACGGGCAGCCGTCCGGAAGTGCCGTCCGGGCATGCACAGATCCGACTTGCGCCTATATCGTGGATAACACGCAGTTCACGAAAGACCCGAACAATCCCAATACCGCACCGGACCTCGTAACCTGGTTCACCCAATACTACGTGAACTGGCTCTATACCAACGAGACCCATTCATCGACCTCCGGCACGTTTACGCCCAACCTCGACGGGATGTACATGGACAACTTTTTCGCCCAGGCCCATGCCTCGGGCGATTGGGATCGCAACGGTGATACGGACGCGGCCGGGGGAACTACCGCTTCATCGGCTTTGCGCGGTGGGTACACCGAATATGTAGGAGTCGTTCGATCGCTCATGCCCGGGAAATACCAGATCGGCAACATCGGAGATTGGAGCTGGATATATAACCCGACGACCAAGGGCTACAGCACCGGTAGCACGGTGCCCCCGGAATACAAGAATCTGCTGAACGGCGGCGTCATGGAGGCTTACATCGGCAGCGGCATCTCCTGGGCGATCGAGAATCAGCAGTCGGGGTGGGCCGGGATGATCGACTCCTATCACAAGACCATGGACGCGCTCCTGGAGCCGAAGCTCGGCATCTTGAATGAATGGGGTGTCAATTCGGCCTCGACATCGATCAAAGAGGCCGATTACCAACAAATGCGCTACGGGCTGGCCTCGACCCTCATGGATGACGGCTATTTCGCCTACACGGATCTGGCCAATCCGTACGGCGGAATTCCATCCTGGTTCGACGAGTTCAGCGTCGACCTCGGAGCCGCGATCACGCCGCCTCAATCGGCAGCCTACTATTCCAACGGCGTCTATCGGCGGGACTTCGAGAACGGAATTGCCCTGGTCGCCCCGAAAGGTAACAACAGCAACAGTCCCGTGACCGTTTCGCTGGAAACGAGCTACATCAAGGTCAAAGGCGCACAGGACCCGGCAATCAACGATGGCTTGACAGTTACCAGCGTCACACTCCAGCCTCGCGATGGCATCATCCTGCTGCGTCCGGCGAGTACCACGAATACGTTTGGCCGGAACACGATCGGCTCCACGCCCGGAGGTGGCATGAGCGCCAATTACAAGCGCGGCACTCAGTTTACGACCACGCAGGCTGGCATTCTCACCAGCTTGTCGGCATACCTGGACGGTAACGGCGGCGCCGCCGGCTTCCAGGACGTCCGCATGGTTCTCTACACGGACAACGGCAATAACGTTCCGGACAAAAAGGTCGTCGAGAGCAGTAGCTCCAGAATCACGGCGGGCATGCCTGCGCAGTGGATCAACTTCACGGTGCCCGAGACCGCCATAACCGCCAACACCAAGTATTGGATCGTCATCCAAACCGGCAATACACAAGGTGTCGCCCGCGACTATGGCGACGGCAGCACCTTCTGGTACGCCAATCAGGACAACTTCTACGATGGCGCATCCGACCCATTCGGCGCCGGCAGCACCGGCACAACGACTCTATCTGTGTATGCCTCGTATGTACCCGGTGTCCTGAAGCAATTCGGCAGGACAACCGCTGCAACCAGCACCTCCTCGGGTATGTCCGCCGACTACAAACGCGGTACGCCCTTCGTGATGCAGGACGGTGGCACCCTCACGAGTTTCTCGGCTTATCTCGACGGTAATGGCGGCGCCAGCGGATCGCAGGATGTCAGAATGGACTTGTATCAAGATGCGGGCGGCGTACCCGGAGCCCTGGTGGCCCAAAGCCGAGTGGTCACGATCAATTCCGGCACACCTGCCCAATGGTACAACTTCATTGCCCCGCACACGGTAGTCCCGCCTGGAACCTACTGGATCGTCCTCCACACTGGAAATGTTCAGGGGGTCGCACGGAACTACGGCGACGGTAGCACCTCCTGGTATGCCAATACGGATCCGTTCTGGGACGGTGCTTCCGCTCAGTTCGGTACAGGCATCACAGGCACCACGACGCTTTCCGTGTACGCCAACTACGTACACTGACACGCGACTTGCAAAATGCTGGCCGGCTCACGGACGGGCCGGCCAGCGCGGAATGGACGTTCGCCCTCAATACATTGGTTCGGTCCGATGCGCGGCTGCAAAATAGGGGATGGACGACACAGCCGAGGTAGGGGGAATGCGCAAGAGCGGAGCATTGTTAAAACGAGCGCTCGTGGTGGCCGCCATCTGCGTCCCATTGGCCTGGCTCCCCTTATCTCCCGAAGTCGCGCACGGCCAACAGGCGGTGAACGCAGGCGCCAAGCCGTTCGAGGAACTCACCCATACCTACTGTGTGAAATGCCACAACACGACAGACTGGGCCGGAGGCTGGGCCCTGGATGCCGTGGATTTGAATCATGCCGGCCAGGACCCGGAGCTCTGGGAAAAGGCGGTCGGCAAGCTTCGGGGTCGGCTCATGCCGCCCGCTGGACAGAAGCAGCCGGCGCAGGCGGATGTCGATGCGTTTGTCGACTACCTGGAGACCTCCCTCGACTCCGCCGAGAAAGACCGGCGGGTTGGGCACGTCCCCCTCGAGCGCCTCAACCGCGCCGAGTTCGCCGCGTCCGTGAGGCAACTGGTGGGCGTGGAGGTCGATCCCAAGCAGGTATTGCCAACGGACATTGCGGTGGAGGGGTTTACCAATATCGCTGGAGCCCTCGGGATCTCGCCTTCCTTCATGGAACAGTACCTGTCCGCGGCACGGCGCGTGGCTCGACTCGCGGTCGGCGAGCCGGCGCCGAAAGTGGCGCGCGTCTTTTCCGGGGGCGGTGGCGGTGGCGGCGGGCAAGCCGGGCCGGGTTCCCCCAATCAGTTCAACCATAAGGACGGATATCCTCTGGGCACCCGCGGAGGCGTGAGCTTTACCCACGTATTTCCGGCGGACGGTGAGTATCGCTTCAGCTTCGTGGATGGGGACAGCATCGATGCCGGGCTCTATCCGCGCGGCATGGAAACCACAGCTACGCTCGTCATTCTCGTTGACGGCACGGAAGTGGCCCGCCGGGAGATCGGCGGACCGGCCGACCTGGCGCTTGCCGACCGCGACGGACCCAAGGGCCGCGAGGCCCTGGTCGCCAAAGTGTCCGGGATACCCGTACAGATCAAGGAGGGCGCACACACCGTGACCGCTACTTTCATCGAGCGGTCCTGGGCCGAGAGCAATGATCCAACCGGCAGTGGCCGAGTCTTCGGCATCGGCATGCCTATCATCCGGGACGGCATCCAGATCGTGGGACCGTACTCGCCTCACGCGCCGTCCTTGAGCGAAAGTCGCGCCAAGATTTTCGTCTGCCAGCCCAAGAACGAGGCTGAGGAACGGCCTTGCGCTGAGCGAATCACCCGGCACCTGGCGAGCGAGGCGTTTCGGCGTCCAGTGACCGACGCCGAGGTGAAATTGCTGATGAGATTCTATGAGACCGGCCGGGCGGAACCCGGTGGCTTCGATTCCGGTGTGACGGAGCTCGTGACCGCGATCCTGTCGAGCCCCGACTTCCTCTATCGCGCCATCTCGACGCCCCCGCCTGATCAAACACGCCCGCTGAGCGACCTGGAATTGGCGTCACGCCTGTCTTTCTTTCTCTGGAGTCAGGGCCCCGATGAGGAGCTGATTGGCCTGGCCGCTCACAAACGCCTTTCCGACCCCGTGGTCATGCAAGGTCAGGTCGAGCGCATGCTCAAGGATCCGCGCGCTCGAGCCCTGGTCGAGAACTTCGCGCTCTCCTGGCTGAACCTGAACACCCTTGAACAGGTCGAGCCCGACGACAAGGCGTTCACCGCCGAGATGCGCACCAACTTCGAGACGGAGATCCGGCTCTTCCTGGCCAGCGTGCTGCTCGAGAATCGCAGCGTGCTCGACCTGATCAACGCGGATTGGACTTTCGTCAACGAGTCGCTCGCCCGGCAATACGACATCCCGGGCGTGCACGGCCCGCAATTCCGGCGGGTGACGCTCAAGAACGAAAATCGCTGGGGGCTACTGGGCAAGGGAGCCGTGCAGCTACGAACCTCTTACGGCGACCGTACCTCGCCAGTGCTGCGCGGCGCCTGGGTGCTCGACCGGATCATGGGCACCCCGCCCGCGCCACCGCCGCCCGGCGTGAACACGGATCTGTCGGTCCACCTGGGGGATGCGCCAAAGACCGTGCGTGCCCGACTGGAGTTGCACCGAACGAATCCCACTTGTCAGGCGTGTCATGGAGTGATCGATCCGCCGGGCCTGGCGCTGGAGAACTTCGATGTGACAGGACGCTGGCGCGATGTCGACCCGGCGGCGAAAGCCCCCATCGATCCAACATCGGAGCTGACGAACGGGACCGTGCTGCACGGCCCGGCGGACTTGCGTCGCTATCTGACGCGTCGTCCAGACCAATTCCCCACGACGGTGACCAAGCGTTTGATGATGTATGCGTTGAATCGCGAGATCGAGTACTACGATATGCCCGCAGTGAGGCAGATCGTACACAACGCTGCCGCAAGCAATTATACGTTCGCCTCGATCGTCACCGGGATTGTCAACAGCGACGCCTTCCGTCGCCAGGGACCTGAGACACCCAGGAAGGGCGCACCCGAGACGAAGGTTGCATCCACGGTTACCAGCGGGAGATAGGCGATGGCGGTGTTCCTGACAAAGAAGCATTTGTCCCGACGCACGTTCTTGCGTGGCAGTGGCGTGGCATTGGGCCTGCCGTTCCTGGAAGCCATGGTCCCGGCAGCAACGGCGCTGGCCCAGACGGCGGCGGCGCCAAAAACGCGTGCAGGATTTTTCTATCTTCCCCACGGCGCGATCATGAACAACACGCCCTTCGGGAAGGAGGTCGACGCCTGGACCTCCAGCGGCAAGGGCGCCGACTTCAAGCTCGGGCACACGCTCGAGCCGCTGGACCCCCTCAAGAAATACGTCACCACCTTCGAAAACCTCGAGAACACTGCCGCGGGTGGGTCCGTGCACACCCTCAATCCGGCGACCTGGCTGTCGTGCGTGCGTCCAGACACGGCAGCCAAGGGCGCCAGCATGGCCATCACACTCGACCAAGTCATCGCACAGCAGCTGGGGCAGAAAACCGCGTTGCCTTCGTTGGAGATCTGCTCGGAAACCACCATCCAGGTGGCCGCATGCGGAGGCGCGGGCTGTTACTACGCCTCCACTACGTCCTATGCCGGCCCTCACACTCCCCTCCCGATGGAATACAACCCGCGCAAGGTGTTCATCCAACTCATGGGCGAAGGCGACACGGCGGCCGAGCGCGAGGCGCTGTTACGCAAGAACGCCAGCATCCTGGACATGATCACCGAGCGCGCGCAGGCGCTGCGCAAGGATCTCGGGCCCGGCGACCAGGCCAGACTTTCGGATTATCTCGACACCGTTCGCGAGATCGAGCGGCGCGTGAACATGGCTAGCGCGCGCGACCTCAAAGGCATCAACGTGCCGGATGCGCCGGCCGGTGAGCTCGAGGACTTCGACAAGCAGGTCCGGCTGATGTTCGACTTGCTTGCATTGGCCTATCAAGCGGATCTGACACGCGTCGCATCCTACGTAATGGTCTCCGAAGGCACCAACCGCACCTACAACCACGTCGGCGTGCCGGATTCCTTCCACCCGGTCAGCCACCACTCCAACGACCGGGAGCGCATTCGCCGGCTGACCGTCATCCAGCGCTACCACATGGAGCGGTTCGCGGATTTCTTGAAGAAGCTGGCCAGTACCAAAGAGGGCGACGGCAGCATCCTCGACCACTCACTGTTCCTCTACGGCTCGAACATGGGCAACAGCAATCAACACGACAACTATCCTTTGCCGGAGATCCTGGTAGGGGGCGCCAATGGCGCGCACGTCGGGGGCAAGAACGTCGTACTGCCCGCGCGCACACCGCTGGCCAACCTGCACCTGACCATCCTCCAGAAGCTCGGGATCAAGCAGGACAAGTTTGGCAATAGCACCGGCCTCCTGGCCGAGGTCTGAAAGCGTGCATGCACAGGAACCCGAGATGAAGAAGACTGACCGCAGAAGCTTCCTGCAGGCGGGCCTCGGCGCAATCGCAGGGCTGACGTCCGTCGCGCTCGCGGGCGGCCTCGCCGGCTGCCAGCAACCTCCCTCCCGACTGCCGACCGGACGGACGACCGCACCAACGAGCGAGAAACTTGCCGATCGCATCACCCTCATCAGCGGCGTGCCAGGCAACGTGGTGGCGTTGGCCTCGGACGACGGAGTGTTGCTGATCGACAGCGGCGCGGCCGATGCGGCTCGCGCGGTCAAAGCGAGCCTCGGGGGCGCGAAGGTGCACACCCTGTTCAACACGCACTATCACGCCGACCAGACCGGCGGAAATGCGCTGTTCGGCAAGGAGGGTGCGACCATCCACGCTCACGTGATCACACGTCAATGGTTGTCGACCGACTATTACGTACCGGCGGAAGACCGCTGGGTGAAAGCGCTTCCGAAAATCGCCTGGCCCACCGTGACCTTTCGTGAGCGAGGCGAGATGACGGCAGGCACGGAACACATCGAATTTGGCTATCTGCTCGAGGCGCACACGCGCGGCGACATCTATGTACTCTTCCGTGACTCCAACATACTCGCCGTCGGCGATGTCGCCTCACCCCTACGCGATCCGGCACTCGACTGGTACGCGGGTGGCTGGCTCGGGGGACGCGTCGACGCCATGGACGATCTGCTCGTCCTGGCCAATGATGAAACCCGGATTGTTCCTGCCTATGGCCCGGTGATGACGCGCGCCCAACTCAAAGCCGAGCGCGACATGATGGCTCATCTCTACGACCGGACGACGGAACTGACCGATCACGGGCGTAGCGCACAGGACATGCTCGAGGCCGGCGTCCTGAAAGAGGTGAACCGCGAGTTCCAGGACCCGTACCGGTTTCTCTACGATGTCAGCAAAGGACTCTGGGCTCACTACACGAATTTCGGAGGCAACATTGTTTAAGTTGACTCCCCGTGCCGCCGCGATCGGCTTGCTGTCCCTCGGGGCGGCTGCACTTTCATTCGCGGCATCCCGGCCGGAGACGCTACCCGACCTCATCCGCTCCGGGAACCGCGAGGCCGTGCTCGCCGCGATCACCTCACCGGACATCGACGTGAATGCGCCGGCGCCCGACGGCTCCACTGCGCTGCTGTGGGCGACGTACAAGGTCGATCATGAGTTGGTACGCGCGCTATTGAAAGCAGGCGCGAAGGCCAATATCACCAACAACTATGGCTCAGCCCCGCTCACCGAGGCGACCAAGCTCGGCGATGTCGAGCTCGTGCGGCTGCTGCTCGAAGCGCACGCGGATCCCAACTCACCCAACCAGGACGGCCAGACCGCGCTCATGCTGGCCTCCGACATCGGCTCGGTGGAGATTGCAAAACTGCTGCTCGCCCGGGGCGCGAACGTGAATGCGGTGGAAACCTTCCGCGGCCAGACCGCGCTGATGTGGGCGGCGGCTGAAAACCATCCGGATGTGGTCGATCTTCTGATTGCCCACGGCGCGGATGTCAAACGGCGCGCGAAGTATGATGACTGGCCGCGCCAGATGACCTCAGAACCGCGCGCCCAGTTCCGCCAGACCGGCGGCCTCACTGCCCTGCTCTACGCTACCCGCTCCGGCTGCTATCGCTGCGCCGTCGCTATCGTCAAGGCGGGCGCGGATGTCAATCAGCCCAATCCCGACGGCATCACCCCGCTGATCAATGCGCTGGACAATCGCAGCTATGACATCGCGATGTTCCTGCTCGACAAGGGCGCCAACCCGAGCGCGTGGGATATGACTGGCCGTACCCCCCTCTATGTCGCCGTCGACATGAACTCTTACAGCGGCTCGAGTGGCTTCGGGAACGGCGCCTTCCAAGGCTTTGGAGAGGGACCACGGGAGCCTCGCCCCCCCAACAAAGCCAAGGCGATGGATGTCGTCAACCGGCTGCTCGCCATGGGCGTCGATCCCAACCATGAGCTCACGCGCATGCGGCCTAATGGCAATGGCAGAGGCCGCTTCGCTGATTACATGATGCGTGGCGGCACCGGCCCGCTGATGCTTGCCGCCTTGAGCTATGACGACGAGGCCATCAAGGCTCTGCTGGCGCATGGCGCTGAGGTGGATCTGCCAAACGTCTTCCAGATCACGCCGCTGATGGCCGCCGTGGGCATGAGCGGGTCGAGTCGGGGCGGAGTCGGTAGCGCCATTGGCGGCGGGCACAAGCAGGTTGACGCTCAAACCCGGGCGATCACGACCATCGATCTCCTGCTGGATGCCGGAGCAAACATCAACGCCCGCGTGACCAACAGCCATACGCATACCGCCAAACTCGTCGCCTATGTCCAGGGGCGTGACCACGAGGGTCAGACCGCACTCTTCGCCGCGGCCGAGGCGGGATGGGATAAGGTGGTCAAACATATGCTCGACCGTGGTGCGGACCCGACGGTGCGTGACGCCGCCCACAAGACCGCGCTCGACTACGCCCGATCCCCTCCCCCTGCTGGGCCGGGAGGGGCCGCAGGTGGTGCTGGGCCGGCAGCGACTGAAAGCCGAGCTGCGACGGTGGCGCTCCTCGAATCGTTAGTTCCCAAGTCAGCGGCCCTTGGAGGTTCGGCGCCCACCAAATAGGACTGCGCGCACCGCCGGTCAGTCGCCCTTTCCGCAGCTACGGCGAAGCCGGAGGCGAGCCCAACGCGCTCACAAGCTCCGCCATTGTCATGAACGTCCGTCGCCGTGCAACGGGCGTATATTGGCCGGTGACATGGGGACGCAAGCGGGAGCAGGCGTGGATCATATTTTCGCCAGCCTAGGCGTCTTCACCACCGTAGCGATCCTGCTCATTCTGCTGCTGGCCATCGGCCTGCATTCACGTTGGAACCGCAGGGTCGCCGCTGCCGGACCCGCCTTGCTGACCACGGTTGGGATTTTCTTTTGTTTCGCCGGAATCACCTGGGGCCTGGTCGACTTCGATCCACGCGATGTCAGAGACAGCGTTCCTCATCTGCTGCAAGGCATTCGAACCTCATTCTGGGCGTCCGTATTCGGAATCGGATGTGCTCTCACCATCAAACTGAGACTGCTGTTTTTCGGCGATCCGGTCTTGGCTGCCGCTGGTGTACCGGCCGGCGCAACCGTTGCGGACCTGGTGGCGCAGCTACGCGATCTGGAGCGATCGGTCGCCGGGGCCGACGAGTCCGCTTTACTGGGCCAGGTGAAGCGCTCGAGAATCGATTGCAACGACCGCCTCGACAAGCTGAATCACTCCTTCCAACACTTTGCGCAGCAGGTGGTCGCCACCAATCAAGCCGCCCTGGTCCAGGCGCTGACGAAGATCGTCGGCGATTTCAATGTCAGTCTCAACGAGCAGTTCGGACAGAATTTCAAGGAATTGAACGCGGCCGTCGCCAAGCTCGTCCTCTGGCAGAAGCAATACGAGCAACAGCTCAACTCGCTGATCGAGGAAGAGATCACGACCCGCAACAATCTGGCGGCCGCCGCCCTGAGCATCGCGACATTCGTCGACAAGGCCGCCGTTTTCACTCCTACCGTCGAATGGTCAGAGCGCCTCGACACGACATTGCGCGATCTTGCCGGGCTTTCGACCGCCGCAACCACGGGAATTCGGCAAATGGAGTTGAAAATGGCGGAGCTGAGCAGACAAGTCGAACGAGTCGCGCGCGCCGGCCGGGAGAACTGAGACAATGTCAACGAACCGATTGGAATCCCCTGCCGTGTTCCCCGATGAGGCGCACTGGATTCCGCTGAGCGACTTGATGACCGGCCTCATGGCCATGTTTCTGCTGATTGCCGTTACTTTCATGATGCACGTCGAAGCGGAAGCATCCAACGTCAGGCAGGTGGCCGTGGCGTACAGCCAGATCAAGGACGCGCTGTTCGCGGATCTGCAGGCTGAATTCAAAAACGATCTGCCGAAATGGAAAGCCCAGATCATCAAAGAGGATCTTTCCATACGGTTCACGGAGCCGGAAGTGCTGTTCGCGACCGGAAGCAGTGAGCTCAAGCCTGAATTCCAGGAAATTCTCTCGAGCTTTTTTCCAAGGTACGTCCGCATCCTGACTTCCGTGAGGTACAAGGGCTCCATCAGCGAAGTGCGTATCGAGGGCCATACCTCATCCGGCTGGATTGGCGCCACTACACCCGCGGAGGCCTATTTTCGCAACATGGAGCTTTCACAGGCGCGTACGCGCTCTGCTCTGACGTATGCGTTGAGTCTTCAGGAGGTCAGTGAGCAGCGTGATTGGCTACGCCGCAACTTGACAGCCAACGGCCTATCATCGTCGCACCCCATCATCGACGCAAGTGGCGCGGAGGATGCCGCGAGGTCGCGACGCGTCGAATTCAAGGTGAGGACGGATGCGGAAACCCGCATAGCGAAGATTATCGAAGTATCCAAGTGAGCGGATCCGCGCGCCGGAGGAAACGTGAAAAGCAAGGCTATCGCCGATTGTCTGGGACTGCTGATTGCAACGAGCTGCGTGACGGGAATCGCTCATGGCAAACAGTTTGTATGCACCGCCAGCATGGCCTACTCATCCGAACCCGATGGTAGATTGAAGACCAAAGAAGGAGTGTTGAAAGGCAACCAGACGGTCTTCACGGTCGATACGTCCACGGGGGTCGTGCAAGGCGATCAGGTCGTGCCGCTCGGATCGTACACCGTCGTATATGCGGGCACTGGCGCGGATGGTGCGAAGCTGCTCCGCAACGAGGCTGCCAGGTTGGAGGTCCTATTCGTCGCAACGAATGCGCGCAGTCCTTACCCATTCCTGTTCGCCGACGGCGTCGTAGAAATCACGGGCACCTGCCGCCCGTCGGGCTAGACGAGTGCAGCGGCGTGCATTGCAATGGCGCATGCACCGGTTTGGCACATCCCAACTTTGAACGGACCTTCGTCTCGCGCGCACCAAGTTGGATCTTCCACAACACGCGCCCTTGACTGTCTCGAGAGGGATGTGGCGCTCCAGACACCCCTGTCTGATACCCATCGCCGACATCAAACCACCCGCTGAACATCTTGACGCGCCGGCTATTTTTGGCCGGAGCCCCCCCGTGTCCGTGACGTCGGTGCGGTAGCTCCGCAACGGCGCAAGTTACATCTGGCCGGAATATTGCAACAGCTCCCGACAGGGGGCTGACGGTCGCACACGGGGCAGTTACCCGTGGAGGGACGAGCCGAGTCGTCAGGTTGGAACGGCGGGTCTGAACTACTCGGAGATTGCCCCAGATGTCCATGATATCCAGCAAGGCGCCCCTGGTTGCGGCTGCAATGGCCGCGAGCGGGCTCACCATTGCCGCTCCGCCGCTGCGCGCCGACACGCCTGCGGTAGACACGACAGCCTCCGACCAGGAAGCTCCCCAGGAAGTCATCGTCACCGGGACGCGTCAGAAGGGAATGGAAGCGGCGGAGAGCCCGACGCCCATTCAGATCATTGGTGCGGGGGAGCTCAAAGCCACTGGACAGCCCAACCTGATCAATGCACTGGCGCAGTTGGTGCCGTCGTTTGTCGCTCAAGCAGTTGGCGGCGACATGTCCAACCAGACACTGCAAGCGCGACTGCGCGGCGTGAGTCCCAACGACGTGCTGGTCCTGGTTGACGGCAAACGGCGGCACACGACCGCGAATCTGGCTGTGCTCTCCGGACCCTACCAGGGTGGCGCCGGCGCGGATCTGAACTTCATTCCTGTGGATGCCATCGACCACGTCGAAGTGCTGACCGAGGGAGCAGCCGCACAGTACGGCTCGGACGCCATCGTCGGCGTGATCAACATCATCCTCAAGCGGAATTCCTCGGGCGGAGAGGCCAACGGGACCTACGGCGGCTATTTCGATGGTGGTGGGACTACTACCCAGGTCGGCGCCAACGCAGGCTTCCAGCCGCTGCCGTCGTCGTTTTTCAATGTCACCGCGCAGGTCTACAATCATGGCGGCTCTTTTCGAGGCAACGTCGATCCGCGCGTTACCAACCCGCACGCCGTCGATCCGGCTCAAGGCGGTACCTATCCGCTCACCAACATGCCGCTCGCGCCGGGTTATCCCTACCTCGCCAGGGGAGGAGCCGACGCCGAAGCGCACCGCAAAGTGGCCTCATACAACGCCGGCTTCCGCCTGTTCGATGGCGTAGAATTTTATAGTTCCGGCAGCTACGGCTGGAAGCAGGCCCAGTCCTTTGAAGGCTTTCGACTGCCCACAGTGGCCTTCTACGTGGACCCCACCACGCATGTAACGACCTACCCGTATCCTTATGGCTTCGATCCGCAGGAACAATCGAAGGAAACGGACTATCAGCTCAACGCAGGCTTGACGGGAGCCCTGCACGAGTGGACTTGGGATCTCGGCTACGGGTACGGGGAAGACCAGTTCCGAACCTACACGCTTCACTCGATCAACGCCCAGCTCTACAAGTTCACGGGGGCCTCCCCGACCGATTTCTATGACGGGCAATTCGTCTCGACCCAGGCCACCACGACCCTCGACATCTCGCGCGACTTCAATGTCGGTCTCGCCGGTCCCTTGAACGTCGCGTTCGGCGGTGAGTACCGGCGCGAAAGCTACAAAATCCTCCAGGGCGACGTGGTGTCTTACATCGACGGAGGCGCGCAGTCCTTTCCGGGTTTCCCGCTCAGCGCAGTGACCGACGCCACGCGCAAGAGCTATGCGGGGTACCTCGATCTCGCCGTCAAGCCCTTCAGTAACGTTCGCGTCGACCTTGCCGGGCGCTACGAGCACTACAGCGACTTCGGCAGCGCGAAAGTTGGCAAGCTCACTGCGCGTTGGGACGTTGTTTCCGCGCTGGCAATACGTGGCACGTTGAGTACTGGCTTTCGAGCGCCGACGCTCGCGGAGGAGTACTACACGGCGGTCAACGTCGGGCCGACGAGCGCAGCCGCTCAGCTCGCACCGAATGGAGCCGCTGCGGCGCTACTGGGGCTCGGGAAAGGCTTGCAGCCCGAGAAGTCCACCAGCGGCAGCCTCGGCCTCGTTTTTCAACCGGCTGCCGGGCTCACAGCCACTCTGGACGCGTATCAGATCACACTGACAAACCGCATCGTGGGCAGCGCGTCCCTCTATGGACAGATCAATGGAAGCCCATATCCCGGCGCGGCGCAGGTGAATTCGGCCATCGTCGCGAGCGGCCTGAGTATCGATCCAGCCGTCCTCGCCACCGGTACGCTGAGCGCCGTCGTCTTTACCAACGGAATCGACACCCGTACACGCGGTGCGGACTTCACGCTGAACAGCGTGAGCGATTTCGCCATCGGACATTTCGATTGGTCAATCGCGGGCACCTATAACTATACGACCTTGACGCGCCAGATCGGATCGCCGACGCAACTGGGCGGCCAAACGGTGTTCAGCCCGACCACCCTCTCCAATCTGACCACCGCCTCGCCGCGGCTGGTCACCAATCTCGGCGCGCGCTGGGGGGTGTCGGTGTTCTACGTGGATTTGCACGAGATCATCTATGGGCGCAGCTCGCAGTCGAGCAACGACGGAGGCAACAACACGTCGAAAAAGCCGATCTACTACACGAGCACGATCGCTACCGCCCCTATCACGAATCTCGAGCTCGGCATGCACACCACCAAGGCGCTTACGCTCGCTATTGGTGCGACCAACCTGCTCAACCGGTACCCCAACCAGATCAACCCGGCCATTCTCCAGGCGTACCGCACCTATTACCAAAGCGGCGGACAAGCCAAATACGACACGTTCTCGCCCTTCGGCTTCGACGGCGGATTCTACTATGCACGCGCAACGGTCAACTTTTGAGCGTGCCGCACCGATTTGGCACGCGCATGATGTTTGTTTTGGTGCGTTTGCTTCAATTTGGGAAGCACCGTCCCGGCCCGCTCGGCGCCACGACGAAATTGACAAAAATTCGCTTTCACCGCGATGAAGTTGGTTCTAATCTCGACGAGCGCGCCTTCCTACATCACACACGACGCGTGAGCGTTCTCGACCTCACAACCAGATCCTGACGGAGGAGAGTCCCATGTTGTCCAGAAATCTCGTCTCTCGACGCTCGTTTGTACGGATTGCCGGCACCGCAGCCGCGGCGGCGCCCGTACTCGTGCAGTCTCCCAACGCGCTGGCCCTGACGTCGGAGCCGCAGCGCAAGGAGGACTACCAGGAGTTGATCGCCCGCTATGCCGACCCGAATGCGGTGATCATCAGCTCGAACGAGAATCCCCTGGGACCCTCCGCCGGCGCGCTGGCCGCCATCGCCAAGGCCTCCGTCCAGGGCGGACGCTATCATCACGAGGCAAAGGGCGAAGTCATCGATGCCTTCAGCGAGCGCTTTGGCCTGAAGGAGGGCTACGTGACCCTCTGGGCCGGCTCCAGCACACCCCTCGACCTGGTGCTCAAGGCCAACCTCGGCCCGGACCGACCCCTGGTCGTCGCCGACCCGAGCTATGAAGCAGGCCCGCGGGCCGCGCAAGCCGTGAACGCAAAAGTCTTCAGCGTCCCGCTGACCTCAACCGGCGCGCACGATGTCAGGAAGATGGCGGCGGCGACGACCAACCCCGGCATCTACTACATCGTCAACCCGAACAACCCCACCGGCACCATGACGCCCAGGGAAGACATTCTGTGGCTGTTGAAGAACAAGGCGCCTGGCTCGATCGTCATCGTGGACGAGGCCTATCACCATTTCTCGACCCATGAAACGATGATCGACCAGGTCGTCGCGGACCAGGATGTCGTGATCACGCGCACGTTTTCCAAGATCTACGGCATGGCCGGCCTGCGCGCCGGACTGCTCATCGCAAAACCGGAGCTGCAAGCCAAGCTCGACAAGCTCGGGCCGGCTGTCACACGCAACGGCGCCAGCGAAGTCTCGATGGCCACGGCGCTCGCCTGCCTCGCCTCCATCAAGGACGAGACCCTGATTCCCCAGCGTCGCAAAATCAACACCGAGATTCGCGAGGCGACCCTGGAGTGGCTCGACAAGCACAACTACAAATACTATGCCGGCTCGCAAGCCAACTTCTTCATGGTTGACGTGGAACGGCCGGGACGCGAGTTCGCGGCCCTGATGCAGAAGGAAGACGTATACATCGGCCGTACCTGGAGCGCGATGCCGAAGTATGTCCGGGTTACCGTCGGCACCGCGCCCGAGATGAAGAAATTCCAGAGCGCGTTTGCGAAAGTCTATGCGACCGCTCCCTCCATGGCTCACCTCGACCTGCCCTATACGGCGCCTTCGGAGCTTGCCTTCGCATGAATCTACCGGCGGTGCTTCCAGCCGGGTTTTCACCCGGCACGCTCATCGCGCTGGTGACCATTGTCGGGGCCTCCGGCGTGATGAGCGGCCTTTCCGGCTTCGGATTCTCGGCCATAGGCGCCTTGTGCCTCTGGCTGCTGCCGCCGAAGCTCGGTGTCCCGTTGCTGATGGGACTGTCGACCTTGAATCAACTCCTGTCGATCCGACAGCTCAAAGCTGACATGAAGCCGTTGCGCGAGTGGTGGGCCGGCGGACCAGGGCCCTACCTGCTGGGCGGCCTGATGGGCGTCCCCTTCGGTCTTGCGCTACTGCATTCGCTACCGACGGCCAGACTGATGACACTGTTCGGCGGGTTCCTGGTTCTCTATGCCGCATACTCGATACTCAAGCCGGACGGTCTGCGAATGTCCTCGGGCAGTAGCTGGATCGCGCCGATGTTGGTCGGCGTCACGGGCGGTATCATTGGGGGGTTCACGGCGTTTCCGGGAGCGGCTGTCGTCGTCTGGACCGGACTGCAGCGTCTGCCGAAGAGCGAATCGAGGGCGATCGTCCAGCCTTACATCCTGGGACTGCAAATCGTCTCGATCGCCATGCTGGCGTTTCAACATCCGGAAACGTTTGGACCGACCTACTGGTCGTTGCTCATCATCACCGCGCCGGTCGTGCTTCCCTGTACCCTGCTCGGCGTTTATCTGTACCGGTTACTTTCCGACATCAATTTCCGCCGTATCGCCTACGTGCTTCTCGGCACTTCTGGAGT
Organism: uncultured Steroidobacteraceae bacterium; assembly: GCA_964400085.1. Classification (GTDB taxonomy): domain Bacteria; phylum Pseudomonadota; class Gammaproteobacteria; order Steroidobacterales; family Steroidobacteraceae; genus 13-2-20CM-66-19. The sequence goes on along the minus strand of CAYNTW010000009.1, from coordinate 74,094 downwards.
TGGGTTGCTGGTGAAAGGAGCTGGAGCCCTGGCGAGCCTTGGAACCGCGGCAGCAGCGCTGGCGAAGTGACGCGTAGGAGCGAGCGGGAATGCACGATCAGAGGGCAGTCATTTGCCCCCGGATGGTGCAGCTTCCGTCGCTTCGCTCGAGATGCGCCGCGAAAGGAGGGAAAAAACCCGGCACAATCGTTAGTCCGCTAGTTCGCCATTCCCCGCCCTGATATAGTGCCCGCGACTCGTCGGTGCACCGGCATGGAACACCGCCATGCGCCGACTCACGATCGCTTCGCTCGTGCGAGAGGGGGATTATCATGGCACTCAAGGCAACACTACTGTTGTCCATCACGGCAGTGGCGGCGACCGCCGTCTACGCGACACCGGCTCCGGCCGACGACCTGCGTCACTCTACGGCCGTTTATTTTTCAGACCTGAATTTCAACCGACCTGGTGATGTCGCGGCCGTGTACGCGCGGATCACTTATGCGGCCAATCAAGTGTGCGGTCCGCGCGCGACAACCGGGTCCTACTACACCGCGCCCGGATACATGCGCTGTTATTCGCAAGCGGTCGACCGGGCGATTGCCCGCGTCAATCGTCCGGAGCTGACGGCCTTCTACCGGGAGCAGTTGGCGCGCAACCGAGAAGCGTCCCGATCAGACATCGAGTAGCATTTTTCTCGCTGGAGGCTTGGGCGCGAGAGTTTGCCGAGCCTCCTGTCTCCACCAGCCGACGGTTCTTCGAGGAACTCTGGATCGGGTCATCGGTTTGATTGCCGGTGCGACGCATATTGCGTAGGCAAACCGAGGAGACGCTTAGATGAAACTGACGTTCACGAAGCTGACTTTCGCGCTCACAGTCGCGGCTGCGCTCTCCAGCGCCGCTCTCGCGCAACAGGAGCCGCGGACACCCCCGGCAACGCCCGAGGCGGCAACACAAACACCCCCTACGTCTCCAACTCAACCGGTCGATGTTGGTGGGATCTTCGACAAGCTCGACGTGAATCACGACGGTAAGTTGACCCCAGAGGAAGCCCAGGCACACCCCACGGTCGCGGCTCACTTCAAGGACGCGGATGCGAATGGCGATGGAGTAATCACCAAGGAAGAGTTCATGACCGCATTCAAGCCGCAGTAGCGGAGCGCCGCGCGCGATACGGCTGTCAGCGGGATTCGACGTAGATGGCCGTACCGCCACCGACTTTGCGAGTCGTTCCCAGATTGATGCCGATGCCTGCGCCAACCGAGCTGTGAGGTGAATAGGAGGTCGTACCGCCGCCAGTACCGATAGATCCAGACGGCTGATCGCCGATACCCTCCAGCAGCACACCATTGGCGCCCAATTTGGCGGCTTCGACCTTGAGCCGATGGATCACGGCGTCCGTCTTGGCTTGCGCCCCGAAGGCGAAGGATCCCTGACTCGAGGTCTCTATTCGGGCAATCCGCTCATAGGGTACGTTGGGGGGTTGTATGTAGACCTGCACGCTATCAGGAGAGATGGGCGGTCTCGCCTTGCCAATCATGATGTGAGAGGTTGCGCATCCGGCGACATACAAGACGACGGCCCAGCAGCACAATACTGACAGTAAGCGCAGTCCACGCTTGCGTACACGGCGGTACATGTCGCCTAATCTCGACTCCCCCCGGCCCGGTGTCAAGGGCGCCTCCCGCATCGCGTAAAATGTCTACTCCCAGGACTCGGTGGGTACACTGGGAGGCACGGGTAACGACTTCAGGTATGTCACGAGGCTCCAGATCGCCGGTGCGCCGAGAACCCCGCCGAAGGCCGGCATGCCCTTGGGGCGCCCGAAGTAGATGGAGTTGAATATCTCCTCGTCGGCTCCGCCATAACGCCAACGGCCGTCGGCGAGACTAGGCCCCACCCAGCCGCTTGCGTCACCTCCGTGACAGCCATCGCAGTTCATCGTGGTAAAGAGCAATGCGCCGTTCTTGGCAGCCGTCGCGTCGCCGTGGACTGGATTGGTAGGGATGAGGGCGTTGGGCTGGCGGCCGCCAGCGGGAATGTGGGCCTCATAGCGAATCGCAGGTTGAGTGTCAGGAGCAGATTTTTGCTCGCCGACCTCGTGCCGCACACACGACATCACCACCGCACAACAGGCCAGGCCCGCTGCCCGCCGCACCAGAGTCATCATGCCAGTCAGCCCCGTGTTCATGTTGCGCATCACAAGCCGAATATCCAGACGATTCCGCCCTGGCTCGTATGCCGCGCGATGTCCTTCATGAAGTCAGCCGGCGGGCGCACATCAGCGGGATCATCCGAGCGTGTGTCGCCCGCGAGCAGAAACCAGTCACCACCGATTCCGGCATAAACGCAGACATACTGTTTGCCATCCGGCCCCCGAAAGGTGATCGGATTGCCCACCACCCCTGAGCCGACTTTGAACTTCGAAAGCACCTTGCCCGTGGCGGCATCGACTGACTTGAACCAACCATCGAGCGTTCCGTAGAACACCACGTCACCTGCCGTAGCCAGTACACCGCTCCAGCTCGGATAGGGCTCCGCGATTTCCCAGACCTTCCTGGCCGCGCCCGCATCCCAGGCGATGAGCGAGCCCAGGTGCCCCCCGGGCCCGGCCACATACGGACTGTTGACTCCGATGAAGGGAGTCCCTTTCAGGTAGGCGGAGCGCGTCGCCTGGTAGTCCATGCAGAAGTTGTTGGTCGAGGTATAGAAAAGCCCGAGATGCGGTGAGTATGCCGGCGGTGAAGCCGGGCTGACACCCCCTTCCAGGCTAGGACAGATGCCCTTCACGTCGCCCCTGGAAGCGCCGGTCTGCTTGGACTGATCCAACACCGGCTTGCCGGAGGCGAGATCGATCGAGGTGGCCCAGTTGAGCTGTGCGAACGCGCCGGCTTTGAGGAGCTTGCCCGTCTGGCGCTCGAGCACATAGCAGAATCCGTTCTTGTCGAAATGCACGAGAGCCTTGACGAGTTTCCCATCGACCTTGATATCGGCAAGCACCATCGCGCCGGTCGAATCGTAGTCCCAGTTGTCGTGCGGAGTGAACTGGTAAGCCCACACCAGAGCGCCGTCGCCGGGTCGCCGCGCCAAGACGCTGTTCGACCACTTGTTATCTCCCAGGCGCTGCTCGGAGTTGTAAGGCGAAGGGTTGCCGGTACCATAAAACACGAGATCGAGGTCCGGATCGTACGAGAGCCATCCCCAGACGGGAGCCCCGCCGGTGTGCCAACTTGCGTTCTGCCAGCTGTTCGCACCCTGGTCGGCGCCCTGCTCGTAAGGCGGATGAAAGCTGTCCGCGTGAGCCAGCGTGTCCGAGTCGGGACCCACATTGTGGGCCGTCCAGAGAATCGCCCCCGAAGAGGCATCCAACGCCTTGAGCCAACCCTGGATACCAAACTCGCCGCCTGATGCGCCCACCAGTACGCGATTCTTCACCACGAGCGGCGCCATGGGCGTCGTTTCGCCAGCCGCCACATCGGCGATGCGAGTCTTCCAGAGCTCACGACCGGTGCGGGCGTCGATGGCCACCGTGTGCCCATCGAGCAGATTGTAGAAAATGCGCCCCTCGGAATAGAAGGCGCCCCGGTTGATGCTGTCGCAGCAGGCAACCCCAATCGCATTGGCATCGACCGCTGGCCGGTACTTCCAGCGCAACGGGAACCCTTCCTTGGTCAGATCGAAGGCGTACAGCACGTTGGGCCAGGGCGTGACGACATACATGGTGTCATTGACCACCAGCGGCTGCCCCTCGTGCCCTGCCAGGATGCCAGTCGAAAACGTCCAGACCGGATGCAGGCCGTGGGCGTTGGCCCGTGTAATCTGTGTCAGCGTGCTGTATCGAGTGGCTGCGTAGTCCTTCGACGGCATGGACCACTGGCCATCCTCGCCCGTTGCGGCCCTTGCGGCCGTATCGACGAGGCAACAAAGTCCAACCAACACAACAATCTTCAAACTGGTGTTCATCTCAAATCTCAGCGACTGTACGGACGCGTGATGGACGCTCTTGCGAGCGTCTTACTCTCGATGACGTACGCGATGTGTGCGGCGGTCGCTGTTGCGGGTACATCCAGATGCTCCACGCTGAGGGCATACACGGTAACGACATAGTGGTGCGGCGGATCACCCTTGTCAGGACACGGCCCATAATAGTGAGGCTCCGGCGCCTCACCATCCGGCAGGCCCTGCCTGGCGCCTGCCGGGAGCCCGGATGATCCAGGTGTACCGGCTCCGTGAGGTAGCTCTGTAGTCGTGGCGGGGAGATCGTACACAATCCAATGCCACCAGCCTGATACGGGAGGTTTGTATGAGTCATACATTGTGATGGCGAAGCTGCGTGTCCCAGCGGGCGCCCCGCTCCATTTCAGTGCAGGCGATTCGTTCGGGCCGTGACAGCCGAACGCGTTGGCCACATGACGCTCTGTTATCGGTTTCCCGGGTGGCAGATCGGCGCTCACCAGGCGCAAGGCCGTCGGCCCGCCCGATGCGGTCGCGCACAGAGCCAGGACTGACAAAGCTCCCATCCGCCTCACGAGGTTGCTCATCGTTTTTTCTCCCTCACAACTGCAGTGCCCCCGCGCAACTATAATCGCACCCGCGCCGCTACGCCCAGAAGCGGTCGCAAGATACCGGAGGAAACCGATGCGGCTCATTTTCGCGGCTTGTCTATTGCTCGCTCTCGGGGTCACGGCGGCCCATGCCGAATCGAACGCGCCCTGCGCGAGCGCCGGCCAGAACAATGGCTGGCTGGAAATTGAGACCCTTCGGCTCTGGCCGGCGGATGCTCCCCAGGCGAGGGGCAAGGAATGCAAGGACATTCCCACTCTGACGATATTGGCCCCTGCTCGTGCACCCGACGCGGCCGCTGGGCCCGCCGTCGTCGTGGTGCCGGGCGGCGCGTATACCCACCTCGCCGCCAATCACGAAGGAAGGCAGGTCGCTGACTGGTTCACGGCACGTGGCTTTACCGCGTTCATACTGCAGTATCGGCTGAGCTCGAATGGATACCTTCTTCCGGTTCCGTTGCTGGACGCCCGCCGAGCGATCCAGGTGGTACGGTCCCGGGCCAAGGAGTATCACGTCGATCCCAACAGAATCGTTGTTGTTGGTTTCTCGGCAGGCGGGCACCTGGCGGCACTGAGCGCCGTGCAGCCCCTGCCGGGCGATCCCGCGGCCCATGATCCCATCGAGCGCGTCTCGAGCCGGCCGGACTATCTCGTCCTGGGCTATCCGTGGATAGGCGCCATTTCGAGCGACACCTCGCACTTGTCCTATTGCAAGGTCGTGGACGTCATGGACCGATGCGAGCAATTGCGCAAGGCGTACTCGCCGGATCTATTCGTCACCCGACAGACGCCTCCGACTTTCTGGTGGCACACCTTCGACGACGAGACTGTACCGGTAGAGCAAGGCTTGCGCTTTTACGAGGCGCTGGTGAAGGCAGGAGTGCCGGCCGAGGCTCATGTATTCGCGCACGGGTGGCATGGAACCGGGCTCGGGTCCGGCGACCTGTCACTGGAGCAGTGGCCGCGGTTGCTGGACACGTGGCTGCGTCAGCAGGGTTTGATTGCGGGGCTCGGCTATTAGCCGCGGGACGCGGTTGTCGTCAATCCGGCAGCCGCCGCGAGCCGCAGCTCCCCTCTAGACCGGACGCGGCGGCTCTTCGCTGAGGAATGACGGCGGCAGCATCGCCGGAGCGATGTACTCGATGTCCTTCGAGCTGACGCCGCACTTCGCAAAAAGCTCCCGCCATTGGCGCACCACGTTGGCTATATTCGTGATTTCCTTACGGGCCTCAATTTCCGTCAACCCGAAACGCTCGCATTGGGTGACGAGATTGTAGAGGCTCGCCACTCGTCCATATGAGCCAACGGTAAGTGCAAGGTCGCGACGCTCGAGGCTTATGACGGGCACCGGAACAACGTCATACAAGGGCGATAGACGCCAACCGTCGACATGTCGCAATAAGGCGTGATTGCGTGGATGGTCATCGTTGTTCGTGACTGCGGCGTTGAATACCATTCTGCGAAACAGCTCTGCGCAGTCCTGTTGCGGCCGACTCGACCAGCGGCGAATGCCGTCAGCCAGCAACGGATACGACCATCGGTCGCGGCTCAAATAGCTGTCTTCCGCATCCAGAACAGTGAGTGCGCTGACGAAGCCCAGGCGGAGATAGCCCCGATCGACGCTCTGACGGTCGAATCGTTGCAACATCAACACATCGCGGCCAGCGAGGGTCTGTAGCTGCGCTCTGCATGTGCTCAGGCCACAGCGGCGAGCGAGATCCAATGCGGCGAGCTCGATCCGCTGCAGATTGAATCTATCGGCGCGCTCTGGAAACTTCGCAAGCCAGAGTGCGCCGTCATGCTCGACAGTAGCCTTGGGTCGCGCGCCCCCCATGCTCGTTCCGGGCTCGAGCTGTTCGAGGATGTGCTCGGGAACTCGCCGGCCATCTTCGACAGCTTCGGCCGCCGCGATGAGGTCCGCGAGTTGGTGCGTTCGATTGTATGGACGCCGTGGAGGGGGCGGGTCCCGGTTCAGTCCAAAGCTGAGATACCCAGCCCCGTCCTGGGGTCCATGCAGCAAATAGTCAATCTCCTCGAGATTCGCAGGATCACGCTCGAGCTTGTGTTCAATGACGCGACGCCCCCAGGCATCCGGCGCGGCATCGCGAACAGCGCCTGGGATCCCATGCAGCTTTGTAAACTCGTATACATCCTTTCCCAACGGAAGCTGGAAGGGGTCGAGCTCGATCGCATTGTTCCTCTCTAGATATCGATCGCCGTACCGGAAGCGCCCGACATACGTTCCGTCCCGGTGGCGAATGACCTTGAGGAGAGCAGCAGGAACCGCTTCCAGGGTCTCAGGAAGTTGGATGTAGATGTAGACTTGGCGCTCAACCGTGTGCAGCTCAGAAGTCATATTCGTCCTTCGGTGGCTGACGCTTGCGGATGCGCTCTGGGCGGCGCGCCGCTTCAAGTGTTTTCCCGTGCGAATCCTTATCCGGATCAGCGACGGCCTCCAGCGTACGATCCAGGCCGAGCACCCAAAGCACGGTGACATACGCGCTGATCGACACTCCAGGCTTGCCCAACTCCAGTGCCGTTAACGTATTTCTGTTGATGCCCGCCTTCGCCGCGGTTTCGGCCACGGTCCAGCCGCGGCGTTTTCGAGCGATCCGAACGCGCTCGGCCAGGTGCTGGATGCGGTCAGTCACCTCGGCAGGGAGAGCTTCTTGGATCATAATACTAGGCGTTATCTTACATTACGCCTATTATAATGGGCTTTTAGGCACCGTCAAGAGATGGAGGGGATCGACAGGGGGCGGGGAAGCTACTGGAATGAGGGCGGCGCCAAACGGGAATAGGTCGCTGTATATAGTCTACAATCGCGTTGCGCCGTGCGCAATGGGATTAATCGCTGCCGGGTGTCCCGCTAGTGCGGTGGCGCGGCGGCGGGAGTCCCGATCACAGTCGGTCGGCTGTGACTACCCATCTCAGCGGACCACCAGGAACGATCGCATCGAAGGGATAACAGGTTACGAGCGTAAGCCGCGAGACATCCGCATCGAGGGCGATTCGAAAGCGCCGACTGTCGACTACCCTGACATCCACGACTGCGAACGATACCCAGCGCCCATCCAATCCTTGGATGCGGACCCGATCCCCGACGCGCAGCTGTTGTAGCGCTTGAAAGTGAGTATCGCGATGCCCCTCGATAACGCTGTTTCCCTGCATTCCCGGGCGGACGCTCGCCGGATCGTGAGTCGGGCCAAACGCCAGGTTGCGCCCGCTGGCGCCGTCCAACACCATCAGCTCTTGCGCTTCTGTGCCGGACCCGTGCAGGGGCAGCTCGAGTCGGGCAATCGGTGTCGTGTCGGCCCAGGGCCAGGGTTTCGGCGCCCGTGCACCGACCTGCGCCTGCTCCCAGGCCCGTGCAATCAACATCTGGGCCAGAAATGCCTTGCCCCGGATCCACGCCGCCTCGGCGAAACACGCGACTCCAATGCACAGCGCCAGTAACGCCACCAGCTCGATCGCGCCCCGTTGACCAACGCTCCATCGCTGGGCCAGCGGCGTCATCGCGCCCTCACCGCGCCATAGGCATATAGCGAGAGGGCGAACCCCAACGCGGTGAGGCCTACGAGCATCCACAAGGGCGCCGGTGTGGCCGTCTGAGCAAAGCCAGTCGTTCCTGTCTGCCAATAGCTTCCAACAGGCGCGGACGTTGGCGCCTGCTCTGAGCGCAGCGCCTCATCAACCGGACGGATGGGTGTCTCGTCGACGGCAACGAGGCTCGTATATTCACTCACGACCTGGTGCTGGATTGCGAGCTGGAGAATCTGTGACTGCAACGCCGTAGCGTCGCCACCAACGCTCTTGAGGCGCGACAGCTCACCAATGCGCTCACGCGCCCAGAGTTTCGACAACCCCGACTGCCCGTCAACCGCCGTAATCGGTAGCTCCTGCTGCCAGGGAAGCCCGTCGCGTCGACCCGAGAGCGTTAGCGTACCCGAAGAAGGCAACGCAGACAGTCGCGCCAGAATGACTATGGGATCGCCGGCGTAGAGATCCCGCGGGAGGGTCGTCGCCAGCTCGGGTTGAATACCACCCGGCCACCGCAGCGCGAGATCGACCAGCGCGGGCTGTTCGAGCTTACGGAACAGGTCCTGCATCCGCTGCCCCACTTGCTCGCGCTCTGCAATGAAGGTGTAGCTGCCCCGGCCCGCTGCCGCCATCTCCTGGAGGAAGTAGGTGTTGGGCGCCGCTCCGATCCCCACCGAAAAGAGCCGCGCATCACCCAGGCGCTCGCGAATCAGCGCGACGATCTCCGCCTCATTACTCACTCCTCCATCGGTTATGAACACGATCTGCCGGAGTAAACCGGGTGACGGCGGTGTCGCGAACGCCAGCTCCAAGGCCGACTTCATCTCGGTTCCACCGCTGGCTTGCAACGAACCGATGAAGCGGCTGGCCAGCACACGGCTCGTATCGTTCACGGCTTGGGGAGCACCGAAGAGGCTCGAGGCATCGCTGCTGAACCGGATGATGTTGAACCGGTCATTGCTGGTCAGGCGGTCCACACCGAGTTGCAGCGCAGCCCGTGCCTGCTCGATCGAGGGACCGTACATGGATCCGGAGGTGTCAATGATGAAGATCACCTCGCGCCGCTCACCGACCTTGGCATCCGCATCGGTGGGGATCGGCGGCGAGAGCAACGTCAGGGCATAGGTCTCCTCGCCCACGCGCTCGCCAAATACCGACGCCTGCAGCGCAGGCACCTGGGCCGGTGTCCATACGAGCTCGAAATCCCGGTCAGCCGGCACCTGTGATCCTGACAGCTCGACGTGCTGTCCAACACCTTTCTGGGTGACAGTGACCGGGTGGTGCAAGCTCTGTACTGACTGCAGCGCAAAGCCGGGCAGGAGATCCACGTCAATATCGACGTGCTGCTGAGCACTCGTCACTCGCTCGGGGGTCAGGGTCGTGCCCGCCGTCATGTTGATGGCGCGCGTGAGCTGCGCAGCCTGTCGCGACGCCGGGTCCACGCCCGCATGAGGGTTGTAGCGTGGAGTGATCGCCAGTGGCAGATGCAGTGTATACCTCGAGTCGCGGCAGGGTATCGTCTCGAGATATCCGATCTCAATGGAGATGGAGGACTGCGGCGCTATGTTGGCCACCTGCGTGGTAAACATGTTGGGTCGTTCCTGATCCGTTAGGCTCGCCCGCTGGCCGGCGCTTTTGGCGTGCTCGTACATTTCGTGCGCCGCCTGCTTCTCCTTGATCTCACCGTGCAACTCACGCTCGCCAACGTGCATGATGAGCTCGTCGACCGCGGAGCCTGGCGGCAGCGGGAATACATACAGTCCTTCGACCCAATCCGAGCTGGGATTGGTGAATTGCTGCGTGACATACACGCGCGCGACGTTGCCAATGACTTTCGCGCGAATGGAAGTCGCGACACGCAGCGCATCGACCGGATCAGCGTCTTCGGATGACTTCAACAGGAGCGTTCCGGACTGCTCCTCGGTGATGCCCGGTGGCGGCCTGCCTTGGGCAAACGCGAACGACCCTACCAGGGCCAAGGTGAGGACAATCAATCGTTGCTTGAGCATCGAAACGCTCCCTTGCCAGTTTCCGGAAGCATTTCAGCGCCGTATCGTGGCGCGGGACGGGAGCCTTGCGGGCGAAAAGGTGACGCTTTGTGGCAAAAAGATGTAAGCGCGAACTCTTACCCTAGGGCCGCGCCAGTCAGCCCTTGTTGGCGGCGATTCCCGCTACAAAATCAGCGAGAGCGAGCTCGAAACCCTCATTGGGACTGTGGAAGGTTTCGACGAACTCACGCGTTTTCGGCTGCTGCTCATAGATGACCCAGCCCAGAAGCAACGCCGCCAGCCCACCGGCGGCGGCGCTGGCCTCCTTCGGATGAAAACCTGCCGCCAAGAGTGGCGCCATGATCTGCGGGAATATTTCCGTCCGCAGCCGCTCGCTCGGCGGCGCCTGAGAGGCGATCATGCCGCTATCCCGGTGCGACAACAGCAGCTCGCGTTGCCGCCTGGCGACGTACTTGAGCCAGTCTGCCCAGCTCAGGCCGGGGGGAGCATCGTCCAGACTGTTCTCGAGAAGCTGCTCCATCATCAGGCTGAGCAACTCGTCCTTGCTGCGAACATACCAGTACAGGGCTGGGCTCTGGACGTTGAGCGCGGCAGCCAATGTGCGCGTGGAGAGCGCTGCCATGCCACTGCGGTCCACGAGCGCCCAGGCCTCCGTCACGATCTTCCTGACATCCATTGCAACCACGCCCTTGCGCGGACGCCCAGGCCCCCTGGCGCGTGCCTTCTTGACCCGCATGGAGGCAGTATTTATCATCGATAAATATTGCGCCTTCCCGAAAAAAATGGCCAGGGGTGACGATGAAAATAGAACGCGTGCCAACGGTGCATTGCATGGTCGGTGAAGGACCGGTCTGGGACCTCGCCCAGCAGGTGCTCTATTTCATCGACATCGTCGGCAAGGCGGTGCACCGCTACGACCCGCAAAGCGAGCAAACGCACAGTTGGAATGTCGGACAAGTCATCGGGTCGATGGCGCTGCGCGAGCGAGGGGGCGCGATCGTCGCGTTGAAGGACGGCGTCTTTACGCTGGATTTTGTCGGCGGCGGCATGGAGTTGCTGGCAAGGGCCCGACACATCAATCCGCGCGCCCAGATGAACGACGGCAAAGTCGATCGGCGTGGACGATTCATCGTCGGATCGGGTGACTCCGACATTCGTGACTGCCAGCCCTACGGGACACTGTATAGCCTCCACGCCGACGGCTCTCTGCACGAGCTGGATCGTGGGATCGCCATCAGCAACGGCCCATGTTGGTCTCCCGACAACCGGACACTCTATTTCTCGGACAGCCTCCCCTATCGGATCTACGCATACGACTACGACATCGAGACTGGCGCGGTGGCCAACCGACGGTTGTTCGCCGATACGCGCGAGCTCGGCGGTATTCCCGATGGGGCTACAGTCGACACCGACGGCCTGATGTGGATGGCCATCTGCGAAGGCGCCAAGGTGGTCGCCTTTCGACCCGACGGCAAGATCGAGCGGAGCATTGATATGCCAGTCAAACTGCCGGCGAGTGTGATGTTCGGCGGTCCAAACCTGGAGGATCTCTACGTCACGACGATCGATCCGAGGCTACTCGGCCGCGAGCCGGACGGAGGCGGAGATCTATTCCGCATCAGCGGGCTGGGCGCACGGGGAATCCCGGAGCCGCGTTATGCGGGCTGAGTCTGGCGGCGCGCGCAGGCGCCTCGACCTGGAGGCCCTATGAAGGCTGAGTCGGGTCAACGGCTCCCACTGGGAGCGTTGCTGTTGGTCCTGGTGATCGTCTTCGTCAATTTTGCCGGCTTCAGTCTGATCATCCCGCTGCTCCCCTTCTACGGGCGCGAGCTCGGGGCCTCCGCCGTGCAAGTGACGCTGCTGTTCGCGGCCTATTCGTTTGGCGGGATCTTCGGCGAGATCGTCTGGGGCCGCGCGTCGGACCGTAAGGGACGCAAGCGAATCCTCACATTGACGACCGCCGGCGCGGCCCTGAGCTATGTCGCATTCGCATTCACCGCGCATTTCGGCCTTGCCTTGGCGATCCGCGTCCTGACCGGCTTTTTCAGCGGCACGATTGGAGTTTGTCAGAGTTACATCGCCGACGTCACCAAGCCGGAGGAGCGGGCACGCAGCATCGGCTACCTGGGGGCAGCCCTCAACCTGGGATTCGTGATCGGACCGGCGATTGGCGGGCTGCTCGCCGCTCCCGAACGCGGGCTCGCGGGCTTTCGTCTTCCCATCCTGACTTCGGCCGCGATTGCCGCCCTGGCGTCCCTTTGGAGCTCGTTCGTTCTCGAGGAATCGCATGCACCCGGGGCGGCCAGGCCCCTTCCCAGGTGGGGCGCGGCGTTGCGGTTCGTCACGACCTACCCCTTGCTGACGCGGCTGTTCCTCATTGCCTTCATTGGCATCGGCGCCTTCGCCTCCATGGAGGCCGTCTTCGGCCTCTGGACGGCACGCAATTTCGGCTGGACAACCCATGAAGTCGGCCTGACATTCATCTCCGTGGGAGCCACGGGCTTCCTCGTGCAACTGCTCCTCGTCGGCCGCGCAACGAAGCGCTTCGGCGAAGCGCGAGTGATCGTTGTCGGATTGGGCGTGCTGGTCGCAAGCATGCTGCTTCAGCCGATCATCCGGGAGCCTCTCGGCGCCGTCGTCCTGATGTCGACATTGATGGGCGGTCACAGTATCGCGTTTCCCAGCGCCGGCGCGCTGATTTCGCGCTCGACGCCGCCCGATGTCCAGGGGAGCGTGAACGGCCTGCTGATGGCCGGCAATGCACTGGCGCGTATCGTCATGCCTCCCACCCTCGGCCTCGTCTATTCGGCAGCGGGTCCCGATTGGCCGTATTATGTCTGCGCCGGCCTGGCTGTGCTGGCGCTGGTGGTTGGTCTACAGGTGGTCGCCCTCCGCGACAGCGAAGTCCGCGCGAAGGCGGCCGTCATATGACATCGAGCAACCTCTCCACTGCCCTGAAGAGCTTCCAGGCCGCCATCGGCGCGGAGAACGTCTTCGCGACCGAGGAGGACCGAGTCAGCTATAGCGACCACTATTCGCCGGACGAAAGCAAACACAGGCCGGGAGCCGCGGTGGCCCCTGCCAGCGTGGAGCAAGTGCAGGCGATCGTCCGGCTCGCGAACGAGCACAAGGTGCCCCTCTGGCCGATCAGCCGCGGCAAGAATTTCGGTTACGGGGGCGCCGCGCCGGTGCTCAAAGGCTCGGTCGTACTCGATCTCACGCGGATGAAGAAGATCGAGCTCGACGCCGACAGCGGCACCGTGCTGGTCGAGCCCGGTGTCGGCTTTTTCGACCTCTACGATCACCTGCAAACCAACAGGATCCCTCTCTGGTTGTCTGTTCCGGGCAATAGCTGGGGCTCCGTGGCCGGCAACGCACTCGATCGCGGCGTCGGCTACACCCCCTACGGGGACCACAGTGCCCAGATCTGTGGCCTGGAAGTGGTGTTGCCCAACGGCGATCTCGTGCGCACCGGAATGGGAGCGATGATGGGGTCGCCGAACTGGCAGCTCTACCGCAATGGGTTCGGCCCTGGCTGGGACCAGATGTTTTGCCAATCGAACTTCGGTATCGTGACCAAGCTCGGCTTGTGGTTGATGCCGGAGCCGGAGGCGGTGCTCGGCTACGACATCGAGCTCGACAAGCCCGACGATCTCGGCTGGGCCGTCGATACGATCGCCCCGCTGCGGCGCGAGGGCGTGATTCGGCAGTCACCCTCGATGGGCAATTGGTTGCGGTCGGCCGCGGTAATGACGACCCGCGATCAATGGACGCACGACAAAGGCCCCCTCGGCGAGGACGTCATCACCGCGATCCGCAAGCGATTCAACATCGGGTGGTGGGGCGTGCAGGTGCGCACCTATGGTCAGCTGGAAATCGCCGAGGCGTCCCAGAAAGTCATCAGCAAGGCGTTCGGCAACAAGCCGGTGCTGGCAATGAAGCCCGTCCGCTGGGTGCGCGGCGATCCTCCCGAAGGCTCGCCCTTTAGCGGAGTGCCTATCAGCTTTCCGCTAGCGAATGCGAATTGGCACGGCGGACGCGGCGGACACATCGGTTACTCGCCGGTGCTGCCGGCCAAGGGCAGCCTCGCGATGGATCAGTTCCGCCGCACCTACGCGCTCTATCAGAAATACGGCATGGACTATCACGCCAGCTTCGCCTTCGGCGAGCGCTCGATAACCAACGTCAACCAACTGCTGTTCGATCGCGATAACCCGCAGATGATGAGCCGCGTCGACGCGATGTTTCGCGAGCTGGTGAAGGACGCCCAAGCCAAGAGCTACGGCGAATACCGTACTCATATCGAGTATATGGACCTGGTCGCCTCGACGTACGATTTCAACGACGGGGCGTTGCGCCGGCTGAACGAGACGGTCAAAGACGCGTTGGATCCCAATGGGATCCTCGCTCCCGGTAAGAGCGGGATCTGGCCTGCAACGCTGAGAGGAAAGCGCAAGTGAGGACCTTTGCAGTCGGCTTGATGCTACTGGCGACGGCAGCCGCGGCGCAAACACCCTCCACCGAGGGTACTCAGGTGCGCAATGCGACCAGTGGCGTGATGCAGGACCGATCGTCACATAGTGCCGCCGAGGCGCTGTTTGTCGAGAAATGCAGCATGTGCCACCGGCAGATGGGAATGGGCACCGTGATCCTGGCGCGACGCATGGACCCGGCCAAGGCGATGCTCGAGAAACGCGATGATCTCACGCCGGAGTACATAACCGTGGCCGTGCGCAGCGGCGTTGGGAACATGCCTAGGATCTCGCGCGGTGAGGTCAGCGATGCGCAGCTCAAGATCCTCATCGGCTATCTCACCAAGGTGAAAAGATGAGGATCGACAGGAGAAGGCTACTTCGCGCGGCCGGCGCCATCGTGACCGCGGCGTCGGTGTGTACGCCCGCCCTCACACGGAGCAAGCTTCCCCCCGCAATGACCCTTGTCGATCCAACCCTGACCGAACACGATCTGCACGCCGCCGGTATTGCGCCCGACCCCCGCCAGGAGGCGTGGATGATTCAGCCCGACTTCGTGCGCCAATGGCGCGACGGGCTCGGTAAGGAGATTGCCCTCGCGGGGGGCGCCACGGCCTACGTTCGTTGGGACAAGGCGCTGCTGCTGACCGACTTCGCCCGCGAATCCGGGATGAGGGCGCGCCAACGGCGGCTCAGTCGCGCCGTTTTCGCGATCAGCATCCGCTGAACCGCTAAGGCCACCCGCTTTACTGGCGATCGAGCGGCGTCGTGCCACCCGTGAATTGCAGTCGCGCCTGCTCCAAACGATAGCGATGCTCGGTGCGCCACCCGATGAAATGGCGCAATGCCGTGAGGGCATAGACAAACTTGAACGCTATGAGCCTGCGCACGACCTTGGGCGAATCAAACAAATCGCCCGCCAGCATCGAGATCACCCCCTGCTCGATCTGGCAGATGTTGCGGGGGCTGCGAAACATCCGATCCATGATCGGCCCGTTGAACCGATAGATGAAAAACGCGAATCGGGCCATGCCGGCCCGCTGACGGTGTTCGAGCTTGCGCAGCAGCTGTGGCTCGCGTTGCGGCTCCCGCAGAGCCCTGTCGACTACCTGGGCAGCCTGTTCGGCGCCACTCATGGCGAGATACACGCCGGAAGAAAAGACGGGATCGAGAAACGCGAACGCATCCCCCACCATCACCCAACCGGGGCCGCCCATCCGGACTGAATCGTACGAATAGTTGCCGGTCACGCGTACCTCGCCACCGATCAACTCGGCGTGCTCGATTCGCTTGCTCACGCCCTCGTTCCGTCTCAGGGTGTCCAGGAAGAAATCGACCGTTGCACCCCTACGCTGCTTCAAATAGGCCGGGCGACACACGGCCCCGATGCTCATGACGCCATCAGGCAGTGGAATCATCCATATCCAACCGTGAGCGAACCGATAGATGCTGATGTTGCCGGCGTCTTGCCCAGGGCGGAGCTCAGCTCCACGGAAGTGACCAAAGATCGCCGCGCTCTGATGCTCCATGTTCTTGCGACGCAGCCGCTTTTTGGAGGATAGAAACGTGTCGCGTCCCGTTGCGTCGACTACATACTGGGTGGTGATGCGATAACTCTGGCCGTCATCGGTACGGACATCGACGTGGCTGCAGCGAGAATCGAGTTGCTCGACCGCGACCACTTCGTGGCCCTCCCGCGCATCCGCGCCGCTCGCGCGCGCATGGTCGAACAACATTTTGTCAAAATCCTGGCGCCACACCTGGTACGCGTGCGGCGGACTACGTCCAATTGCGCGTTTGAACGCGAACGAGTTGTAGCCTCGCTCATTGTCCGCCTCGAAGTCGGCGCCGGGCTTGAACACGCCCATGGCGTGAACCTTATCCAGTACCCCGAGGCGCTCGAACAGCGGCAAATTCATCGGCAACAGCGATTCGCCGATATGAAAGCGCGGATGATGCGCTTTTTCCAGCAGGACAACCTTGCGGCCCAACCGGGTCAGCACGGTCGCGGCCGTGCTGCCGGCCGGACCGCCGCCCATGACGAGCACTTCACATTCACGATTCGCGGACATGGTCCGGAAATTATCCGGCGCGGTCCGACCTGGGCGCAAGCCCTGGACGAAAGGCGCTTTAGATCGAGAAACTTTCCAGAGTGGCAGGATGAAACAGCTCTTCCACCTCGAGCTTTCTCGAAGATAGCCCTTGCGCGTGGTGGTGCGCCAGGAAATTTTCCAACACGTGCCGGTTTGGCTCGACACCGTAGCTCCAGAAATCCGGTCCCAGCAGCTCGCGTGCGGCTTGCAATTGTTCTTCCACGAAAGGCAGGGTGACCTTGGTGGCGGAGTTGTCGCCCAGTGCTTCGAGCGCCAGGGCCTTGGAGCGCTCGAAGGCTTTCAACACCGCCGCCGGCAGCCATGGGTGCGCTTCGGCAAGTGAGCGGCGCACGCCGACCAGGTGCATGATCGGAAAGATTTTCGTGCGTTGATAGTAGTTCCTGGCAGCGGCGACGGGGTCACGAAACAGCCAGCCGATCGCGCGGCCTTTCTGATCCATCAGTGTCGGCCGACGTGGCGCGATGACCCCGTCCAGATCGCCACTTTCCAAAAGCTGTGAAATCGTCTTACCTGGTGGGCCGTTCTCCAGTCGCACACCCGGCGGCAGCGTGATGCGGATCTTCTCCGGGCGATGTGCGTGCTCGATGCCAGCTCGAATCCAGTGGATGTCCGCGGGCTTGACACCGTAATCCTCCTCCAACAGCGCCCGGGCCCAGACGTTCGCCGTGAGTTGGTATTCCGGTAAGCCGACTTTGCGTCCAATGAGGTCGCGAGGGTCCTTGATGCGGTCGGTGCGAACGTAGATCGAGGTGTGACGAAACGTGCGCGAGATGAACGCGGGCACGCCGACGTAGGGACAATTGCCAGCGGCCGTCTTGACGGTAAAGCTGGAGAGGGACAACTCGCAGATGTCGAAATCCTGATGACGGAAGGCCCTGAAGAAGATCTCTTCCGGCGATAGCGTCATGAATACCGGGTCGACCCCATCCACCGGTACGGCGCCGTTGATCAGGGGCCTGGTGCGGTCGTAGTCACCGATAGCCACCGACAGTCTCAGATTCGGCATGGCAGTTGCAACTACAGCGGCTCGGCTACGAGGGTAAGTCGGGAAACGACAGCGCGCAGAGCGTAGGTGACCGGCACAGCCGCCAGTGCGGGCAAGGCCAACAGACTCATATATCCGGCGCGCGGCAGTTGCATCCCAATCAGCCAACCGCCAATGGATAGCCCGAGCACCGCGCCGAGGCGACCCACGGCCAGCGCGAACCCGGTGCCCGCGGCCCGGACCTGCGACGGAAAGATCCGGGCGGCGAGCGTGTACAGCCCAATCGCGGCACCGTAGAGCAGCACTCCCAACAAACCGGACAACAGGAGCAGCACCGGAATCGTGAGGGAGTACAGGGCGAAAACGAGCGCCACCACGAAACTGCCCGCCAGGTAAAGCGCACTCAGGCGCGCGATGTTGAATCGAGCCGCCAGCAAGCCGAAACCGATGCCGCCGATCAGGCCTCCCGAGGTCAACAGGACCCCGGCCGGGGCCGCGGACCCGGCGAAGCCTTCCCGGGTCACGATCGCCGGCAGCCAGTTGGTGATAAAGAATGAGGTCACCCACAACAGGAAGAAGGCCATACTGATGAGGATAGTCTGTTGGCCGTAGCCGGCTTTGAACGACGACCAGGGACTCGGGCGAGCCGCGCGAGGCCCAGGCCCGGGAAGCCGAAATTCCAGCGACTCAGGAAGAAATGCCGCGACGATGGGGATCAACACCAACGACGCCAAGCCGCCACAGACGTAGACGGCGCGCCAGCCCGATGCCGCGATGAGATAGGGCGCGAGCGCGCTGCTCAACATTGCGCCCAACGGATAACCGATTGCATACAGGCTGATGGCCAGGGCGCGCCAACGTGGCGGGGCGTATTCGGAAACCAGGGTATTGATACTGGGAAGCAGCAACCCGATGCCCAGTCCGGTGATGAACCGTAACAGGATCAGCCCGCCAGATCCGCGGGTAAAGACCACTGCGGTCATCCCTACCGTGACCAACATCAGGCCGATCAGGATGGTCGGACGTCGGCCGAAGCGATCGGCGAGAGAGGCGAGTAGCAGAGAGCCCAGGCCGACACCCGCCAGGCCCGAGCCGAAGATCAGGCCCATGACTCGCGGCTCGACTCTCCAGTCGGCCATGATGCGAGTCGCGGTGAACGCGATCGACATCAGATCGAAACCGTCGAGGATGTTGATGACTGTGCAGACGAGCAGAACGAGGAGATGCAACGGACGCACCGCCGAGGCCGCACCCGGTTGACGGGCATTTGCGCTGACTATCACTGGTGGCCACCGCCTTCCGTTGCGAGTGTTCGTTGGGCTTATCGCTCACCATACCGCGAAATAGCGCCAGCCAATCCTTCCGGGAACATGTCGTTCGCGGCGAACCGCCAATCCGCGGTAAGCTCGCATGATGAAGCCCAAAGTCGCACTCACCCCCACCGCGCATGCTCCGGCCCGGGCGCGAAAGCTGTCTCGGGATGCTGCCATCCCCCAACACCCAGGCTTTCCCGCACGGCCGGCCGCTCCTCCATCCGTGCCATCCAATCGGAACACCGTGGATGTTCCGCCATCAGGTCTGGCGTGAGAAGGGGCAGCGATCGGCAGATCGCGAAGGCGTCGATGTCGGTCAGCGAGTAGCCCTCGCCCAGCAACCAGGGACCGTCCGCCAAGGCTCCTTCGATCCGCTTCAGAGCCAGCGCGATCTTGCGCCGGGATTCGCTGAGCATCTCCTCGAGATAGCTCCCGCTATAGGCCCGCAGCCACCCTTCGCGAACGAAGGCGAGCGTAATGTGCTCTATCTCGTCGGTGGGTGGTGTCTTGTTGGCCAGCGCCGGCGCCAGATATTGCCGGCAGCCGAGTGTATTGGCCGCCGGCATGAACACCTCGTTGATGAAGCGCGCCCAGGCCAACATCCTGTTGAACGTCACCGGATGGGAGGGCCGAAGCGGCAAGCCGTCGAACGCCGCGTCCAGGTACTCGCTGATGAAAAAGGACTCGGTCATCTGCCGGCCGTCGTGCACCAACAGTGGCCCCTCTCCTTCCAGATTGAGGCGCGTTTCCAGGGTCGGCGCCGGCATGGCCGGGCCATATTGCTCGAAGGCCAACACATCGACTCGGTGAAGCGTACAGGCGATACCCTTCTCGGCCAGGACGATCAGCGGCTTCAGCCACGGCCCGTTGGGCGCCCAGTGATATAGCTCGAGCATTACCTAGGTCCCCTTGCCTGCCAGCAGTTGTTGGAAACGCTCGGCAAAGCGGCCGCTGCCCAGTGCGAGGGCGCTGCGCACGCTAGGCCTGCGCCCCACGCGACGCAGCCACGCCATGAATTTTGGCGTCCTGGCATCGTTGGCCGCGTCGGGAAACATCATGGGCAACCCGAACAGCATCATGAATCCGGCCAGGTCGGCCGCCGTGCAGCTCTCCGCGGCAATCCAGTCACGAGCGGACAACGCCTCATCGATCGCGAGCGTGCCCGCCAGCAACCGCGCGCGGCTCTCGGCCAACTCCTCCTCTGTGAACGTTCCATAGATCGCCTTCGACCAGGCGACGCGCCGCTCTTTGAGAGGAATCCGCTCGATAGCCGCTCGCAAAACCTCGGGATCGCGTTGGCGCACCATCGGTCCGACAAAAGTGCTCCACCCCAACTGACTGGCCGCGGGACCGAGGTATTGATCGAAGAACCGGCACCACCAGCGCATCCGCCACAGCTCGAAAGGATCGCTCGGGCGCAGCGGCGGGCCCGCGAAGACCATGTCGATATAGTCGATCATGGCCGTCGACTCCTGGATGAGCGTCCCGTCGTGAACCATTGCCGGAATGGTGCCGTTGGGGTTGACGGCCAGATATTCCGGCTTGTGCTGGTCGAAGGCCAGCATATCGATGAAGTGGCCGGTGTAGGCGACGCCCTTCTCCATGACGGCCAGCAACGGCTTGCCGGAGTTGGCGTTAGGCTCCCAATGGTAGATGTCGAGCATTGCGGGGCACTCTCATTCGAACCAGTAGGCGATGCCGCGCATCTCGATACTCGCGCGCGGCGGCACGTCGGCCGGACAGCCCGGATTGTCGAAGGCGCCGTGCGGCACACAATGGGCCCGGCTGGGATCGGTATCGTTGGTCTTGAAGACCAGCACCTCCTCGGGCCTCATGTCCGAGAAAAAGGCCCAATGTTGCCTCGGGTTGTGGCGGATCAGCAGCGCTTCGAAGGAAAAGGCGACCGCGCCGTCCTGATCGAAGATCGCATCCGCGGCTATGAGGTCTTCAGCCGCGAGACTCCGGGCATCGCACACGGCAAGCGGCACATCCTGCGGCGGCGGCGTTATGACTCGCCATACGTTGTATTGCGCGGAACGGCGCACACGGCGGCCGTTGTCGGGTCGTGACCGTTCATAGAAAGAGCTCGCTGTAGCATCACTGACATCGACGTGGACGAAGCGCGCCGGCCGGGAATTGTTATGGGCGCCGGACTCACGGGAGCGTTCGCCGAAACGCAAAATGCCGGCGCCAGTAACCATGACCTGATCGGCACCGGAAACCGCCAGCAGCAACTCGCGGATCTCTTCGCCATGAACCCGCTCTACCTCGCCGCGATTGCGAAAGTCGCGTACCACGCTCTTGTGCGGATACAACCTGAAGCCCTCGATATCGAGCGAGGGAGGAGTCTCCCGGTGCCGGGCGTCCTCTATGTCCACCGCGCGAGGCACGACGTTCAAGACATCCAGCGTGTTGTTGTTGGCATGAAATCTCGGGCGCACGGCCATCGGCTCGCTGAACCCGAGGGTGGCGGTCACGGTGTTTGCGATTGCAGACATTGGGATCGATCAACGGAAATACGCGATCGAGCGAGCCTCGATGCTCTCGCGCGGACGAGCATCGGGACGAGTGTTATCGAAGAAGGCCGTGTGGGGGACCCGCCAGGGTCGGACCCGGCGGCTGTCGTGAAACTTGAACACCAGCGCTTCCTCACGCGTCATGTTCGAGAAATACCACCAGCGGTGCTGCGGCCGGTACTGGAATATCGCCGCGGCGATCGCCTTGTCCTCGTCAGGCATGGGTCGCAGCATCTCCTCCCGCTCGGGGATCTTGTCGACCACGAACATGGTGTTGGGCACCCGATCGGGCGAGCTGTCGACATGCGCTTCGCCAGCTGGAGGTTGGACACCGCCCTGGTGCTGATAGCCCACTTCCTCGCGCGCGTACGCGGACAGGTCGCCAGAGGTGCGTACCATCCATCCCAGGGTTGCGACTCGGTCGGCACCCGTGATCTGACGGATACTCGCCGCAACCTCCGCAAGATAGATTGCATTCACCTCCTCCTTGTCGAAAAAATTGCGCACGGCGCTGCGATGGCGAGTGAGCATGAAGCCGTGGCTTGCCAGCGTAAAATCCGCCTGGCGCGGCCGCGCGTCGCGAATCGTGACCGCATAAGGCAGATACTCCCCGGTATTGACCTCTCGCGCCGGCGCCACGAAGCGCCTGTTGATGAAGGATCCCGGCGCCAGGTACGTGA
>CAYNTW010000009.1:0-51824 GCA_964400085.1 uncultured Steroidobacteraceae bacterium | reverse complement strand
GACAATCCGGTCCTGGCGCGCCGGACGTTGATGCAGGGGAAAGCGATCGGGTGTTTGTTCGACCACACGGTCCGCGACAATGTCGAGAAGGGCGATCTCATCGAGCTGCCCCTGGCGAGCTCGTTTTGCAACGCGTCATACCCACACCTGCATGATTTGCCGGTACCATGCGGGACGAACCGGTCAGTTCGTGATGCGAAGCAGTTATTCCATCCAGCTCGTTCTACTGTCCTACTGCGTTGCAGTTCTCGCCTCGCACGTAACGCTCAGCCTGGCGCAGCGGCTGCGACCCGTCGATGGCTCGTCCGATGCGCGCAGGCCACTCTACTGGCCCTGGATCGTGGGCGGGGCATTCTCGATGGGCACCGGCATCTGGTCGATGCACTTCATCGGAATGTTGGCATTCCACCTCCCCATCCAGGTGGCGTACGACCTCCCGCTGACGACGGCCTCATACGTCATCGCGGTCGTTATCTCGGGCTTCGCATTAAACCGCTTCCATCGTAACGACACGACCTTGCGAGGGATTGCCTTGCCGAGTGTTTTCATCGGCATCGGGATATCCGCAATGCACTACACCGGGATGGCCGCGATGCGGATGTCCCCTGGTATCGACTACGACCCACTACTCTTTGCGACCTCGGTGCTCATTGCGATCGGCGCTTCCATGGCGGCGCTCTGGATCGCATTCACCCTGCCCCAGGGGCGACGAGGCGCGAGTTGGTACCAGCTCGCCGCCGCCTCGGTGATGGGTGCTGCGATTACCGGCATGCATTACACGGGCATGGCCGCGGCGAATTTCGCGCCGAACGCCGTGTGCATCGCGAGCGGCCCGCGGCTGGACGCGACTCCGCTCGCCATGACGATCTCAGCCTTCACGTTCGTGATTCTCGGCTCGACGCTCTTGCTTTCCATTGTCGATGCCCGGTTGCAGTCGGCCATCGCGCGGTCGGCCGAGGCCCTACGCAAAGCCAACGACGAGCTGGAACAGCGCGTCCTCGAGCGCACCGCGCAACTCCAAGCCGTCAATCACACGCTGCAGGCGGAAATCGCGGCCCGTCAGCAGACGGAGTTGGCGGTCACCCGATTCGCGGCCATCGTCGAATCCTCTGATGATGCCATTGTCGGCATGAGCCTGGATGGCGTCATCAGCAGTTGGAATCGCGGAGCCGAGAAGCTCTTCGGCTATTCGGCCGCGCGGATCGTTGGGCAACCCATCCTGAAGCTCGTCCCCCCGGAGCATACCGCCGAGGAGGTCGAGATCCTGGCGCGGATCGCGCGCGGCGAAGGCACCGATCATTTCGAGACCGTCTGGGTCGCCGAGGGCGGCCATCGGCTGGATGTGTCCGTCAGCATCTCGCCCATTCGCGACAAGGAGGATCGCATCGTTGGCGCCTCGACGATCGCGCGCGACATCACCGAGCGCAGGCAGGCGCTACAGAAACTTCGCAAGCAGTTGGAACGGCAGGATCTGTTGCATCGGATTACCCGCGCCATCGGCGAGCGCCAGGATCTGCCGAGCATCTTCGAGGTGATCGTGCGCAGCCTGGAAGACAACCTGCCGCTGGATTTCTGCTGCGCGTGCCTGTATGAAACGGCCACTAGAGCGCTCACGGTCGTCAGCCTCGGGACTCGAACCCGCCCCCTGGCCGTTGAGTTGGGTCTCGCGGAGCAAGCGAGCATTGACCTCGACCAAAGCGGCCTGGCGCGCTGTGTCTGGGGTCAACTGATGTATGAGCCGGACATTCGCGGGGTGAAGCTCGCATGGCTGCAACGGATGGGCCAGGCGGGCCTACGGTCGTTCGTCGCGGCTCCGTTGGTGGTGGAGGGCCAGTTCTTCGGGGCTCTTCTGGCCGCCCGGCGGGCAACACACGGCCTCGCCAGCGGCGACTGCGAGTTCTTGAAGCAGTTGTGCGAACACGTCGCCCTGGCTGCCCATCAGGCGCAACTGCACAGCACATTGCAACAAGCCTACAACGATTTGCGCCAGAGCCAGCAGACAGCAATGCAGCAGGAGCGGCTGCGGGCGCTGGGGCAGATGGCAAGCGGCATTGCGCACGACATCAACAATGCTCTCTCACCGGTCGCGCTCTACACCGAGGCGCTGCTTGAAAGAGAGTCTGGCCTGAGTGAAAACGGACGCGCGCATTTGACGACTATTTTGCGAGCCATCGAAGACGTGTCGGAAACCGTGTCGCGCATGAGGGAGTTTTATCGACCGCGGGAATCGCAGGGGGCAGATACGAACATCGACCTCAACCGTCTGATCGAGCAGGTTATTGGCCTGACGCGCGCCCGGTGGAGCGACCAGCCGCAACTGCGAGGCATCGTGATCGAGATCAAGACCGAGCTGGCGGCCGGATTGCCGGCGATCTCAGGCGCGGAGGGCGAGATCCGCGTCGCGTTGACGAACCTCATTTTCAACGCGATCGATGCCATGCCGGAAGGAGGTACGCTCACGTTGCGCACCAGATTCCTTCCGGCCGATGATGCTCATGCGGAGCGCCCTCGCGTGTGCGTGGAGGTATCCGATACGGGTGTAGGGATGAGTGACATCACCCGTCAGCGTTGCTTCGAGCCGTTCTTCACCACCAAGGGCGAACGGGGCACCGGCCTGGGATTGGCCATGGTCTATGGTATGGCGCAACGACATGGCGGCGAGTTGGAGATTGAGACCGCGCTCGGCAAGGGGACTACCATGCGGCTCATACTGCCGGCGATCACCTCCACAACGGGCGCAACCGTCCGTGCGCCGGAGCCGCAGATCCCGCAGCGACCGCTGCGCATCCTGGTTGTCGACGACGACCCGATTGTCGCGCAGTCGTTGCGCGATTCCCTGCACGGGGACGGCCATCTGGTCACAACAGCCGATGGTGGCCGGGCCGGCATCGACGCGTTTATGACAGCCGAGAAACGAGGCGAGCCATTCACCGCCGTCATCACGGACCTGGGGATGCCCCATTGCGATGGCCGCAAAGTCGCGGCGGCCATCCGCGCCGCTTCGCCAAACACACCGATCATTCTGCTCACAGGCTGGGGCCAGCGCCTTGCAAGCGAACAGGGCGTGCCGCCGGAAGTGAACCGGTTGCTGTCCAAACCTCCGAAACTGCGCGAGCTGCGCAGCACGCTGGCTGAACTGACCCAACGTGAATGAGCATGGCGTTCAGCACCGCGGCCCCTAGGGCTCGCGCTCGTTGCTCCGGCTGTAGTTCGCCAGCAAAGCCTTTTCGACGATCGCGTCGGCTTCCTTATCGAGCATCTCCGGATATTTCATCAGGTAGTCCTGCACGATGACCAACGCTCTGTCGCAAGAGGGTCCATCCGCACTGAAGTCGCTCTGCATCAGCGGGACGAGTATGGGCACAGCCTGACTCATGCCCTCGAGAACGCGGGGATCGAGGTGTCTCTTCTTTTTTCCATCCCGCAACGCGTCCGAAAGAAGCGCGGCGCGCTGCACGAGCTCTTTCTCGAGATCGACCACGGCACAGATGTAGGATGCCACGAGCGTGGCATCGTTGAGCTCCTTGTCAGTCAGATTCTCATGCGCATTCCAACGCTGCTGCTGCTTGATTCCATTCTGCAGCCATGCGCCATCGCGCACCGGCGGTAACCATGGCGCAGCCCAGGTTGCAGCGCTGTACGCCATGCACGCCAGAATCGCAGTAAGAGCTCGCATCGGTCTGCCTCACGTCGCTTCGGCCCCGGTGGACAGTTTACAGCGCCTACAGGCGCGCGCTCCGCCATCAGACTGAGGTTTTGTACAGAGGTGCGAACGCTCAGCCAACGTTCAGCGTGCGCTCCTTATCATGCGGCGGCCCTTGCGTGGCTTCATCGAAAGGGAACCTCAAGTGACCGAACCGCGCCGTCTTCTGCAACGCCTCCTCGAGTACATCGAAGAACAAGCGAAGGAGATCGATCCAAGAGGCTATTGTCTCTCCCAGGCGAAAGGCTTCATTCGACGCCGGGAAACGATCGCTGCGCTCCCCGGTGTCGAATATGACATCAAGGTCGAAGGCGACCACGTATGGCTGCGAGTCTCGCGGCTGACGCCATCGAGACCTCCCGCGGTGGCGGAACAGTTTCGCATGTTCATTCGCGCGGGCGACGATCCCGACGGTGCTCCCCCTGTGCTCGATGACGCGGCCTTTCGTCGCTGGCTCAACAAAGCGGCCGAAGGAAGGGCGGCCGAACAGCGCACCGACCTGGAGCGGCAGGGTCGTGCCACGGTGACCCGGGCCCTTGACGAGTACAGGTCACTCTGGAGCGCATGGGCCGCCGTGGAGCGCCCTCGCCGCAAGACCATTGCCCTGTATGGGGATCTGTTCTCGCTCCGACACCAACTCGCCGCCGACGAAACGGCTCGGCCGCAAGAGCTCGTGTGGGGTATCGGAATCGCCACGCGCCAACTCCCGTTCGAGGGCTCGAGCTTCGACTTTGAATACCCGCTGCTGACGCAGGCCGCGGAAATCGCACTCGACGAAATGACGATGGCGCTCGAGGTGCGTCCACGTGCCACGGACACTCGTGTCGAGCTCGACGCATTCGTTTCCTGTCAAATACCCGGCGCCGCTGAAGTCGAGCGCAGCGCCCGTGAGTACCTCGCCAGGAACAAGGATCGTCCTGTTACACCGTTTGATGTTTCGAGCTACACGGACGTTCTGAAGCTCGCAGCCTCCAACCTCGACAGTAACGGCGAGTACCGCGAGCTCGCGGCGTATAACGAGCCTGTCCCACGAGCAGGCGAGCACCTGATCGTGACGGATGGCTGGGTTCTGCTATCGCGACCGCGTTCGAACAATTACCTGTTCGAGGATCTGAAGCGTTTACAGGACGAGCTCGTGAAGGGCTGCGAGATTCCGGCAGGACCGCTCGCGCTGGTGACGCCTTCATCCGATCAGCCGGTCGAGTACGAGCCCGTCCGCTTCCGTGGATTGTCCAGCCGTGGCATGCCCGAGGGCGGCAAGAGTCTGGACGAGCTTTACTTTCCGCTCCCCTACAACGAGGAGCAGGTCACGATCGTGCAGTACCTGGAGCGGGCGCCTGGAGTCACCGTTCAAGGGCCGCCGGGAACCGGCAAGACGCACACCATCGCCAACATCGTGTGTCATTATCTCGCGACGGGACGCCGCGTCCTGGTCACCTCTCGCGGGGAGCGGGCGCTGGAGATTCTGCGGGACAAGATTCCCGACGAAGTCAGGGCGCTCACTGTGGCGCTGCTCGCGAGCGATCGTGAGGGCGTCAGGCAATTCCAGGCCGCGATCGAAGCGATTCAACACCAGGTCTCGCAGCTCAATCCCGAAGTCACCAAGCGGGAGATCGTCACACTCACGAGCGCCATCGACCGCGCTCACGGCGAGCTGGTCACCCTCGACCGCCGGGTGGATGAGATCGCGGCGGCTCAACTGGCCGACATCGATGTCGACGGCGTCCCGATGCGAGCGCAGAAGTTGGCGCAGTTGGTCGTGTCCGGCGCTGCCCAACACACCTGGTTCGATGATGACGTCACCCTCGCCCCTGAACATGCTCCACCGTTGACCGATGACGAAGCCGGGCGGCTGCGCGAGGCGCGCCGCAAGCTAGGAGCGGATCTCATCTACGCGAACGCTCGCATCCCCTCGGTGGACGATCTTCCCTCGACCGCGGAAGTCGGTCAGCTGCACGAGCTGCTGTCGAAGATCAAAGAGATCGAGGATGAGGTCGCGACCGGTCAGGTTTTGCCTCTCAAGGCCGCGACATCGAGCGTGCTGGAGGCCGCGCGGGACCTGTCCGCGCAGATTCGCGAAGCGCTCGGTTTGGTCGAGACTCTCGAGGCCGTCGAAGGCGGCTGGCCCAGCGAGTTACGCGCGAAATGCCGCCTGCCTTCGTTCGCCTCGGAGCGCGCCGCGCTGGAGGCGCTTTTCAGCGATCTCGATTCGCTGATCGAAGCCCGAGCCGCCTTCCTGAAGCGTCCCGTCGAATTTCCCGAGGCGGGACTCTATTCGGCCAGGACTCGCGAAGCCGTCGCTCGGGCCGCCGAGGGGGACAAGCCGTTTCCGCTTTTTGCGGTCGGGGTATCCGAAGCCAAGGAGCATATCAAGGTCGTGCGCGTGTCGGGGTTGCCGCCAGCGCACGCCGATGATTGGGCGCACGTGCGGCGCTTCGTCGAGTTGCATGAGGAGGTGCTCTCCTTCGTCACCCGTTGGAACCATTGCGCCACCGAGCTTGCGATTCCCAAACTGGACGGAGGGGTCGCGAAGCTTCGGCACATCGAAACCACCGCCAATCTGGCACGGACCGCGTACCGGCTGGCGACGTTCCACGATGTCGTGTTACCCAAGAACGCCGAGTTGGTGTTCGAACGGGCGCCGGCAGCCGAGCTCGCGGGCAGTTCCGCGCAGTTGAGCTCCGTCCTCGAGCAGGTCAGGCGGCACCTGACCCGCGCGGACCTGGCCCAAGCGGTCACTGTGCTTGCCAATCTCCAGGAGAAGCTCGCGGGCACTTCAGGCCCAGTCTCCAGTCAGCTCAGGCAGTTCATCGCCACCCAGCTCGGCAACCCGGAGCTCGGCGCCGAGCGCGTGGCCGCGCACTACGCGGAAATCCTCATGGAGCTGCGGCGTATCGGCGGCCTCTCGAGCGATCTCACCGCCATTCAGGAGTTTCGCCGCCGGATCGCGGCGGCCGGGGCCCCGAAACTGGCCGCTCGCATCGGTTCGGTGGCTGTCAGGAGCTCCGGCGAAGACCGGGTCTTTCCGCCCACGTGGCGCGACGCCTGGAACTGGGCCCGGATGCGGCGTCATCTGGATAACATCGAGTCGCGCGAGGAGCTCATCACACTCGCGGAACGCCGCCGTGAAATTGAAGCGGGATTGGCGCGCCGGTATGTCAGTGTCGTGGCCAAAGCCGCGTGGCTCTCGACGAAACGCAACGCCACACCCAAGTTGCTGCAGGCACTGTCGGGATATGCAACGGCGATCCGCAGGATCGGCCAGGGCACCGGCCCGAATGCGACCCGCTACCGGCGCGATGCCCGCGAAGCGATGCTCGATGCGGCGGGCGCGGTACCGTGTTGGATCATGAGTCACGCCCGCGTCTCCGAATCCATGCCGGCGCAGATCGGCGAGTTCGACCTCGTGATTGTCGATGAGGCGAGCCAGTCGGACCTGTGGGCCTTGCCGGCGATTTTGCGCGCGCAGAAGATCCTGGTGGTGGGCGATCACAAGCAGGTCTCACCCGATGCGGGATTCATCCCCGCGCAAAGAATCCAGGAGCTCAAGCAGCGCTTTCTCGCGGAGCAGCCCTATCGCGACGAGATGACGCCCGAGAAGTCGCTGTACGAGTTGGCCGTGCGCGTGTACTCGGCCGCCAACATCATGTTGCGTGAGCACTTCCGTTGTGTCCCGGCAATCATTGCCTATTCCAACAGGGCGCACTATGGGGGACAGATCCAGCCGATCCGTATCCCAACGGCGAGCGAGCGGATCGACCCACCGCTGGTGGACATCTACGTGCCCGCCGGGACGCGCGACAAGCGCGACCGCAACGACTTCGAGGCGCAGGCCATCGCCAGCGAGATCGCCGCTCTCTTGTCGGACGAGCGCTTTGCCGGTCGCACGATCGGCGTCGTGTCATTGCTCGGCGCGGAGCAGGCCCATCACATCGATTCGGTAGTCCGCCGCCAATGCGACGCCGGCGAGCTCCTGCGGCGGCGCTTCGAATGCGGCGACGCGCGCAACTTCCAGGGAAGCGACCGCGACATCATCTTTCTTTCGATGGTCGTCGATCCCCGCAACTGCCGCGCGGTGTCTGGTGTCATGTTCGAGCAGCGCTTCAACGTCGCCGCGAGCAGGGCGCGCGACCGGATGTATCTGGTCCGCTCGGTGTCGGCCTCCCAACTGTCCGATAGGGACCTGCGTTCGGGGCTGCTGGCGCACTTCGACAAGCCCCTGGTCGCGGACAAACCGGAGCCTGCGAACCTGCTCGAGCGGTGCGAGTCCGAGTTCGAGCGTGAAGTTTACGGAGAGTTGGTCTCACGCGGCTACCGGGTCACTCCGCAAGTGAAGACTGGCGCGTACCGCATCGATCTGGTGGTTGAGGGCAGCGGGGATACCCGCCTCGCGGTCGAATGCGATGGCGACGAGTTCCACGGCCCGGAGCGCTGGCAACACGATACGGCTCAACAGCGAGTCCTGGAGCGCGCCGGTTGGGTATTCTGGCGTTGCTTCGCTTCGACCTGGACGCTACGCAAGCACGAGGTCTTCGCCGAGTTGCTCGAGCGCCTCGGGACGCTCGGGATCGAGCCCATCGGGGTCATCGATCGCGCTCCCAGCCTGGTTGAAAAGCGGATCTGGGAGCCTGACGTGTCCGAGGAGGAAAACGAAACGGCGACCGCCGCCGCCTCCGGTTAAGGCTCGCGCCACCGCACCTGGCGCAATCAGCGCAAGACCGCCAGCTTGCTGTGGGTGCGGGCGCCCTCCTCGGCCGCGACCGCATCCTCGTCTTTCTGCCAATCGCACACCAACCTGGCGAACTCGCCCGGCGGCAACGGCGGGCTGAAGTGGTAGCCTTGGTACTGATCGCAGCCTAGCGTCCGCAGAAACCTGAGCTGCTCAGAGGTCTCAACGCCTTCGGCGACGACTTTGAGTCGCAGGCTATGCGCCAAGGAGATGATGGCGCGAACGATGGACGCATCGTCTGAAGAATTGATCAAGTCCTTCAGGAAGCCACGATCGATCTTGAGCTTGTCGATCGGAAAGCGGCGCAGGTAATTCATGCTCGAGTACCCGGTGCCGAAGTCATCGACCGAAACCAGGACGCCCATGCGACTCAACTGCTCCAGGATCGCGGCGGTACCCTCGGGATCGGTCATCACGACGCTCTCGGTGAGCTCGATCTCCAGGAACTGCGCATCGAGCTGCGCATCCTGAAGCGCGCTGCGGATCACCTCGAGCAAGTCGCCGCGCCGAAACTGCGAGGCCGCGACGTTCACCGCCACTCGCAGCGCCGGAACCCCCGCCCGCTGCCATTCCGCGCACTGCCTGCAGGCTTCCCGCACCACCCACGCGCCGATGTCATGGATCAGCCCGCAGTCTTCCGCCAACGGAATGAACTCGATGGGGGGGACGAGCCCTCGCTGGGGATGACGCCAGCGGATCAAGGCTTCCGCGCTTCGGACGTCCCCGGACGCGGTGTCGACCTTGGGTTGATAGTGCAGCTCGAGTTGCCCAAGGCGCAGTGCCTGGTGCAGCTCGCTTTCGAGATTGGCGCGCTCCACGGTCAGTGCATCCATGCCCGACGCGAAGCACTGATAATTGTTCCTTCCGCGATGCTTCGCACAGTACATCGCCGCATCCGCGCACGCCAGCAGCCGTTCTGCTGACTGGCCGTCGGCAGGATATGCAGCGATGCCAATGCTCGATGTAACGTGGAGATCGACTCCTCTTGCACGAATGGGCACCCGGAGGCTTTCAATCACGCGAGCCGCGATCTCCTCGGCGCTTGCTGGGGGTGTTGAAGGTCCTATCACAAGAACAAACTCGTCACCGCCGACGCGCGCGACGGTATCGATGCTGCGTACGGCTTTCTGGAGTCTGGAGGCCACTTCCTTCAGAACCGCATCGCCCGCGTGGTGCCCCAGCGAATCGTTGATGGTCTTGAATCGATCCAGGTCGATCATCATGACCGCGAATGTCTGGCTATCCCGTTCGGCGTGCGCGATCGCCTGCTCGAGCCGGTCGTCGAGGAGCACGCGGTTGGGCATATCCGTCATGGCGTCGTGTGTGGCCAGATGCCGCAATTGCCGGTTGGCGACCTCCAGCTTTTCGGTTCGGGCGATGATCGCCTGCTCCAGCGATACGACGTGCGCGCGCAGCGCCCGCTGCTGCTGCCATTTGCGCGATAGCGCGCCCGCGCATTGCTGCACTTCGATGGGCTCGAAGGGCTTCTTCAGGATGAGCAGCTTGTCGGAGTGTCCCAACCGAGCGATCACATCGGTCCATTCGTAGTCCGAATGCGCCGAGCAGATCACGATCTGGATGTCGGGGTCGCCGCGCCAGAGGTGCTCGATGGTTTCCAATCCATCCCAACCCGGAGGCATGCGCATATCAACAAATGCGATCGCGTAGGGCTGTTGCGCCACAACCGCCCTGCCGACGAGTTGCGCCGCCTGCTGGCCTTGCGTGGCGAAATCCAGGATGTACGGCATTGGCGGCAGACAGGGCGACGGAGCATCGCCAAACAACACGCTTTCCGCGCGCGACAAATCCGCTTCAGCGCCCGCTTCTTGCGCAAGAACCTTGCGAAAGTCTTCATGGATGGCGACATTGTCGTCAACGACGAGAATCCGCACTTTTTCCGGAACCGAAACGCTCATGCCTGCTTCCTTTCCAACACTACGACGCTGCTCGTGAGCGGCAAGCTCAGCGTGAAGCGCGCGCCTCGCCCCGC
The DNA here is from genome assembly GCA_964400085.1 of uncultured Steroidobacteraceae bacterium. Lineage (GTDB taxonomy): Bacteria > Pseudomonadota > Gammaproteobacteria > Steroidobacterales > Steroidobacteraceae > 13-2-20CM-66-19. The sequence continues at coordinate 41,402 of CAYNTW010000009.1, read as the reverse complement.
GCCATCACTGTGGACACTGATATCTCCCCCCAGCTCCTTGGCCAGGTTTGCGCTCGCGTGCAATCCAAACCCATGACCGTCCTTCTTCGTCGTGAAGCCGAATGCAAACAATCGGGTCAGCACATCCGCCTCGATCCCGACGCCGGTGTCCTCAATCTCCAGCGCGAGAGAGCGTGTCCCCAAGAGGCGCAGCCTCACTGTCAACACGCGTTCTCCATGGGCCAGGTCCCGCAGAGCGTGACGGGCATTGCTCAGCAGGTTTCCGAGTATCTGGATCAGCTTGTGGCGATCGAGTGTCAGACGGGGAGCGGCCTGGTAATCGCGCCGAATGGTGATATCCGGTGTGCCGGCGAAGCTGAGCGCGATGGCATTGTCAATGAGCTCGGTGATATCCACTTCCTCGGTCACACCGCCGCGTCGGGCGTAGGTCTGTTGTGCCGCCACGATCTTGCCGATGTGCTCCACGTGCGCGGCGATCGTCTGCATCTCGGCGTACAGCGTATTTTTTTCGCTGTTGAGGTGCTCGCCGAGCTGTGTCAGGTATTGCGGAATCTCGCGTCCCCGCGGATCACTTGCGAGGAAAGCCCCGAGCTGATGGCCGTTCTCCGCCAACAATTTCGCGATCCGGCTGACGTTTCCGACCCGCGAGTCGCGCAGGCCGGATAGCACGAGCGCGGTCGATACACCGAGACTGTTGAGGAGATTGCCGACGCTGTGCAAGACACCCGTGGCGACCTCCGCCATCCCTGCATGGCGCGCAACCTCTCGCAGTTGCATCTGCAGCTCGAGCCGCCTCTCGTCCTGGGCTACCTGTTGAGTCACATCCCACGCAACGCCCAACAGTCGATCGAGATTGCCCTGTGAATCGCGGAACAAGCGCGCGTGTAGCTGCAGGTGAACGGTTTTTCCGGAAGGGGTCGCCAGGCGCACCCGCGTCTCGCAGACATTGCGTCCTTCGGTGAGCGCGGCACGAATTGCCCCCAGCGCGGCAGCCGCATCATCGGGTCGGATCATGGCGATGACCGCATCCGCGTCCTTCTGGAGATCGATCCCTTCGGCGCGCAGGGCCTCGATATCATTCTCAGTCCACAGCGACTTGCGGTTGGCAACCTGATATTCCCAGCAGGCGATTCCCGCCGCCTCGGTGGCGAGCGTCAGAAGATTCTTGCCGTGTTGGAGATCGGCATTCAGGCTCGCGAGCCGCTGCGCATCGCGGCGCGTGCGTGAATCCAGGTGAGCGTCATACACCGAAGTGATCAATGTGATGGCCAGCACCGCCAAGGCGATCAGCCCGATCGTGAGCGCCAACCAGCCGTTGTCGAACGCCGCGCCGCCCCAGCAATATGACCCCGGCGCCAACATGGAGGCGGCCATGGCCGTGTAGTGCATTCCGGTGATCGCAAAGCCCATCGCCACCGCGGCCCCGGCTCGGGCGAGCAGCATCAATCCGGACTGTCCGTTGCGCAGCCGGAAGGCGAGCCACAGCGCCGCGAAGGATGCGGTGATTGCGATCACGATGGAGGCCATGACGAGCGCCGGCTCATAAGTAATCACCGGCATGATCTGGATGGCTGCCATGCCGGTGTAATGCATGGCGCAGATTCCGGCCCCCATGATCACGGATCCCACGGCAAGGCGGGCGACGCTCAGGTCGCGTCGGCTGGCGATGGCGAGCGCGAAACCTGATGTCAGAACAGCGATCACGAGGGAAGCCAACGTGGTCAGCACGTTGTAGCGCAGTGGGATCGGAACGGAAAAGGCCAACATGCCGATGAAGTGCATGGACCAGATGCCCATGCCCATCGCCGCGGCTCCCCCTAGCAGCCACAGCCGACCGCCAGTGCGCTCCGCCGCGGCCACCCGTCCCGCCAGGGTCAACGCGGTAAAGGACACGACGATCGCGACAATGACCGAGAGTGTTACCAGCCAGAAATTGTAGGTCGCTTGCATTGGGCTCGAGGCATTCGGCGACGATCGATACCGCCGCCGTATTAAGTCGAATCGCTATTCGACGCGATGGATAAAGCCTCAAGCGTAGCGGCAGCGCACCATTTGCGGCCGGGCGGCATTCTCAATTCACCGCCGCGCCGGTGTGACGGGGTCGGCACTCGGCTCGTCTTCTGACCACTCCGTGGCCGCAACTTGAGTGACCAACCGAGTATCCTCGGCAGACGTCGCTATTCTAGCGGGCCAGGGGGTTCCAATGATTTCACGCCGCGTCATGCGGGTCGCAATCGTCGTCCTGTCGATCACATTCTTAGTGCCGACGCTGCGTCCGGCGTATGCGCGGGCCGCCGATTCCGCGAAGATCGACCAGCTCCTGGCGCGCGCTCAGCACCTCGCCGATACAGTCGAAATCAAGCGCGTCCAATCTGAGTACGGCTATTACCTCGACCGCTCCGACTGGGACGCGGTGCTCGATCTCTTCACCGACGATGTTGTCGCCGAGTACGGCAACAGCGGAGTTTTTCGCGGTAAGGAGCATGTTCGCGCGCTGCTCTACGCGATTGGCTACGGTAAGTCGGGACTCCGTGTGGGACAGCTCCGCGACCACATTCAACTTCAACCGGTGATCGACGTCGCCCCCGACGGCCAGTCGGCGCGGGGCCGGTGGAAGGCGCTGGTTCTGCTTGGACAATACGGCGAATACGCGCGCTGGCAGACCGGCCCCTACGAGAACGAGTACCGCAAGGAAGGGGGCCGTTGGAAGATCAGCCACATCCACTGGTTCGAAACCTTCACGGTGCCGTATGAGGGCGGGTGGACAGTTGCGATGGCACAGAGCAACGTCGCCGACCGCAAGATGCCGCCCCCGGATGGCCCGCCCACCTTCGCGGCCGATCCGTGGCCCGCAGTGACGCTTCCGCCGTATCACTACCCGAACCCTGCCACGGCCTCTCCGCCGAAAATCCGTGCCAGCTCCCCGGCAGTCGGCACTTCCGGCGAGCGGCTTGCGGAAGCCCGCCGACTCGCCGGGTTGGTTCGAGACGAGCACCAGATCGAGGTACTGCAGCGGACGTACGGTTACCTCGTGGACAAGAACCTCTGGACGCAGATCGCCGACCTGTTCACCGACGACGGCACACTCGAGATTGGGGGGCGTGGCGTGTTCGTTGGGAAAGCACGCGTGCTGCAGTACTTGAAGTGGCTCGGCCAGCCCGAGCACGGCAAGCTCTACGACCACACTCAGATGGAGCCGGTGGTCACCGTGGCGCCGGACGGACTCACGGCCAAAGGGCGTTGGCGGGCGCTGATCTTCGGCGCGGATCTGGACAAGCGGACGGACTTTTTGGGGGATGCGATCTACGAGAACGAGTACCGCAAGGAAAACGGTGTCTGGAAGATCGCAAAACTGCACGCCTATTTCGTGTTCTACACTGACTTCCAACGCGGCTGGGGTGTTACGTTCTGGGCGCTCACCGCGCCGGAGATCGACATGCCGCCGGATCGCAAGCCAGCCGCGCGTTACGAGATCTATCCGGGTAACACGTTCGTACCGTATCACTACACGCGAGGCAATCGTTGGCCAGAGCCCGTTGCCGGCCTCGAGCCGGTGCCGGACGCGCAGCTCAAATCCGAGGCAGTCACTCTCGACAACGAGCTCACCCTTCTGGAAGACACCGACGCCATCGAGAACCTGCAAAACGCCTACGGTTTCTACCGTGACAAATGGCAATGGGATGACGCAGCGAAGCTCTTCGCGGACAACGGCACGCGCGAAATCGCGCAGCGTGGCGTCTACGTCGGTCGCAAACACGTGCGGCACAGCTTCGATATCGATGGCCCGGCCGGGCTGCGTCAAGGAGAGGTAGCAGAGCACTTCCTCTACCAGCACGTGATTCACGTCGCTGATGACGGCAAAACCGCTCGAGCCCGCGTACGCGAGCTCACGCTAGCGGGTGCGTTCGGCAAACGCGCTGAAGTGGGCGGCGAGGTCGCCGAGAATACCTATGTGAAAGAACATGGGATCTGGAAGATCCGGTCCGAACACCAGTACACCACCTTCTGGGCCGACTACACCCAAGGTTGGTCGCGAGGCTACATGCCAATCGCGGGCCCGAGCAGCACGATCCCGCCTGACAAACCGCCTACCGAGATCTACGCGGCCTTCCCGGATTACTACATCCCTCCGTTCCACTACCCGAATCCGGTCTCCGGGCGGCCGATCGTGCCCTAGCGCTGACCTAGTAGGTTTCCGAAAAGCCGGTGCGCTCGTTGGTGACGGTCAAGGCGCCCGTCTTCGCAACCACGACTTCGAGCGAGGCATTCATGTCACCGGTGGCGCTCGGGTTCGCAATGTAGGTTTCGGGAACATTGTGCTCGGGCCCTGCTCGCTCCGCGAAGTGCAATTGCCACAGGCGCCGCAGCCGGGGTGAGTGCGAGACGGTCTCGTAAGTCTCGGCATCGCCGCCCTTCTTGGGACCGTTGTCCACAATGGCGACCCTGGGCGCAAGCGCATGCAACAGCGCCGGACTGTTGCTGAAGTTCGAGCCGTGGTGGGACACAACCAACAGATCCACGGGTCCGACCTTGTCACGTGGACAGACGAGCATCTTTTCCATGTTCCAGGTCAGATCACCCAAAGCAGCGATGCGGGAGCGGCCGAATGTCATTACGAGTCCCACCGAGCGCGAGTTCTCCTCGCCACCGTCCTGCGCCATGGGCTGCATACCGGCGCACTCGGCGATGGCCCCACCCGCACCCGGCAACGCTCGAGCGATCGTAACACCGTCACTCGTGACCACTGTCAGCTGCAACGATCCGATGCTGAGCGTGTCCCCCGGAGCGAGCGTGCGATGCGCGTGCCCTCGAATGGCGTCAATGTACTTGGGATACAGTGTGGCGGGCTGACCCGCCGCGAAAGCCGGCGCCATGTTGGCTGGCGGAGTCTCGCGATTTGGACCGTGATCGAGAACGGTGCCTACGGGAAATTCTTTCAGCAGCTCCGACAGTCCCCCGACGTGATCGACGTGATAGTGCGTGATCAGCACATAATCCAACTTCGACAGCCCGTGCCGACGCGCGCTGGCGATGATGCGCTGGGCGCTATCAGGATCCTTGGCGCCGATCTCGGCCGGCCAGCCGGAGTCGATCAGCAGCGATTGACGCTCGGGCGTGATGTATAGCGTGGCGGCGCCCCCTTCGACGTCGATCGCCTCGATCAACAGGGTGTCGCTGCCGGCCAAGGCCGCAGCGGGCAACAGGCACAACGCGGCGAGCGCCCAGGCGGCAAGCCCACCGTTCCAACGCTCCAGCATGAGTTGCATCATCGATTCCCCTCTTGACGGCTGTCAGGCAATGCGAATCCGTACAGTGTATTACCGGCTGCGATGGCGATGAATTGTATACCATCGACGCTATAGCTGATGGGTGAGGCCAGGATCGCTCCACCCGTCTGAAAATGCCACAATGCCTCACCCGTGTGTGCATCCAACCCGAGCAAGTTACCCTCGGAAGTCGCGGCAAACACAACTTCGCCCCGGGTAGCGAGCACACCCGCCTGGAGCGACGGGCGCGGCACGGGAAAAGTCCAGAGCTTGCGTCCGGTCCGGACATCGAGCGCCATGAAGCCTTGCACCGGCTCGTTCAAAGGTGGCAGCCAGGCGCCGTAGTTCGCGCCGGTGAAAACCTGCCCACGGTGGTATTGGGCGGGTTGGAAGCTGGCGCTGCCTTCAGCATCCATGAAGCTCAAGTAGAGAATGCGGCGCACGGGGTCATAAGAGGGCGCCTGGAAATTCGTGCCCCCTATTCCCGGAGAGATCCGATGTCCCTCAGGGGTCGCGACGGAGGCTGGATCGACAATGGGACGTCCATTGGGCTCGAATCCCTTGTTCCAGCTCTGCCGCACGAACGGTATGGCTGAAATGAACTGGCCGGTCGTACGATCGAGTGTATAGAAAAAGCCATCCCGGTCGGCGTGCAACAGTACCTTGCGCACGCGTCCGTCAATCGGCTCTTCGGCCAGGATGAGATCTTCCTCCGCGTCCCAGTCGTGGGTGTCGTGAGGTGAGATCTGGTAATGCCAGACCAGGCGGCCCGTGTCCGGATCGAGCGCCAACACCGAGCACGTATACAGGTTATCTCCCTGGCGATTCACCGGATCGTAGTCGGGGCCGGGATTGCCCACCGCCCAGTACAGCAGATGGAGCTGCGGGTCGTAACTGCCCGTGAGCCAGGTCGCTCCGCTGCCCGTTTTCCAGGAATCCCCCGACCAGGTGTCGTGCCCGGGCTGACCCGGACCGGGAATGGTGTCGAAGCGCCAGAGAGGGCGACCATCGGCCACATCGTAGGCGGCGAGGAAACCGCGAATGCCCATCTCCCCACCGGATATGCCGACGATGACCTTGTTGTCCAAGGCCAACGGAGCGCCGGTCATCGTATATCCCTCCATGGTATCGGCGATGCGCTGTTCCCAGAGCACGTGTCCGCTGCGCGCGTCCAACGCAATCAGCTCATCATCCAGTGTTGCGAAGAACACGCGCTTGCCCAACACCGCCACCCCGCGGTTGTACGCGTTCAACTGGAACGGATTCACCCTTTGCTGCTGCCGGTGGAACTTCCAGAGCTCCAGGCCGGTGCGCGCATCCAACGCATATACGTCTCCGGGCGGACCCGAGGCATAGATGATCCCGTCCACGACCAGCGGTGTGGTCTCGAGCGGTGAGCTACCCGGCATCGGCATGGCCCATTTCGCCTGCAACCGCGACACATTCCGCCGATTGATCTGCGTGAGCTTGCTGAAATGCTCCGCAGCGTAGCTGCCCCAGTAGGTAAGCCAGTTCTGCGGCTCGCCATCCGCGTGCGCCAGACGAGCGAACGTCAGGCCAGGGTTATCGTCCGCAGTTTCGTTTGAGATGACGGCGCGTTGCGTTCGCTGACTCAGGTACGCGAGCAGATCTGCTTTCTGGTCGGCTGACAGAGTCGGGAGAGGGCGCGCGCTCCTGGTCATCGAGCGAATCTGGCGTCGGTCGAGCACGCGATAGTCCCCCTGCAGCGTCTGCAGAATGACGGAGAAACTGTCTTCGTTCCTCACCAGAGCTTCCAGCTGCGCTCCGTCCTGCAACTTGACGTCAACCAGCCGCAAGTTGGTATCACCGAACTTGAAGCGCGACCCCAGCTGATGTTCGATTCCCGCCTGGATCGCACCCGGCGTCTGCTTACCGATCTCGGATAGATCCGCCGCGATCGGCACCCCGCGGCCGTTGATGTCGTGGCAGGAGGAGCACTGCCCGGCGCCAAAGAACAACTGCTCGCCCCGACCCGCATCCCCCATCGCCGGCGCACCCCCTGCCGTGGAATCTATATGGGATAGGCTCTGCACATACGACACGAGCTGCCATAGCTGCTCGGCACTGAGCGAGGCGAAGGGGGGCATCTGCGTCCCCGGTACCCCGTGCTGTATGGTTTGAAAGACTTCGAAGTCCTCCCCGCCATGGGTGAATCGCCCAGTATCGAGCGCTGGCGCGCGCTCAGTCCCCGCTCCGCCGGGGCCGTGACACACGATGCAGGTCCCATCAAACAGACGCTTGCCCGCGGCAACAGCCGCGGGATCGCCAGCAAAAGGGTTGGTCAACGTATCCGGTCGTCCCTGGGACCGCGCACTGGCGGTACCCATCAACATGAGCGCTGCGGCAAGCAGCTTCAGGTATTGATAGCGGCTGGTTCTCACGGATCAGCTCCGTTGATCTTCACATTGGCGGTCGACAGCGCCGAGGGCGCGAGCGTGTAGGCATACAATGTATCGCCGGCAGCGAGCACCACCCACTGCCGGCCATCCTGCATATAGGTGATCGGGCCATTGGATTGCGCAGCCTCGGCGCGGAAGTGCCATAAGATCCGACCTTGATCGGCGCTGAAGGCAATCAAATTATCTTGATCGTCACCGGTGAACACCAGGTTTCCGGCGGTGCTCAGCAGTCCAGGGCCCACGGTAGGTGGAGCGCCGTTGAGATTCGGGTACTCGTGCTGCCATCGTACTTTACCGGTGGTAACCTCGATCGCCTTCAAAAATCGCGTGCTTGCGCCCAGACCTGTGAGAGTGCCGCCGTAACCCGACGGCTTCGCGTCAGTGTCGAGGAGGTAGTAAATGGCAAAACCTTCCACTGCATTGACGTAAAAGAGACCGGTCGCGGGGCTATAGCTCGGCGACATCCAGTTCGTGGCGCTGGTGATGGTCATAGTGCCTGAAACGCTCGGCTCCTTGCTGGGGTCGGGAATCGGCTGGCCGCGCCGATCCTTCCCCTTGGCCCAATTGAGCTTCACGTACGGCGTACTGACCAACACCTTGCCGTTGGCCCGATCGAGCACCACGAACCAACCATTGCGCGCGGCCTGCGCCAGGAGCTTACGAGGCTTACCCCCGATGTTGGCGTCAATGAGCACGGGCATTTCCGTGTTGTCCCAATCATGCGTGTCGTGCGGGGATACCTGGAAGTGCCACACGAGCCTGCCGCTGTCGAGGTTGAGCGCGACGATGCTGGCGGTGTAGAGGTTCGCGCCCTTGCGACCCTGGCCGGCGAATACGGGATTGGCGTTGCCAGTGCCCCAGTAGATCAGGTTCAGATCCGGATCGTACGTTCCCGGCTGCCAGGTACCGCCACCGCCATGCCTAGCGGCTTCCACGGTGGGCCAGGTCTCGCTACCAGGCTCCCCTGCTCCCGGCGTGGACCACCATTTCCACTGTACTTCGCCGCTGTCCGGGTCGAGCGATACCAGAAAGCCACGGATATCCATCGCATCGCCGCCGACACCCACGAGCACGTGGTCCTTGATGACGAGGGGGGCCGTGGTGGTGAAGTATTGCAGCCGTGCATCGGCAATCTGCTTGCGCCAGCGCTCCTTGCCGGTGTTGGAATCGACGCAAATCACCCAATCATCCGGCCCGAGAAAGTACAGCCACCTCTTGTACATGCCGAGGCCGCGATTGCCCACCAGGTGGCCACCCTGATCGATCCAGGAATAACTCCACAGCTTCGTGCCGGTACGCGCGTCCAGCGCGTAGACGTTGTTCGGAATCGTGAAGTAAAGGGCGCCGTTGACCAACAACGGCGTCGATTTGATGACCGGGACCGGCGCGCCGCGCTGCGCACCGACTTCGGTGATGCGATAGCTCCACTGCAACTGCAACGAGCCCACGTTCGCAGCATCGATCTGTCGTAGCGAGCTGAAGCGTTCACCCGAGTAGTCACCGTTGAATGTCGGCCACGCCACGGTCGGAGGCATGCCCAGAGCCGACATGTCCAACTCGTTGCCATGAGCGGCCGACAGTAAGATGCCGAGACACAGGAGCGAACACGCCCACCTGACAGGATGAGCCTTCACTCCAGCCTCTCCAGATAGGCGGTGACGTTGATCATGTCGGAATCGGCCAGGTTGCCGATCATCGCCACATGCGGCGCCAGTGGATCATGCAGTTCGACCGCGACATCCGTGTTGCGGGCGATTACGAGCGGCACGCCCGAACCCGCGACGAGCACGATCCGAAAGTCATCAATCTGCTGCACGCGACCGTGCCAGGTACTTTTTGGCGAGCGCACCGTTGCCGTGATGGCGCGCTCAGCGCTCGTGCGCGGCGGCATGATCCAGTTGCGCTGCAGGTCTACTGGTCGCCATTTCCGCGCCAGTCCCTTGAGATCACCCGTCAGCGAATGGCAGACGAGGCAATGCGCGGCGACGTAGCTCGCGCCCTTACTGGGATCGCCAAGCACTATGTTCTTGACCTGGTACGTCCCACGATTCGCGACGTCCTCGATCTGCTGATGCAGAAACTCGGCCACGTCCTTGCGCTGCTCATCACTCAATGTCGCAAATGCCGGCATGCCTTTCTCAGGCCGCCCTCCTTTCAAGAACTCCGTCAGCAACGAGCCATGCGCATCCTCGAGCACCAACTCCGAGTAGATCAGGCTCGGACCCTCCGCGCCGCGAGCGAGCGGGCCGTGGCAGAACGCGCAATTCGCGCCATACACGGGTGCGCCGCGCTTGGCTGCCGCCGCATCCGGCGGTGGCCCGAGTCCCAGGAAATCACGGACCGTCTGCGCCGATTGAGGAACTGGCGGCGCGCCCTGCGACGCTTGTGCCAACACTGCGGCCGGCAAGCACGCCAACAGCATAACACTGAGCACTGCGGGGGCGGCAGCAGCGCGCAGCGTCAGGCCCATGGCTCTTACTTCGCTGTCCATCCACCATCGATGAGGATGTCAGTACCGGTGATGAAGCCCGCGGCCTCCGAGCACAGGTAACACGCGAGCGCTCCGATCTCATGCACCTTACCCCACCGCCCCACCGGTAGGCTCGCCAGAAACTGACGATTGGCCTCCGGATTGTTGATCACCGCGGCGTTCATGTCGGTGCCGAACGGCCCAGGGCTGATGCCGTTCACCGTGATGCCCTCAGCAGCGACCTCGAGCGCCAGCGCACGCGTGAAGCCCAGCAGAGCCGCCTTCGCCGACGAGTACGCCGTACGCTCAGGAAGCGAAACATGGCTCAATATCGAGGTCATATTGAGAATGCGACCATAGCCGCGACCGCGCATCTGCGGCAGAACCGCGCGCGACATCAGGAACGTGCTGATCAAACTCGAATCGATCACGCTGCGAAACTCGGCGAGAGAAAAATCCGTGAGCTTCTTGCGCAGATTCGTGCCCGCGTTGTTGATGAGAATATCGACAGGCCCGAGCCTCTCCTGCACCCCATCGCAGACCACGGCCACATCCTGCTCGTTGGTGACATCCGCGGTGAAGAATTCAGCTCTGCCGCCCGAGCCGATGATCGCCGCTTGGACCTGCTGAAGCCGAGCGACATCCCGTGCCACCAACGCAACGGATGCCCCGGCCGCCGCCAGTGCCAGGGCCATCGCTTCTCCCAGGCCACGACTACCGCCGGTGATGAGCGCCGTGCGCCCAGTCAGATTGATTTCCATATGCACCCCAGGAAGATCCAACAACCAGCCGCCAGCAACGACGACGCCACCATCAATTCGATGAGCACGTTCCAGTCGCCGGCGGCACGCGAGAGAATCAGGCCGCCCCCGACGGGAGCCACGAAACCAGCGAAATTCCCAAACATGTTCATGGCGCCTGACACGGTGGCCGTATGACGCCGACCGATCTCGACACAGGCGTTCCACGAGATCGGCATGGCCAGATCGCTGCAGAAGCTCGCAAGCCCCATGGCCAGCATTGCGAGTGGCGTGCTGGCGGTGCGCGTAACGGCAAACAGCAGCACGGCGGAAGAGAGAAATCCGCAGAATGCAATCTTGCGTCGTGGGAAGCGCGCGGCGGCGAAACCGGCCACGAGCGATCCGATGCCACCGAACAACAAAGGCAGCATGGCAAATCCGGCCGCCTGCACTGCGGGTACATGCCGCGCCTCCCGCAGGTACGTCGGTAACCACGTCACGTAGAAGTACCAGACGAACGAGAAGCAGAAGTATTGCAAGAGCAGGATCAGTACCGGCACTGCCAGCAAAGATCGATACCACCGTGTCTCGCCGCCCTGTGTGGTCACGGCGCGCGCGGCTTGCAGCAGCGCGAGCTCTTCTGTGTTGACCCCCGGATGCTCCGCCGGATCATCGCGGAACCACAGAAAAAACGCGGTCGCCCAGACGAACCCGAATCCCGCCAACACAACGAACGCCCACCGCCAGCCCTGCCACTGCACGAGCGCCAGCACCAACAGCGGCGTGACCGCTCCGGCCCAGCGGCTGCAGGCCCACATCAGCGCCTGCGCCCGCAGACGCGATCGCAGCGGCAGCCAAGTGCTGAGCATGCGTGTCAAGTTAGGAAAGCAACCCGCCTCGCCCGCGCCGAACAGGAAGCGCGCGAGCCAGAGCGAGGTGAAGTTCCACGTCGCGCCAGTCAGGGCCGTGAATGCCGACCACGCGACGACGATGCGCGTCAACGTGGCGCGCGCCCCGAAGCGATCGCCCAGAAGTCCGTTCGGCACCTCAAAGAGCGCATAGGAAAGCCCGAAAGCGCCAAAAACCAAACCGAGCTGAGCTTTCCCCAGGTGCAAATCGGTTTGAATGCCCTCGGCGGCCTGTGAGATGGCCACGCGCTGCACGTACGCGAGCGCTGCCAGGCTGATCGCGAAGGCAGTAACACGGTAGCGCGCCGAAGTTGCGGTCACGCGGGGCCTTGACCTTTTGTTGAGCCGTTAAAAGTGTATACTATATTCATCTCGACGGGGTCAAACCGACAAGTCAGGACATGCATATGCCTCGCGATCTGGCCGCTCCTGGCATGGCGCCCGAGCAGCGCCCTACTCCCTCGACGCTCAAAGCGCACGTTTTCCAGCGGCTCCGCGAGGCCATCGTCTCCGGCCGCTACCGCCCTGGAGACCGGCTGAACGAGAGCAAGATCGCCCGTGAGTTTGGCATCAGCCGCATCCCGGTTCGCGAAGCGCTGATGCAGTTGCAGGAACATGGTCTGGTGATGAATCACGAACGGCGCGGAATGTTCGTGACGCGACTGAGCGAAGAAGACGTGCAGCGTATCAACAGCTTGCGCGTTGTGCTCGAGGCGGAGGCGCTCAAGCTGTGTCGGATGAAGATCAGTAAGCCGGATGCGGCACGGCTGACCAACATCGTGGAGCGCATGGAGGCGTGGACGGAACGCACCGAGATGGACGCCGCGGCGCTGGATCTCGAGTTTCACCGCGCGTTGTGGGAATCCGCGGGCAACCCTTACCTGACCAAGGCGCTCGACTCGATCGTCACCTCCCTGTTCGCGCACAAGGCGCTCGAGAACGTGAGCGCGGATCTCAAGCGCTGGATGCTGCACCATCACCGTGCGCTGCTGGATGTCGCCCTGGGTAATTCCAACATGGAAGCTGAGGCGGCCATCATTATCCACATGCGCACCGGCTACAACGAGCCCGAGCGCTTTTCGAGCTTTGGCGTCGCGAAGGCGCCCACACAGACACCCTCGACCAGGACCCGCGATCGTCCACGCAAAGCGTGAGGGCGCAGGCATCAATGGCGGAGGTGCTCCGCCACATCAGTGGTCACGTGAAAGATCGTGCTGGAGCGCAGAGTCTCACCTGGTCGCAACAGCGTGGGTGGGAAGCGCGGCTCATTGGGACTGTTGGGAAAGTGCTCGGTCTCGAGGGCCAGGCCGTCTCCTTGTCGGATCGTGGTGCCCATCGCACTGACCAGGGAGCCGTTCATGTGATTGGCCGAGTACACCTGTAGACCCGGCTCGGTGGTGCGCACCTCGAGCAATCGGCCGCTCGCCGGATCGTACATGCGTGCCGCAAGCGGCAATGGCTCCCCAGCAAGCTTGCGCAGCACGAAGTTGTGATCATAGCCCCGCGCATAGAGCATCTGCTGCTCGCCGGAGCGAATGCGCGCACCGATTGGGGTGAGCTGGCGAAAGTCGAGCGCGGTGCCCGCCACGGGTGCGAGCTCGCCGGTGGGGACCTGATCCGCATCGGTGGGCGTGTACTGGTCCGCCAGCACCTGGAGTTGTTGGCTGTAGACATCGCCGGAGCCGTTGCCGGCGAGGTTGAAATAGACATGGTTGGTAAGCGCAACCACCGTCGGCTTGTCGCTGGTTGCCTGGTAGTCGAGGCGCAGCTCGTTGGCGTCATTGAGCGTGTAAGTCACCTCGATGTGCATCTCTCCAGGAAATCCCTGCTCACCGTCGGGACTCACGCGTGACAGCGCCACTCCAACGCGATCTGCGGCGCGGACAGCTCGCGCCGTCCAGACCAGCGAGCCGTAGGACGGCAGGCCGGAATGCAACGTGACACCCCTGGAGCTGGCCGGCAACGGGTAATGATGACCATCGATCGTAAAGCCACCCTTGATGCGATTGGCATAGCGTCCGATGAGACAATTGATCCCGCCGGTCGCCTCGTAAGCCTTGAGATCAGGCAGGCTCAACACCACGTTCTTGATCTCACCACGACGATCCGGTGCGTCGAGCTCCGTGATGACGCCGCCGTAGTCGAGTATTCTTGCGCTCACCGCGTGATCGTTGCTCAGCGTGTAGACGTGAACCGCCTTGCCATCCGCGGTCACGCCATAGTCACCGACGCTGACTTGGGGCGCAGCCAGCGCAGCGGCGCCCACCTCCATTGCAAGCAGACCGCCAAGTATCGCTCGCGTCACCATCGGAAATAACATCGTAGCTCTAAGGCTCCTACAGCAAGTGGCTCAGCGCGAGCACGAATACGAGGCCGACGATGGAAATGATCGTTTCCATCACCGACCAGGTGCGGAACGTGCTCGGCGTGTCAGTGCCCAGGTAACTCTTCACCAACCAGAACCCGGGATCGTTGACATGCGAGAAAAAGAGCGACCCCGCCCCGATGGCGAGCACCGTCCATTCGGGGGAGGCGCCGGAGCCGGCGATCGCACTCGGCATGATGCCGGAAGCCGTGATGGTTGCGACCGTGGCGGAGCCGGTCGCGAGGCGGATGGCCACCGCAATGAGCCACCCGAGCAGGATCGGCGACAACGAGCCCGCGGTCGCGAACCGGGCCAGCAATTCGGAAAAACCCGTGCTGACCAACACCTGCTTCAACGCGCCGCCCGCGCCGATCGCCAGGAGGATCGCGCCAACGGGCTGCACTGTTGCGCTCCAGATGGCCTCTTGCAAGGCTGGCTCGACGATCCGTCGGCCAAACAGCAGGGGTAGAGCGGCAAGACAAGCGATGAGCAGGGCGAGAACAGGATTGCTCGCGACGGATAACCAGGCCAGGCGAGCCGCGAAAGCCGGTGGGAGCAAAGCATCGACCTGGCCAGCGACGATCAATATCACCGGCAGGAGGACGACGAGCAGCGCCCGCCATACCGGCACCCGGTTATTCTCGAGAACCGGCGCGATCTGCGTGATCGGGGCCAGCGAGACGTTGCGCGCGGCGACGGTCGCAAACACCGGACCGGCCAGGATCGAGGTCGGTACGGCGATCAACAGGCCGTAAGCGAGGGTGCGGCCCAGATTCGCACCCAGCGCGCCGATGGCCACCAGCGGACCCGGGTGTGGTGGGACCAACGCGTGGACAACCGACAGGCCGCTCAAGGCGGCCAACATGAGCCCCAGTTTCCTCGCATCCCGGCGCTTCGGCTCCGTCAAGGAAGTCGCCGCGCTGGCAATGATCGGCAACAGCAGCACCAGGCCGGTCTCGAAGAACAGCGGCAAGCCGACCACCAATGCAACCAACAGGCTCATCCACGGTGCCCGACGCGAATCCGCGCTGCCGATCATCACTCTGGCGAGACCGGCAGCACCGTCTGACAACTGCAGCATCGTCCCTAGCGCCATTCCGAGCGCCACCACCAGACCGATGCCGCCAAGGATATCGCCCGCGCCTTTCTGCACGGCCTTCCCCGTATCCAACAGCGAGAGGCCGTCGAGCGGGCCGATGACGAAGGCGCCGCAAAGAAGCGCCACGAAGGGGTGCAGTCGCCCCCGCACGATCAGCGCGATGGCGAGCGCGATACCCGCTATCGCGGCCAGGACCAGCCGTGCGTCACCGCCTGTCATCAAGAGTTACGAGCAGTGTCAAGGGTTCGCTTGCGCCAGGTCGACCGAGTAGAGCGCATGATGCGTCAGAATGAACAAGCTCTGACCCTTCGCGCCGCCGACCAGGAGCTGCAAGGGGCGATCCGGCACATCGATGACTCCCAACGGGTCCCCGCTCGCACCATAGACGAAGATCTGACCGTTGGCCAGGTAAACGCGGCCGGATGCATCGGTGGCCACACTCTCACCACCGCGTTCCGCGAAGACCTTGAGGTCCTGAAGCACGCCCTTCGGCCCGAGCGTATAGGCATAGGTGCGCGCCTCCGAGGCGTTACTCACGTACAGACGTGCGCCCGGTTTGGCGATGGTGAACCCGTAGGTATCGAGCGAATGGGAAAACCGCCACCCGCGGTTGTCGGGCGGACCCTGGTGAAAAACTCGATAGGCGGGTAGCACCAGGCTGCCATCGGGCGAGGCGTACTCCCGGGCCGGCGCCTCGGCCACGTCGCGTGCGAAGAGCTCCGCCAATGTCGTGAATTGATCGCGAGCCGGATCATACTGATCCTTGAATTCGCCGTTGACCCACCAGACTGCCGGCATGGCGATGTTGGCGTCGGGATGTGTGCCCGCGGGCTCGGCCTCAATCCTGGTGATCGCGCCATCGGGACCGTTCGGGTTCAGGCTGTACACGCTGCCCTGGAAGCTGGCCGAAGAAAGCACCAACAGGTTGTCCGAGCGATCCACCGCAAGGTTGATGGGGTCGAGCGGGTGACTGCTCACGAGCTTGAGTCCCTGGTCTTGTGACCAGGCGTAGATCCGCTGAAAGAGGCGATCGACAAAATAGAGCATGCCATGGGAGTCGAGGGCCCCTCCCCCAAGCGCCTCGAAGCCGCCGGCCAGTTTCCTCACCCCAGCGCCTTGCGGAAAGGTTGACGGCGCACTTGGTGAGGGAGTGCCGGACACATCGAGCCGCGCGAACTCGCGCTCGCGGACGGTCAACCCGTGCGGCACGTCTTCGATCGCATTCTCGAAAGGATACTTGTTCACGCGCAGGAACGTGGCGCAGTCGTCGCCATCGCAAGTAGCGAAGCCGCTCTCGGCATTGACATGGACGTTGCGGAAATGGATATCGCGTACACCATACAGCCGCACCGCCGCCGGCGCGGGGCCGACGGTGCGCGTTACGCGATAGCCATGATAGTTCGCGATCAGGATGTCATGGGAGTCGCGTATCTCGATCGAAACGGCATTTCTGCTCTCCCGGTATTCCTCCTCGGTTTGCGGCGCGAGCAACTCCCAGTTGGCAACCCGATCGAAGACGATCTCATTGCGAACGTGGTGCTCGACCGACATCTCGTACATGTGTCCCGGTGTGTTGGTGTCGGACACGTACAGGCCTGCGCTGGCGTAGGTATCCGGACTCCAGATGCCGTTGAAAGTGCCGCCGCCACCGTGGGTGATCCAGAGGCTGGGATATTGGCCGTCCCACCGTGGTGCGGGTTCCGCATCGGCGCCGCGATTCATGTTGGAGGGGCTGAATCGGGCCCCATCCGGGAACCCCGTACCGCGACCTGCATCGAACTTGACATCGTCGACGAGGGAATTCTCGCCGGCGCTCCACAGCAGCGCGGTCGCGCGCGGGTTGACGCCGCCCGTTACCAAGCCCACGCCGGAGACGATCGCGTCACCCCCTTCCGCCGACCGGACCAGCGCCCTCGGAGCGCCCACACCCTGGAAGGCCGGTGTGCCGTCGGGCAAGGCGATCTGGGTCAGGCTCGGTTGCAGGCCGATGAGCACCGAGTCCGGTCGCAGCCGAATCGTGTCAGTCACCTTGTAGACGCCAAGCGGCAGGTAGATAGTGCGATGGGTGTCGATCGCGCGTTGAAGTGCCGCGGTATCATCGGCCTGCCCGTCACCTACGACGCCCAGGTCGTGCACGTTGACCCACTCGGCGACCGGCGGTAACGCCCGGATCGCTGGCGCTCTGCGAGACGGTAGCGCGGCGACCGGCGCCAACTCGGCGCTGCTGGCAAAGTGCCCGAGGTGACCCAGTCCCGGCACCTCCAATCCGTAGCTGAAGGAACTGACTCGATAAGCGCGCCCCTTGCCGTTGATGGTGCGTCCGCTGTCGCGAAATTTTGCAAACACAGGCGTGTCGCTAGCGAGCGCGCCATCGAAGCCGATCTGCGTGTAGACGTTGTTTTCATTTGAAATCACGACAGCCGCCTGCCGCACGTGCTCGAAACGAACGTCCTTGCCCCACAGCCAGTCGCCGTAACCGCGGTCGATCTCGATTCCTACCGGCACATCGCGCATGGCAACGTTGACCAGTGTCAGCTGCGCCTCATGTTCGCGGATCGCCGCGCTCTTCTGGCCGTCGAACGTCGAGTCGATGACCGTGAATTGCCAGGCTGGCGAGGGCTTCTCCGTCACGATGCCATAGCGACCCCCATGGAAGTGCAGATTGTGGACCACGTTGCCGGCCTGGTAGATGCCGGCGAAGCCCGATCCCAACTCGAAATCCATGTTGCTGAGGAAGGCATGTTGGGCAATGCGAAAGCGGACGGCGGTAGCGGCTGGGTTGCCGGATCCGATCTCCACATCGATATTGCTCATCGCCGAATAGAACGTGCTCGGATTGGCGTCCCAGATCTTGGGATCGAATGGCACGACGGTGGGCGGCGGGAAAGGCACACGCGGTAACTCGATGCGTCCGATATCGCCCCGTGCATTGTCGCCGCGCCGCGCGCCGGTAAAAACAACCATCGTGCCCAGGCCATGCTGGAAACCAGGTGTGTTGTCTCCCAACACGAGCACCGGGCGCTTGGGTCCGATCCCGAACAGGCGAACAGCCGGCCAGACGAAGACCGTACGACTGATCCGGTAACGTCCCGACGGCAGAAAGACCACACCGCCGTCGCGAGTTGCGCCAGCCTGATCGATGGCACGCTGGATCGCGTCCGTGTCGTCCGCCTTCCCGTCACCCTTGCCCTTTACAGTAACGGCACGAGGGTCGGCCGGCGCCGACTCGAAAGCCGACGGCGAGGCGAGTGCCGAACCGGCCGCCACGGTCAGCACGGCGCCGCAAATCGCCCAAGATCTGATCCGACGCCAGCCTTTCATGGCGTGCTCATGCCTGTCCATCGTGCCTCGTTCCTCTCGAGCCCTTAGAAATTGTACCGGATGCCGGCCCGATACACGCGTCCGATCGTGTCATAGATAGCGGGGTTCACGTCGAGCCCCGTGTTGGTCTGCGGCGATGCGACCGGATCGCGGTCGAACGCATTGTCGACCTTCACGAAAGCCGTCAGCCGGTCGGTGACGGAATAGCGTGCGCCCAGGTCTACATAGAACGCGCCCGCCATGTGGTTGTAGTTGATGCTCGGATTGTTGTTGGCAGCGTTGGCATTGGCGTAGATCGGGCAGTTGCTCTGGCAAACGACGTACTGGTGGCCGAACACTCCGGCACTCACATAACGCTCGGTGATGTCGATGCCGACGTTGCGGAAGTCCCAGCTCTGGATAGCGAGCGCCTTCCAATAAGGAGTGTTCGAGTTGCTCCCGGTGTTCTGGCCCGCCAGTTGCGTGGGCGGCGGGGGCGGAATGCCGAGGCTGGGAACTCCGGGGATGCCGGGATTCTGGAGGTAATTGATGACGTGCGTCGCCAGCGCCCGGAACGTCAGCGAGCCCGGCATGTGGAATGTCCCGGGGCTCATCTGATAGCTCGCCTCGAGGTCGATTCCCCGGGTGTGGATCGATGCCAGATTGAACTGCTGGATGTTCACGTAGGGCGTGCCGCTGGTCGGCGCCAAATTGAATGTGCTGCAGTATTGCTGCAGCCCGGAGAAGCAGAAGTTGACCTGCTGCTGCGCCGTCAGGGTGGAGATGACGTCATTGATCTCGATCTTATAGTAGTCGATCGAGGCACTGAATCCCGGCAGGAACTCTGGCTTGCTGAAAACCAGGCCCACTTCCAGGTTACGCGCGCTTTCGGGTTTGAGCCCTGTGTTGCCGATCTGGTTCTGGATGATGGTGATCGAGCTGTTGGTGAACGGATTGTTGAAGCTGGGGATAGTCGTCGATACCGGCGCCGCGAACAGCTCCGACAGGTTCGGCGCGCGCACGTCGTGCGAGAGCACGGCGCGCAGGCGCAACGGCTCATACGGCGTCTGCCAGGTTCCACCGATCTTCCAGGTATAAACGACCCCCGAGGTCGAATAGTCGGTCCAACGACCCGCCAGGTTGAGATTGGCCTTACCGAAAGTCGGCGAATCGATGAACGGCAGGTTGGTTTCCAGGAAGGCCTCGGTCACGTGGTACTGACCCGTGCCGTCGTGGTAGTTGCCCGCGTACCAGTTGGCCCCACCGGTGCTGAGAGTCGGGTCGGCTGGATAGGCGCTCGAATACGGGCTCCAGGGGCTCACGCCATTACCGTAGGGATCGGCGATGACCCGATAGTACTCGCGTCGGTACTCGGCACCGAACGCGACCGACAGAGGGCCAGCCCAAAGCGAGACCGGATCGCCGTTGATGGCCACACTGGCCGCGTCCTGTGTCTGGTGAGTGTGCTGAAAGGGCCCGTTGGCCGGGTCGACGTAGGCCAGCGCGGCGGCGCTCGGAGTGAAACCACCGAAGATGTTGAGGGGGGCGCAGCCATTGGCGCGCGCGACGGCATCGGAGCACACGATCTGCCCGTTGACCAAGGTCGCCTGAATGGCCGCATTGTAATGGGGATTCAGGGGGATGGTGTTGACATCGATGTCGGTGGTGTTGGCGCCGTGCTCGTAATAAGCGTCGTAGTGCCAATCCGTCCCGACCACGTTCACCTTACCCTCCGCCCCCAGGACGAAGCGCTCCTGTACACGATCCGTATGGACGAACGGGTTGGGCAGCATGGCGTTGTCCACGCCATAGGTGAAGGAGGTGATACCATCCTGCGCGCAGGACGCCTGTATGGACGCGGGCAGGTAGGGATTGGAACACTGGATCTTGAGCCCAGACCGTTGCGCACCCGGGTTCGGCTGGTTGCTCGACTTGACCTGCGCCACGTTGACGGTGGCGTAAACCTCATTGTCCTCGTTGAGACTCCAACCGATCCGGCTATAGCCGTCCAGACGGGCAAGCGCTGACAACAGGCTCGCACCGATGCCGACAGCCCCTGAATTGTCACCCCCCGCACAAAAGCCCGTATAGCAGCCCGCCACCGTACCCGCCTTATCCTTCAACGGGACGCCGTTGGAACCGTAGACGAAGGGGTATGGAGTGCCGTTGGCGTCGAAGGCCGTACCCTGCAGCGGGCCGGCGGTGATCAGACCGAATTTCGAATACGTGGTGGACTGCCCATGGTTGGCGTAGACGTACTGCGGCAGTCCGTTGTTGTATATATTGGTGTTGAGCAGGGTTGTTGCCTGGAACCACTTGCGCCCGTGCGCCGCATTTTCGCCGAAGCCGCCGGCGGGAACGCCGTTCTCGTGGTCGTATTCGACGGAACCCTCCACGTGCAGTCGATCGTCGAAGAAGGCATGGCCGGCGGCCGCTCCGAGGAGAAACTGACCGTCGTCGCCGTACGTGGTGATTCCGCCCTGAGCCTCGCCCTTGAAGCCTTCGAAGTGCTTTTCCGTAATGAAGTTGACGACGCCACCCACCGCGTCCGAGCCGTAGGAGGCGGAGGCACCGCCCGTCACCACGTCAACGCGCTTGATGAGCAGTTGCGGGAACTGGCTGATGTCAGGCACACCGGTAACGTTCGCGCCGACGACGCGTTGCCCATCGAGCAAAGTCAGTGTACGGATCGTCTGTAGACCACGTAACGAGAAAGAACTGAGCCCCTGCTGGCCGCTCGACGTGCTGAACGTCCCGGTATTGGTGCCCGACGACCCCTGGAGCGAGGGCAGCTGCGTGATCGTGGTGAAGATGTTGGGTTGTGCGCTCTTCTCCAGATCCGCTGCATTGAGCATGGTGGTCGGGGTCGGCGCCGAGAATCCGGTGGAGATGATTCGGGTTCCGGAGACCACGATCGTCGACAGAGCGTCGGGCTCCGCCGCGCTGCTGGCAGCAGGTGAGCCACTGGGGGGTGTGGCCTCGCCGGTACCAGCAGCGCTTTGGCCATGCGCTGGGCGGTAATGCAGCGACAACGCCAATGTTAGCGCTATCACAGCCGGTTGAATTTTAGATTTATTTGACATCGAGTGTATCCCCTGACTAGTTCATCGGCAGATCGCATTCACTGCCGACGCAGACCCGGCGACGTCGGTGGCTGGTAATCCACCAACTCGTCCACCGGATGCTTGCCGGCCCACGCGATCGCGCGTAACAACATGTTCTGAATCTCGGGCTTCGAGAAATTCGCGTACGTATGTCCCTGCATCCATACGAACGCCCGTGCCGGTTGGCCGCCAGGGAGAGTGTGCTCGTACGTCCAGATCTGCGGAACCACTTCGCCCTTGTGCTTGCCGGCGCTCGGCGTGGCGTCGATCACGGTTGTGGCCAACACGTGGATGCCTGGATTGGAGGCCCAAGTCATGTTGAAGAAAGCCTCGTCGCGCAAGGTGAGTCCCGCGATTCCTCTTACCAACGGATTCGTCGAATCGACGACGGAGTAAGGCACGCTCGCGTCGAGAGTGTAGTTGACGTCTCCGTGCTTCTTCGCGCCGCCTACGAGACTGGAAAAATACACGGGGTCCGGCCCACACAAGGCATCGTGGATGCTGACGATGCCTCCACCTCGTTTGATGAATGCTTCGAGCACCGCACGATCGGCGTCGCTCAGGTAGCCGGCATCGCCCTTGTAGATCACCAGCACCGCGACGCCTTCGAGCTCCTGCGCCAGCGGTGCGTGCAGCGAGCCGTTCACCACAGCACCATGCTGGGTCAACAACTTGCTCCAGTCGGCAAGGAATTGCGGGTAATCGTGCTGGCCCGGGCCATGAGTCTTGAGGCCGGCGCGCAAGTAGACCTGTATACCGTCGTGATTCTGTCCAGGAATGGGAGGCGGACTCATCGGCGTACCTGCGGGTACCTGCGCTGCGCACACTCCCCCAACGCCGACCATGAGAACGGCGCTGCATACGCAGGAATGAAGGCTATTCCGCTTCGCAACGCGCATTCCGACCCCCTTCCGCACCGCGAGAGAGCATAACCGTATACAATATGCATGTGCAAGGGCGGAGAGTGGTACCCCCCGGCTCATTAGTAGAGTGAGACGCCGGAAAACCCGAAATCCTCCAACACTTCGATTCGACGCTGACGCGTGCTAGGGTGCGCCTTCAGACGCCCATGGCAACTGCTTCCAACAACACGTCGCCTGAGCACCTACGCAGCGACCTGAGCGCTCGCTTTCAGCGTCCTCTCATGACTTTCTTCTTGCGCCGGATCAAAGACCGCGCCTTGGCGGAGGACCTGACTCAGGATGTTTTGCTCAAAGTTGTACGGGCATGCGAGCGCGGGCAGATAGAGCGTGCGGACAGCTACGTCTTCAAGGTCGCGATCAATCTCCTTCGGGATCACCGCCGCCGAGCTCTCCGCGCGGGGCCGGCTATTTTCCTACCTCTCGAAGAAGACCGCGATGGCCAACTGGAAAGCCAGTTGGTGGAGGCAATTTCGCCTGAGCGCGTCTTACTGAGCGAAGAGTCTCTTGCCGATGTACTGCGCTGCCTGGGAGAGCTTGGCGAGCTGACCCGCAAGATCTTTATCCTGTTTCGGCTCGAGAATATGAAGCAGAAGGACATCGCTGCCCTGTACGGTATAGGGCAGAGCACCGTCGAGAAGCACGTCATGAAAGCCGTGGTCCACCTGGCCAAGCGACACGGACATGAGTGAGACCGACACATCGCGTCTGACGCAGGCTGCGGCTTGGCGAGTGCGGCTGGCGGAAAACGACTTGGACAGCTGCCCGGAGCTGTCCGCGTGGCTGGCGGAGGACCCGCGCAATGCGGCCGCCTGGAAACGCGTCCAGGATGACTGGGACTTCTTCGCCGAGCACGCGAATTCGCCGGAGATCCTCGAGCTTCGCTCCGAAGCCCTGGCGCATGCGCAGGAGGCTGGAGAGCGCCGCTGGGTACGCTCCAGGCGGTTTGCCATCACTCATCGGCTGGGCATCGCGGCCGGGATCCTCATTCTCGCCGTCGGTGGGTTGTTTGTCTGGATGAAGCAACCGGACCTCTACACCACGCGCGCCGGCGAACGGCGTGTCGTGACCTTGGCCGACGGATCACAGGTGGCGCTCGACTCCCGCAGCGAGGTCAAAGTGCAATACTCTGCCCATGCACGCGAGTTGACCCTGACCAAAGGCCAGGCACGTTTCGATGTTGCGCATGACGTCGAAAGACCTTTCTCTGTCAGCGCTGACAACCATAAAGTCATCGCAACGGGGACCTCGTTCAACGTCGACCTGTTTGGCCCCAGTCTGCTCGTGACCCTGATCGAAGGTCGCGTGATCGTGTCCTCGACGCCTTCGCTGCTCGAGCTGACGAAAGTCGATACTCCGATGCCACGTATCACGCTCGACGCCGGCGAGCAAGTCGTGTTCTCCCCGAAGAAACCCCCGCGGGTTGCCCGAGTCAACGTCGAACAGACGACGGCCTGGGAAAACGGCGAAATCGTGTCTGATAACGATCCGTTGGCGAGCATCGTGAGGCGAATCAATCGCTATGCCCAGAATCCCGTGGTTATCGACGACCCGCAAACAGGCGAGCTGCGCATCAGCGGGGTGTTTCATACTGGGGATATCGACGGGTTCGTCAGCACGATCGTGGCGTATCTGCCGGTGCGCGCGGCAAAGGATGCGGACGGGACGACACGCCTGACCCACCGCTGAGTCTCCTGGCGCCGGAAATTGGCAGCCACTCTCCCAACCTGTTGGAGGATTTTTCGCAAGCCGGCGTCTGTACTCATTGTGAGCCGGGAATTCCATCGGTCTCACGATCGTTGCAGAGGGGGACAAGGAATGATGATTCGGAAGCAGCGGATGCGCAATGCATCCGGCGTGGTGGCCGCGTGTGTCGCCGGTATATTGGGTACGGGAGTGGCGCGTGGTCAGGATCGGAGCTATCACTTCGATATAACCAACCAGTCGCTCTCCCAGGCTCTGCGCGATTTCGCGCATGTCTGTGGCCAGGAGGTGGTGTTCACGGAAGACATCGTGGCCGGCCAGGCGATCTCCCTCAGGGGCGACTACACCGTGCAGGGTGCGCTGGACCGGTTGTTGCAAGGGACCGATCTCATCGCCGAGCGCTCCTCTTCCGGAGCGATCATGATTCGCCGACGTGTGCGCGATACGGGAGCTGACGTGCGCTCACCCGTGAGCTTCGGTCGGACGGCATCCGCTGTGGCTCTCCAGGTCAACACGGCCTCGGTGCCTGCCGATCCACCGACTTCGGACGCGCCGCCGCGAGCAACAGCGGCACCGGACAGCTCCGCGAGCCCCGGCGAGATCCAGGAAGTTGTCGTGAGCGGCCTGCGCCAGTCGTTGATCAGTGCCGAGACGATCAAGCGCGACTCCTTGGGTATCGTCGATGCCATCGCACCCCAGGACATCGGCAAGCTGCCTGACGCCAATCTGGCGGAGTCGTTGCAGCGTATTACCGGCGTATCGATCGATCGCTCCGGCGGCGAAGGCGCGTTCGTCACGGTTCGCGGTTTTGGACCGGAATTCAACACCGTGCTGGTCAACGGGCGGCAGATTGCGACTCCGACGGATCCCAGTCAGGCGAGCGGGCGCGCCTTCTCGTTCGACACACTGGCCTCCGAGCTGGTATCCGGCGTCGAGGTGTTCAAATCCTCGACCGCGCGATTGCAGTCCGGTGGCGTGGGCTCGACCATCAATGTCAAGACGGCGCGGCCTTTCGACTATTCCGGATTCAAATTCGCCGGCTCGACCGATGTCAATTATGAGGAAAATTCGAGCAAAGCCGCACCGGATGCCTCGTTCCTGGTCAGTGATCGGTTCGACGACGGCCGCCTGGGTGTTCTCCTGTCGGGCAGCTACCAGCTGCGCAAGGATCGGTTGAACCAAGCCCAGACAGACGGTTGGATCGTCAATGGCGGCACGCCGGCTACAGCGATCAATGGCGGTGCCGGGGTTCAGCTCACACCCTCGAATCCCCAAGGCAACTTGTTCATCCCGCAAAACTTCGACACCAAGGTGACGTTCGAAAACCGCCAGAGGATCGGCGGTACCCTGGTCCTGCAGTACCAGGCAAACGACGATTTGATCATTACGGCAGACGCGCTCTTCTCTCGATTCTCGGACACGACGGATGCACGCTCGTTCGGTCATTGGTTCACGCCGTCCAACCTGAGCGACGTCATCACCGACGCCAACGGTACGGCGATTAATCTGACACAGGGTGTCGGCATGGCATCCGACTTCCACGACAAGAAGTTCGACAAACAGACCTATACTGGCCTGGGTGGAATCAATGCCGATTGGAAACTGTCGGATCGAATCGAGCTCAACCTGGACAGCAGCTTCTCACGCGCCCGGGAGCTTCCGAACGGCGGCGCGGAGAGCGAGCTCGCATTGCTCGGCTACAACGGGCAGACGATCAGCTACATTTCCGATGGCGCGATCCTGCCGTACACCACCGGCTTCGTGAAACCTGCGACGGGCCCGAACGCCGGCGTAGCGGGCGGCACGCATCCCCTCTTCCAGCATGTTATGCTCTATCGCGGCTATGGCACACAGGACACTATCGGCCAGCTGCGCGCCGACCTGGACGTCAAGGGCGACGACCCCAATCAAGGCCTGGTCGATCTGCGAGTGGGCGGCTACTACTCACACGATAACAAGGACACGGCGCTCTATTCCAATGATGGCGGATCAGGCTGCACCACCTGCGGCTACAACTTCCCCTCACCACCGGGGTTTCCCATCGGCGTATTCAACGCCGGCGGCAATTTCCTTTCGGGAATCAGTGGCGCGAATCGCCTGACTACCCAGTGGCTGACTTTCGACGGTCCCGCGTTGTTCAACGCGATCACTCTGCAGCAACAGGCAAAAAACCCCGGCTTTACGTTCGCGCCGCCCAAGGTCAACGATTCGTTCGTACAGGAAAGGGTGTATGGCGGCTATCTCGAAGCGGTGTTCGCCGGCAGCCTGATCGATCGGCCCTTCAGCACGGTCGTGGGCGTTCGCGTCGAGAATACGCTCGAGACGGTCAGCGGCCTGGCAACCCAGTTCACGGCGTTGACCAGGCTGCTCAATGATCCTACGCAGTACGGCGTTTCGACCGCCGGCACCGCCACGATATCCAGCTCGAACAGCTATACTGACGTTCTGCCCACCATGTCGTTCAGGTGGAAGTTGCTGGATAGCTTCATAGCGCGCTTCGCCGCGTCGCAGACCATGACGCGTCCGCCACTCGAGCAATTCTCGCCGGTGACGACGTTGGTGACCTTGCGTCCGGGCAATTTCGCCGCATCGAGCGGCAACCCCGATCTGAAGCCGTTCCGATCCAGTAATCTCGATCTGTCGTTCGAATACTATTACGGTGATTCAAACTACGCCTCGATCGGCGGCTTCTACAAGAACGTGAGCAACTTCATCGTTCTGAACCAAACGACCGGCACGGTGAAGAATTCCGCGGGCAGTCCGCTACTCGACCCCGTTCTCGGAACGCCTGCGCAATTCACCATCACGGCGCCGGCGAACGGGCAAACCGCGACGGTGACCGGAGTGGAAGCGGCGATCCAGCATTCGTTCTGGGATACCGGCCTGGGTGTGCAGCTCAACGGCACGTATGCGCATAGCGACAAGCAGTTGAATCCTGCCGACCTGACCAACAAGTTCGCCCTGACCGGCCTGTCCAACTCGATCAACGGCGTGTTGTTCTACGACAAGAATCCGTTCGAGGCGCGTGTGGCGGTCAACTGGCGCGACCACTTCCTGCAGTATCTCTCGCCGCCTCCCTTGAACGGCGCCGGCCAGGCGGTGACGCAAGTGCGCGCCCGGTACCAGCTGGACGCGAGCGCCTTCTATCACTTCAACAGAAACTTCCAGGTCTTCGTGGAAGGGGAGAATCTCACCAACACGTACCTCTTGAAGTACGCTTATTACGAGAACCAGTTCCTGTATGCAGAGGATAGCGGGCGCAGGTTCAAGCTGGGCGTGCGCGCGACCTTCTGACAATCAGACCATGGGACGTCCGGTTCGATCGATCTGCATCGTCGGCGGCGGTACCGCCGGATGGCTCACCGCGGGCATCATCGCGGCACGCCATCGCGCGGAATCCGGCCGCGGCCTCCAGATCACGTTGGTAGAGAGTGAGACCATCGGCATCATCGGCGTAGGTGAAGGCACCTGGCCGACGATGCGCTCGACTCTCAAGAAGATGGGCATTTCGGAAACCGACTTCTTCCGCGAGTGCAACGCCTCGTTCAAGCAGGGCGCGAAGTTCGCGCGCTGGGTAACCGGTGGAGAATCGGACTTCTACTATCATCCCTTGATGCTCCCCGAGGGTTTTCCAGGTCTCGACCTCGCGCCCTTCTGGACGAAGTATTCGGACGAGCATGCCGACTCTCCGTCCTTCTCGAATGCCGTCTGCTTTCAGGAAGCCGTATGCGAACAGGGTCTCGCGCCCAAGTTGATCACCTCGCCCGAGTATGCCGGGGTTGCCAACTACGCCTATCACCTGGACGCCGGCCGCTTCGCCTCGTTCATTCGCCAGCATTGTGTCCAGAACCTCGGCGTGCGACACATAGTCGATGAAGTCACCGCGGTCGTGCAAAGCGAGACGGGAGACATCGGCTACGTGGAAACCGCGAAATCGGGCCGGCTTGGCGCCGACCTCTTCATCGATGCCTCCGGATTCCGTTCGTTGTTGCTCGGCGAAGCTCTCGGCGTGCCGTTCATCGATTGCAACGATGTGTTGTTCATCGACCGCGCGCTCGCCGTGCAGGTTCCTTATGACGCTGAACAGACCAACATCGTCCCGCATACCCTCTCGATCGCGCAGAAGCACGGCTGGATCTGGGACATCGGGTTGCAAAGCCGGCGCGGTGTGGGCTACGTCTTCTCGAGCGCTCACACGACCGCGGATTCCGCACTGACCGAGCTACGCGCTTATGTCGGCGACCGGCATCGCGATTTGCAGCCTCGGGAGATCAAGATCAGCGCCGGCCATCGACAGACCTTCTGGAAGGGCAATTGCGTGGCGGTGGGTCTCTCCGGGGGCTTCCTCGAGCCACTGGAGTCTTCCGCCCTGGTGCTGATCGAGCTGTCCGCCGAGCTGATCAGTACCATGATGCCCGCAACGCGGGAGACGATGGATATCGTCGCCAAGCGCTTCAACCAAACGACCCAGTATCGCTGGCGCCAGATCATCGATTTCCTGAAGCTCCACTACATTCTCAGCCAACGCACGGATTCGAAGTTCTGGATCGACAACCGCGATCCCGCTAGCATTCCGGAGAGTCTCCGGGAACAGATGGAGCTGTGGCGCTACCGAGCGCCGGGTGACCAGGATTTCATGAGCAACTGCGAAATGTTTCCGGCCGCGAGCTATCAATATGTGCTGTTCGGCATGGGGTTCAGGATGGACGTCGGCAATCTGCCCCTCGACCGGAGCATCGGCCAGGCGCAGCGGGCGTTCGCTCAGAACGAGGCGCTCAAGTTGAAATGGACCAAGGCCCTGCCGAAGAACCGGGATCTGATCAACAAGATCAAAGAGCATGGTCTGCAGAAGATCTAGCAACCGATAGGTGAGCGATGCGTCTGGTCGAGCTGTCGCGCAGCGAGCACGCCGGGTTGCGGATCCGCGCCGACCTGGTGGAAGCCTCCGCGGCCAAACAACACCTGATCCCGATCGTCGCGAGCGAATTCCGCAAGGCTGCCACGCAATATCCGATCGTCTTTGCAAAGCATCCTGAGACCGGACGCTTCGCTGCCTACGTGCTCAACGGCCTGGGAGTCGAAGAGAATCTATTCTGGTCCGGGACGGAGCTGGAAGTGGCCTACGTGCCGTTGAACGTGCGGCGCCAGCCGTTCTATGTGGGAACCTCCGAGACGCCTGCACGGAACGTCCTCTGCATCGATCTCGATCATCCCTGCATCGACAGCTCAGGCAAGCAGGCGCTGCTCAACCCTGACGGGAGTGACTCCGCCTATCTTCAACAAATACTCGCCATCCTCGGTGAGTTGGTCGCGGGACGGGAGGCGACCGAGCAATTCATCGCCACCGCGCTGTCACTCGAGCTCATGGCTCCCATTCTCCTGGATATCGGGTTGGATGATGGAACACCGCTGCAACTGCAAGGGCTTTACGGGATCGACGAGGAGCGGTTCAGGCAGCTCGATGAGCGCAACATCGCACGACTATGGCAGACCGGGCACCTGGATCTGGTCTATTCCGTATTGATCGCGACCGGACAGCTATTCAAGCTCATTCGGCTGAAAAACCAGCGGATCGCCCTGCGCCGCGCATGGCATGGCAACGCGGGTTGACCGCGTGCCGTTCGCATTCAACAAGGATGCGCCGGTAAAGCTGACGCGTATCGGGCGGCGTGGAATCACCATTGTCCGGATCGAGGATGTCCTCCAGGATCCCGAGGCGGTCGCAACCCTCGGTTCCGTCCAGTCGTACACCGAGGATCACACCAATCTTTATCCCGGCATACGAGCGCGGCTGCCCGAGGCGTTCTCGAGCGCATTCCGGGCCTGGCTCACGCCAGTCCTGCAGGCCTGCGGTGTGTTGGAAGATGATCGAACGGTCTATCGTGACTCGAGCTTCTTCTCTGTCGTGACCACCGCGAGCAAGGATCTGCTGCCCATCCAGTGTATCCCCCACTACGACTCCACGGACCCCGGGCTCCTTGCGGCCGTCATCTATCTGTGCGATGAGAGATTCTCGGGGACCTCCTTCTATCGACATCGCAAGACCGGCTATGAAGAAATAACGCCAGCGAACCAGGAGAATTATCGACTCGCTCTCGACAGCGACCTGCGCCGCCACGGAGTCCCCAGAAAAGAGTATATGAATGGAGAGACCGCGCTGTTTGAGGTCCTGCACTCGAATGAATTGCAGTTCAACAGCGCGGTGATCTATCCCGGCCGCGTTCTCCACGCGGCCAACATCACAAAAGAGCTCGAGCCGCCGCGAGACCCCAGCGAGTGGCGCTTGACCATAACCGCATTGCTGGAGACAGCTCGCTAGGGTGTCTTGTATTCGAGGCTCGGATACCAGTGAGGTGGCCGGCCCTCCGGCGTGCAGTCGAGCACCATCCACAAGGGTGCCGGATCGGGTGCGCCGCGGGGATCCTGACCCTGATCGGCGGTCTGGGGCGTCATCTCGCCTGACCAGAAATGCCGGATGCTGCCGTCACGACGGGTAAAGACATTGAGCGCGGGGATGTCCGACCCATCCGGCAGCACGCCCCCGTAATTGCGCGAATAGTTGTCGTTCAGATCCGCGTAGAGGCGCAAGTGCTTCCAGCCACGCTCCTGCTTCCAGGCCTTCAGTTTCTCGATAGGTGATCGGGCAATGACGACCAGGGAAACCTGCTGACCGATGTCAGTGGCGTTCCCCTCCCAGGCACCCAGCAGATTCGTGCACATCGGACAGGGCCGGGCCCGTTGCGGACCGAACATGTAGGAGTAGGCGACCAGTGTCTGCTTGTCAGCGAACAGGCCGGCGAAGTCGGTCTCTGCGCCATTCTCACCGCGGAAACGGTAATCGCCCTCCACCAATCCACCGGGGGGCAAGGTCCTGCGAAGCGCCGCCACACGCGCGATGTGGCGCCTGAGCTCGATCTCTTCAGCCAGCAAGGCGGTACGCGCCGCCCGATACTCGGCACTTTCGTTTGGAATACGGACCGGGTTGTTACCTGCCAGCGTCACGGCAGGGATCAGATTTTCAGTCTTCACATCCATTGCACAGTCCTCACTCGGGGGCCGGATTTCCGCAGGACGAACCAAAGGAACGCCGGCCGACAGTTCGATTGCAAAAAGTCACAAGACCATCAGATGAACACGGTCCCGCAGGAACCTTCCTTACCTGTTATTCCTGTGCTCCGCTACGCAAACACGAGCGGCGTCTTGAGGAGTCGATAGCTAGACGGATCACCAGGAATTCGACAACACAGGGGGGGAGTCCATGGCCAGGTCCATTCACGTCTTGGGAACGGCGGTGCTTGCGGCGGCGAGCTGCGGAGTGCTCGCGCAAGCAGTCGACCAGGGTCTCGAAGAAGTCCAGATCACCGGTACGCGTATCAAGTTATCCCCGGGTGTGTACACGCCAACACCCGTCACCGCCGTGACACAGGACGAG
Organism: uncultured Steroidobacteraceae bacterium; assembly: GCA_964400085.1. Lineage (GTDB taxonomy): Bacteria > Pseudomonadota > Gammaproteobacteria > Steroidobacterales > Steroidobacteraceae > 13-2-20CM-66-19. The sequence goes on along the minus strand of CAYNTW010000009.1, from coordinate 9,673 downwards.
CTCTACAAGATGGCGCCATCGAACGTCATCGACAGCCTCACGGCACTACCACAGTTCTACGGTAACAGTACTTACCAGCAAGCTCTGGGTGGCCAATTCCCGAGTGGTTCGGAGGTGAACCTACGTGGGGCGAACACCAGCTCAGGCATCTCCCGCACATTGGTGCTGTTGGATGGTCGACGCTCGGTGGCCAACAGCCGTTTTGGCGCGGTCGATATCGGCTCGTTTCCCGACCAGCTCCTGCGCGGTGTCGAGGTAGTCACCGGCGGCGCCTCGGCGACCTATGGCACCGACGCGGTTGCCGGTGTCGTGAACTTCCTGCTCGACACGAAGTTCGAGGGTGTGAAGTTCGAGGCCCAGGGGGGACAAACCGCGCGCAATGACGGCCCCAGCTCGAAGTTCTCACTGTCCTTCGGACACCAGTTCGGGGACAGGGCGCACCTCATCGGCTCAATTTCGGAGTACAACCAGGATGCGATCAGCGATGTCTCGTCTCTGAACTCCAGGCCCTGGTTCAACCAGGCCTCGCGCGTACCGGGGCCGACCGGCGGCCCCACGTGGGTGGTCAAACCCTATGTGATCCCGACGAATTTCAGCTACAACGGCACGATAGTCGGCGTCCCGGGACTGAACGGCATGCAGTTCAGCCCGGATGGCAAAACGCTGCTACCGGCACCGACCGGCGTGTTGGGTTCCGTGGGTGACGCCTGCAACTGCCTCGCCACGCAGAACGAGACCTATGGTGTGAACTCGATGGATGAGGTCGCAGGCGGCTATACGCGCAAGAACGCGTTCCTGCATGCGACATTCGACGTGACCGATAAAGTCGAGCTGTTTGCTCAAGGGTTGTACGCAGACGACCGGGCGAACGTGCGATGGCAGTCCGCCGCACTCCTCGCCTCATGGGCGGCGCCAGTCGGCCTCGATAACCCGTTCCTCGCACCCGGCATCGCCACGCAGATCCAGAACGCCCTTGCCACGGCATACCCGAACGCGACAGGACCGTTATCGGCTGCGAACGGCTACGGTCCCGGGTATCGCTACATCTATCCCGGCCGCGACGCGCTGGCGACTCAGTACTTCACGTACGGGGTCTACCTGAACAACGTGCCGGGCAATCCGCTCGGCGAGACGCGCCAGATCACCGAGAATATCACCCACCAGGGCACGCTCGGGTTCAAAGCCGAAGTTGCCGACTGGAAGCTCGACGGATACTTTCAATACGGCGCCACGCGCGAGAACTACATCGACAACAACGGAACCCGCGTCGACCGCTTGTTCTTTGCGATGGATGCGGTACGGGATGCCAACGGCAACCCCATCTGCCGTGTGGCCTCGCAAACCTACGATCCGCTTTACTACAAAAGCTTCTCGGACTGCGTGCCGATCAATCTCTTCGGCGGCTGGAACAACATCTCGCCCCAGGCCGCCGCCTACGTCAGCGGCCCGGAGAAAATAGCCGAACAATACTACAACCTCAAGAACGGCGAGCTCACCGCCAGTGGCAAGCTTTTCGAGGGCTGGGCCGGTCCGGTCAACGCGGCTTTCGGCGGCGCCTGGCGCAAGGAATCCATCCTACAGACGACACCCAACCCGGCAAACGAATACCCGGCATTCCTCAACGGCACGCTGGTCGGCTCGGTGATTCCAACTCAACCGACCTACTTCCGCGGTGTGATCCCGTACGGCTTCTACATCAACCAGTACGGCTATACGGCCCCGTGGCCAGCCTCCGCCCCGACAGTGACCCTCAACGGCAAAGCCACCGGCGGCATCCCAGGCCTGTACTATGTGCCGACGGGATTCCTCGGAGACGCCAACTCCAGCTCGGTCATGTTCAGCTCGGAACGCACCTTCAGCGGCGACACCACGGTGAAGGAGGCTTTCACGGAATTCAACATTCCGCTGCTGAAAGGCGTGCCCGTGTTCGAGAGCTTCTCGACGGACCTGGCCGCCCGCTGGGCCGATTATTCCGGCTCCGGCACCGTCTGGGCCTGGAAAGCGGGCGTCGACTGGTCGATCAACGACACCCTGCGGCTGCGAGCGACGCGCTCGCGAGACGTACGCGCGGCCTCCCTGGAAGAGCGATTCGACACGACTCGCGGCGGCGCGACGGTCAACAACCCTTGGATCCTCACCAACGGCGCGCCGACGACACAGTCGGGCGCCAGCTACTCCGGCGGCAACCCGAACCTGAAGCCCGAGAGAGCCGACACCTGGACGGCGGGATTTGTGCTCACCCCTACTTTTTTCAACGGCTTCTCGGCATCCGTCGACTGGTACAAGATCGACATCGCCGCTGCGATCGATAAGCCGACGACGCAGCAGATCGTCGACGCCGCCTTCCGCGGGGACCCCCAGTACCAAGCGCTGGTCAAGCTGGATGCGGCGAACAACATCGTCGAGGTCGATCAATACTTCATCAACTTCGCCAAGCAGTTCATCGAAGGCGTGGACGTCGAGGCCAGCTACCACACAGGCTTGCATCTGCTGGGTGGCGGCCCTGAGGACATCGGAGTCCGACTGTATTTTTCGGACTTGATGAAGAACGCGACCCTCACCCAGTTCGGTACCTATGACGAATGGGCCGGACAAGTCGGTACGACCCGCAGTCTGCCGAAGCAGAAGTACACAGCCAATTTCACCTACAACAACGGACCGTACGCTCTGTTCGTGCAGGGCCGGTACATCTCGAAGGGCATCCTGGACCACACGCTGCGTGAGAGCCCAGTGGCAATCCCAGGCGTGCAGACGATCGATAACAATCACGTCGGCGGACTCTTCTACATGGATGTGAACCTGACGTACACAGTGCCTGTACCAGGCGAGCTGACCGTCTACGGCGAGGTCACGAACGCCCTCGACCGTGCTCCGCCGACGACGGCGGCGGCCTTCGGGCGCACTGGGTCATTGTCGCTGAACCCCCAACTCTACGACGTCATCGGGCGTCGCTACGTGTTGGGCCTGCGGTACAAATTCTAGGGACGAGGCTCGATGATGCGGAATTCGCCACTCACGTGCATCAGGCTCATGAGATAAAGCATGCCGTCGAAGTAGCGCTGCTCGCCCGCAGGGACGGGCATGTCCCACAACTCCTGGAGGAAGGCATTTGACACCTCGCCGGGCGTCGCCGCGAGGCTCCCCACCGCCGCGGCCGCGACCATGCCGGGGGAATGGCGACTCGACAGTGGCCGGCCCTCGAGCGTGTAGCGATCTGGAAAACTGTGGATGCCCTGGCCAAACAGGAATTTCTGCACGTGGTCACTCAGCACCCGCTCGCGCGGGTCCGCGGCCCACCAGCTATAGTCAACGGACCAGTTGCTGACGGTACGCCAGCTGTCATAACCGAACTGCACGGGCTGACCATCCCAGCCGTTGATCGGCGACAGGTCGAAGTTGCTCCGATCCGGTGACAGGCCCGTTTCCGGCCCGGTCACACCGACGAACAGGTCGCGGCTGACCTTCGCGGCCTTGGCCCAGAAGGCGCGATCTTCCTCAGGCCCCCAGCGTGCCCAGAGCTCGTAGAATGCCGGCAGATGATAGGACGCATCGGTGCCCGGTACGTTGGTTTCTGCTACGAATCGGATCATGGCGTGAGCTTCATCGACCATCGGTCCCACCGTCACCGGCCCCGGCGCGCGCTTGGGTCGAGGAGGCGGCCAGGGCTTCCCCTCTTTGAGCGCCGCGGCCATGGCTGCGCGCGTGTTGGGGCTGGGCCAGGGCTTGTCCGGCTGAACGAATGGTGGGTCATTGGGATGGATACGGAAAGGCGGAGCTCCCGTCAGCACCGGGTGGTGCCGCATACCGCGAAGGATTTTGTCAGCCTCCGCCTGATAGTTGTAAATGCCCTGACCGTTGCCCCAGCGATGGGCCGCGAAATACAGCGCCATGACGTAGTATTCCTCGCCATCGGGCGCGGCTCCGGTCGAGCGGGGCGTGCCGTCGGTATTCATTGACCACGCGAAGTACCCGACCGAAGGGTTCTTCGGATCGGTGATGAGCATGTAGGTCCTGGACCAGTTCCACAGTGCATCGAACTCGCGTTTCTTGTCGAGCTGCACGGCAATCATCATCCCGTAACTCATTCCCTCGGTGCGGGCGTCGTTGTTCGCCCAGTCGGTGATATAAGCGAGCGGGCCATCGGCATTGGCGCCGGTCTCAAAATACACGCGCTCCTCCTGACCATCGCCATGGAAGAGCTGTTGGAATGCCTTCTCGACTTTCGCCTGGGTGTCGCTGGGACTTCGGCCGAGCCGCTCGGCGAATAGGTTGTGATACTGGTGCGCCGCAGTTGGGGCGGCGTTTGCCGTCGCCGCTACCGACATGCAAATTGCCAACAGCAACACGCGCATCCCCTGCACAGACCGCGCGCCGTCACCCTTTTTGTTTGCCATTGCCATCATCACCATCCTACCGCTTCGCCATCCTTCCGATGATCCGACGCACCACGGAACACACCCGCGACGGGTCCCTCACGGGGACTTCTATTACCAGAGATCGGGGCAGTCGCAAAGGGCATGAACTGGATGGCCTGGAAACCGCCCATGTCATCGCCATTGGCCGCGACGACCCTGTGACCGCGAGCGCTCAGAGCCGCTCCAACCTGTGCGAACAACTGGGATTCCAGGTACAGAGTATTGGTTGCCTGCGCGTGTGAGAAGCGCGCCGCGTCACTGGCGGCCTGCGGATTGGCTCCCAGGTCGATCATGTCCACCAGAACCTGCGCGTGACCCTGCGCTTGTTGACTGCCGCCCATCAGGCCGAAGGCCATCACCGGCGCTCCCTGTCGCATGACAAACCCCGGTAACAGGGTATGGAAGGGTCTTTTTCCCGGGGCGATGACGTTTGGACTCCGGGGCTCGAGCGAGAACAACGCGCCGCGATCATTCAGGACGAAGCCGTAACCGGGAATGGTGATTCCCGCGCCGAAGGTATCGTAGATGCTGTAGATGAACGATACCAGGTTACCCCAGCGATCGGCCGTCGCCAGGTATACCGTGCCCCCGACCGGATCGCCCTTCGCCTCGGGTGTGAGCGCCTTGCCCATGTCGATGCGACCGCAAAGTTGCGCCGCATACTCCTTGGAAATGAGCTTCGCAACCGGGACCGACACGTAACCGGGGTCGCCGTTGTAGGCGTAGAGATCCGCGTACGCCAGCTTCTTGGCTTCGACGAGGAGGTGCCAGTAGTCTGGGGATAACGGGCCGAGCGCGCCCAGGTTCAGTCCCAACTTCGGCGCACACACCTCGAGAATGTTCAGCATCTCGAGGGTCGCGAACCCCTGTGTGTTGGGCGGAAATTCGTAGACGTCATAACCATGATAGCTCGTGGAGATGGGCTCTTCCCACGTGGCGTGCGTCTCGCGCAGGTCACGCGCGGTCATCGACCCGCCGAGGGCGTTCGACTTGGCCACGATCGCCTGCGCGATTTCCCCGTCGTAGAAGGCAGCTCGCCCTTTGGCCTGCAGCACGCGGAACGTGTGTGCGAGGTCTGGATTGCGGAATAGGCTGTAAACGGCGGGAATATGGCCGTCGACGAGATACGTCTTGACGGAGTCCGGATCGGCGCTCAACACCTCCTCGCCGTAGATCCAATCATTGCGGATGCGCTCGCTGACCCCAAATCCTTCTTCCGCCAGCCTGGCCGCAGGCTCGAGTACCTCCTTGAACGTCAGTGTGCCTGCCCGTTTGAGCAATGCGTCCCACGCATCCACCGCACCAGGTACCGTGGCCGAGTAGATACCGTGCAACGGCATGCGCCCGTCCTTGGCATGGGCAAGCAGGTGTTCCAACGTTGCCCCCGACGGTGCACGGCCGCTGCCGTTCAGGGCTATCAGCTTCTTCTCTTTTGCAAGCCATGCGATGACAAAAACGTCGCCACCGACTCCGGCGCTACCTGGCTCGACCACATTCAGAACCGCGGCGGTAGCGACGGCCGCGTCGAACGCGTTGCCTCCGTGTTCGAGAATTCGGAGCCCGGCTTGAGCGGCGAGCGGTTGGCTGGTCGTCACCATCCCGTTGCGGGCCAACACTTCCGAGCGCGTCTGGGGCAGCCACCCGCTTGCGCGGTCCCCGCGCACCGCCGCAAAGGCCGGGACTTCTTGCGGGGTGGCCGCGACAACGATTGGCGTGGTCAACAGCAGGGCCGCGACTACTGAGAGACAATCCGCGGCAAGCGGCTGCCGTCGCTTTGACAGCTTCATGGGAGCTCCAGGGCGTGATTACGTCAGTCCGAACGCAAGACGATCTTGTCAGGTTGAATGTCGGCGCGGATGGCGAAAGCGGCCTCGAGGCTCCTGACCCAGCCGAGAACGTTGGCTTCGGTCACCGTGCCGGTGATGCGCAGATCACCCAGGCGGGCATCGGCGATGACGATGGGCCGCTGCGCGTAGCGATTGACATCCTGGATGACATAACGAAGCGGCTCCGCTTCGAAAGCCATACGTCCGTGTTGCCAAGACACCGCGCTCGAGCTGTCGCCGACGGGTTGGGTCGACTCCATACCGCGCCGATCGACAGTGGTTCGCTGACCCGCGGCCAGCGGGGCGGCGGGCCCGAACGTCCGGGATGACGGGATCCAGGAGATCGGAATCACCGGCGTCATCGGTTGTACGAGGACTCGTCCCTCCAGCACCGAGACGACCACCCGGTCGTCGCTGCGTCGGATGTTGAATTCCGTTCCGACGGCAGTCACCGTCGCGGCTCCGGCACGGACCCGAAACGGGCGCGCAGGGTCCCTTGCGACCTGGAAGCAGGCCTCACCTTGCAGCAACTCGATCTGGCGAAATCGCGGTCGCAAAACGACGAATAACTTGGTGTCGCCGCCCATCTGGATAGTGGAGCCATCGGCTAGAGTGACGCTCGCATTCTGCCCAATCGCTGTTTCGAAGGTCCTGTCGTTGGAGAGGTGTCCTAACATCGAGTGCGTGACGACGCTACCACCGATGACGCAAGTCAGAGCGATCAGGAACATAGCCGCGAGCGCCCATCGTCGTGAGTTGCGCGCCGGGTGCGCTCGGGGCTGCGCTTGCCAGGCGCTTACCGACATCGACCCATCGTAGGTATCCGCGCGCAGGGCCTCAGGTGAGACGGGCGCGGGTGTTGGCATGGACCCGAATTTGTCCCACAACTCTTCCAGCGCGCGAAAGGCTGTCTCGTGGCGCGGATCTTGCGCGAGCCATTGCTGCCAGGCGAGCGTTTCCTCCAGAGTCAGGTGGGGTTGGCGCAATCGTAACAACCACTCGGCCGCGGCCGTGTCGATCGCATCCTGTTCCAATTCGGTGCTCGGCTTACTCATCCTGGCAGGCCTGCGGTTCCAGTTGGGCGCGACAGTGCAGCAAGGCGCGCACCACATAGGTTCGCACCATCCGTTCCGAAAGCTTCATCTCGGATGCGATGGCCGCGAATTCCAGCCCGTGGAAGCGATTGAGGACAAAGGCCTGTCGGCACTTCGGCGGCAGGTCTTTGAGCAACTGGGTCAGACGCCTGATTTCCTGGGCGCCCGCGGCGGCACGCTCAGGAGTGCGGTGATCGGTCAGCTCCCGGAAGAGAGGCGTCTCCAATGCACGCGCATGGACATCATCGCGGCGCAAACGATCCACCGCCAGATTGGCGGCCGTTTTGAACAGAAAGGCCCGCAGATAGCTGATCGCGCCGGACTGATCGAGGCTCAAAAGGCGCACATAGGCTTCTTGGGCGACCTCGAGCGCCGCCTGCCGGGATCGTAGCCGCGGCAGCAAAAACCGAACGAGCGCCTCGTTGTGGTCGCGAAACAGGCGCTCAATCAATTCGGTCTGTACAGACCGGGTCTGCCGTTCGAGCTGTTCCAGGGTGATCTCGTTCCCGGCGAGGGTAAACCTGCCCCGCATGATCTTTTGAGCCCCCCTTCTCACTTCATATTAGACGAACGAGGCGCGAAATTGGGAAGGATTGCAACATTCCGGGGTCAGCTCGTCTTAGCTTTCAAAGGGGACAAAGATTCTCCCATTCGGGCTCGGGGGTAACGTGCAGGCAAACGCAAGCTGTCGGTGCAATAGCGTCCTGGGCGCAACGGCTCTGTTCCTGTTGCTCATGATGTTGGGTTTGTCCCGGCTGGCGCACGCCGCGGGTGGGCTCACCGCGACGACGCAATTCGACATAGATCCGCAAAAGCTGACGACCGCGGTGCTGCGCTACTCGGAGCAATCGGGCGTACAGGTGACCAGCCCGGCCGAGCTGCTCGAAGGCCGCCATTCCCGTGGCGTAAAAGGCTCATTGAGCGCGCTATCCGCCCTGGCACAGCTCCTGGCGGGCACTGGGCTGGAATTCCATGCCATCGATGACATGACGGTCGTGATCCGGGCGATCGCCCAAGCAGGCGGCGCGCCGCGCGGCGGGGTGATACCCCAACCGGTCAGCGACCTGCGCCTTGCCGAGGTCGGAATCGAGGACAGTCCGACACAACGGTTAGCCGCGAGCCGGCCAGCCGCTCCCCAGGAAGTCGCCGAGGAAGCGGCGGCACCCCTGCAGGAAATCATTGTCACGGCTCAGAAACGAGCGGAGAACATTCTCAGCGTTCCGATCAGTGTCACCGCGGTCAACGAGGCGGTCCTGGATCAACGAGGCACGAAAGACATCAACGATCTCTCGAGGATTGTGCCGGGAATCAGCCTGATCACCCCCGCGGTCGCCACCACGCCTCAGTCAACCGGCGAGCGCGTCGTATCCATCCGGGGAATCAGCGCGACAGCGGGCGCGGCGACCACGGGAATCTATGTGGATGACACGGCGATCCAGGGGCGCGAGTCGGGCAGCTTGTATCCGGAGCTCTTTGATCTCGAGCGCGTGGAAGTGCTGCGCGGGCCGCAGGGGACCCTGTTTGGGGCCGGCTCGGAGGGCGGCACCATCCGGTTCATCACCCCCGCTCCGAGCGTCACCCGATTCTCTGCGTACAGCCGCACGGAAATGGCGTTCACACGGGGCGGGACACCGAGCTATGAGGCGGGGATCGCCGCCGGCGGGCCGGTCGTGGATGACAAGGTAGGGCTGCGGGCCAGCATCTGGGCACGCCAGGATGGCGGCTACATCGACCGCCACAACTTCTTCACCAACGACCTCATCGCCACTGACACCAACACGGTCGACTCCTACACCGGCCGCATCGCGCTCCTGGCGAAGCCTACTGATAACCTGACGATCACACCGTCCCTGCTCTACGAGCGCGTCGACCGTGCCGACAGCGATGTGTGGTGGTCCACTGCCGGGCTCTACCAGTCGTACTACAACATTCCGCAGCCCACGACCGAGCAGTTCTACCTGCCCTCGCTGACCGTCGAATGGCAGTTGCCGGGCATGAGCCTCAAGTCGATCAGCTCCTTCTATACGCGCCACCAGCAAGGGATCAACCGCTTCTTCCACAGCTCCAAGCAGCAACTTTTCTATCCCCAGGTCCCCAACTATTCCCTGGCCGATCACATCGACAAGATGCAGAACAACTTCTCACAGGAGCTGCGGCTGACGTCGGACTCGGACCAGGCGCTCACGTGGGTGGCGGGACTGTATTTCATGAACGACCGTGAATCCTATCGGGAGTTCGAGGATGAGCCGTTGGCGAATGAGCTGTGGCTGGCGACCACCGGCTTTAATATCTACGATTTCTTCGGTGTGCCGCTGATCGACGGGCACATATCCTACCG
>CAYNTW010000008.1:0-95783 GCA_964400085.1 uncultured Steroidobacteraceae bacterium | reverse complement strand
CCGGAAGACCCATGGCCCAGGCTTTCGCGCCGTCGCGTCCTGGGTGGTGGCCTTCGGTTGTTGGGCGCCACCTCCGTCGCCGGGGCGCTGGCGTCCTTGAGCATGTTGGTCCCAGCGCGAGGCGCGCTTGCTGCGCGCGATTCCATCACTGCCACACCGCTCACGCCGAAGGAAATGGGTGGGCTCACTCTACTACAGGGCGCTGGTTGCAACGTTGTCGCCATGCCCGGCCCGGAAGGGGCGCTGCTGATCGATGGCGGCCTCACGGTCAACTCCAGGGAGTTGCTCAAAGCCGTTGAGAAGGCGACCGGTAGTAGTCGCGTGAGCACGCTCATCAATACACACTGGCACCCTGAGCAGACGGGTTCTAACTTACCCATCGGAAGCAAGGGCGGTCTGATCATCGCGCACGAGGTCACGCGGCTATACGAGGGGCGCAAGGCCACTTCGGTCTGCTACGAAGGGACGTACGGTCCTTTGCCCGAGAAGGCGCGCGCGACGAAGACCACGCGCACCTCGGGGTCCCTTGAATTCGCGCGCCAACACATCGACTACGACTATCTGCCGGCAGCGCACACCGATGGCGACGTCTACGTCCATTTCCCAGAGGCGAATGTGCTGATCGCCGGTGGTCCGGTCTCTGGCAGCCATTGGCCAGTCCTGGATATCCACAATGGCGGCTGGTTAGGGGGGCTGGTGCGGGCCTATGAGAAGCTCGCGACGGTGGTGAAGCCCGACACCCGCGTAGTGCCCGCGGACGGCAAGTTGCTTACCGGCGCGGACATCGTCCGCTACCGCGACATCTACCAGAAGCTGTTCGCGCAGATGTTCGTGTACTTCAACAAGGGCTTCGGGCCATCGGATGCTGTCGCTGCACGTCCGCTCAAAGACTATGAAGGTGAGTTGGGGGATGCATCGGTGTTCATCGCCGGCGCCTACCGCAGCTTGCTGCAGGCATACGTGCCGGACTGAAAGTCTGTCGCGACTACTTCGGGAGGGAATGCATGAATCGACTTACGACGTTGCTCGGCGCCTTGGCGTTGGGCGTCTGGGGTACAGCCGCGGCGGGTTACGCGGACGATCGGGCCGAGATCGAGAATCTCTCGAACCGCTACATGGTTGCCGTCGACGCAGGAGACATGGATGCCGTGATGGCCGCTTGGGCCGACGACGGTGTACTCATCTGGGCGAATGGTGTGGAGAAAGGTAAAGCGGCGATCCGCAACGCCATGTCCGGGTTCGCCGCGGCGCGCGCCGCGAGTGTGCCGGAAGGCGCCACTCAATGGCCCCGGTCGCGGCACTTCATTCTCAACCACGTGATCGATGTCAACGGGGATACGGCGAAGACCATCGCCTACTGGTTCGAGATCACGAACAACACGCCGCAGAAGGACGTCCAACTCGTGTACTTCGGGCATTATGAGGACCAACTCGCGCGAGTCCACGGACATTGGCTGTTCACCTCGCGAAAGGTATACAACGAGTCGCTGCCCAATCGGGCGCTCTTCTATCCTGGGCTCGGCGAGAAGGATCCTCACTCGAAATAGCAACGTGAATCACGGGCGCTGCTTCGCATACTTTGACGCGACCGGGGCATAGACCTCGCGCACAAAGTAGCGTTTCCAATACTCCAACACCCGGGCAATACTCTTGACGGCCGTGCCCGACATGCCGTGTACTCTGCGATGTAATTGTGGTAGCGCTAACTTAAGGGCAGCGAAGCAGAGGGGAAAATTCGTATGCGCTCAATCATCTTCTACGTGCTGATAGCGGGTTGCGCGTCAATGGCGGCAAACGCCCAGACGGTAAACAACAATGGAACGGGCACGAATAACGGCTACTTCTATTCGTTGTTTACCAGTAGTGGGTCGGCAACCATGACCTTTCCAGAAAACGCACAATTTCCCGGCAATTACGCCATCACCTGGTCAGGTGTCGGTGACATGGTTGGCGGTAAAGGCTGGCGGACTGGCGGCAACATGAGCGTGGGCTACAACGTCGGCTCCGCCCGTGGATATAACACCATTTCCGTCTACGGATGGACGACCAATCCGCTGGTCGAATACTACATCACCGAGCTCGGCTCGCTGTATACGGCAAATGCAACCTTCAAGGGATCCGTCAGCAGCGATGGGCACACGTACAACACCTATGAGCATCTGCAAGTCAACCAGCCGTCGATCATAGGTACCGCGACTTTCGAGCAGTACCTGGATGCCTGGGGCGGTGCATCGATCGGGTCGAACCACACGGTCACCACCGGCAACCACTTCAGCCACTGGCAGAGTCTCGGCATGAACCTGGGGACTTTCAACTACATGATCCTGGCCACCGAGGCCTATAACGGCGCCAGTGGTGAGGTCAACGCAACGGTGTGGTAAGGAATCCAGCGGGAATTCGCTCAAATACGTCCGGCCGGCGGCCCCTCCTGCCGCCGGCCTGATGCGCTGAGCCGATGAAAAAACCATTCATTCTGGCGGCGCTCCTGGTTGTGGCGAGCCTGGTCGCAGTCATGGACGTTGCCGTCGCGCGCGCTGACTTCGTATGGGTCAAAGGCGGTCAGTTCAAAAACACAAAATCGAACTACTACGGAAAAGGTGTGACCGTAGCGGACTTTTATATCGGCAAATTCGCGGTCACCCAGAAGGAGTGGGTCGAGGTGATGGGAACGAACCCCGCGAAGTTCAAGGGTGACGATCTGCCGGTCGAGATGGTGAGTTGGTATGACAGCATCGAGTACTGCAATCGAAGGAGTATGAAAGAGGGCTTGCGGCCGTATTACAACATCAACAAAAAAGACAAAGACCCGAATAACAGGCCAGACCCGAAATTCGGCGACCTCGACGCCATGAAATGGACGGTGACGATCAATGCAGGCGCCAACGGCTATCGATTGCCGACCGAAGCCGAGTGGGAATATGCCGCGGGCGGCGGTCGGAAGAGCAGGAGCTACACGTACAGCGGCAGCGACGCTGTGGATGAAGTGGCCTGGTATTGGAGGAACTCAGGAGATCGGGTCCTGTCCGGCGCGTGGAACTGGCGCGCGATAGAACAAAACCACAATCGGACGCAGCCGGTCGGCCGCAAGAAACCCAACGAGCTCGGGCTCTACGACATGTCGGGCAATGTGAGGGAATGGTGCTGGGATTGGTACGGAGAGTTGGCCAGCAACGTCACCGACCCTAAAGGAAGCCAGAGCGGCTTTGGCCGGGTATGGAAAGGCGGCGGTTGGATGGGCGCCGACTTCTCCTGCGCGTCGGCGTACCGGGGTAGCCTGGCAGCCAATGGCGCGGGACCGGATCAGGGGTTTCGCGTCTGTCGGGGCAAGTGATCCGCGCGATCGGGACTAACGCAGATAGCGGATCACGAGTCGTGTGGCTTCGTCGATGAGGGTTTCAATCGCTTCGTCTGAGAGCATCTCGGAATGATGCAGGACTGCTGTGTGCGTGAGCGCCTCTATCGACGTCACGCATACGAATGTCGCAAGACCGAGGTCGAGTGCGCGAAGCTCATCGCTATGGCTCTCGAGATACGCCCTGAACAGGGCATAGGTCTCGCGGTTGAAGGCTTCTGTATTCTCGAGCCTGCCAGTGCGCGGAATCTGCTCCGCAAGCACGCGATGTAGCTTGGGATCGATGCGATGCGCCTCGACCGCCACGGCGACGAGCTTGCGCACTGCTTGCTCCATGGGGAGCGCCGTAACGTCTGCCAGCGCGCGGCGCACGATCTGCATGAGCTCCTGCTGGTGACGATCGATGACTGCGGCAACGAGCGCCTCTTTGCTGGGAAAGTATTGGTACAGCGAGCCAACGCTCACGCCTGCCTTCTCGGCGATACGGTTGGTGCTGGCCTTATCGAAACCTTCCTTGACCAGAATGCGAGCTGTCGCTTCGATCAGGGCGTCGACGGTCGCGCGTGATCTGTCCTGAGAAGCGTGCTTCCTGGGATTTGTGAGCGGCTTGCGCGCCATTTACCACACCCCCAAATGCGAGTAGAGGAATACGAGCGATCGCTCGTATTATCTCCGAGGCGAATGGAATAGCAACGGAGGACACTCTCATGACTCGTGAGCCTTTCTCACAGCTCATTCACATCAAGCGTTGGGCCGATCGCGGCCTCTACGATGTGGTCAGCCGCAATCTCGACCGGCTAACTGATGCGGACGTCTCGATCATGCTGCGCATCCTCGATCACATGCACGTCGTCGACCGGATCTTTCAGCATCATCTACAGGGATTGCCGCACTCGTTTCAGGCGCCGCGCTCCGCAAAGATCCCGGATTTCCAGGGGCTTGCCAACAGTGCGAGAGAGGTCGACGACTGGTACGCATCTTATGTAGGCGGTTTGACCGAGAGCGATTTCGAGCAGTCCATCGATTTTGTCTTCACCAGTGGAAAGTCGGCGCGCATGCGGCGCGGCGAGATCATTCTGCATGTTTGCCTGCACGGCACCTATCACCGGGGCAATGCTGGCGCCGTCCTGCAATTGAGAGGCATCACACCGAGTCGTGATTCGATCACGGATTTTCTCGAAGACGGGAGGTGATCCGAAGGTGGAGCCAGATAGAGCAAGAAACGGAATTCGCTCCTCCGCTCGTGCGGCTAATCTGCGCAGCGCTTGGAGCTGCGCGAGCAGCGCGACTGTATTTTGACAACCGGAGGTGTTCGTATGTCGCGAGAGGACGAAAACAAGACGATCGTGGGCCGTTGGTTTACCGACTTCTGGGGAAAGAACTGCCGCCTCGCAGTGGTGGATGAGCTGGCCGCGCCAAACATGCTGTTGCAATATTCACTCCACGAGCCGCGGCGTGGCCGGGAGGACATCAAGGCGTTCATGACCGGCTTCCGCAAAGCCTTCCCCGACCTCAATTTCTGGGGCACGGCGGATCTGATCGCTGCAGGGGACTACGTCGTTGGACGTTGGGAAGGCGGCGGAACGCATACCGGCCCCGCGTTCAGTGATTTCCTGATCGGCTCACTACCCGCGGCCACCGGACGGAAGATGCACTTCACCGGTATGACCGTCCTGAAAGTGCAGAACGGGAAAATCGTCGAGGAGATCGGCCTCGATGATGGCGTCACAGCCCTTACCCAACTAGGCCTGATCAAGAAGGCATGAGCAGCGCCGTGGCACGCCGCCGCCGACCTTGACGGTGGCGTGCTCTACCGCCAAGGCCATACGAGCCGCTTACTGTCAGGTTGCGCCGGAGGGTCCTGGATAGGCGGCAACCAATGTCTGAATGTCCTGCGGCGTGAGTGTTATGGAAAGCGCCGCCGCGTTTTCCTTGGTATGCGCTGGAGAGCCGGACTCGGGAATGGCAATGACGTTCCCGCCGCGCATTACCCATGCCAGCGCAACCGCGGCTGCCGAGCATGCGTGCGCGGCGCCGATTTGCGCCAGCGTGCGGTCGCCCACCACGAGATTGTGGTCTCCGCCGAGGGGCGAGTACGCCATCACCGGCACGTTGTGCTGCTTGCACCATGGCAGAAGGTCGCGCTCAATGCGACGGTTGTGGAGACTATAAGCGACCTGATTGGTGGCGCAGCGCTGGCCGTCTGGAACACGGAACAGATCTTCCATCTGCTCCCTATCGAAGTTGGATACACCCCAGGCGCGAATCTTTCCCGCCGCGCGGAGTTGTTCGAATGCCGCTACGACGCCGGCGAATTGCTTGCTGGGGACCGGCGAATGCAGCAGATAGAGATCGAGATGATCGGTGTTGAGACGAGCGAGACTCGCATCGCAGGCACGGGCGATGCCATCTCCAGACACTTGATTGGCCTCCACCTTGGAAACCAGATATATCCGGTCGCGCTGACCGGCAAGCGCGTGGCCGAGGAATTGCTCGGAGCGGCCATTGCCGTAGTTTCCCGACGTATCGATCAACGTCATGCCAAGCGAAATGCCGGTTCGCACCGCCTCTTCTTCAACACCCTGGGGATGCCGTCCCTGTCCTAGATGCCAGGCGCCTTGGCCGAGCGCTGGAACGGAGGTGCCATCTGGGAGCGATACCGTCCGCCGCGCGGTCTCCGATGCAGCACTTGTGGCGGCTAGAGCCCTCGCACTGATGGCGGCAGGCAACAATAAGCCGAATGCCGCGCAACGCGCGCTGAATTGACGTCGGCTGAGCAGATGCGTGTTCACAGTGTCCATCTCCTTCTCTCCTTCTCGCCAAAGAATTGTAATAGAAGCCGCGGTCCCACACGGAATTGAGGTCAGCCCTACTAGATTTTCCAAAATTGCAATATAGTTGCCTGACAGTGCCGCTCGCCGGCTGCATCGTGCAACGAGTCTCCGGCGAGCGCTTCGAGGACTACGTCGCGCGGCATATCCTGGGGCCGCTCGGCATGACTCACTCGACGTTCCAGCAGCCCGTGCCGCCGCCTCTCACTCGAGACTTGTCTACGGCGTCCGCTCTGTCACAGACAATCAACCCCGACCGTTCGAGTATGTCGAATCGACGCCGGCCGGCGCGCTTTCCGCGAGCGCGACGGTGGCACAGCGACCGGGCTACTCGGCATCTCCTTGGTCATTCTATTGACGGCATTGCTGACGTGGGTAGTTGGTTCGCTGCTGCGGCGTAAATATCAACGGCGGCTCGTGTTGCCGCGGCGCGCGGCGCGTTTGCGGTTAGCGGCGAGGGTTGGAGTGCCGATGGTCACCCCGCTCATTGGCGCTGATCAATGCGTGCAATGTCTGGCATCGGGGGCTGCTTGAAGCTCGAAGTGAATGTTCCGCATTCGCGATGCGCTCAAATCGAAGCCTATCAATTGGCCTGAGTCGTCTCGTACGAACTGAACGAAGCCCACTGGACCGCTGAATGCATCGATCATCGCGGGCTCCAGTGGGCCGGCGACAGGCACCGACGTGCGTGCCGCGTTCTGGATCTCTATACGGCCCTCCTTGAATGCGATTGGCCAGGTCACCCCAAGCTCATCACTGCGGTACACACCTGCGTACGTCCGAAGTTGCTGCTCGGTGAGCTTTAGCGGAGTGAACCGCTCGGCGCGGATTTCAGGGTCTGCTCCAATATGCAGCCCCAGAGACTGCGCCGGAGCCGTGCCGGCGAACTGGAAAGTGACAGTCACCGGGAAACCGGTCACAGCAAATGTCGCAGGACCTGTCTGGGCAAGGTGCAGGGATGTGCTTCCCAGCTCCAGCGAAAGATTACCTCGATCATTCGTCACCCGATAAACCGTGTTGGCCTCGCGGTCGAAATAGCTGCCAACGATGCGATCGGCCGGGAGGGAAGGGGCTTGCTTCGAGCGCTTCGCGTGCGCGCCGCGGGGCGCGGCCTTCTTATCGCTCGCGGCATCCGCTGGGCTTTGCGGAAACTCGTCCGCCAGGATGATATCCGCCACCCGGTCAGCCAGTCCGGAGGGATCGCTGGCGTCTGTGTTGCAGAGAATGGCTATACCCGCCCGCTGTTGCGGAAAGCGCTCGAGCATTGCGTGATAGCCGATCCAATCGCCGGCATGGTGCACACGTCTGAGGCCGCGATATTGGTCGACAAACAATCCGCGCGCGTAGCTGATCGGCGTACCGTTGGCGAGCACGCCGGTTTGTTCCATCTGCTCGGCGAACCGAACGCCACCCACCTTGGAATCCACGAAGTTGGCCAGCCATTTGAAGGCATCCTCGATCGAGAGCTGCACGGCGCCGTCGCCTGTCTGCTGCCAATTCGACATCGCGTTCTGGAAGCCGTCCTGCGTCGGCCCATATCCGAGGGCTCTCTTCGGGATCAGCATGGCGTAGTCGTTTCGGATGCGGGCAGCGCTCATGCCGAGCGGCGTGAACAGTCGCTCCCGGGCGAAATCGGCCAGCGGCTTACCACTGACTCGCCGCGCGATGACGGAAAGGAGGAAAAAGCCGCTGTTGGAGTATTCGTAGCGCGAGCCGGTGGGGAAATTGAGCTGGCGCTGGCGTGACAGGATTTGCAGCGCCTGCTCATCGGTAGTCACTTCCTCCCAAGTGTGACCCGCCAGTACGAGCAAAGCGACGTAATCACGCAAACCGCTCGTATGATGCAGTAGATGGTCGAGTGTTATCGGAGCGCCGTAGTCCGGTAGCTCAGGTACGTACTTGCGCACGTCGTCCGTGAAGGCAAGCTTGCCGTCTTGCGCGAGTAACAGCACTGCTGCCGCGGTGAATTGTTTGGAGCTCGATCCGATATCGAACACCGTGCTGGGCGAGATCGGGACGTTCCGCTCGAGATCCGCCATGCCGTACCCATGCGCGTAGGCGACTTGTCCGCCATGAATCACTCCAAGCGCGCATCCAGGGCTGGTGGCCTTCGCATAGTCGTGGAAGAGCGCGTCGATCTTCGCGCTTTCCTCGAGTGTTAGAGTGCCTTGCTGCGAGGAGTGTGCTGGCTGTGCCGCCAGCAATACGAACGCGCAAAGGAGCGCGGCACTTCCGAAAAGCAAATTTCGCCCGAGCATGACAACGCCCTCGCAAAGGGCGGGATCCCAAGAAGGGACCCCGCCGTCGGCTCAAAATGGCCGCTTCAGTGGTGTGGTCCGCAGACGCAGTGCTCGACGTAACTGCTCCCTCGCGGTGCTCTGTTCTGCCGCAGCGGTTGCGCTGGTAGGATTCGCCGGACAATAGACATCGTGTGACGGGAATACTCCGTTGGCCAGATAGGCCGTGGCCACATTCGCCGCGCAGATGTTGTCCCCAAGGCCATACACGCCGTGCCCGCCGGCGTCAGCTGACACGAGTCGAGAGCGCTGTCCCAGCGCGGCGTGCAACTCGAGTGCTCCTATATAAGGAGTGTTGGGGTCACGCATGTTCTGCAGCATCAGCACGTTTGCCGGACCGTTGGACGTGATCTGCACGGGCGCTTCCAGGGGAGCATAGGGCCAGAACGCGCACTCCCAGATGTTGGAGCCGAGCGCACCGAACATGGGGTGGACCTGTTGATCCACGGAGTATTCCCGCCGATACTGGCCCACTGAATGCGACCAGGCGACGTCGTCACAGACAATCGCCAGGGCCGAAGCCGCCAGGTTGTCGACCGGCACCTGGATATCTCTGGGCGCGACCGGTGCGAGGCCTGGATTGAGCGACGCAGAGGAGGGAGCGCTCGCCTGGGCCGGCAAGCCAGCTATCGCGTTGCTTCCAGCGGTAGAGCTCCTGGCCGCGGTGGCAGCGCTGCCGGAGCTCTGCACGAGCTGCCAGAAGCCGGCCAGATCCGGGAAGCTGACATCCCGCTCCAGTGAACTGAAAGTCAACTCCCGGAACATGGGGCCGTTGACCGGCGTGCCGTCCGTCAGTACTCCTGTCAGTGGATTCGCGTCCACCTTGTCATAGAGCTGGTAGTACAGGGCCGTCACTTGATCGGGCGTATTCCCGAAGTGATACGTCGCATCCCGCGCGGCTGCCCAGTTGGCGAAGTCCGGCCAGCGCTCGTCGCCTCCCAGGCCCCACATGCGGAAAACGGTGCGCCACAACCAGTTCGGGTCCACGTTGCTGTCGAGAACGAACCGATCCGTATTGTTGGGAAACAACGTTGCGTATACCGCCCCGAGGTAGGTGCCGTAGGACCAGGCGAAATAGTTGACCTTGGTCTCGCCGAGAGCCTGGCGGATCACTTCCAGGTCGCGTGCCGTGTTCGCCGTCGTGACGTACCGTACCAGGGTGCCATTGGTCTGAATGCAGTTGGTCGCAACCTGCTGGATGAACGCAACCGTCGCATCGAAGCTGTGGTCCTGTTCCAACGGCACCAGTGCCTGGTCGGCTTCCTGCTCTGTCAGCCCGCAGCTCAATGGGGTGCTGTGGCCTATACCGCGTGGGTCGAAGCCGATCAAATCATACTCATCGAGCACGGCCTGACCCGAACCACCCTGAAAGAGGGTCGTCATGACACGCGGCATGTCGAGGCCCGACCCGCCCGGCCCACCGGGATTGAGGAGGAGAACGCCGCGCCGGGCGCTGGGTTTCGCGGCGGGAATCATGGAGACCGCGATCGAGATCTGTTGGCCGGCAGGGGAGCGATAGTCCAGCGGAACCTGCACCATCGCGCACAGTTGTCCATCGGACCCGTATTGCGCACCCGGCGGCGGCGGCGGGCACGTGTCGCTCCATTGAATCGATGAGGCGGCGTGGGCCGTGATTGGATTGAACGATGCGAGCGCCGCTGCGCCCAGGAGCGCAGCGAGCGTTGCGAGCCAACGGCCCGACCGTGGTCGGGAAGGCGCCGTCGGCGGCGACGCGCAGGACATGGGATCGACTACATGGAAGGTCATGAAAACAGCTCCGTCCTAGAGTGGGTGGTTGCGACCGTGACCCCTCGAAAAAATGCTCCGCGAGCTCCAGCCAAGTTTCCATTTATGAAAGTATTATTCCTAAAAGGAAACTTACCGGAAAGTTCGCGGGCCAACAAGGGATGGGGTCCTGTTTTTTTCCGACAGTGCTAAGCTCGCCGCCGACCACTGCGAGGAAGACAACATGAAAAAGTCGGACGCGAGCCCGGGTGAATCGGCCGCTGCGCTCATCTCGAAAAGGATCGCCGGGCTCGGAGACTGGCGCGGGGAGACCTTGAGCAGAATGCGCGAGCTCATCCAGCAAGCGGACCCCGAGGTCGTGGAGGAGTGGAAGTGGGGAGGCACCCCGGTTTGGTCGCATGACGGCATCATCTGCACCGGCGAATCGTACAAGGCCGTCGTGAAGCTGACTTTCGCCAAGGGCGCGTCGTTGCCGGACCCCGCCAAGCTATTCAACTCGAGCCTCGAGGGCAACGTGCGGCGGGCGATTGACATCCACGAGGGGGAGAAGATCGACGCGGAAGCCTTCAAGTCGCTGATCCGGGCGGCGGTCGCGGCCAACGTGTCAGCCCGAAAATCAAAGCGCGCGAAAAAATAGCGACGGAGCGGTGTCCTGGTACCGCCGGTCAAGAGACTGGCGCAAGACTCGCCGGCCAGCCGCGCACGCCATAGCTCGAGCCGTGCAGCCATGTCCTCCACGGAGTGGACGCTGCGATCTGAATCGCGCGGGAGCCAACATCGACGGGTAATTTCCTGCTTGACAAACACTGACGGTGGTCCTTATATAGTTCGCGACACGAATTAATGGCGACGCGGCCAGCCGCGCCATGAAAAACTCTTGCGCCAGGACGCAGGGAGGGGAAAGACGTGAGAACGTTAGTCCAGCGGATGGGCGCCGCATTGTTCGCGGTCCTGCTCCTCGGTCCCGTTGGGGCCAACGCGGAAGATCGGAAGCTTCCATTGGCCTACGATGTTGAGAACACGGGCGCGAGGTTTGCGCCGCCCAGCTTCCCAGCTTTTGATCAGCTCCCGATCATCCGACCTCTGCCCGACCCGTTTGTGTTCTTCGCGGCAGGCCGTCGCGATGATGACAGGCGTCGCGATACCGCGTTCGCGAGCTGGGAGCGGCGGCGCAACGAGATCAAGGCCGCCATCGAAAAATATGAGATCGGCCCAAAGCCTGATTGCTCGGACTGCACCATTACGGCTGCGTACACGCCGCCGGCCGCCGGATCGACAGCCCGGGGTGTGTTGAAAGTCGTCGTGACCCGCAACGGAAAATCCCTCACTCTCACTTCCGGCGTTTACATTCCAACGGGAATGGGCAGCAGCCCGTTTCCGGTCTTGATCCCCATGACGTTCTTTGCGCCTGCCGCGGGAGCCAATCCAGGGAGCCTCCCGGCCAGCGTCGTGACGAGCCGCCCGATCGCAACAATTGACTTCGTCCACAACAACGTGACCGCGCTTTCGTTTGGACACGTTGACCATTCCGCGGACGCGTTCTACCAACTCTACCCTGAGCTTTGTGCCGGAACGTGCAACGGCAATGTGAGCAATTCCGGGCAGTACGCCGCCTGGTCCTGGGGAGTGAGCCGCCTCATCGATGGGATGGAGATCGCCGCCCGCCAGCAGATCAATCCGTTGCCCGTCGATATGAAACACGTGGCGGTGACCGGATGCTCCTATGCCGGGAAGATGGCTCTCTTCGCCGGGGCGTTGGACGAGCGGATAGCGCTCACCATTGCCCAGGAAAACGGCGGCGGTGGCGCGCCCTCCTGGCGTGTCTCGCACGAGATCGAGGCCAACGGCTCGGTGGAAGACATTCACGATACGAACTATGACTGGTTCGCCGGGCAAATGGTCCAGTTTGCCGGCGACAACGGTTACAAGCTCCCGACGGATCACAACGAATTGATGGCGATGGTGGCGCCCAGGGCCCTGTTGGAAACCGGCAATACCGATTTCTATTGGCTCTCCAATCGATCCAACTATGTCTCGGCACGCGCAACGCAGCGGGTCTATGACACTTTTGGGATCGCAGACCGATTCGGCTTCTATATCGATGGCGGACACCCGCACTGTGGAACCCTGCCGGCCGAGGCCCCGGCGATAGCGGCCTATCTCGATAAGTTCCTGCTTGGTCATGCGACAGCCAATACGGATGTGGAGGTCAATCCCTATCCGACGCTCGATTACGGCCGATGGACCGCGTGGTGGGGACGCGACCATCGTCAGGACGAAGACGACGACGGCCGTGAGCGCGGCGAGGCGGTGTATCCAAAATTCCCAAATGATTGGAATACAGCCGGGACGGTCGTGATGTCATTGGGGCACGGTCCGAATCGACTGGAGATCAATGCTGGCGATACTGTTCTCGCCGGCTACCAGTTGGGAATCCGTGGAGACGGGCACCCGGCCGCGACGGTTTCGCTGGTGAGCGGTAACGTGCAGGCGGACGTCCATTGTTTCGATGGAAGGTCCTATACCCTGACAATCCCCTTCCCGATGAGCCAGGCCTATTCGATTCCGGCGAGCTCAGAAGCCTTCTTCCCAGATCCAACCACGTTGCAAGGCTCGGCGACGGCCACTCAATGCAGCGGCGTCCTCGAGGGCGCCTACTTCACCGCCTTGGGAACAAGCTCCGGCGCTGGAAACCCTGGCGGACCTGGTTTCACGACCACCGATATGACCGATCCTCTCGCGACGACGTTCCGGGTCACTGCCAATGGTGAGAGGACCAAGCCCAGAGCGCCGTTGGTCGTCAACTTCAACCCGTAATTCGCATGCGTGTATGCTTACGTTGACGGGGGTCAACGTGGCGAAAGCGCAAGTGAAGCGTACAGCGGTCGTGGGCGTTGCCGAGCACGGTAATTCGGCAGTGCTCGTCACTGTCGCGCCGGGTGGTGAGCTCCTTGATCGCCGGCGCGTCGACCTTACCCGCGACCTACCGACGCATCCGTACCACCATGAAGGGTCATGGGCGGTGGGTCGTTACCTAAACAGCTCGTGGTCACGGACGATCTCACTTGCCGATGCGGTGGCCCTCGTCGAGCGTGTTCGCGCGGCTGCCGCGCGCGGTGCGCGCGAGAGCCTCGAGGCGCTAGCCGCGACGGTACCCCTGGAGATAGCGGGGATTGCGATTCGCGTGTGTCCACAGCTTCCACCAACAACGGAAGAGCGGATCGCGGATACTCGTGCGGCAAACGTTGCAGACTCGGTCATGTATCGGGAGGCCTTGGCTACGGCGGCGGAGGCGCGCGGCTGGTCGGTGCATTGGTATGACCGCGAGCGCGTGTTTCGCGACGCGTCGGCAGCGCTGGGCGGCGAGGATATCGAGGCTTTCCTACGCGCGATGGGGCAATCGATTGGCCCGCCGTGGCAGGCCAAACACAAACTTGCGGCCGCCGCGGCTATTGGCGTGGGAACTCGCCACGATTGACCATCAGGCGTGAAGGTTCAAGCGGAAGTCCGGGTCGAAATCGAGCTCTCGCCGCGCCTTTTCGGTAGAGAGGTAATCGCAAACTTCCGCGATGTTGTAGATTCCAGAGCGAGCCTTCTCGGTCGCCAGCAGGGCTGCCGAGGCTGCAGCATCCACGTGCAACGCTGGCGCTTCCGGGGTGGTGTCAGTTCCGGTGTTCGGACCATAAAGATGCCCATAGCGCAGGACGACACCCTCGATTCCCTGTGACGAAACCGTCAAACGTTCCAGGCTTGCAACTCCTGCCACCGTGATCGCTCGTGTGCCCGATGCCTGCAGATCGAGTGGGTCTGCCTCGTAGTGGGGTTCGGGCCCCGGAGCGTACATCCATGCGATGCTTTGCGCGACGAGTCGGCGCACGCCCGATTCGAGCATTGCCGACACGAGGTTTTGCGTTCCTTCGCTGCGGATCCGGGCGTTTCGCTGAGTTCCCTCGGCCATTTTGCTGGGGTCGAGCCCCGGCGGCAGATCGGTCAACTGGTGAAGCACGATGTCAGGTCGAACTTTCGAGATGGCCTGCGACAGTGCGCGCCTGTCGAAAACGTCAACGACGATTGGCTCGACACCCGATGCGTGTAGCGCATCCACCTTTCGCGACGAACGGGTGGTGCCGGCGACGCGGTGTCCGGCTTGCAGTAACAGTGGAATCAGCCGCCTGCCAATGGCCCCGGTTGCACCGGCCAGGAATATCTTCATGGCGTCACCTCCATCATCAACACGCCAAATGGCGCTCAGCTGGGCTGCTCACGTCGGCCTCATCAGATCGGCCGCGGTCGCCCCCTTAGGAGCAATGTAGATCGCCAGCAACGTTGCAGGCTCGGTAGAGCTTGCGTTGCGGGACACTCGATGAATCGCGCCAGGAGGTTCCCACCAAGCACTACCGGCGCTGAACGTCCGCTCGGGCTCCTCGCCGACTTTCGATGCAACGGTCCCTGACACAACGAACGCCATTACACCGTTGGCGTGGAGGTGAACGGGAGAACCTGTTCCCGGCGGGTATGTCACCTCGACGAGTATGAGGTCGCGCTGGGGATCTCCGGGAAGATCCTGTTTGATGATGGTCCGCCGTGTGGACGCAGGTGTGGTCGCCCGCTGTTGGGCAGGCGCGGTTCCCACAATCGGCGCCGTGGCCGCGGCGGCCAGCACGGAGAGCAGTGAATCGCGATTGAAACTTCGTCTGCTGTAAGTGAATTGGGTCATGAAGCTCGCCCCTTCCGTTGGTCCAAAATTGTATAGCCCGATGGTCCAGGCGATAGAGCCATGATCGGCCATTAGAACTGAGCCATGATAGGGACGGGGGCGGCGTACCGGTCATGACATCGGCGTTGGGCGCCACTGCTCCAGGGCCCCTGCGGCGAGCTTCTGGATCAATTGACAGGCCCCCTTGCCATCTCGGCCATGTTGGGCGAGCTCTGCGAACACGGGGAAAGCCGTGATGGCAAACAGCGCGTCCACAAGGTCCGCGCTCATGTCGGACCTGACCTTCTGAGATCTCTGCAGCCGCTCGACCAGCGCCGCGAGGATTCGCCGCCGCCGTTCGTTGCGCGCGCGCATACTTTCCGCGAGGTCTGGGTCGGTGCTCGCCATCCCGAACAGCCGCGCAACCGGCTCGCGGTCGAAGTCCCAGAACTCACAGAAGATCTCGATCAAACGCATCAGTCCGGCGCGCGCGTCAGGCTCGGCCATGACCTCCGGAATGCGCCGCAAGCCGCCGCGCTCGGCACGATCATCGAACACCGCTTCCAGCAGCGCTCGGCGGGATCCGAACTGGTTATAGACGGTAAGGCGGGTAACCCGCGCCGCGCGAGCTACCGATTCCAACGACAAGGCGCGCAACCCTTCCGGAGACCTCAATAGCTTCGCGGCGGCTTGCACCAGGCGCTGTCGCGTCCGGGCTGCTGCCGCATCCCGCTTTGGACTTATATAGCGCCGCGCGCTCATTCGAGGCCGATTCCTCGTCAACTACCGTCACGAGCAGGTTCCCGAGCGTGCGCGCGCGGCAATATTCATCACTCTTTGCCAGGCGACCGCTCGGATATTCAGTATACATAGTGTACAGTTATTTAAGGACGAATCGTAGGAGACGAGCCCATGCAGATACTCATCATTGTGTTGTTCGCGGTGCATGCATTGGCGGGAGTGTTCTGGGCCGGTTCCACCTTTGTCCTGGCTCGCACGGGAGGTGAAGGCGCAGCGCGGCTGTTTGGGCCGCAAATGGGCGCGGCGACGTTGGTCGTACTTGCCGGTATAGGCCTGTGGGCCATTCTGCACCGAGGTCCCGAGGGACCGATGGAAAAAACGTTGGCCGTGGGTGCGGTCTGCGCCCTGGTCGCCGCGGGAGTGCAGGGCGGCTTGCGCAAGTCGTCGCCGGTGTTGTCGCAGCGGATTGCGGCGGGTCTGTTGGGGATCACCGTGGTGTGTATGGTTATCGCGCGTTATGTTGGCTAGTCCGACTCAACATGAGCGGCAACACTGGACTGCCGCCTGCCTGGTGCCTTCCTTATGCGCGCGCATGCGTCAGGGAAAGAACGTATGACAGCGTCGTGCCGGGTCCCACAGCCAGAGCTCGGCCCACCAGTCTGCCTGCATACGGGATAAGTTTGAGGGCCAGGTGGTCGACCTTGGTGCGGATCGCCTCCGGCGCGATTGTGCCGGTCGTTTTGCCCAGCAGACCGCCGCCTTGCGACTGCAGCCCATCGAGCTGCGCGGGTGGGCCGTCGTCGAGTGAGAACGTGACCTGGTTGTCGCTCCCGATTTCCAGCGTAGCCTTCATTTCCACACCTCCGCCGGTCAATCGTCCCGTCCAGCGGCCCTGCTCCTGGGAGCCTGCAATGAAGGCGCCCACTTGTTTCTCAGGTCGCCCCTCCGGGGTATCCCAGCCGGGTATGAAGCTGGCCAGTATCTCGTTCACAATGCTGATCATCAGCGGGTAGTTGTCAGAACGGTTTGTCAGCACCAGGCAGGAAAGATCATGCGAGGGCACGAGGTAGATCGTCGTGCTTACCCCTGGTTGACCTCCATCCTTGTACACGACGTTCACGCCGGCTTTCGTTCGCGCGATGAACCATCCGAACGTGGTCGCCGTGTCGGCGGGTCCCGAGAAGACTGGTCTGTGGATCTCCGTGATCCACTGGTTGTCGAGAATAGTGGAGCCTCGGTCGCGGATACCGTTGAGATTGAATAGCGCGAATCGCGCGAGATCGTGCGCGCTGACAAAAAGCTCACCCGAAGGAGGCGTGGCGGTTGTGTAGTAAGGAAGGACCTTCCCCGCGCCTTCATACTGAAAAGCCCTGCTGGCGAGTCTGCTGTCAGTGCCGAAGAATGAATCATGAAGCCCGAGCGGCTCGAGGAGCCGACGATTCATGAGCGTCCTGAATTCTTCGTTCATCACTTTGGAGGCGATCGCGCCCAGCATCTCGTAGCCAACATTGCTGTACTCGTAGAGATCACCCGGAGGGAACGCCAGGCTGCCGTAGTCTCGGAGGATGGCTTCCGTGGGTGGTGATGACATGCCCTGGTCGGGAAAGTACATCTCGAAGATCGTGGACAACCCGCCCGCGTGCGCGCCCAGCCGTCGGATGGTGGCTCCTTGGGGATCTCCGTTCGGTCCTCGCGGCGCCAGGCCATTGAAGTACTGTCCAGCAGGTTGATCGAGATCGATCCGCCCATCAGCAGCCAACCGCGTGAGCAACGTGGTCGTGAATGGCTTTGTGATGGAAGCCAGGCAGAAGGGCGTGTGACGCGTGACGGCTCGCTGAGTGGCTTGATCGGCCCAGCCGAAGCCTTCCTCCCAGATGATCTTGCCTTTATGGGTCACGGCGACCGCAATGCCGGTGGCCTTTTCCATAGCGACCGCATTGGCAATGCGCTCACTGACCGAATCGAACGCGGCATGTCCGGCCGCTCTACGGGGATTGGCCGCCGCCAGGGGGCACAAGGCGCTCGATAGAGCGGCGACGAAGGCTCGGCGTGTTGTCTTCATGTCCTTCCCCATGAGCGGACGTCATAGCCTAATAGATGCTGGGGGAGGCTCGCTTCGTTTACGCGGCGAGCCGATCGGTGTCCGCGGCGAAGACGGCCGCAAGCGTGATACCGGGCGGCCTCGATGATCCTGCCGATGTGGCGAACGCGAAGACGCGACTCAACGTAGGGATCGCTTATTGCCCTTTCATGCCCCGTGTGGCCGCACACTGTCTCCGCGCTGCGGAGACTTTCTCGCGAGCCGCTCTCGTGGTCTTTACGCAAGTAGCGCGACTATTTACGCAGTATGAGAAATGCCAGCTCTCGATACATTGCACCCGAAGGGCCGGCAGCGAGAACGAACTGGGCGATCAAGGTTGCGGTAAGAGCTCCAAAAACGCTTTTGCTTGTGCTTTTTGGATTTTCCGGGCCTCGCGGCGAGCGGAGTTGGTTTGAACGAAAATACCGAAGTGATTGTCCGTCAAATGTTTCAGCGCACCTTGCAGGTCGGCGGCTACGGGAAGCAGAGCTTCGGGTAAGTCGCCATGAGGGAGCTTTTTCAGCTTCGCACCCGCCTCTGGCTCATGCGCGAAAACTTTCCCTGACCACTCGGCCAAGGGCCATCCGTGCGGACCACTCAGCAATCGACTGGAGGAGATCAGGATGTTTACGTTCGAATACATCGCCGAAAAGTAAGGATCGTTGCGATCTATCTTGTCTTCAACAACCAATCGAATTAGTGCATCTCGAGCGGCGAAAAGCCTATATATGCACGGAAGATCGTCTATCTCGACCTTGAGCCAGATAGCTCGGAGCAACACTACCAATGTAAGGCCCGCGAGTATTGCGGCGTATGCGACTTGATACATAGCCAGTGCCGGACTCAGCCTCTCGGCTTCTGTTTTGAGACACCAGGTAGTGCTCGCGTGCCATCCCGCGGTGCGCCTACCTTCACTTCAATGTCTGAGCTCACGCGCTCAGGAAACAACTTTTCCTGATAATAGTTCCGTTCCTTCGTCAATCGATCGATTTCTGCATCTTTGCTGGCAATCGTTGCTTGCCAAACCTTCCAGATCAGCTTGTAGAAGAGAAACGCGAGTCCAAAGAAAGCGATCACTCCAACACCACCGTTGTCGTACACGTGTGTGAAAGCACAAGCCCACGTGTCGCACGACGGGATTGTCGTCGGTTGGTCTGGTGCCACTCAGTTCCCCTCTGCGGCTGCTTCATCAGCCATCATACCCGGAAGAAAAAGTCAATTTCAAATCTACCAATCATGTCGGCTTGTGAGCTTTTCCGATTACGCTCGGTTGCCCCAAGCCTGCTTGAGGACAACGTATTTAGTAGTGGCTTGGCAACGGCTTTTACAGGAACCGCCTCTTGATTGTCAGCCGTCTACTTTGGGTTGCCTTTTTAGCCATTTGAGCGCTGAGAGTAAAGGATGACGACTCGGCCATGCGATCCTTGTTGGTTGGTAGTTCGAAGAACTGTGCGCATTGTCTGCAATTGATCGTCTAGCGCTGCGTCCTTCAAGCACCTCAGTGCGGACGCGATGCACAACATGCCAGTACAGGGCGGTAAGCGATGCGTTTGTGGCGGTTGCGACCTGACGCCGAGCGGCCTCGATCATTTGGCTGAGGTCGCGGACGTTCGAGGGCGCCATCTGTCATCCGCAGGAGCCGAAGTCGGACCGACTGCGCAAGTCGTTCACCTAGCCGGAGGTGCCGCTCGATGGCTGGGATGTCGAGATCCAGGGGGTCGGGCTCGCACACGAACGGGATCAAGAGCGGTCCGGGAGCGTTTGAGCCTCAGCGCCTATGCGAACGCGGAAGGAGCCTGCTCGATGACCGACAATCCCTTCTATCCCTATTCACCGATTATCGATCGTCCGGCTAGAACGTGGCCAGAGGGCAAACGACTGGCCGTCTACGTTGGCCTCAACATTGAACATTACGCATTTGGTGAGCGCTCGGTGGGCCTGCTGGACGCGGTGGCTTCGCGCGATCCCGATCCCATCAATTTCGGCTGGCGCGACTATGGCCTTCGCGTGGGCATCTGGCGGTTGATGGAATTGTTTGACAAGCTCAACCTGCGGGCGTCGGTGCTGTTGAACGCGGATGTCTGTTCTCACTATCCGCGCGTCATCGAGGAGGGTCGGAAGCGAGGCTGGGCCTGGGTGGCGCACGGCAAGAACAATTCCATGTTTGCCGGGTCGGCGCCGCAGCTCAGCGAAGCTGAGGAAAGGGAGTATCTGGATGAGATTTTCGGAACCATTGCAGCCGCCGTGGGCACGCGCCCGAAGGGATGGTTAGGCCCGCTGGGATTGAGTCAGACCTACGCGCCGAGCCGATTGCTCGCCGCCCTGGGGGCGCTCTACGTCCTGGACTGGGGAAACGACGACCAGCCCTTCCGCTTGGCGTCCCATCAGGGCGGTCTGCTGGTTGTGCCTTACTCGTTCGAGTTGAATGATCTCCCCCTGTTTCTCAGGAACGGCTGCGAGGGAGAGGATGTCTGGCTGACAACGAGTGATGAGATTGCCCAGTCTGCGCTCGATGGCACTGCTGGGTGGGCGGAACGTTCCCCGTAACCCATTCTGGGATCGCGTAGGAATAAACCTGTCGTACCGGTGATCTCTCCGATGTGAGGGCCGGACAGGCGCCCGTCGCGGGCCGCACCCGGCAAAATCCAACGTACAGGGAGCGGTCCATGCTACGACTCTTTACTTCGTTTGCCATTTTGACGGTCGGCGCACTGTTGTGCGGTAGCGCTTTGGCGAACGCCGAGGACGCCGGATCCGAGAACGACGTCGTGCTCTGGAACAAGACGCTGCTGACAATTGTGCGCACGCCGGGGGCGCAGCCGGCCAACCTTCACCCGACGCGCAGCTTTGCAATGATGCACGCCGCCATCTATGACGCGGTGAATTCGATCGATGGACGGCATCATCCTTACCTGGTTCGGATTGAGCGCGTTTCCCGGGAGGCGTCGAAAGCAGCCGCCGCGCAAGCCGCCGCACATGCTGTGCTGGTCTCGTTGTATCCCAGTTTCCAGACGACACTCGACACCCAGCTTCAGGAAGAGCTGGCTGAGATCCCTGACGGTCCCAATAAATCCGCGGGCGTGAGTGTTGGGGAAGTCGTCGCGCAAGCGATCCTGACATTGCGCGCGCACGATGGATCGGGAGCCCCACCGGTGAAAATCGATCTGCCGAACAATCCCGGCGTGTACCAGTCCACGCCACCAAACTTCCCCGCGCCGGCCTTCACTCAATGGTCGGGGGTGGCGCCGTTCGGGATCCGCAGCGCCAGGCAGTTCCGTCCCGAGCCACCTCCGGCATTGAACAGCGGGCGCTACACGAAGGTCTTTGATGAAGTCAAGTCCCTGGGAACTGCTGCAAGCACAACCACCGCGTCAGAGGTTCAGCAGCTCATCGGTACATTCTGGAACGGGGCGATACAGAACTATTGGAACGAGATCGCGCAGACCACCGCGCAAGCTCACCACCTCCCAATCAGCGAGACCGCGCGCCTGTTCGCGCTGTTGAATATCGCGCTTGCTGACAGCGTCATCGCTTTTTATGACGCAAAATATACGTACTTGCTCTGGCGTCCGGTCACCGCAATCCGCGCAGCGGACACTGATGGCAATCCCAACACCGCCGCCGATCCGCTCTGGTTGCCACGGGCCGGCAAAACCGCGCCCGATCCTTCGTATCCGGGCGCCCATGCGACCATCAGCGCGGCCGCCGAGGAAGTGCTCACTTCATTCTTCGGTCGCGAGCGATTCCATCTGGTCGTCACGTCCGAGGTGCTTCCGGGGGTGGTCCGGACTTTCGACGGTTTCGCGGGCGCCGAGCAGGAGGCCAGTGTGAGCCGCGTCTATGCGGGACAACACTTCCAGTCTGATGAGGATGCCGGAGAAGCCCTGGGTCGGGAGGTAGCCCACTTCGATGTCGAGCACCTGCTGCGTGGCTTAGACTGGGAGGACCGGGCGGAGGAGTGAGCAGACGCGGTCGGGCGCGCCGCCTGTCGGGCCGAGCATGCGCTTGCGCCATGCCGGCCCGAAATTTTTTTGTATGGGGATGTCGAGATCGCCTGTGCGACTCCGACTTCCCCACGTAGCGCCCACAGGCGGGCGCCCGAACCGAAGGAAAAGTCCATGAAATTCATGCTGATGATGAATACACCGCGCGGCACAGGCGATTACCAGATCAACCAATGGACGCCGGAGGCGTTCAAGGCGCACATCCAGTTCATGAAGGATCTCAATCGCGATCTCATGAAATTGGGCGAGCTGGTCGAGGTGCAGGGCCTTACGCCGCCGGGACAGGCGAAGATCGTCCGCTGCGGTAAAGGTGGAGCGCCCGTCGTTTCGGACGGTCCCTTCGCCGAGACCAAGGAGTTTCTGGCCGGCTACTGGATCGTCGATGTCGACAAGCCGGAGCGCGCTTACGAGATCGCGGCTCGCGCCTCCTCCGCGCCAGGCCCTGATGGTAAGCCCCTGGTGATTCCGATCGAGCTGCGAGAAGTGATGGGCGTACCGCCGCTGACCGAAGGATGACCCGCGAGCCAGTACGAAAAGTCGAGCACCTCTTGCGGGAGATCGCCCCGCAGGTGCTCGGCGCCCTGGCGCGACGTCATCGCGATTTCGCGGCCGCGGAGGACGCGACTCAGGAGGCGCTGCTCGCTGCCTCGATCCAGTGGCCGAGCGAGGGGATTCCCGAGAACCCCGCGGGGTGGCTGTATCGCGTCGCGCTGCGGCGCCTCAGTGATCAGGTGCGCAGCGAAGTCGCGCGTCGCCGCCGCGAGGAGCACCTCACGGACGAGCTCGCGAATGAGGAAATGCTGGTGTCTTCTTTTGACGAGGAGTTCGAGCCAGAACAGGACGACACCTTGACGCTGCTGTTCATGTGCGCTCATCCGTCCCTTACGACGAGCTCGGCCATTGCGCTCACACTGCGGGCGGTCGGCGGGCTGACCACGGCAGAAATCGGTGCCGCATTCTTCGTCTCCGAAGCGACCATGGCACAGCGGATCAGTCGCGCGAAGCAAACGATCAAACAGTCGAAAATTCCCTTCAGCTTGCCTTCGGCCGACGAGCATGCGCAACGACTCGATGCCGTTATGCACGTTCTCTATCTGATGTTCAACGAGGGTTATGCAAGCTCTTCAGGCGCGACGCTGCAACGAGTCGATCTGTCCAGTGAAGCCATTCGGCTCACGCGCGCCCTGCATGCGTTGGCGTCGCCAGATTCGCCCGAAGTGGCTGGATTGTTGGCATTGATGCTGTTGACCGATGCTCGCCGCGCCGCTCGCACCGGCTCCGCCGGAGAGCTGATCCCGTTGGACGAGCAGGATCGAACAGTCTGGAATGAGGCGCTCATCCATGAGGGCACGGGGCTCGTCGGGAATGCGATGGCGCAGGGTCGCGTGGGTCCGTATCAACTGCAGGCCGCGATTGCGGCTCTGCACGATCAGGCGCCAACCACCGAGCAAACCGACTGGGCACAAATCGACGCGCTTTACGGATTACTCCAGCGTATGTCCGACAATCCAATGGTCACGCTGAACCGCGCCGTCGCAAGAGCGATGGTTGTAGGGCCTGATGCCGGGCTAGCCCTCGTCGATGCGGTTGCGGGCAGTGAAGGGTTGAAGGACCACTATCGTATCGATGCTGTGCGAGCCCATTTGTACGAGCGCGCGGGCAAGCACGATCTCGCGCTCGAGCATTACCAACGCGCCGCTGAGCGGACCGCGAGCCTGCCCGAGAGAAACTACCTCCTGACCAAGGCGGCGCGATTGGCTCGTTCACAGCAATCTTGACTGGCTGGGGCTCAATGAGTGGGCTTCCAGACAAAACCCTCGCCCGCGGCTTCGATCTGGCCGACCCCGGGGAAGGGAAAGTGCGGCGAGAAGACGAGCTCATGGTCGCCGGCGAGCTGTTTGAGTGTCTTGACACGTATGGCTTTCGCGGACGCATCGTCCTTGTCGAATTGAATGGTCCATTCCGGCTTCTCGAGGGACACGATGGAGCTGTGTGCGAGATCGCCGATGTCGAGCAGGTGCGCCTCTCCCGAGGTGATTTCATATCCGACGTGTCCGGGCGTGTGACCCACGAGCGCCACCGAGGTAACACCCGGGGCAATGCGAGCTCCGGGCTCGAAAGTATGGACTCGGCTCGATATGGCTTTTATCACGTCCTGCGGGGCCTGAGTTTGCATATAGGACCATTCGGCGCTGGACATACGGATCGTCGCTTTCGGGAACGCGAGGTGGCCGGAGGCGTCAACCAACCCTCCGGTGTGATCGCCATGGGAGTGCGTGATCAAGACATCGGTGATTGCCGCCGGCTTGATGTTTACCTGTTGCAGACTCTCCGGCAACGCGCCATGAAACTTCGGCCCCAACCCTGTGTCGATCAGGAGCAAACGATGGTCGGTGCGGACGAGCAGAGCGTTGACGCTGAGTGTAATGCGGTCGGTGGGCGCGCCGGCAGCGCGTAGCAAGGCGCTCATGGTTGCCGTATCAACGCCGCCAACTCCGAAGATCTTGCCGTCATTCGGAAACACGTATTGAGCGTCGTGAAGCGAAGTCAGTTTGAGCTTGCCCAGCGTGAATTGGTGTGCCGCTGGCTGGACGGGTCTCGGACCAAAAGTTTCCGCGGCGTGGACGCCTGCACAAAGTCCGAGGCTCGCCAGCGCCGCAACCCAGGTTGTTGTTCGCATTGGTACTCCATGATTCGAGGGAGGCGCATTATATGACCGGGTAGCTTGGCGGCGTCCAGCAGTTGAGCTCGGGTCGTAGATACACCGTGGGTCTCTCGAAGTAGGGATTTGCGGTCTCGGGCGCCGAGTGCACGATGAGGCAATCGCGAGGAGGAGGTTCATATGCCCGATCGGAAGCTGGGGCGCGATGGCCCAAACGTATTTCCTATAGGTCTCGGTTGCATGAGCATCGGGATCGCCGACGTCTATACGAGTAGCGTGCGCAGCGACGAGGAAGCTGTTGCGTTGATTCATCGTGCGCTCGATCTTGGCGTCACTTTGCTTGACACGGCAGACGTTTACGGGAACTCCGAGCGGCAGGTCGGCAAAGCTCTCAAAGGGCGCCGCGAGCGCGTTACCTTGGCGACGAAGTTCGGGTTTCAAACCGGCGTGAGCGCGAACGCCCGGCGAGAGGCAGCCGGACGCATGATCAACGGTAGCGCTCAATATGTGCGGCAGGCGTGCGATGCTTCGCTGGAGCGGCTCGGCGTCGAGTACATCGATTTATACTATCTTCACCGGGTTGATCCCAACACTCCCATCGAGGAAACGGTGGGCGCCATGACGGATCTGGTGAAACAGGGCAAGGTGCGGCACATCGGCCTGTCCGAGCCTTCGCCCGAGACGGTTCGCCGCGCCCTGAAAGTCCATCGGCTCGCCGCGGTCCAGACCGAGTACTCCCTCTTCAGTCGCGAGCCTGAAGACGAGCTGTTACCCCTGCTCCGGGATGCTGGAATCGCGTTGGTGGCGTACAGCCCGTTAGGCCGCGGGTTTCTTGCTGGGCGTTTTCGCAAGCCGGAGGATCTGGCGGCAGATGACTGGCGCAGGGGCAATCCCCGCTTTCAGGGCGAGAACTTCGCAAAGAATCTCCAGTTGGTCGATCACTTGCGGGAGCTCGCCGTGCGCAAAGGGTGTACGGCGGCGCAGCTGGCCCTTGCCTGGTTGCTGGTCCGGCACGACAACGTCATTCCCATTCCGGGCACCAGCAGTGTGAAGCGTCTCGAGGAAAATCTGGGGGCAGTTGACGTCAGGCTGAGCGACGATGAGCTTGCCCGCATCGAGCAGATTACGCCTCACGGCGTAGCCAGTGGGGCTCGTTACAACGAGGCGATGGCCAAGTTGCTCAACGGCTGAGCGCCTCAACATGTTAGGTTTCGGGGCGGCGCCGGGTAAGCGCTGACCACCTGGCGATCTGGTCCTGGTCTTGTTGCGGACAATCTGGTTCGAGGGCAGAATGCGCGGGCGTCGTCGCGCGTTGGCGGGCAGCGCACTCCCCGAGCTGGAAGACAGACGGGGGCCAACATAGTCACAGGGAAGGATCTCCATGACAACGACAACAACATCGTTGTGCCGGTTCGTACTGTCCATCTGCGCCGCTCTCACCATCACCCAGGTCGCCCCCGCCCAGACCTTGGCCCAGAAGAAAGATCTCCTCAAGAGGGTTCTCGATGCCTCCGCGCGCCTTCCGGACGCGCAGAAGGCGTTGCTCTCGTCGGGTGCTCGGAACTACTTTCAACTGGCCGCCGAGTTGAATGCCCAGCAGACCAAGCCGGGAGTCGGCGATGGCGATGGGGGTCTCCTTGCCAACAGCTCGGAAACCGCCCAGGCGAAGGCGGCCTTGCTGGCACCGGTGGAGCTTGGCGCCGGCCCAGGGGGTGCTTCCCGTGTCTCCGACCCCGCATTCGATTTCCTGACGTCCGTCGTGGAAGGATTCACCCAGAGTGAGACCTCGACTGCGTGGTGCGGTAACTCGGTGGTCGTTGGGTACAACGACTCAGGCGCATACCTGCGTACGGCCGCGGTCAACCCGTCGGCTGCATGGAGCTTGAACGGTATCTCGGCCTCGGCCAACGGCGGCCGCACGTTCAAGGACTTCGGCTTCCTCAATCCAGGCAAGAACCCGCTGAATGTCCTCGAAGGCGATCCCGTGGTCTTCTGTAGCAGCGCGAGTCAGTTCTACTACAGCTCGTTACTCGAGACCGCAGTGGCGGATTCGCGGGGAAACCTGCAAGCCATTACGGCGGTTTCCCTGTCTTCCTCCGCGAACGGTGGGGCGACTTGGGGCGATCCGGTCATTGCCGTCGGCAAGGATGGATTCACGCATTTCCTGGACAAGCCCTGGTCCACCCATGACCCCGGCAATCCGCAACTGATCTACGTGACCTATACGGATTTCGACAACTCCGCAATCAGTCCCGCCTGTCCCAACGACAGCCGTACCGCGATAGAGATCGTGAGCTCCGCGGATGGTGGTAACACCTGGTCCGCCCCCACGATCATCGATCAGGTCTGTGGCCGCTCACTGGAGGGTGTTCAGGGCTCCAACGTGGTGGTTGCTCCGGACGGAAGTGTGGACGTTGCGTACGAGTTTTATCCGGCGACGGGTAACAATGAGATCCATATCACCCGTTCGACCAACCGTGGCAGCACCTTCGGGCCCATTGTAAAAGTCGCTAGTCTGGTCCCTAACGGTGCTCGGGGCCAACTGCAAGGCCTCTTTCGCAACAATGAGTTCCCGCAAGTCGCCGTCGATCGTTCAGCCGGACCATCACGCGGCGCGTTGTACGTGGTGTGGTCCGATGGCAGAAACAACATCGTCCCGGACCTGGCGGCAGGCACCTATGCTTATCCGGACGTGCTGATCGCCCGATCAATGGATGGGGGCCTCACATTCAGTGCCCCCCAAGCGGTCAGCCCAACCCCACCCAATTTCGACGGTATCGGGCGTGACCAGTTCTTTCCAAGTGTCGCGGTGGACAAGGCTGGACATGTCGGCGTCTGTTACTACGACCGGCGGGCCAGCACGGCCAACACGGTGATCGACCGCTATTGCTCGCGGTCTGTCGACCGTGGTCGCTCCTGGTTCGAGCAGCGCGTTTCCACGTCCAACTGGCTCCCGATGCATGGCGCCGACCGCCTGCTCAACCTATTTTATATCGGCGACTACGATACCTTGACGTCCGACGCTCTGGGGATGAATAGCGGTTTTTTGGGTGCGTTCGAGATCCAGGAGCAGGGCAACCCCGACGTCTTTGCAAAGAGATTCTGAGGGCGCGGGTGTAAGATGAGGGTCATCGGAGGCCCTCATCCATGCAAGCACCTGCTAGACGTGCAGCCCGCTTCGTAAACCGCTCGCTCACCTTCTGTAGCGCGACCATTCTCGTCTTGGCGAGTTTGGTCGCGTTCGCCTCCGACCCGCCCTCGCCCTCAGACAAGCCGACGCCTCCACCGTCTGATTCACGAGACCAAAGGCCGGGACCGTCGGCCGCGCCTCCTGCGAGGGAGAGCGATCGCGAGCTGATGAAGAAACGGATGCGTTTGTGCCGTCAGCGTCCGGAGCTGTGCGTACAGCACCCCGACAAGAAGACCCCTGACTCTCCCGCCCCAGACGGGGCGGGAAAGTGAGGTGATGTTGAGCTACAGATCGAGCCGATAGATTCCACGCCCATGCGTTACCGCGTAGAGCGTGCGTGACGCTGAATCAATTACGAGCTGGTACACCGCGACACGCGGTAGGCCGAATCCCGCCAGGTGCCACGTCCCTCCCTCGCTGGAGCGGACGGCAACGCCGTGGTCCGTGGCCGCATAGACTCGACCAGTGTGCGAATCGAACGCAATGCCGAGAATCGGCTGATCTCCCAGGTTCGCGCTGATATCGACCCAGGTCGCCGTTGCGCTTTCCGGGTGGTACTGCACTTCGAAAACGTGCCCGGGTGTCGATGGCGTATAGGCGTTATAACCGGAGAACGAGACGAAGGCGCGGGTTGGATACCGCGGGTCGACCGAAATGCCGCTCACATACCGCTGCGGTTGCAGTGCCGTGTCAATGCGGTTGAATACGACGTCGACCGGGTTGGTCGCGTTGGCGTTCATGGATACGAACAGACGGCCGCGGCGCGTACCCACCCATAGCGGTGAGCTCGGGGCAGCGCCCTTGGCGTTGGGCGCGCCTTGCGCGATGAGCGCAACCCATGATCCACCCTTGTCGGCGCCGTAGTGAGCGCTCACGAGATCGCCCGGGTTGCCAGACCCTCCGGGCCCACCGAGCGCTTGCCAGTCTCCACACGGCTGCGCGAGGGTTCCAGAGAACTCATTGCAATTGGTGTCCATGTAAGCCTGGCCACCGAGGTCGTCAGTGGTGCGCCACACGTGCTGCTGCCCGATGAACCAGGTGCCGGGCAACCGCAGATCCGCGATCAGCGGAGCATAGAAGCCGGAGGCCTCTTTGCTCGGGGACTGGAAGCTCGGCACGTCGAAGATGTCCCAACCCAACGGGTCGTTACCCCTGAAGTTGATGTCACCCGTTGTCCCAGTGTAGGTGTGTATTCGATTCCCGAGAGTGTTGATGCCTGCCTGGCCGCCATCGCCACCGACGTTCTCGAGCCAGGTGGTGCCGTCCCACGCCCAGCTACCGTTATCCTGGGTGCCACCGATCAGACTGCCGCGCGGGTTGCCCGGATCGAACGCTATTCCCTGGAATTGCAGCGTGGCCAAACCCGCATTCAACACCAGGATCTCGTTCGGCACCGAGCTCAGCCAGAGCTGACAGTTGATGAGAGCGTTGCCCTTGAGGTTCCGGCCTTCTGGCCCGCAAGCTGCCGAGGTGTTCGTGAAGCGGCCGTCGGTACGCACGAGGCCGCCATCCGAGCCGACGAACGCGACGTTGGGCTGACCCGGCGCGAACGTGATCGCGTGCTGGTCCGGATGCATCCCGTTGGGCGCGGGTGTCAACGTGTCGTTGGTCATATCGGTGAAGCTTGCACCGGCATCGGTCGAGCGCATCACCGCTCTTCCGTTGGAAAGGGTGGGTGACACGAAGATGTCGTCGTACTGCATCGCGCCGCCAATCCACACCGTGTCAGGTTGGCCGGCGGGGGAGGCGATGAACATGTCATACGAGCACTGGGTACGGCAGAACGAGTAGGAGCCGAAGCCTGGAGTGCCGCTCTTCGGATTTGACAACGCGATCCAGCCTGCGTTGCCCGCCGCTCCGGTCAGCTTGCCGGCTGCGACATTGGCATTGTCGGTCCTGTAAACGGTACCCAGGCCATTGGCATCGGCGTCCGCCAGGTAGATCCGCAATCGCGCGCCCATCGGGACGAGGTCGAACTCCGTCCGGGAATTGGGCGAGCCAGCTACCGATCCGCCACCTCCCGAGGCGAAGACCTGTTCATAGCTGCCGTCGGGTGTCGAGCGATACAACCCGTAGTCCATCACTGAGAAATAGAACTGCGTCGGATGGCGCCACCAGAAGTCATCATCATCATCATGAGGTCGATAGGCTTCGATCCGAGTGACGCCGCCGCGGAAGAAATCACTGCCGTTCGCCGTCGTCGGAATGACGGTGTCGCTCGGTTGCGAGAAGGCCAGGGTGAAAGTCTGGCCACCATCGCGGGATTCGTACAGTCCGATCGGTGGCGCGTTGGGTGGCGTATACCGGCCGCCGTAAGTCGATGACATGCCGTGCCGGGCAACACCCGTGCCCATGAGGATGTGGCTCGGATTGACGGGATCGATGGCAATCGCACCGATCGCTCGACTTTTGGAAACCGCGAGACTGCCCGGCACGAGCTCCCAGGAGGCGCCCAGATCGTCCGACCTATATAGTCCAAGGCCAGCTTCCGAGTCGGATGAGCCGTTGATCTCACCTGTGCCGACATACAGCCTGCGGTGAGTCCAGTCGGTTGGGTCGAAGACGATGGAGCCGATCGCATTGGTCGGCAGACCTTCACTCACCGGGGTCCACTCTGGAGTGCGCGAGAGCGCGTCCATTGTGCGCCAGATACCGCCGCCTGCCGCCGCCACGAATAAGGCGCAGTGTCTCGGAACGCAAAAAGGCGAGATTGCCAGTCCGGTGATACGTCCTGAGACGACCGTCGGCCGGCCGGTGTAGGTCCAGGGACCCGACACGTTACCTACCACGGGCCCCAAGGGCGCCCAAGCTTGATTGACGAGCGAATCCGCTTGGAGCGCGCTGAACGCCGCGGCCGCCTCGCGTTGCTGAGCCGCGCCGATGAACGCATTGGGCAGGGCGGCGTTCCCATATTGACTCTCGACTCCGGCTCGGGCACCGAGCAGGTCGTCGGGACTGGGCGCGGTGGAGAAAATCGTGTTCCGGATCGAGAGAGGTGGCTGTTGGGCGATCGCTATCGGGCTGGTCAGTATCGCGGTAGTGGCGAGAATGCGCGCGAGCACGCGTAACCGCTCGTGATGCGTGTGAGTCATGAGATCTCCCCTGGGTTTTTGTCAGTTAACGTCCCTACGTCCCGCTGCGGTGGGTGGGAAAGCGCTAGCGATCTCCTTTCTCGCTAGTGAAGTTCAGCGGACTGACGTGTACGTCAACCGTAGGAGCGGACGCCAACCTAGTCAAGTCTCGTTTCGCGTCGATTGGATCTGCCCTGGGGAAAACCCTCAGCTGCCGCGCTGATGCCACCGCTGCCGCGCGAATCGGCACTCAAGCAAGGGGTTTGAGTACTCGGCTCTTGCGCGGTAGGAAGTAGCGTTCCGGATTGAGTGAGATGACGACGCGGGTGGCGCGACCGACAATGTTGCGTCTGGGTACAAACCCGATGTAACGGGAATCGGCGCTATTGTCGCGGTTATCACCGAGCATGAAGTAGGAGCCCGCGGGCACCGTGACGGGACCAAACACCTCGTGGGAGGCGCGTGCCGGGAGGATGAGAATGTCATGCTCGACGCCGGCGCCTTTCTCGGTGAGCACTGCCGGTCTCGCCGCCGCCGTCGTGCTGAGCAAGTCGCGCAAACGGCTCCGATCTCCTATATCGTAGTTGGCTGGTCGGCCGTTGACGACGAGCGTCTCGCCATCAAGTTCGACGGTATCCCCGGGGATGGCTGCCACCCGTTTTACGAGCGATTGTCCGTTCGCCGGAGAGTCGAATACTACGATATCGCCGCGCGCGGGATCTGTCCCGGAGGTCAAGCGAATGCGGGTAAAGGGGATACGCAGCCCAAATACGTGCTTGTCCACAAGGATGCGATCGCCTTCGAGAATGGTTGGATTCATGGAGCCGGTAGGCACGACCATCCAGTCTGCCCAGGCGGAGCGCAACCCCAGCATCAAAACCAGGAACAGGGCGACACCGCGGTATTCCCGCCAAAGGGATTTCTTCTGTTTATCTGCGGACGCTGGCATGGTCGATCTCCCACCGTGGTGCAAATTCGACCGCGCGAGCTTGGCTGGGTTCCCCTACAACGGTGGCGTGCATTGGCGCACCAACAGGTCGACGGCTTCGATTTGCGGCAACGTACGATTCGCGCCTGCGCGCTCGCGGAGCGTGGCGGAATTGGAGCCGATTTCGCGGTCGCCGAGAATGATCGCGAATGGGACCTTGTCCGCGTGCGCGCGCTGCACGCGCAGCGCCAGTGTCTCGGGGCCGGCATCGACGCCCACACGGAGCTTGGCGCCGTTCAGGGTTTCCGCCATTGCACGGGCTTGTGAGGCGTGTGACTCTCCTACGGGTAGGAGTCGCACCTGCTCCGGAGAGAGCCAAGGCGCAAGCCGCCCGCCACTATGCTCCAACAGCACTCCCATAAAGCGCTCGAGGCTACCGAAGAGCGCACGGTGCAACATCATGGGCACTTCGCGGGCGCCTTGGCGGGATGCGTACTGCACGCCGAATCGCTCAGGAAGCACCAGGTCGAGCTGAATCGTGCCACATTGCCATAGGCGGTCCCAGGCGTCCCGCAGGCTGAATTCGAGCTTTGGGCCGTAGAATGCTCCTGCCCCGGGTTGCTCCATCCAGCGAAGACCGGCAGCGGATGCTGCCTGACCCAGCAAGGACTCGGCGCGTGTCCACAGGGCGTCATCGCCTGCACGGCACACCGGTCGTGTTGATAGTTTCACATCGATATCGGTAAAGCCGAACGCACGATAAAAGGCCGTCAGTCCTGTCGCGAAGCGCTCGACCTCACGATCGAGTTGCTCGGGAAGGCAGAAGATGTGACCGTCATCCTGGGTA
Organism: uncultured Steroidobacteraceae bacterium; assembly: GCA_964400085.1. Classification (GTDB taxonomy): domain Bacteria; phylum Pseudomonadota; class Gammaproteobacteria; order Steroidobacterales; family Steroidobacteraceae; genus 13-2-20CM-66-19. The sequence continues at coordinate 63,338 of CAYNTW010000008.1, read as the reverse complement.
AATTGCCGCAACCGAAACAATCCGTGCAAGGCGCCACTCGGTTCGTTCCGGTGCACGAGGCCGAACTCCGACAGCCGCAACGGCAAATCCCGATAGGACAGTTGCCGCCGTTTGAGGATCTCGAGGTGCCCGGGACAGCTCACGGGCTTGAGAGCGACGGACTCTTTGCCATCGTCGAAATGAAACATATCCTCGCGATAATGTGTCCAATGGCCGCTGCGTTGCCAGATCGGCTCTCGCAACACCTGGGGTGTCATGATTTCGGAGTAGCCGTCGGCAAGGCAGCGGCGCCGAGCCGCGTTTCTCAACTCGCGGTAGAGCGCCACGCCGCGGGGGTGCCAGAAGACCATTCCAGGAGCATCTTCCTGGAAATGGAACAGGTCGAGCGAATTTCCCAGGTCACGGTGATCTGGGGGTGATTGCGGGTTTTCCGGAACAGACACGGTCGCCTCCTGAATGTGAGCCCGAACGGGGCGGAGCGACCGGATTGCCGACACCGCCTTGCTCGGGCGGGTCGGTGGAAAAACGCGTTTTAGACGCGCACGACACCACGCCCGCGAACGCGGGTGGTAGTGGTCGTGATGCGAGCAGAACGCGAGTACATGCAATCAGTTTCCGCGGAAGAGTGGCCGCGTGTCAACTCCTACCGACCAGGTCGGCGCTGGCGGCGACTTTGCCCTCGATCGATTCCGGCGAGTCCTCGGTGCGCAATCCTGCGAGGCACGCGGTGAATTCGGCGCCGAACAGGAAGATCTGCGAGGTGTAGTACAGCCACAGTAGGAGTGCTGCGAAGGAGGAGGCAGCACCGTACGCGGACGGTTGCGTGGAATGGGCGAGATACAGCCCGACGGCCCAACGGCCGATATCGAACAAGATAGCGGTCAACACGCCGCCGGCGATGACGGTCTTCCAGGGTAGGCGGCGAGTGGGCATGTATCGATAGATCAATGTGAAGAGACCGGAGACCAACACGAGCGACAGCACGATGTCGAGGATGGCGACGCCTGTGACGAGGGCGGGAAAGGCGGCGGCGAACCGCGCACGCAGATTCGATAGTGCGGTCGACAGCGTCAGGGAGATCAGCAGCAAGAATGCCAATGTCAGAATGAAGCCGAATGACAGCAACCGAGTGCGCAGCCAACCGCGAATGCCGGCTATCGCCAGCCGTTCACTGCGCCAGATGACCTCGAGGGCCGCCTGCAGGGCGGCCAGGACCGTGGTCGAGCCGATCAGCAAGGTCACTATACTCACCAGCGTTGCAATCACCCCTTCAGCGCGTTGGGCGCTGTGAACCGCTCCCAACAGAATCTTGGCGGTCGCGGGGCCGAACAAGGAGGCGAGCTGGGCGCCAATCTGGGCATCGACGGTCTTCTCGTTGAAGAACAAGCCCGCGACGGTGAGGATGATGACCAGGAGCGGAGCAATCGAGAAGGCGCAATAAAACGCGAGGGCCGCGCCAGTGTTGGAAGCGTTGTCGCTGTTCCAATAGCTAGCCGCGCACCGCAGTAGGGCTGATAGTCTGCGAAGCCGCGCGTTCACCGGCGTGGCCTGAGCAAGAACTGCTCCTGTGAGCGCCGCCGCGAGATGTCAGGCGCGGCCGGCGCAGCGTAGCCTCGGCGGGTTTTGCACAGTTCCGGTTCAATCCAGCTCGCATTCGGACAAGTCTGACGCGCGGGCCGGACGTTCTCCGGCATCCTCCGGCGCGGCTACAAGCTGACCATCTCGCCCCATGAAAGTCGGAAACTACATCGCCCATCCGGAGACCTCGCTGGCGTGGCAGCGGCCAGCCGTGATCGTGAAGATACGGCACCGTGCACGGCGGCCGACCCGTCGTCGGGGACGTCAAAGTGGTTAAAGTGGAGGGGACATGAGCAATCGTTCAGTACCTGCCCTGCTGGGCGCCACCATATTGTGCTTGGGTTGGACAGCCTTCCTATCTACTCCCGCCGTTGCGCGCACATTCGAGCGCTGCGACGCAGATGGCGATCATTGTGTGCGCATCAAGTGCGATCACGATGGGGACCGATGTTGGAAGGAGTCGGAGTACGTCAGCAAGGAGATCTACAGGCGTCCAGGTCGGTGGGTCTGCGACGAGGACCACGATCGGTGTCATTACGAATACACCGGTCATAAATGGAACCCACGCCACTGGGAGCACGACGACGACCGGGACGACGACCGGTGATCGACGGCTCATTCGATCTCAACGCGTTGCACTAGCATGACTTCGCAAGCGCCGGCGCCGGAATCGTCGCGAGTGAGGGACGTGCGAATGTAGACGCCGTCATTGCGGACGGCGTCTACCAGCAGTCCTGTCAGGCGAACGACCTGTCCGACTCTGAGGCTCGCCAATTGTACGCGCACCGCCGAGTCCGCGGGGATCACGTGAGTGTTGGCGCTGTGGCTGACGACAGCTTGTCGTGGGATCGGCAGTTCAGCCAAGGGACGCCAGTAGTAGAAGCGAGCCGATTGCTCGATCTGGAAGGCTGCCAGGACCCGATTGTCCGACATGGGTCCCCAGCCCAGGGCGAGATCCTCCGGGATCAAGTCTGACAAACGATCGAGCCAGTAGTTTTCCCGGCTCAGGATGCGCGCCTTGATGTCGTAGATGGCCCGTGGAGTGAGCGTCCAACGGCCGTGTTGGATGGCCGTAGCCGCGACGGTCGATCGCTGCCGCGGCTCATCGGGCGCCAGGAATCCGTCAGGCGCATGTACCGGCCTGAGCCGAAAGTCATGCCCCACCTTCCAGAGGGTGGCCGCGACCAATGCAATGAGCCCAATTCTCTTCCAGTCCACTGTCGCATGTTGGACTGATTCTGGTCGGTTGTCGTGACGGCCATCGGAGATTTCCTGCGCTGGCGTCGTGTTTCGTGAGGTGCGTCACCTCTCGCGTCCGTCCAGCCAGGCGCTCGCCAGCCGCCAGTAGCTTGCCATACTGGGGCGCTGATTCGCTGGCAGTGCCGCCAGCTTGCCGCTCAAGAACAGGAGCATCAGCGTCCAGTAGCCGAGGCCGATGGTCAGGCGAACGGGGATGGAGTAGCGGGTCGAGGGTGAAATGAATCCCTCGAGCAGTCCGGCGCCAATGAGGAGGAGGACGCAGGCGACGAGCAGCGGTCCGAGGTGCTCGGCACAGGCGCGCAAGGATTGTGCGCGTGTTGGCAGGGAGGGGCGGATGAGCGACTCGCCCAACGCGGTGCCGGCGGCGCCGGCGAGACAGATGACAGACAGCTCGACGGGGCCGTGGGGGAGGATGAAGCGCACCAGGGCGAGCATCAGGCCGTGCTGGTGGGTGAAAGCCAGCAACCCCCCGAGCATCAAGCCGTTGAGCGCGATCATGTAGAAGGTGCCCAGCCCAAAGAACAAGCCGGCGCAGAACGCTCCGGTCGTGACCACGGCGTTGTTGGAAAAGATCTGGGCTGAAAGCACGGAGGAGGGGGCTACGTTGAGAAGCTGGTCGGTCCAGAGGCGGCCCTGCTCGACGCCGGCGATCATCCGCTCGCTGGCGATCAGGCCGATCAACTCCGGGTAGGTTGAGATGAGCCACCAGCCTGCAAACGCGCTGGCGACGAGCAGGAGTGCGATCCACAGCGCCAGTGAGCGAACTGAGCGCACCGCAGCCGGAATCTGGTCACGAAAGAGTGTACGCCAGCGACGCCGACCGAATACGGGCGGTCGGCTGACCGCTACGTGCAGCCTGGCGTAGGCGGTTGCCAGCGCGGCGGTTGCGGCGCTCTGCGGTATCAACTCGCGCGCGCTGGCGAGGTCGCGTGCAAGGGTGCGGTAAGCTTCCAGCGTCCGCAATGCTTCCTCAGTGGTCGCCCGTGATCGATTCGGTGCCTGACTTACCTCGGTCTCCAACTCTTGCCAACGCGGGGCACGCGACTTGACCCACGAGCCGGCGTCGCCGCGGGATACGTTATCAACCAAGCAGGGCTTCCAGGCGGGAGCGTAACGCGGTTTGGTCGAGTGCCGCGAGTTGGGCGGAATCCAGCCCCGCGTCGAGCTTCGCGAGCAACTCGCGGGCGAGCCTATCCGCCTGCTGCGGCTCCAGCTCTTCCCACCGTTCGAGCAGGTCCTGCACCAGCGCCGCGGTATCGGGGTCCAGCCGGGAGCTCCCGGCCAGTTTTCCGAAATGCCCAAGTCCCTTGGGCTCATCCAATACCAGAACGGTGCCCGCGGCGAGGTCCCCGATACGCACTCGCTGCGCCGTGAACATGCAGCAGAGCAGTCCGACCAGATACAAACCCGGCAGGGAGTCGATCAGGCGGAAGAGATTGCGCATGAGGAGGGCGCCGGTTCCAGGCGTTGCGCCCTCTAGGGTCACGATGCGAGCTCCGGCCATCCGCTTGCCTGGGGTGCGCCCTCGCATCAGCAGCTCGAGCACCGGGTGGTAGAAGAAATACATGAGGGCCGCGGGGACGAGGAAGATCAGCACAAAAGCGGCGGACTTGAGTCGGGAGTACGAGCCCACCCCCACCAGGAAACCCAACAGGAGCCACCCCAGCGCCACCAGCAGGCGGATATGCCAGTCGATAATGAAGGCGTAGGCGCGCGTTCCAGGGCCCGCGACCTGGAGCGTCATGTCGACGCCCGTGAGCCCTCTTATGTTGAGTTCTTCCGCTGCCACCTTCGGATGCGCCAGGGGGTACGCGGACGCGACCTGCTACTGGTCCGCAGGGAAGGTATTCTGCTACCTTCGCCCACAAAGGTCTACGAGCGGGCCGGCCGCCGCTTTCTCTGTAAGGAAACGTTGGGGGGCATATGAACTACGAATTGCCGTCAGCTCCGTTGCCGATTGGAGGCGTGCTCGATAATGCGGTTCGCCTCTACCGCCATGTCATACGCCGCTGTTGGCCCCTGGCCCTGATCTACGCAGGGTTGCTGGGCGGGTTCGGCCTGATCTGGGCGTTGGCCTTTGCCAAGTCCATGGGGCCGGGGGGGCGCCCGGATCCGGCTCTCCTGCGCAGCCTGGTCTTTTCCCCGGTTACGGTCGGCGGGTTCCTGCTGGCGATCGTGCTTTCCACCTCCGTGTATGGCGCGCTGGTGAAGAGCGAAATCGCGGTGGCACGGGGAGAGGAGCTCTCGGTAGGCGCGGCTCTCGGCATGGGTCTGCGGCGACTACCTGGGGTACTGCTCGCGTCCTTTCTCTTCATGTTGGCCATCATGATCGGGTTCATTCTCCTGTTCATTCCCGGCATCTATGTCATCGGCAAGTTCCAACTGTGGATCGTGGCGATGTTCGCCGAAGACGCGAGCGCGCTGGAATCACTGAAGATCAGCTGGCGACTCACCCAGAAGCGCTGGTGGCGCGCGGCAGTGATTCTCACCGTCGCATTCATTTTGATCTATGTGTTTGCTTTTGCTTTCGGCATCCTCGCGGGCATAGTGGGTGCGTTGGCGCACATCCCTGCCACCGACCGCTTGCTCATCAACCAGGCACTTTCGCTGCTCTCGAACATCGTCGTCATGCCGATGACCGTGGCGATCGCCGTGGTGATGTACAACGATTTCAAGCTGCGCAGCGAAGGCGGTGACCTCGCTCTTCGGGTTGGCTCCCTGGGCAAAGCGTGATTCATGGGATGGCGGTGCGCGCTAGTACTCTGGCTGTTGGTATTGTCAGCCGGCGCACCGCTGAGAGCCGATCCGGTCGCGACGCGTGCGCTGATCAAACAGTGCACGCAGCAGGCCCGTCCCGCGCTGCGCGGAATCCAGGCGCTGCGGGCCGACTGCCCTGCAATTGATACGGCGATCGCAGATCTCGGGCTCGCGGCACTGTTGCCGGCGGACTGGAGCAAGCGAGTCGGTCCGCATTCACTGGCCGATTTGAGCGCGCTTGCGGACCGGTACGCCCAGCAGCCGCCAGGTCCGTCGCCGAGCCCGTCAAGCCTGCGGACGATCGCCCAGAGCATGCAGTTGCCCGCGGAAGCTCCTTCCTGGTGGGAACGATTGAAAACCTGGCTGGCGAGCTGGCTCGATTCCGACCGAGGCCGCTGGCCTGATTGGTTGCGCTCTTTGCACCTCTCGCCGACGGCGGTGCGCTGGTTCGTCTACGGATCGGGCGTCCTCGTGATCCTCACGGCCGTGATTGTGGTCGTGCGGGAGTTGCGCGCCGCCGGAGTGTTTGGATCCCAGCGGCGGCGAGCGTCGGTACGGGCCGCGCCCATGGCGCCCTCGAACATCGTTGAGAGGGCCCCGATCGATATCGATGCGGCTCCAGAACACCTTCGGCCCGTGATATTGTTAAGATTGCTCGTGACGGCGTTGACACGGTCGCACCGATTGGAGCGCGATGGCGTTTTGACCTGTCGCGAGCTCATCTCGGCCGCGCGCTTTGACACCCCAGCGCAGCGCGAGATTTTCATGAGCGTCGCCCTATCGGCGGAGCAAGTGCTCTATGGAGATCCACGGCGTACGTCGCTGCCCCTCGACTCTGATTTGTTGGGCAATGCTCGCGGACTCTATGGTCAGCTCGTCGCAGCCCCCGCCGAGCAGCCCGCAAGGTGATGCGAGAGCGTGTTCTCGTCCTGGCACTGGCCGCGGGCGCGCTCGCCCTGTTTTACGTTCTGTTGTTTCCGAAGCCCCAGCCTGATTTGAACGATCTGGGAATGCCGCTCTCCACCGAGAGTCGCCCGGAAGGCTACCTTGCCGTCGCGCGCTGGCTGGCGCAGCAGCAGGTCCCGACTGCCAGCTTCAGGTACCGCTACGATCGCCTACCGAACACAACGGGCAACTTGTTGCTGATCAGCATGCCGCAACGTGTCCCCACGCGCACGGCGGAGATCACCGCGCTCGAAAACTGGATCGAGCGCGGCAACACGTGTTTGATCATGGCCGCGCTCGTCGATACGCCAACCTGGATTTTGAATCCGGACCCGCTCCTGGATGAGCGACTCGAGCATCTCACGGGATTGCACCGCGAGTCCTCAGCCAAGCGCCCTATCGATCTGAAGACCTTGATAGCCGATCGAGTGGACATTCAGCCGCGCGGCGCTCACGCACTCGTTGCTGGAGTCCAGCACATCATCGCGCTTTCGAGGTTACCGTTGCGACGGGCTCCGTTACGCGCTGGCAACGACACCTTGCCGCTGGAGCTCGCCGCTCGCGGTGATGGTGGGGATTCGACCTTATGGCTCATCCGCCGCGGCGCGGGTCAGATTGTGTTATCGGCGGTGGCCAGCCCCTTCTCCAACGGCGCCGTGGCATTGGGCGACAACGCCCGCCTCCTGGCCAACATCGTCTCGTGGGGTCGTGCTGCGGGTGGCACCGTGATCTTCGATGATGCGCACCAGGGCGCCACGGCTTACTACGATGGCAGGGCGTTCTTTGCCGATCCGCGACTTCATCGAACGTTCGGTTGGATCATCCTTCTCTGGCTCGCGTTGGTACTGGGTGCATTGCCGCTGCGCTCGGCGCAGCGGCAATGGCAACCTATCGACGAGACCGCGTACGTCGAGGCGAGCGCCCGCTACTTCGCCGCCGTCGTGCCACCCAGCGCGGCCGCGCAACGGCTGATCGAGAATTTTCTGCACGGGTTGCGCTCCACAGCCGGGACCGATCATGGCCCAGCCCTCTGGGAGCGGTTCGATTCGGATCCGCGCCTGTCGGAAGCCGAGCGCCGCGCCCTGCACACGCTGTATGAGAAGGCCTGCGCGGGCAAACGCATCGACCTGACTCGGCTCCAGACTCTGCTGGCCCAACTACGAAGGACCTTTGACGAATGAACGTTCTGCGCGAGCTCGAAACGAGATTGCAACAAACTCTGGGCAACACCGTGATTGGCATGCAGGAGCTGATCCGCGCGTTGCTCATCGCCGCGGTCTCGCGTGGGCATGTCCTGGTGCAAGGCCCGCCGGGGCTCGGGAAGACGCTGCTCGGCAAATCGTTGGCCGGCGCGCTCGCGGGCCGCTTCGCCAGAATCCAGGGTACCGCCGACCTGATGCCCGCCGACATCACCGGTGTGCACGTGTTCGATGAATCGACGCGCCAGTTCGTGCTGCACCCAGGCCCGATCTTCACCGAGATCCTGTTGGTCGATGAGATCAACCGGGCGGGTCCCAAAACGCAGTCGGCGCTCCTGGAGGCCATGGCGGAGCGGCAGGTCACGATCGATCGGACCACCCATCGCCTCTCAGCGGGCTTTCTGGTGATTGCCACTCAGAATCCGCGCGAGTTCGAAGGGACCTACCCGTTGCCCGAATCGCAGCTCGATCGGTTCATGATGCGCATCAATCTCGGATATCCCTCCCTCGAGGACGAATCCGCGGTGCTCAACCGTTACGGCACGATGGCCGCGACTGGCGATGCCGCCCCGGAACGCACGCCGCCAGCGCCAATCGTCACGCCCGATCAACTCGAGCTCGCCAGGCAATCGGTGGACCAGATCCATGTGTCGGCCGAGGTGACCGCTTACATCCTCGCAATCGCGAAGGCATCCCGTGAGCACTCACATATCGCGCTGGGTTTGTCGACTCGCGGTGCGCTAGCATTGGTTCGGGCCGCGCGCGTGGCTGCGGGGATGAGGGGCTCAGAGTTCGTTACCCCCGATGACGTGAAGCTCGTTGCCCCATGGGTCATCCCGCACCGTCTGACTTTATCCTCGGAGGCGGCGTTGGAACGCCGCGGTGACCTGGCCATTGTACGCGCGTTGCTCGAGCGAGTTTCGGTACCACGTTGATAGTTATCTCAATGAGCCTGCGACAAAACGCGCTCTTGCTGATCCTGTTGACGGGCATACTCGCTATCGTCGGGATCTGGAGCGCAAGCCCGGAGCTGCGACATTGGTGGGCTCTTCCCGCCGCGCTCCTGCTGTCCGGCCTGGCATACGAGGCGATGGTTCTCAATCGGTGTGTGGTGGAGCTCGAGTTGCAAGCGCCAGAGTACTGGCCCCTGGCGCGCTCACAGTCGGTGACCTATGCCTTTCGCCAGCGTTCGCGGCCAAAACTCTCGCTTCAAGTTGTATTGTCCTCACCGGAGGAGTTTGCGTCACAAGCTCGCATCGAGACGCTCCAAGTACTCTCTGGAGTGGCGACGGCCGTGACGTTGAGCTCAGCGCCGCGGCGGTTGGGGCGCTACTCGTGGCCTCCTCCAACGCTCAGAGTGGGCGGAGCATTGCGCCTGGCCTGGTGGTCGCGCACCATTGCGATTGAGTGCAAAGTGACTGTCGTTCCTGACGTCGCGGGCTCGGTCGATGAGAGCCGCGGGGAACAGGGCGCCGGTGCGCAACCAGCATCAGCCGCGGGTTCGGGCTCGGAAGTGCTGCAGCTCCGTGAGTATCGCAAGGGAGATCCGCTTCGCGCTGTGGATTGGAAGGCCACCGCGAGGCGCGGGCGGCTCGTCAGTCGCGACTTCTCCGAGGACCAGCACCTGGAGGTGATCGTGGCGGTGGACGCGGGACGCGCCAGCAGCCTTGGGGCGGGCGATGTGGATCGTTTGAGCCTTTACGTCAACGTGGCCGCCCGTTTTGCTGAGCGTGCCGCGAGTCTCGACGACGCTGTCGGGGTGGTGGTGTTCGCAGCGCAGCCGTTGGCCGTTCTCGCACCTGCTCGGGGTGATGCCGCCGTGGGGCGCATTCGCGATCTTCTTACCGCCTGCCGTGCGCAACAGAGCGAGTCAAATCCAGTGTTGGCCGCGGCACGAATCCACGCAATGGCGCAGCGGCGTAGCCTGATTCTGATACTGACGGACATGGAGGATGCTTCAGCGGGAGAGCAACTCGTCAGGGCGGTTCGCCTGCTCACACCCAAGCACTTTCCTTTCATTGCCGGGTTTGACAGTGCCCGGATCGAGGCCATGGCGCGCGCTCCGGCACGCGAGCCCCTAGGCGCCTATCGGGCACTCGCGGCTGTCGAATACGTCAACACGGTCGCAGGGAACGTGCGCGCCCTTCGGGCGCTCGGAGCGGCGGCTCTCACAGCGCGGCCCACGGAACTGGATCGGGCAGTCATTGAGGCGTATCGACAATTTCGCGAGCGGCGGCGTATCTGAGGAGGTCCGAAATGAAAAATGGTTCGCGTGGTAAGCCGTCGCAACGCGCCGCAAGCGATCGGGGTACATTGGGCGGGCTGATTGGCCAGGTGCGCAAGCGCAATGGCTGGACGCTGCGCCAGATGAGCGAGAAAGTGGGAATTCCCCTGTCGACGCTGGCGAAGGTAGAGTCCGACAGGCTTTCATTGACGTACGACAAACTGCAGCAGCTCGCAGCGCGACTCGGTATGAGCCTGACGGAGCTGCTCTCCGATGCCGAGCGCTCCACTGACAGCAAGCCCGCGACCGTCACCGGCCGTCGCAGTCTCACGCAGGCCGGAAACTCCGTACGTGTCTCGACACCGAACTACGACTATGAGTATCTATGCGCGGATCTGCGCGAGAAGCGCATGGTCCCCATCGTCGCCCGCATCCGGGCGCACGATATCGCCGAGTTCGGTGAGCCGCTGCGACACCGGGGCGAGGAGTTCATCTACGTTCTGGAAGGGACCATCGAGGTTCATCTGGAGTTTTATACATCACAGACGCTCACGGCTGGACAGGGGATCTATCTCGACAGCTCCATGGGTCACGCCTACACCGCGAAGAATTGCGAGAGTGCCTTGGTGTTGGCAGTGTGTTCCGATGAGAATCCCGACCTGGCGGACGAGTTGATCAGTCTCGCCGAGAGCGAAGCCGCGGAAGAGGGCTGAGCCGGCGCCGGTGCATCGTCCCGAGGACGACCGTCGCCGTCACGACGAGACTCCAGAAATCCAGCGACCCGCCGCCGCCACCGCCCCCGCCGCTGCTCTTGGAGCTCGATGCGGCAGGAGCTGGCGCCGGTTGTGGGTTGTTGACCGTCACATGCATCGTTGCGGGTGCCGACCGCCCTGCGCCATCTACCGCCGATACGGTGAGGGTAGTTGTTCCACCCTGATAGGGCGCCGCCGTGACAGTCAGGGAGCAGGTGAGCGTGGTGGCCCCACAATCGGCTGGAGAAATCGCGACACCAGGGGCTCCGGATGCCGCCACGGACGCGGGAACCAACATGGCGTTGGTGCTCGCTATCGAAAAGTGGAGGGTGCCCATACCGCTGATCGTGAAGGACACCCCGCCCGAAGTAGTCGAGGAGCTGGCATCGATCGTGACATCGGAGAGGCTGGTGATCGTGGGTACCGGAAACGTGGCGAGCGCGCCGATCGCATCGACGCGCCCATAACCAAATGTGCCGTCGGGCGCGCTGGCGCCGAGTTGCGCAGCGCCCGTCTGCAGAGCCGATAGAAGTTGAGCAACCGTGAGGCTCGGAAACGCGCCGCGAAGCAACGCCGCGACCGCGGCGGCATTCGGCGCTGCGGCCGAAGTACCGTAGAAATTGCCATCGGGGAACAAGTCCGAGGCGAAATAGGTGCCTGCGGCGTCGACGTAGATTCCGTCGGGGGCGACCAGTAGCGGGGCCTGGATTGTCGCCTGGGCAGGGAAGACGACCGTAATGGGGCCGCGGCTGCTGAAGGCCTCGATGTTGTTGCCTATACCGTCGGAGCCATTCACGGCGCCGACGGTGATCGCACCCCGCGCGAATGCTTGCGGCGTGAGCAGACTCCCCACCGTCGACACCGATAACGCCGTGAGCCCGTCCCCACCCACCCAAAGCTTCAGGAACTTGCCGGCGAGGGAGGCGTCTGGCGTCGCTATGTATAGAGTGTTGGCTCCGGGGTAGAGAGTGATGGTCTGAGTGACGACCGCGGCGGTTGCGCCGGCTGTCGAGACACAAGCGACCTGGGTTGGATCGGTGTTGTTCCGCCAATAGACGTCGAACTTGCTCGTGCTCTGCCCAGCGGGGTCCGCCCAGGCGAAGGTCAGCGGCACCGAGATGGTCGAAGAGGTGTTGTTGGTCAGTATCTCGCTCGACCCGCCGCCGAACTGGTTCACATAGTTGTCAACCTGGGTGCTGCCGGGGCAGGTGATCGCCGTGGCGGCGGCGACGGGCGCATAATTGCCTTCCCAATAGCTGCCGTTGTCGTTGCCGGCCGCGGTGAACAGGGCAACATCCGGATGTTGGGCCAGAAACTGACCGATCCCTTGCACGTCCGTGCTGCTGGATGACATGGGATCCTGGTCCAGGAACAGGATGTCGTCGACCATCACGGTCGAGCCGGCAGTGGCGAACTGCTGCAGGCAGGTGGTGTATTCAACGAACGTCTGCGGCTCGCAGAATGCGAGGCCTGCATTGGGTGCGACGGCATGTATCTCCTCGAGCAGCGCCGTGCCCTCATCGGCGTTCGGGTTGTTGGAGCCCCCTGCCGCGCTGGTGAGCACCTGCACGCTCGGGAGCTCGTGCCGTTGCTGGATCGTGCTGAGACTCGCAATTCCTTGCGATTGCACGCCGACGACGATACCCGCGCCGCCTCCGCCTGCCTGAGCGACGAACTGGTCGGCGTGCATGATAGTGAGCGCGTTGCCATCAATCGTACCGCCAGCCGGGGCCGCCGCGGTGGACTTCAGCGCGGGATGCGGAATGTGCCTGACATAGGACGGCAGTTTGATGCGTGTCACCCCGCTGACGCCGGCCAGCGTTGGAAGCGCCTCGGGAACAACCCAACCTTCAACCACACACAGTGGCGGGAGCACGGCCGAGCCACTTGCCGAAAAACCGGCTGTGGTCAAAGCGGCCAGCGGAGCGCCCGAGGAACAGTTGTAGTGGACATCGGCTTGCACCCGGCCCCGGGCATCGAACCGGGCCTGCTGGTTGGAGGTTTTCTGGGTTGTCAGCCGTGAGTCATATACGGACTGCAGCTTGGCCGCGACCCGCGCGCGCCACGCGTCCGCGGCGACGGTCTCGCGCGATGCCGCTACCAGGAAGAGCCCAAAGGATGCGGACAAAACTGCCGCGAAGAGTCTCGAGACCTGTATTGACCTCCCCATGGTGATTACTCTGCAAGGAGCGGACGTGCTGGTCAACGGCAAGGCGCTTCGCGGCCGCGCCCGCCCTTTCCGCGCCGCGCCGGCATGAGGATCAGGGTGCTTCGTAGCCGGGGCCGCGCAATACCTTGCCCGGCTTGGCGCCGGTGTGCTTACCCTGGTCCACGACGAGTTGTCCGTTCACCAGCACGTAATCGATGCCGGTGGGGAGCGCCATGGGATTCTCATACGTGGCGTTGTCCTGGATCCGCTCGTAGTTGAACACGGTCACGTCGGCCCAGAGGCCCTCGCGCAGGGCGCCTCGATCGTACAACCGCATGCGGGTGGCTGGCCAGGAAGTCATCTTCCGGACCGCATCCTCGAGTGTCAGAACGTGGCGCTTGCGGACATACTCGGCGATCACGCGCGGGAAGTTTCCGTACGAGCGCGGATGGGGCAGACCTAGAACATCCATCTGCCCAACCTGGGCTGCCGCGCCCGCATCGCTGCCGATGCTCATCCAGGGGAAGCGCAGCGCCGTTTCGACGTCATGCTCGTCCATCATGAAGAAAAGCGCCATGGGCCGTTGGTTGGGTGGCGCATTGACGACAATATCCCAGGCGATATCGGCGGGGTCGCGCCCCAGCTCGTGGCCTATGTCAGCCAGGCTTCGATAACGGAAACGGTCATACTGCTCGTTGTAGGCGTTGGCGAGCACGACGCCCTGCCAGCCACCCGCGGCCGCCACCAGGTTCGACCATCCTGGGAGTGAGCCCGCCGCCACTTCTTTTTTGAGACGGGCGCGCACGCTCGGATCCTTCAAACGCTCGAGCGCTTTCGCCTGGCCGTCCTCGAAAACCCAGTTCGGCACCGTGATATCGAGGCCCGTGCCGCCGGCGATGTAAACGTACATGTCCGCGGCGATGTTGGCGCCGCGGGCGCGAGCCTGCTCAATCAACGTCCCGGCCTGGGGCACGAGTTTTCCCCATCCAGGACGCCAGGCTGCCTTGAAGTGGAAGATCTCGACCTGGATGCGGGCCCGCTCGCAGATCTCGATGGACTCGCGGATGGCCTCCAGCAGGCCTGCGCTTTCATCACGCATATGACTGGCGTAGATGCCGCCATACCGCGCGGCCACCTTGCTCAACTCGACCAGGTCGTCCGTGCTTTGGAAGCTGTCGGGTGGATAGATGAGCGCGGTGGCGATGCCCTGGGCGCCGGCTCGCATGGCCTGCGCCACGCGTTCCTTCATTTGCTCCAGCTGTTCCGGGGTTGGCTTGCCGGCCTTGTCGCCCATCACTTCGACGCGTGCTTGAGCCGCTCCGTAGTAGCTGCCGAAATTCAAAGAGAGGCCCGTCTGCTCGAGCTGGTTGAAATATTCGTTGACCTTGGCGGCCGGGACCGGTGTGCCGCCCTCGCCGGCAATCGCCGAAGTGATGCCCTGGAGCAACTTGTTCTCGGCCAACCCGTGCGCCGGCAGCACCTCGCCGGACTGATCCATCATGTCGATGAAGCCGGGCGAGACGTAGTCGCCGCGCGCGTCGATCTCGCGCCGGCCGTGGCCCGCCACGTGGCCGATTTTCGCAAGGTGGCCTGCGCGAATCGCGACGTCCCCACTCACCCAGGGGTTGCCCATGCCATCCAGGATGCGCCCATTGCGGATGACTAGGACATACTCGGGACCTTGCGCGAGCGCGTCCTCCGTCAGGAGGGCCGCGAGCGCAAGTGCCGCAAGCGCGAGCGTCACCGAGCACAAGATCGATCTCATGCGATCACTTTGACATACTTGTCCGATTTTGCAACTGAATTGCCAAATCTGAAATAGCTGGCCTTCTCCGCGCCGGTTCGAGCTACCTATCCCGGTGACGCGCCGCCCCCAGGACCTTGGTCACAACCTGTGACCAAATGAACATATTCGCCGGTTCCGATCAGGCAACATCGCTAGTGGCGCAATTTTGCGACCAAGGTCCCGCAGAGGACAAAAAGATGAAAAACTGGCGGTCGATCAAGCGTGTCGGGGTCCTGCTGTCAGGAGCGGGCGCCGCCTTGTACCCAATGCTGTCGTGCGCTTTGGGGTTGGGCGACATCGAGGTCGAGTCGCGGCTGAACCAGCCGCTGCGGGCGCGCATCGAGATCGTTGGGATAGGGGATCAGGACAACGCCCCGATCCTGGCCAGGGTGGCCGCTGGTGGTTTACCGAGCGACGCCGCCGAGAATACGGGACTGCTGCAGTCACTGAAGTTGAGCGTCGAAGCCGATGCGGGTCACCGGTACTTCGTTGTGGTGACCTCCGCGGAGGCGCTGACTGAGCCGCTGTTCGATCTACCGGTCGAGGTGTCCGATCGCTCACTCCAGGTGGTGCGCAACTTCTCGGTGTTCCTCGATCCGGCGCCGCTGGAGGAGGAAATACGGAGCTCACCGATGTTGGCCGCGGCGAACCCGGGGTCGGCCGGGGCGGGGATGGATGCGTCGGCGCCGAGGGTGTCGCATGGCGATACAAAGAGTCGGTCGAGGCCTGGCAGGCGCCGTATCGCGCGCCATCTACGTGTTGGGGCGAAGCTGACATTGCCCCGGAGTGTCGGCCAGAAGACTCGTGCAGTGGTCGAGGCGTCCGCGGTGAAGGACGTTGCCGTAGTGGCCAGGAGCTCCACGCAGGAGCAGTTGGAAGGGCAGTTGGCGACACTGCAGCAAATGTTGGCGAAGATGCAGGAGACGATCTCGGCCCAGGATGCCCAGATTGCCAACCTGACGCGCAAAATCGCCGTGACATCACAAGCCCAGCGGGCGCTGTCGCAGACTGTTGATTCGATGGAGGACGAGAGCAAGCCGGAAACGCCGTCGCTTTGGTCGAGGCCGACGACGTATTACGGCATTTCGGTTGTAGTCGGAATCGGGGCGCTTTTGGCCTGGGTGGTGGCGCGTATACGCAAGGCCAGGGAGGTCGTGGTGCCACGTTACCCTGTGACCGAGCACACGCCGGCGCCAGTGCGCCAGCCTGGGGCCGCGCAAGAACCTGCGGTGTCACCTCAGCGGGCGCTGTCCGAAAGCGGCTTGGCGACATACACAGTGGCGCCCACGGCGCGAACGGAAGAGCTGCCCGCGATCGATCTCGACGCCACGTTGGAGACTGCGGCCATGGGCGAGAACGCCCCTCCAGAGCGTACGGCCCCGCGCCACATAGGCTCCGAGCTCGAGTTGATCGCGGCAACCGACGTGATGCCCTTCGTCATGAAGCGGGAAAACCAGGTCGAGCCCGTCGAGCGGCGGCCCGCTGCCGAGGCGGGAGGTCAAAAACTGGAAATGCAACCCGACGGCTCCATGACGAACAAAGAGATCATCAAGCTGCTGGAGCACTCGTTGGACATCGAGCCGCACCGGGTCGACCTCCAACTGAAGCTGTTGGAGATGTATCACCAGGAAGCGTTGGGCAATCTGGAAAACTTCCACTCGCTGCTGAACAAGGTGGGGGCGGATCGACGGGGGCTCTCACCGGCGCAGCTCATTCACGTTGAGATGCTCCAACGCACACTGGATGACGGCAAGACTGAGCTGGCGTCGGATGTGACGGCTGGAGCCACGGTATAGAGCCGAGTTCCAACTGAGCCCCGCCGTCAACCACCGAGGGCGGAACCTCGCGGCACGGAATACGATTTCCGCGCCAGTTATGTCACTCTTGCCCTATGGCTACAAAACGTCGAGTCTCCAAGTCCGCCGCCACGCGTCGCGCGCGCACCCGCCGCGTCGCGCCGCGACGTGCCGTGGCACCGGCACCGAGTCAGGAACCGGAGATTTCCCGGGTCTTCTATGAGTGGATTCCCGAAGGGATCATGGTGGGCTCCCTGGAGGACAAGAAGCTCCGCCTGACCCGGCGCATTCTGTTCCTATCGCGGCGTTGGTTGAACCTCATCGACGGGGCCTTGCGCGTCACCGGCGCCAGTCACGCGCGCTGGGTTACGCTGCTGTGGGTGGGTATGATGGCCGGGCGGGCCAAGATCGGCGAGCTGGCCGAGCAGATCGGTGTGGAGCTACCGACACTGGTTCGGTTGCTCAACCGGCTCGAGCGGGAGGGGCTGGTGGAGCGTCGCGCGTTGGACGGTAGCAACCGCGCGAAGACGGTCGTGTTGACTGCGAAGGGCAAGCGGGAGAGTGCCGCGATGAACGAAGTCGTCACCAGAGCCCGGGCCGAGTTCCTGCGCGACGTGAACGAGGAGCGGCTCACCGCGGCGCTGGAGTTGCTCGATGACCTGTTGGCGAAGTACACCCGAGTGGTGATGTGGCCGGGGAATCGGTAGCATCAGGTCAGGAAGCGCCAGTCAGCATGCCCTACACTCCGATACTCGCGACGCTCGGATACGTCCTCTCGCCAGATCGGGGACGCGTGCTCATGATCCACCGCAACGCGCGCGAGGACGACCATCATCTCGGCAAGTACAACGGCCTTGGCGGCAAGCTCGAGACGCACGAGGATGCCGCGGCGGGGATGTGCCGGGAGATCCGCGAGGAGGCGGGGATCGAGTGTCTGGATCTTACGCTGCGTGGGACTATAAATTGGCCTGGATTCGGTAAACGTGGCGAGGACTGGTTCGGGTTCTTGTTCAGGGTGACACGTTTTCGCGGCGAGCCGCTCGAGCGCAATTCCGAAGGCACACTCGAGTGGGTGGCCGTCGACCAGCTGCAGACACTATCCTTGTGGGAAGGCGATCGCCATTTCCTACCGCTGGTGTTCGATGCGGATCCCCGACCGTTCCATGGCGTGATGCCGTACCGGGACGGGCACATGTTGAGTTGGACCTATACTCGGCTCTAGCGGACACCGATCCTAGGCAGCCGGTTGCGGCGAGTCGGGCCTGGTAGGCGGTTGTAGCAGCCTGGTGTGCACCGTGTAGGCGAGCAGGCTCAGTGCAATGAGGATCAGCAGCCCGACAATTTCTTTGCGGGAGGCGAACACGATCAGGGCCAGCATGCCTGCGATCCCTAGGGTCGCTGCGGCGCCGATCCCTTTGAATCCCAAGGGCGTGCCGGTCTGGGCGACGCCCGTGCGCGCGAGCTTCCAGGAGGCGCTGCAGGCTGCGATGTAGATGAGCGCCATGACCAGCGCTGCCGGAGCGGCGAGCTGCGCGAACGAGCCTGATAACGCGAGCAGGATAGTCAGGATCGCATACAAGCCTATGGCGATGTCGGGCGCATGTCGCTGGTTGACTCGCCCCAGCGCGCGCGGCAGCAAGCCGTCGCGCGAGAACGCGAACAGTATGCGCGGGCTGCTGAGGAGATCCGCCGTGATAAAGCCAAACATCGAGATGGCGGCGCCGGCAAGCATCATGACCCGCAGTGTCGGGTGTATCCTTCCCATCGCCTCCGCGAGCGGCACGTTTGCATCGGCGAGCGAGGGGCCGAGGATTCCCTGGGCGATGATTTGAATCGTGACATACAGGAGAGTGGCTCCCGCAAGCGCGAGGAATATCGCTCGCGGAATCGTGCGAGTGGGCTCTCGTACCTCGCCACTCACACACAAGGCGGTTTCGAACCCCTGGAACGCGTAAAGAGCGAATAGCAGTGCGCGCGCGGCTCCCGCCGGGCTCATGGCAGCTGACTTCACGAAGTTTCCCCCGTGGACGGCGAACACTCCGACGCCGAGAAAGATCGCGAGCGGGGTCAGTTTCAGCAACGTGGTCAGGCCAACCAGCTTGACACCAACATTGATTCCGCGAGCGTTCAGAGCGGCTGTGATGGTGACAGCGCCCACGATTACCGTGGCATGCACCAGCCCGTGCGCCGGCGCCGGCATAACAGAGGCGGCCGCATCGCCCAACGCGGAGCTCACCGCGGCGGTAGCGAGCACGTTCGAGAGGCAAAAGAGCAGGCCGACGACATAGCCCGCGCAGGGCCCAAACGCGGTTTCAACGGCGGCGTAAATGCCCCCGCTGCTCGGGACCCGGCTGCCGCTTTCCGCCAGGCACAGCCCAACTGCCCCGACGACCACCGCGCAGACCAGGATGGCCACAGGCGCCTGCGCGCCCATGGCTTGGCTCAACTGGGCCGGCACGACAAATATGCCGGCGCCAATGACGATGCTGATCATGCTGGCGGCCAGACTGACTGGTCCAACGATCCGGACCAGACCCGCGTCACGAGCGGTGGACTTGAACATTCCGTGCACCTGGGCGATAGGAGCGTCGCGAGCCACCGCGATGTTACGCAGACCAGTGGAGCACGAGCAGGCAGTGAGAGTAGCAGCTGATCGTTATGCTGCAATGCGGTACCGCCGTGGGCAATGCCACTGTCGTGGGCACGAAGGCCCGATTTTGGTGCGCGTCATCGGCGCAACGGTTTTCGCGAGCCCCCGCGTCGCCCGTCCAGGCACGGGCCGCGCAAGGCGGCGTTGCGGGAGGGCGCCGCCGCGACCATTGTTGAAAAACCAAGTACATTCAATTGGTTAGCAGGCATCTGAGGGGATGTATCCGCCCTCCAATGAGTGGCTCCCGCGACCGTGCCGCGCATGCTTCTTGCATTATTGGGCCCCCAAAGGGTCTACTTCGTGTATGACCTAAACCACACCTCACACGGCCTGCCGGCGGAGACGCCGGCGAGTATGAACAAAGGGAGCACAACAATGCACCGCTCAGGGGATGTCTGTCGCGCGCTGGTTTTCACTCTGCTGTTGAGCCAGCCGATGCGGGTGGCGTTGGCGGCTGATGAAACGCCTGCGGGGGAATCTGATTCACTCGCCGAAGTGGTCGTCACCGCGACCCATCGTGCGGAGAACGTGCGGGACGTGCCGGTCTCGGTGTCGGTGGTGGACAACAATCTGATCCAATCGCTGGGCAACTCCGGTGAGGACATCAAGCAACTCGCCTTCAGGGTGCCCAGCCTCAACATCGAATCTTCCAACGGCCGTGCGTTTCCACGCTTGTATATCCGTGGCTACGGCAACACGGACTTCCACGACTTCGCGTCCCAGCCGGTCGGGTTGTACTACGACGACATCGTGCAGGAGAACGCGGCACTCAAGGGCTTTCCGATCTTCGATCAGGCCGATGTCGAGGTCTTGAGAGGTCCCCAGGGCACGTTGTTCGGACGGAATTCGCCGGCGGGCGTGGTGAAGCTCGAATCCGCCAAGCCGGAACTGGGGCTGACTTCCGGCTTCTTCTCGATGTCCGACGGCACATTCAACACGGCGGTCGTGGAGGGCGTGGTCAACCTGCCGATCAACGATGTCCTGGCATTCCGTGCCTCCACGCAGATCCAGCATCGCGACAACTGGGTCAACGACCCTGTCAACCAGACTCACGTCGGTGGGTATAACGACTGGGCCGCGCGCGTGCAGCTTCTGTTCAAGCCGAGCGACACTTTCAGTGCCCTGGTGAACTTGCACGGCCGTAGCCTGGACGGCTCATCGACCCTCTTCCGCGGCAACATCATCCAGCTCGGCAGCAATCATCTCGTCCCGGGATTCGACCCGAAGCTGTTGTATACCGATGGACCGAACAGCTCCACGCTCGGCACGATTGGCGCCAATCTGCATTTGAGCTGGACGCTGCCGGTCGTGACGCTGCAGTCGATTACCGGGTACGAGACGGTGCAGAAGTACCTTGCCGAGGGGGATATCGACGGTGGCTATGGGCCGGGAAACGTGTTTTGCAACTTCGCTCCCGGCGGCTGTCCGCCGGTGCCCGCGAGCGGTCCTGGGTACATTCCGTTCCCGGTCCAGACCTCTGCCGGCCTGCTGCATCATGAGCAGCTTACGCAGGAGTTTCGCGTTCTGACGAACTACGAGGGTCCGCTGCAGGCGCAGGGTGGCGTCTTCCTGTTCTATGAGAATGTAGAGGCCGCGGACGACGACTACTGCACGCCGGGCTCCACGACCAACAACTGCCCCAATGTGCAACTCTGGTCGTTCCAGGACACCACGGTCTCGCGGCAGAGGAATGACGCCGAGGCGATATTCGGCTCGGTCGATTACAAACCCATCGAGCAGTTCAAGGCGACCGCCGGCGTGCGCTTGACCGAGGATCACAAGGAGTTCGTGACGCTCTACAGCAACACCGTGCCGCCGCCAACCGCGCCACTTTCCGCGTCCGCGAGCGCTTCGAACGTGAGTTGGGATGTGAGCGGCACGTACTCCGTCACGCCCGATGTCAACGTCTATGCCCGTATCGCGACTGGCTTCCGCGCGCCCAGCTTCGGCCCGCCCGCGGCGGATTTGCCGGTGCAGGTAGCACGCTCTGAAAAGATCATTTCGTACGAGACGGGGTTCAAGGCCGACCTGCTGGATCACAAGGCGCGAGTTTCCTGGGATGTATACTACTACGATGTAAAGGATCAACAGTTGACTGCGGTAGGAGGTCAATCATCGCTGAGTGGTGCAACCTCGAACGTCGTCAGGCTGATCAACGCACAGAAGACCGTCGGCAAGGGCTCGGAGCTCGAGCTGGAGCTGCATCCTTTTTCGAGCCTGACTTTCAACCTGAGCGGGAGTTATAACGATACGAGAATCGAGGATCCGACGCTCGCCGTATCATCGTGCTTCAATTGGGACTTCGTCGTCCCGGGTGACAAATGCACGCTGCTGAGCCCGACCAACTCGGCGGGCCTTGCGCTGGTCAACGGCAATTCCCTCCCGCAGGCGCCCCGCTGGGTCGGCGACCTCGGTCTGAGATACGACTATCCGCTCTCCAACGGAAGCGCCGTGTACGCCTACACCGATGTCTCCACGCGCAGCGCGATGAACATTTTTCTCTACCGGTCGGAGGAGTTCACCGCGCAGCCGCTGACGCAGGTCGGGCTGCGCTTGGGTTATCTATGGGGTAACGACAAGTATGAGGTCAACGCGTTCTGCCGCAACTGCGCGAACCAGGTGCGCGTGATCGGTGGCATCGACTTTGCCGATGCGCTCGGCTTCATCAACGACCCGAGGATTTTCGGCGCGCAATTCCGGGCGAAGTTTTAAAGAATGAGTCAGTGGGCCGGGGTCGGCGCCATCAGCAGGTCGAGCGCCATGCGCTCGAACTTCGGCACGTTCACGTCGAACACGACTTCCACGGCTCTTTCGCCGAGCCCGGGAGCTTCAGCCGCGGTCCAACTCAGCGTGTCGCCGTAGTTCGGCCCAAAGACGGTGCTGACATCGACCATCAATGTCTGTTTGCGGGTCACGATGGAAGGGTCGAGCCACACGCCGACCGCAAGCTCATCCCACATCGGGAAAGACTGCCCAAATTTTCCGAGATAGCTGTCGAACGGCGCCTTGCCGGTGGCAACCTCCCGGATATATTCCGGTTTGAAGAACGTTTTGGTGGTCGGGTCGATCGGAACCTGGATGATCTTTTTCCACGGCTCGTGCAGCACGATGTGCGAGGCCTCCGGATCGAAGCGCAGGTTGAACTCTCGGCGCGGCGTGTTGGCGTATTCGGCGGCAAACGCATTTCCCGACGAAGTCGGGTTGAAGCTGCCGCCCATGACCACCAGCTCCTTGGCAAGGGATGCAAACTGCGGGTCCAACCGCGCCGCGAGCGCCAGGTTGGTCAGGGGACCGCAGGCGATGATGGTGACCTGGCCCGGAAATTCGTGCACCTTGCGCGACAGGAATTCCGCCGCCGTGCCTTGCGCGGCTTTCAGTTTGGGCGTTCCGACCGGCGAAGGAGGTACGAAGTAGGGGTCGGCATGATAGGGAGTTCGCCTGACTGCCCCTTCTTCGGGCCACTTCTCGGTCCATGCACCGTCATAGAACAACTTGCCGTAGAGCGCTTCCCACCGTTTGACCAGCGCCGGGGTGTTCACCAACGGGAATACTGCCCCAGGGTAGACGGGAATCTCCGTGCGCTTGGCGATCTCCAGCAGGAGCAACGTGTCCCTGACCTCCTCATCCCGCCAGCCATCGCCCGTCGGGATGGTGATGCCCAGCACCTCCACATCCTTTGCCTGCAGCAGCATGAGAATGGCTTGCATGTTCGAGCCCGCGGGACCGAATGCGTCCTGGTCGATGATGACCTTGCGGCGCGCGCCGTTATCCGCAGCGTGGGTTGGCGCCACAGTAGCGGCTAGCACAACGGCGAGGCATGACAACAAGAGCGGACGAATCTTCATGGGCTGGTGTACCGCGTTCGTTGGCGAGGGCAGCGGACTGTAGCCAACGAGATGCCGGCTCGGCAAATCCCGTGGCGTTTGGGCTCAACTACCCCCGCGGCTCCCGAGTGGGGTACCGTAGCGCCATGGAGTTACGAAGACCATGTCGTCGGTAGCCTCGGATCGCGCCTTTCTCGGCACGGCCTTGCATGCGCCCGTTCGAGGGCAGCTCGAGGCATTGCCGGATGTGCTCATCGTGGCCGGAGCGGACGGCGCGATCAAAGCGGTTCATCGCAGCGAATCGCCTGAGCACGAAAAGTACACCCGGCTCTTCGCATCGCAGGGAAACCTGATGACGCTTGGGCCGGACCAGTACCTCCTACCTGGAATGGTGGACCTGCACGTCCATGCGCCGCAGTGGCCGCAGCTCGGCAAAGCCCTCGATCTGCCGTTGGAGCAATGGCTGCAGGCTTACACGTTTCCACTCGAGGCGCGCTACGCGGACACCGTTTATGCGAAAGCCGTATACGAATCGCTGGTCGACGGCCTGCTCGCGAACGGCACCACCACGGCCTTGTATTTTGGAACGATCCATCTTCCCGCCACGCAGATCCTCGCGGACATCTGTCTACGCAGAGCGCAACGAGCGCTGATCGGAAGGGTGGCCATGGATGACCGGCAGCAGTGTCCGGACTACTACCGGGACGCTTCCCCGGATACCGCGTTGGACCTGACGCGCTCTTTCATCGAGTACGTGCGGTCGATGCCCGGCAACGAGACCTCGTTGATCCAGCCGGTCATCACGCCGCGATTCATACCTGCCTGCTCGGATGACACGTTGGCTAGGTTAGGTGCGTTGGCGCGTGAGACCGGCTGTCACGTCCAGACACATTGCTCGGAAAGCGATTGGGAGCATGGCTTCGTGCTCGAGCGCTGCGGAAGAACCGACGCCGCGGCGCTCGATGGCTTCGGATTGTTGTCTCGGCGCACGATCCTCGCCCACGGCAATTTCGTCACTGATGCCGACATCAGGTTGATTCGCGAGCGCGGGGCCGGGATTGCCCATTGCCCACTATCGAACATCTACTTCTCCGACGCGGTGTTTCCGTTGCGGAAGATCCTGGAGCAAGACGTTCACCTGGGGCTCGGCTCGGATATCGCCGGGGGAGCGAGTCCTTCGATCCTGCAGAATGCGCGCTACGCGGTGATAGCCTCGCGCAGCCTCGAGTCGGGAGTCGATCCGGCGCTGCCGCGCGCCGAGCGACGGCGGCCGGGTGCGCGCATCGATGCCTTGACCGCATTCTGGTTGGCGACGGCCGGCGGAGGACTTGCGCTCGATTTGCCGGTCGGGGTGTTCAAGGAAGGGTACCAGTTCGATGCGCTGTTGATCGATGCCCGGGTTGCCGGGAGCGACCTGCGCGTGGAGACCGTCGATACGCCCGAAGAGGTCCTGCAGAAAATCATTTATCTGGCGAGCCGGCTCAACATACGGCAAGTGTGGGTAGCTAACCGGCAGGTGCATGCCCAGAAGTGAGGCGCTCGCGTGCATAGGCGTCCACCGCCGCCAGCCAGCGGCTTTTCGCGGCCGCGTCCAGGAATGAGGCCTCGAACGAGTTGCGCGCCAGCGTGGTGAGTTGCTTTGGTGTGAGGGCGAGGCCACGCTCGAGCGCCAGGAAATTCTCCAGGATATACCCGCCGAAGTAGGCGGGATCGTCGGAGTTGACCGTGACGCATGCGCCGCGCTCGAGCAATCGTTTGATGTTGTGGTGCTCGATTCGCTCGAAGACTTTCAGTTTGACATTCGACAGGGGACATACGGTCAAAGGCATCCGCTCGCGCACCAGGCGATCGAGCAGCTCGGGAGCTTCTTCGCTGCGTACGCCGTGATCGATGCGTCGGACCTTGAGGATATCGAGCGCTTCATAGATGTATTCGGGGGGGCCTTCCTCACCCGCGTGGGCCACGGTCAGCAGGCCTTCACGTCGGGCGCGCTCGAATACCGCAGCGAACTTCGAGGGTGGATGTCCTTTTTCGGAGGAATCGAGCCCCACTGCCGTGAGCGCGTCTTTGTAAGCTAGCGCCTCCTCCAGAGTACGCATCGCATCCGCTGCGCTCAGGTGGCGTAGAAAACACAAAATCAGGCGGTGCGTGATTCCCAGTTGCTCCTGCGCTTCCCGTAGAGCGCCGGTGATACCTTCGAGCACCGTGGCAAAGGCTATTCCCCGCTGCGTGTGCGTCTGGGGATCGAAGAAAATCTCAACATGCACCACTCCCTGATCGTGGACCCGCCGCAGGTAGGCCGAGGTGAGAGCGTGGAAGTCCTCGACGTCGCGCAATACGCTCGCGCCAGCGTAGTAGATGTCGAGGAACGACTGTAAGTTCGTGAAGCTATAGGCGGCCCGCAGCTCTTCCACGCTCGCGTAGGGCAACGTGACGCCATGCTTTTTGGCAAGTCGAAACGCGAGCTCGGGCTCCAGGGTGCCCTCGATATGCAAGTGCAATTCTGCTTTGGGTAACCCTCTGAGGTATTCTGCACCAGAATTCATGAAGCGGGCTCCTGGAGCGGTTTGCACGAGGTTTGCAACGGCTGTGCCATTGTCGTTAGGATCAGTGGCAATGGGTCAACTGACCACGCATGTCCTGGATATCAGCGCGGGTTTGCCGGCCGCCGGCCTGCGGATCGATCTCCATGAATTGCGCGCCGACTCACCCGCGCTGCTCACGACCGTGACCACCGGAAAGGATGGTAGAGCCCCGACGCCGCTGCTGTCTGGCACGGCTTTCCGGGTGGGACGGTATACCCTGACATTCCATATCGCGGCCTATTTCCGCGCCCGCGGCGTGATGTTGCCAGAGCCGCCCTTTATCGAGGAGGCCATGATCCGGATCGGTATCGCCCAGCCCGAACAGCACTACCACGTGCCATTGTTGATCGCGCCGTGGAGCTACTCGGTTTACCGGGGAGGCTAGGGTGAGTGACATCCGCTTTCTCCTCGATGGGCAAATAGTGTGCGCCGAAAACGTGGCGCGCACCACCACGGTGCTGGAGTATCTGCGTGAGGTGCTACATCGCACGGGAACCAAGGAAGGCTGCGCGGAGGGAGATTGTGGAGCGTGCACTGTCGTGTTGGGGGAGCCGAGCGCGGACGGCAGTCGCCTCGAGTATCGCGCAGTCAATTCCTGCATCCGTTTTCTGCCTACGATCGATGGTCAGGAGCTGGTGACGGTCGAGAGCCTGTCAGGGTCCGATGGGGCGCTCCATCCGGTGCAACGGGCCATGGTGGATCACCATGCCTCGCAATGTGGGTTCTGCACTCCGGGGTTCGTGATGTCGCTGTTCGCGCTGTATTTGCAGTGCGCGCAGCCGAGCCGAGAGCAGGTTGTCGAAGCTCTTTCGGGTAATCTGTGCCGGTGCACCGGGTATCGGCCAATCATCGAGGCCGGTCTGCGTATGGGTGAGTACCCGTCCGCGCCTGACTGGAATCGCGATACGCCGGCGCTGGCTGCCCGGCTTGCGGAGTTGGGTGCGATCCGGCGTGAGGAGCCGCTTCGGCTGCCGGGCTTTTTTGCTCCGCATACCCTCGATGAGCTCGCGGCGGAGCTCGAGAATCATCCCGGGGCCCTGGTTCTCGCTGGCGGAACCGACATTGGGTTGTGGGTAACCAAACAGCTGCGCGATCTGCCGCACATCGTCTACATCGGCGCGATCGCCGAGCTGAAACAGGTGCGGCGTTCGAGCGACCAACTCGATATTGGCGCCGGGGTTTCGTTGACCGATGGCTGGGCTGCCCTGGTGACCGAGTTTCCCAGTCTCGCGGAGATGGCGCAGCGCTTTGGATCGCCCCCCGTGCGTAACTCCGGTACCTTGTGCGGAAATCTTGCCAACGGATCGCCAATCGGGGACGCACTTCCCGTCCTGATCGCTTTGGGGGCGCGGTTGGAGTTACGGCGCGGATCGGGTACGCGCTGCTTGCCGCTCGAGCGATTCTATCTCGGGTACCAACGCACGGCATTGGAGCCCGGTGAGTTTGTGGTCCGCGTGAAGGTGCCGCTGGTTCAGGAGACGCGTTGGGTAGCGGCTTACAAGCTTGCAAAGCGATTTGACCAGGATATCTCCTCGGTCGCGGCCGCTTTCTGTGTGCAGGTGAAAGATTCTTGCGTCGTCACTGCGCGTATCGCGTTTGGTGGTATGGCTGCGATAGCAACGCGGGCGCACGCCACCGAGCGCGCGCTCATCGGAGCAAGGTGGACGCAGGCGAGCGTCGAGGCGGCGGCGGAAAAGCTTGCGGAGGATTTCACGCCATTGACGGATATGCGCGCGAGCAGCGGGTATCGCTTGCGGGCTGCAGGCAACCTACTACGTCGCTTCTATCTGGAGCACGGCGGATCGGGGGTGTCTACCCGAACCGCAGATGTTGCTTCCTGCGTGGTGTGACTGTTATGTCGGCGCCGCCACGTCACGAGAGCGCGCACCTTCACGTAAGCGGCCGGGCGATTTACACCGACGATATACCGCTCCCTGCCAACGCGCTGCACGGTGCCTTTGGCATGAGTACCATCGCGCATGGACGCATTCGCACGTTGGATCTTGCCTCGGTACTGGCGTTTCCGGGAGTATTCAGCGTCGCGACCGCGGCCGATGTCCCTGGGGAAAACAACTACGGCGGCGCGGTCCATGATGATCCTATCTTCGCGCCGGGCTTGGTGGAGTATGTAGGCGCGCCCGTGTTCGCGGTTGCGGCCGACAGCTACATGGCTGCCAGAAAAGCTGCCCGGCGCGCCCGGATCGAATATGACCCGTTGCCGGCCATATTGGATATTCGTGCGGCGTTGGCCGCTCAGGCGACCGTGCTGCCATCACAGCGCCTGGTGAGAGGACGGCCTCACGAGGTGTTGGAACAGGCGCCTCACCGTCTGCGTGGCACAGCTCATATCGGTGGCCAGGATCACTTCTACCTGGAAGGTCAAATCGCCATCGCCATCCCGCAAGAGGATGGCGCGATGCTGATCCAGAGCTCGACTCAACACCCGTCCGAGGTGCAGCAGGTCGTCGCACATGCCCTGGGGACGCACGCCAATCGGATTACGGTCCAGTGTCGCCGTATGGGCGGGGGATTCGGCGGCAAGGAGACCCAGCCCGCGCTGATCGCCGCGGCGGCGGCCGTGCTGGCACACAAGACGCGCCGGCCGGTGAAATTGCGACTGGATCGGGATACCGACATGGTCATGACCGGCAAGCGGCATGATTTTCTGGCTGATTATGACGTCGGCTTCGATCAGGGCGGGCGGATCGTGGCTTTGACCGTCATGTTGGCCTCGCGCTGCGGGTATTCGGCGGATCTCTCGGGACCGGTGAACGATCGTGCGATGATGCATATCGACAACGCATATTACCTGGAGAATGTCGAGATCATCTCGCATCGCTGCAAGACGCACACGGTATCCAACACCGCGTTTCGCGGCTTTGGTGGACCCCAGGGGATGATGGTGATCGAGCAGATCATCGACTCCATCGCCCGCACTCTCGGGATGGATCCGCTCGCCGTGCGGCGCCGGAATTTCTATGGCGCGACTGAACGAAATGTCACGCACTACGGCCAGCTGATTGAAGACAACCTGGTGCATTCGATCGTCGACCGCCTCGTGGAGAGCAGCGGGTACCGGGAGCGGCGCCAACAGATCGCCGCGTGGAACGCGGGCCGGCCGATTGTGAGGCGCGGAATCGCGCTGACGCCAGTCAAGTTCGGCATCTCCTTCACGGCCACGATGTTCAATCAAGCCGGCGCGCTCGTGAATGTCTACACCGACGGAACCGTGCTCCTCAATCATGGTGGCACGGAAATGGGCCAGGGCCTGTTTACCAAGGTGGCGCAGGTTGTCGCGAGCGAGCTGGGTTTGCCGTTGAGCGCTATCCGGGTGTCCACCACCGATACTTCGAAGGTGCCCAACACTTCGGCCAGCGCTGCTTCCGCGAGCGCCGATCTGAATGGCAAGGCCGCCCAGGCCGCGGCGCAGACGATTCGTGGGCGACTCGCGCGATTCGCGAGCGAGACTTTCTCGGTCCCGGAAAGGGAAGTGAATTTTCGCGATGGGTTCGTGCACGTCGGCCCTCGGCAGCTCACGTTCGCGGATGTTGTCCAACAGGCCTACCGCGCGAGGATTTCTTTATCGGCGACCGGGTTTTACCGGACGCCGAAGATTCAGTATGACAAGAGCACGCTACAGGGGCGGCCGTTCTTCTATTTTGCCTACGGGGCCGCGGTGAGCGAGGTGGCCGTGGATACCCTGACCGGCGAGACGCAGTTATTGCGCGTGGACATTCTGCATGATGTCGGTCGGTCACTGAATCCGGCGATCGATCTGGGTCAGATCGAAGGTGGGTTCCTGCAGGGCGTGGGGTGGCTGACTTCGGAAGAGCTCTGGTGGAATGCCCAAGGCGAGTTGCGCACCCACGCGCCCTCGACCTACAAGATTCCCACGGCGCGGGATTGGCCGCCGCACTGGAAGATCAGGTTGCTCGAGAATTGTCCGAATCACGAGGAGACCATTTATCGCTCCAAGGCGGTCGGTGAGCCGCCGTTGATGCTGGCCATTTCCACGTTTCTGGCGATTCGTGACGCTGTGGCCGGCAGCTCGGGGGCGCTGCCAGACCTGGTCGCGCCTGCAACGCCAGAAGCGGTGTGGCGCAGTCTGGAGGCTGTTGACGCACTGGCAGTTAACCAGCAGAGCGCGCCACCGGTGAGTGTGGAGGTTGGGGCATGAACAAACCGCCTCACGACTGGGTGCCGGCAGTCATGGCGTTTTTGCAACGCGAGCCCACGGTCGTACGGGTTGTCATTGCTGAAGCCCGGGGCTCGGTGCCGCGGGAGCCGGGCGCGTTCATGCTCGTCGGAGGTGGTGCCGTCGCGGGGACCATCGGCGGGGGTAGACTCGAATGGGAATCCATCGCGGCCGCGCGCGAGTTGCTGGAGGACCCGGGCGCCGCCTCGGCGCGCTTGAGTAAAATCGTGCTCGCGGCCGATGTTGGGCAGTGTTGTGGCGGCGTGGTCTCGGTGTGGCTGGAGCGGTTCACGCGTGCGGACATGCGCTTACTGCAGTTGGCGCGGGATGCTGGCGCGCGGGGCTCAGCGGTGTTGAGTAGCACGATAAGAGGTGGGGCGGTTGAGCGGCGGGTGCATTGCGTCGAGGTCGCGGCGGCCAGCGATGCTGGCGGCGCGGCTGGCGCTGCGACAGGTGTTGGGCGTGCGGGCGGCGCAGGCGCCGTAGATGCGGCAGTTAGTGTTCATGCGGATGCGCTAATGCGCTTGCCGCGGCTGAGGGCTGGGCCGTGTGTGCTGCGGAACGGTTCGGGTGAAGTGACCTTCCTGGAACGCCTGGATGACGAGCTGCCGGCGTTGTGGCTTTACGGTGCAGGACATGTTGGGCAAGCCTTGGCGCGTATTTTGACGGAGCTGCCACTGAGGCTCACCTGGGTGGACTCGCGCGCGGAGTTGTTTCCCGCGGCATTGTCAGCTGAGGTACGGGTCCGGCGCGACCCGGATTCGGTAGCGACGGTATCAGAGGCTCCGGCTGAAGCCTTTTACCTGGTAATGACGCATAGCCATGCCTTGGACTACGAGTTGGTACGGGCGATCTTGCGGCGTAATGACTTCGCCTGGTTGGGGCTCATCGGGTCGCAAAGCAAGGCTGCCCGGTTTCGATCTCGGTTGTCGCGCGATGGCATTGGGGCCGACCGGATCGCGCGGCTCGTGTGCCCGATCGGCGTGCCGGGAATCGAGAGCAAATGGCCGGCCGCCATCGCTGTTGGGATCGCGGCGCAGCTGATGCAGGAAATTTCGGGGGCGGCGCTGGAAGCGCGGCCGCCTCGGGGCGCTGGCGCCGACGTGAGCTCGGTGCGATCAGCCGATGTGAGATCAGCGCCGCTCGATCCGCAGGGTGAGCCTCTTGCCGGGCTGAGTGCGACCGCGGATTGTGGTCACGAGAACTGCTCGACCTGCGGCAGGCATCGAGCGGCTGGAGCGAGCGCTTGACGGCCTACCTGTTGGAGTGGTGTGGCCTGCTGGTGCGTTGGCTGCACATCATCGCCGGCATTGCCTGGATTGGATCATCGTTTTATTTCGTATGGCTCGACGATTCGCTGGAGCCGCTTGGCGCGCGCGAGCCGCCAGACCCGCGTGTCGCGGGCGAGCTGTGGGCGGTTCATGGGGGAGGCTTTTACCGGGCACGCAAGTATCGGGTCGCCCCGGAGGTGCTGCCGCCGACGTTGCATTGGTTCTACTGGGAAGCCTACACGACCTGGCTGTCGGGGTTTGGGCTGTTGTGCCTGTTGTATTTCCTGCGGGCGGAAGCCTATCTCATTGACCCCTCCGTGCTGGCGCTGAGTAAGACTGCGGCCATCGTGGTCGCCTCAGGCGCAATCGTGGCGAGTTGGCTCGTCTACGATGGCCTATGTCGATCCTTGGGCTCCAAGCCGCGTGCGCTGGCGGCGAGTGTGGCGGTCGTGACTGCCATCGAGGCGTGGGCGCTGTGCCAGGTGTTCAGTGGGCGGGGCGCCTTCATGGTATTTGGCGCGGCACTCGGCTCGATCATGGTCGCGAACGTGTTGTTCGTGATCATTCCCGGCCAGCGGGAGCTGGTGCGCGCCAAGCAGGCAGGTCGCGAGCCGGACCCGGCGCCGGGTTTGAGAGGCAAGCAGCGGTCCGTTCACAACACGTATTTCACGTTGCCGGTGCTGTTCGTGATGATCAGCAACCACTACGCCATGACGTATGGCGCACGCTACAACTGGCTCGTGCTCATTGCGATGAGCTTTGCCGGCGCGTGCATTCGTGGGTGGTTTGTCGCACGGCATAAGCCAGAGGGGCGACATGGTCTCGTGGCGGCGCTACCGGCGATGTTGGGAGTGGCGACGCTGGCCGGTTTGGTTGTCGCCCTGGCGCCGCCTGGCGAGACCCGCGCCACAGCCGACGCCGGAGCGATAGGCGACGCTGAGGCGCTTGCACACCAAGGGCGCGGGCGGCAGCTCTCTGCTGCCGGTCAGTCCTTCCCGACAGCCGACGTCGCGCAAGTTCAAGCGATCGTCGAGCGACGCTGCGTGCCATGTCATGGCAAGAATCCGACCCTGCTGGGTCTAACCGCGCCTCCCAACGGGATCCTGTTGGAAACGCTCGACCAGGTACGGGCCCATTTGCCCGAGATTCGTCAGCAGGTGTCGCTGCGCGCCATGCCGCTCGGGAATCTGACGGGCATGACAGAGGACGAGCGAGCGACGGTGCTGATGTGGATCGGACATGGGGCAACCGGGCGCGCACCATGATCACGCTGCAAGAGCTCAATACCATGTCAGCGGCGCAATTCGTGGCGACTCTCGGCGGAATATTCGAGCATTCCCCGTGGGTCGCCGAGCGGGCGGCCTCCGCCAGGCCGTTCGGCTCGCGTGAGCAACTGCTGAAAGCCATGTGCGCCGCCGTGGGAGCGGCCTCGGTCGAGGAGCAACTCGCGCTCATTCGAGCGCACCCGCAACTTGGCGCGCGAGGCCGGCAGCGGGCGCAGCTTACGACGAATTCCGCAAAAGAGCAGCGGCGGGCCGGGTTGGACGCCTGCACGGATGGAGAGTTCACGCGGCTGCTGGAGCTCAATGCCGCCTATATGCAGAGGTTTTCTTTTCCGTTTATTCTCGCCGTACGCGGTCACAATCCCGAGTCGATCCTCGCCGCGCTCGAGAGCCGCTTGAAGCATGATGCCGAGTCGGAGCGACGCACCGCACTGGCCCAGATTGGCCTCATCGCGGGCTACCGCCTGGAAGATCTCGTGCAATCCTGACCATCATGTCAAACACAAGAGCTCCAACAAACACGCTCCACGAAAGAGCCTCCGGGTCTATCTTGCAACGCGTATTCGATCTGCAGGGTCACGGCACCACCGTTCGCACCGAGGTGTTCGCCGGCCTCACGACCTTTCTCACGATGGCCTACATCGTCGTGGTCAACCCATTGATTCTGGGCGCTGCCGGCGTGCCGATCGCGGGGGTTGCCGTGGCGACGTGTCTGTCCGCCGGATTCGGCAGCATTCTGATGGGCCTGCTGTCCAACTACCCGCTGGCGCTCGCCCCCGGCATGGGACTGAACGCCTACTTTACATACACCGTCGTCAAAGGCATGGGCCTGCCGTGGCAAACGGCGTTGGGGTGCGTGTTTCTCTCGGGCATTGCTTTCCTGCTCCTCACCGTCGCAGGGGTTCGCCGGTTGATCATCAAAGCTCTACCGCGATCGCTGTTCGCGGCGGTCGGCGGCGGAATCGGGCTGTTCATCGCCTTCATCGGGTTGAAGGATGCCGGAGTCATCGTCGCGAGTCAGGGAACCTTGGTGGGGCTGGGCAAGCTGACCGCGCCCGCGACGGCGCTCTCGCTGCTCGGCCTGCTCGTGATTGCCTCGTTACAAGCCCGCGCGATCCACGGCGCCATGCTGATCGGGATCCTGGTGACCGCGGCATTGGCGTGGGCGTTGGGATTGTCGCATTTCGCTCCAGCCGCCTATAGCCTTGCGGACTTGGGCTCGACCGCTTTCAAGCTCGACATTCCCGCGGCGCTCAACCTGCAAGGCGGGGTTGGGCTATCACTGGTTGAAATCATCTTCGTGTTCTTGTTCGTCGACATGTTTGACAACATCGGCACGTTGGTAGCCGTGACGAAACGGGCGGGCCTGGTGGCGCAGGACGGCTCGGTGCCACGGTTGAATCGTATCCTGTTGGCCGACTCGATCTCCATGTTGGTTGGCGCCCTGGCGGGCACCAGCCCGGTCACCAGTTATGTCGAGAGCGCCGCGGGTGTCGCGGTCGGTGGTCGCACCGGGTTGACGAGTATCGTGGTGGGCGTGTTCTTCCTGTGTACTTTGTTCTTCGCGCCTATCGTACAGGCGATCCCCGCGATGGCGACCGCGCCGGCGCTGATACTGGTGGGCGCCCTGATGATGGGCGCGTTGACCGAGGTGGACTGGAAGGACCCAGGAGCCGCGATTCCGGCCTTTCTGACCGTGATCGTGATTCCGTTGAGCTATTCGATCGCCAACGGCCTGGCCTTCGGCATCACCAGCTACGCCGTCCTGAAGATCGTGCGAGGTCAGGCCAAGGCGAGTGACTGGCTGGTCTATCTGTTGGCGGCCTTGTGTATTGCCCGGTTCATTTATCTTGCGTAACGGGTACGTCGAAGAAGTCTTCGCGGACGGGCTTGTTGGCGAGGATCTCCTCGCGGGTGAGCCCCTGGATCTCGTGTGGGAAGACGAGCCAGCTATCCGTGGCACGGACGTAGTAGTCAGGAACCAGGGCGCTGCGGTTACGCTTGGGTTTGTAGTAAACCGTGGCAACGCGGATTTTGTTGGGTAGGTTGCGACGGCAGCGGCGCGTGAGCTCCGCCAGTACCGCTTCGAGGCTGCGGCCCGAGTCGAACACGTCATCGACGATCAGGAGCTCATCCTCGTAAGTAAGACGGGAGACGAGGTAATCGGTGGCGTGAACCCGCACGGTTTTGCTCTGGGTATCGATCCCGGTGTAGGAGGAGGTGCGGATCGGGATGTGATCGGTATGGATGCCGTGGTATTCGAGGACTTCCTGCACGACGATTCCGATGGGCGCGCCGCCACGCCACATCGCAACCAGGAACGTAGGACGTAGGCCGCTTTGCACAATGAGGCGCGCGAGCTCCATGGAGTCGCGTAGCAGCGAGTCGGCGGAAATGAAGGTTTTTTCCATGGGCCGCGATTATACGTTCGCAGCGCTTGAGCGCGAGTGCGCCTGTGGAGCATAGTGAGGGCAATGAGCCGTATCAGCTTTGCCCTCCTGGCCTTGTTGCTGGGAGGCTGCAGTACTTCCAGGTTTCTGCTGGCCAACGCGCCAACGGCGTTCGACAGGGTCGAGCGCCACGCTGATCTGGCCTATGGGCAGGATCCACGTCAGCATCTGGACGTGTACTCACCGCCCGGAGGCGTGGATCGGCCGGTTGTGGTCTTCTGGTATGGGGGCTCCTGGGTCACCGGCCGCAAATCGGAATACCGCTTTGTCGGCACAACGTTGGCCGAGCATGGCATCGTGGCCGTGATTCCAGATTATCGGCTTTACCCGCGGGTGCATTTCCCGGCTTTTGACGAGGATGGCGCTCGGGCGGTCGCTTGGGTGGAGGAACATGCGGGGCAGTTTGGCGGCGACCCCCACCATATCGTTCTCATGGGGCATTCCGCGGGTGGCCACACCGCCGCCTTCCTGGCGTTCAATCACGCCTTTCTGCGGAAGTTTGGCGCCGATCCAGCGTGTATCGCCGGACTCGTGGGGCTATCGGGCACCTATGTGTTGGTGCCGGACTCGGCCGAGGAGCGGGCCACGTTCCCGCCACCCTACACTGAAAAGGACTGGCAGCCGATCCGCTTTGTCGATGGCAGTGCGCCGCCCACGCTGTTGTTGCACGGGATGGACGACAAGGAGGTTCTTCCGCGGGAAGCCATCGAGCTGCGCGATGTGATGTTGCGCGATCATCTGCGCGTAGAGTTGCATCTCTACCCGCATCGCGGTCACGGCGGAACGGTGGGTTCGTTCGCTCCTATTGCCCGGTGGCGCACTCCCGCGGTCAAAGAGACTCTTGCATTCATCCAGAATGTAACCAGCGGCCCGTCGCTGACTTCTACAGGTTCTGACGGAGCTCCGAAGTAAAATTGGACCGATGGACCTCCGGTCGATCTACGTTGACGCCGTGAGGCGCTATTAGCATAATTCTGCTTACATCAGCATAAATATGCTGATGGTGGGGATTTCATGCAAACCTTGGAAGATGTTCTGGGTAGCCGCATCAACATCGGAGTGTTGCGGTATCTCACGGCTGTGAGCGGAAGCCTAAGTGGGAATGAAATCGCAAAACGACTGGGGCTGCAACAGTCGTCCGTGCGACTGGCGCTCGAACGACTTGTCGAAGCCGGAGTCGTCACTCGAATAGATATCGGCAGAAGTGCCGGGTACGAGCTCGATCAAGGGCTGGCTTTCGTGCGTGCGCTGCTCGTTCCGCTGTTTCGGGAGGAAATCCGGCTGCGGGACAAATTGATGAACGTCTTAGTGCGAAGTAGTGAGAAGCTCAAACCAAGCCCTACCGCTGTGGCGCTCTTCGGTAGCTTGGCCCGCGGGGTGCGAGACTTTCGGGACATTGATTTGCTGTGCACTGTTGCAAAGCAACGTGAAAAATCGCTCCTTCACGACTCAATTGCACACGCGTACAGTCAAATACAGAGAGAATTCAAGGTGCCGGTGAGTGCCGTCGTTGCGACTGATGCGGAGTTGAGCTCACCCAAACTCGAAGCCGTGGTTGGCGAGGCGAAACGCGACGGTTTACTCCTGTTCGGGACCGCGCCCCAGCAGCTACGTGGCATCCGTATTTGGAGATCGGCGCACTGAGGGCGGGAAATGACGCGGAAACTCCCTGCTTCATCAGTCGACCGCGCGCTGGCTGTCAAATATCTTACGAAGGCTAGCCGCTTCAAAACCGATGCGGAAAACATGGCACATTCGGACGACCGAAGACAAAGCCGCGATTCGCGCCTTTCAGGCCATTCTGAACCGGAAGGATGAGGTCTCGTACGCCGACGATATTCTGGACGAGTCGGAGGCAGCAGCTTTGTTAGAGCGACTCAGGACCTTCGCCCGTTGGGCGGATAAGACGTTTCAAGATATAAAACAACGTACGTCATTTTGATTGACCGCTCTCGGACTAGGTCCTCCTGTGATGGGCGCGCAGCCAGTAGCGACAGTGTCGAGCGCGGCTGAGCGCATCGCTGGTTAGCCACAATAGCCGCGTGCGCCCGCGTCGGGAATTTTTCCAGCTGAAGCAGGGTCTTAGCTAAGGGAGCGATGAAGTCGCAGACCAAAATGACTTGCCACCCGCGCTCAGGTGAGCCTATGCGCCGAATATTGGGCGCGATCACGGCGACTCTGGCCAGTTCCAGGATCGCCTTCGGCGTGGCGGCTCAAGGGCCGGGAGACAGAAGGCGCGAGCAACTGGGCGGCCATGATGGGTCTGGCCGATGAACCGGAACATCCCGATGAGGACCTTGGCCTGGATCGCGGTTCTGTTAGCACTGGTCGGCGCGGCAGCGGCGCGGACCCGTGACGTCTGGCTTATCGGTATCCCACCTTGGGCCCGAGCCAACGTGTTTCATGATCCTAGCCCGTCCGACTACCTCGATCTGTTCAAGCCAGAGGCGCCCTGGGAAAAAGGCGCGCGCCGGCTTAAGGTCTTCCAAACCACCGGTGCTCTGATCAATCGCGAGCCCGACGAAACCCTGCAGCGTGTGTTTGCAGACCTGAAACGACGCCACATCCTGCTCGCGATCGAGGGCGGCATGCTCACGGGCGTGGGACCATCGGGCCACTTCGAATGCGGCCGCGGCGTTGAGGGATTCGGTGCGGCCGGCAGCACTCGGATCCTTGCCCAGCGCATCAAGAAGAACGGTGGCGAGCTTGCCTACATCGCCATGGACGAGCCGCTCTGGTACGGCCGCCACTTTCGCGGGACGGGCGCCTGCCAGTGGTCGCCGGAGTATCTGGCGCGCCAGATACTGGGCGAGTTAAAGGCAGTGCGCGAGATTTTCCCCGACGTGAAGGTCGGCGACGTGGAGCCAATCGCGGCTCCGCCGCCGCAGCCGGCCGATTGGACCGATCAGATCCTGGGCTGGACGCGAACCTGGCGCCAGGTCACTGGCGAGTCCTTCGCCTTTGTGCGCGCCGATATCGTGTGGACCGGGCGCTGGCATAGGGAACTGCCCGTGCTCAAGCGCAAGCTCCACGCAGAAAACCTGAAGTACAGTCTGATCTACGACGGCGGTGGCACAGGCCGCACCGAGACGGACCTGATCTGGACTCAAGAGGCCGCGCAAAGATTTCACGTGGTTGAGGCCGATCCGCAGATGGCGCCGGACCAGGCCGTCATCCAGACCTGGGTGCGTTGGCCTTCACACATGCTGCCCGAGACCGAGCCCGGGACTCTGACCAACCTCCTGCTGCAATACCTTTCCCTCCCGCCGTCAGAGTACGGCGAGGACGATGAGCATTGACATGCAGGCCCCATCCTGACACACAACAGTTGACTGTCAGCCATTACGCCCGCCCACAGGCGCGCAGCAGTGTGTCCGCGACCGCGGACTGATGGGCGCGGTCGACTCGCCTACCGTTCAACTGGTTGGTGAGGTACGCGACCACGAGGTTGCGGTCAGGGTCTGCCCATCCGATACAGCAATTGCTCCCGTTGTGGCCGAAAGTCCGGCGGCTGCTGAGATGTCCGAGCGGGCCAGGATCGAAGGGCGGGGGCCGCGGCCCACCAAG
Organism: uncultured Steroidobacteraceae bacterium; assembly: GCA_964400085.1. Taxonomy (GTDB): domain Bacteria; phylum Pseudomonadota; class Gammaproteobacteria; order Steroidobacterales; family Steroidobacteraceae; genus 13-2-20CM-66-19. The sequence continues at coordinate 25,067 of CAYNTW010000008.1, read as the reverse complement.
TTGGAAACCCTGCGACCAACGGACGGGAGTTCCAATGCAGCGGTCGATTTCCCCATCACGGGTGGAGGGAAGCCGCGCGCGCTCGATGGTTGTTGGATCCAGGATAGGCGTACCGTGCGCGATCCCTCCTCGCAACAACATGAGATAAAAAGCGGCGAGATCTCGAGCCGTGGTGGAGATACCGGCCGAGGGGATGATGGCACGGCGGGTCGAGCGCCGATTCAGCATTGCCTGTAGGACACGACCGGCGAAGCCTTGCGCGACGATGGGGACGTGACGTTGCCACTGGGCGTCAGGGAGTCCTAAATACGTATCGTGCGCTCGTAACGGTCCGAGGAGCTCAGCGGCAAGAACCTGCTGAACTGTAGTGCCGGTGAGGCGGCGTACGAGCTCACCCAGAATAAAGCCATAGCGCAGTGGCTGATAGGTAGGGGCAACGCCGGCCGGCCACTCGGGGCACAGGTTCTCTATTCGGCGGATGGAGCGATCCCAGTCGGTCATGACCAGGGCGTCGCGTACCGGAAGACGGGCGGCCGGAAGTCCGGTCCGATGTTGTAGCACGTGCCGGATCGTGATCCTATCTTTGCCGTGGCGGCCAAATTCCGGCCAGTGGGCCGCTAGCGGATCATCGAGTGAAACCAGCCCCCGATCTGCGAGCAGGTGAATGAGCAGCGCAATGTAGGGCTTGGAAGCGGAGAAGATCCAGAAGAGCGCGTCGGGTGGGCAACCGAAAGAGCGGTCGATCAGGATCTTTCCTTCGAGAATCACGCATAGCTGGGCTATGGCACCGCGTCTTCGCACGAGTTCGAGCAGGTGCGACAGCCCGGTCGCGTCGACACCCAAGGTCCCGGGATCGCATTCCGTCCATTCTGTCTGCCTGGATTGCGTACAATCGCGGTCGATAGGGCTAAACGAGGGACTTACCATGCAATCCTTACGAATAGTATTGATGTTGGCGCTCCTCGCGGCACTGCCTCTCAACAATGCCGTCGCCGATGCCCCAACCAAAGACCAGGTCGTTGCGACAGTCAAGAAGGCCGTTGCGTTCTACAAGGCGAATGGTCGTGTGAAAGCGCTCGCGGAGCTCAACAACAAAGACGGTCAGTTCGCCAAGGGCGAGGACTACGTCGACGTGCACGACTTGAACGGGGTGTGCCTGGCGCATCCTACATCGCCCGAGGTTGTAGGCACAAACCGGCTGGAGCAGAAGGATCTCAACGGCAAGGCCTGGATCAAGGAAATCATCGATGCGACGAAGAAGGGCGAGACCTCCGGTTGGATCACCTACGTCCGCAAGAACCCAGTGAATGGGCGCGTGCAGGACAAGCTCTCGTATTGGGAGTTGCACGATGGTTTGATCTTCAAGGCCGGGCTGTACATCGAATGAGCTGCTGACCCGCAGGGATCGAGCGACTCCTGTAACGCGCTCACGGGTGTGTCGAGGTTGGGGCTGCCGGCTGCGATGTGGGCGCGTGGGCCGCAGGCTGGCCGGCAGTTGGCTCGAGAACGGCACAGTTGCGCTCGTCGTCGCTGATGATGCGATAAAACGTCTTCAGCTCTTCGGCTTTGGATACGGGAACACTCAGTTCCTTGCGCTCGAAGGTTCGCGTGTAGCGCAGGCTGTGTCCGACAGTTTCAGTCTTGCTGTGGTAAGAGACGAAGCCATAGTCGACGTCTACCGGTGGAGGCACCTCATCGACCCGGTACCCTGCCGGGAGCGCGATTTCGAATATATCCGTGTCCCGCTGCGCGCCATTGAATTCGATCGGATAGTGGCGGGGCTCCGGGGTTTCCAGCAGTCCGGAAACCTTGGTGCCGATGACCCGCGGCCTCACCAACAGCAACGCGCCCGCGGACTTCGCATATTCCGGAGCTTCAATGGTGTAGCGCCATTCGAACGGCCGGTCGTTCGCCCGGGTGTTTGTCATGGCGGCCTTGAGAATGCTGTAGGTCGAAAAAGATTCCGCGGCGACCCGCTCGACCGGCTTGATCACATCGACGTCCTGGGTCGCGGCCTGGGTAGCCGCGCGCTGCAGCGACGCCATGTCGCCGGACCAGGTCTCACGAATTTCTCCACGCAGCGTGCCACTCTCATCGAGTGTCATCTTTGCGGTGCGTGCGATGGCATTCACGTCGACAGGCAATTGCGGAGTGCGGATGAGCTCGCCGCCTTCGGGAGCGACCAACAATCCGTAGTTGGCCTGGAGCTCACCCCGCAACGACCCCAACGGCGTCAGTGTTGCAGTAGGGTCGAAGAAGAGAATCTTGCCGAGCTTTGGATGAGTGCTGACCGCGAGCAAGGACGAATCCTGCGTCCCGGGCGGCAGCTGGATCGCGAGAATCATGTGATTGAAGCCCAGATTCGCCGGTGTGGATTCCGTTATCGACCCCCGGGCGGTATTGATGATGAAGTAATAGGAGTCGACACCGATTTCCTTCAACATCGCACTGAGCAACGTCGCCTTGTCCTTGCAATCACCATAGCGGTGGGCGAACACTTCCGCGGCCGCGTGAGGTTGTAATCCGCCGATGCCCAGCTCGATCGCGACGTAGCGGATTTCCTTTTGCACGAAGCTCGCCAAGGCCCGCATTTTTTCCAGTTGGGAGGGCGCCGATTGCGTCAGCGTCGCCACCATCTGTTTGATTTCCTGAGAGCTGTCGGTGCGCCCCTGGACGAGGGCTCGATACCAGGCGCCCATCTCGCGCCAGTTCTGGAAGCCCTGTTGCTGGGAGTTGGGAGGTAGCAGCGCCAGCACGAGCCGCCCCGCGAATCCCTTCCATGGGGGCATGTTGTCCTCAGGCTTGATTTCCGTCAGGTCCTTGAGCACCCACTCGGTCTGTCCCGCGCCGGCGGTGCTCGGCGCCTCATCCGAATGATTCAGCCAGGTCGCCTTGAACGACCAATTGGGGGGCAATTTGAGGGTGAAATGCGTCTCGCGAACCGGTACGGTATCCTCGAAGAGCCATTCTTCCGTCCAGCCGCGCGGCGTCTTCTCAACAGTTTCGTATTCATAACCGACAACGCTGCCCGGTATGGAGGCGGGGATGCGTAACACCTTGCTGCGCAAATCGCTCACCAACTCACCGTCCTGCACTCCAAACAGGGAAGTCTCCAGAGCTTCACGGGTCCCCACCTCATAGGGCTTCCCTTCCTTCGGGATGCTCCAGGCATTCAGGCTTTTGACGCTGGTCTGCGGATTGAAATCCACCCTGACCACACCGAAGTCTTCACCGGCGCTGCGAAGAATCCGGTAGACCCGGCGCTCGAAGTGCCTGCGTTGTCCGTCCGGCTGGACCGTTACGACAGTCTCGGAATACAACAGGGCCGCGCTGGTCTTGTCATCGTGTTTTGGAACGGGTGCATTCACTTGAGACTGCACCCAAGGAGGCACTGAGGGTGAAGCCGCAACGGGAAGCACCGCGGCGCTCCACCAGAGCAGGGTTCGAGCTACAAAGGTTCGCAAATGGATGGATCCCGATTCAGCGCTGAGCTGTCACCGGCGCGATCACGACCTGCTGCTCGTCCGCCGTCCGTACGGACTGGAAGAATTGCCGCAACTGGCCGTAGTACTTGGCGTTCACGAGCACGAGCGCAATCGAGACGTCCCGCTTGAGATGCAAGGTGCCCTCCTTTTCTTCAGCCGCAAGATCGTACGAATAGGTTTTGAAGTCGAGGTTGGACGGCTTGGGCACACTGTTGAGGTGCTTGCCGGCGGGCAGCTCGATGGCGACAGTGTCGGAATATTGGTAGGGAAAATTGAAGTAGATGGGTTGCGTGCGGGTCTGATGCTCGAAGGTGCGATCCTCTTCGGCGCCGAACAAGCCGACCTTCAGCAGCTGCCGCTGGCCCGCGGCGGCCACCCAGCCTGGGACCTGCAGGTCGTATTCCGCAACCAGCGGCTCATCCCCGGAGGACCAATCCGGTGTATTGGTCAGCTTCACCTCGGTCCCGCTGGGTACGAGCGAGCGTAACTGATTCTCCAGAAACTGTTTGCGCTCGGTGTCGTCCTCGTTGCGCTCCTGCAGGCGGCGCCACGCACTCTCCAGGCCGGTGAAGCGGATCGTCACGCTTCCTGAAAGAGTACCGCCCTGTTCCAACTTCAGATGCGCTGTGCGCTCGATGCGAGCATCGCGTGGATTAGGCAAAGGTGTGTCGACCCATTTGCTCCCATTGGCGTCGAGCCGCAGTGCACGCACGGCGGTTTCGTACCAGGGCAGCAGCCCGAACGGCGTGAAAGGCACACCGGGGTCGAGAAACAGGTCTTGACCGGATACGGTGGCGATGACGAGGTTGGAGTTGAGCTCGCGGGCATTCATCATGCGAGGATCAAAGAAATATTCGTCCCTCGTCGCGACGAGGGCAGTACTCGCCTGAACACCCGCCGCGCGCGCTAGCGCTATGAACAGGTGGTTGAGCTGCGAAGCGGTTCCCGAGCCACGTGCCCAGACGTCCTCCACATTGTGAGGCTCATCCTTTTGAGCACGCTTGCGCTCCTCCTCTGTTTTCTCACGCTCATAAGTCTCGTTGTTCATTCGCTGCACGCGAGCGTAGATCTTGCGCAGCTTGGCTTCCGGGGGATCGTCAGGCTGCACGATCTCGCCCACTGCGCGCTCCATCGCTTTCCGGCGGTCCATGAACTTCTCGACATTGTGGAATGCGTCCTTGCCTACACGCTTCCAGTAGGAATCGGGGTCTGTGGCGGGCTCCCCAGGATCGGAGTAGATGAAATCCACTCGATACTTGAGCGCATTCTCCGGAGGCATGAGCTCCTCGGTCACAAAGGCTGGGACGTCGTGTGTCTCCAGTCTTATCCGGTCCCACTTCTTTGCCGGACTTTCAGTCCCCGCGGGCATTCCGTTCGGCCAGCTCCAACGCAAGCCAAAATACGGAGACGGAAACAGGGAGAACTTCGCGTATCGGGTGAACAGCTCCTCGCTGAGGATCCAGTGCGAATTGAACACATAATCCGCACTCTGGTCCCGCGAATAGCGATATTCGATGATACTGCCGACCCCTGCTTCCGGCATGGTGAATGTCTTTGCCATGACTTTGACGCCGCGCCCGCTCACCACGGCTTTGTCGTACACCGTGCCGTCGAATTTGACTATGCTGCCGTCCGGCCGGATGGTGCGAGCGTCGATGCCGCGGATACTGTCGACGCCCTTGGTGTAAGTAATTTCGACGTCGGCGTATTTACGGCCCTCTTCTTTCAGGATCTTGAGCCGCACGTAGTGGGACTCCGTCGAGGAGGTGTCGTCCCGATCCACCTGGCGATACAGGAAGATTGCCGCAGCCCCGGGAGCCTTGGGCTCACTCGTCAGCTGCAGTTCTTCTGTCGTAACAGGTAACCAATCCGCAGCGTGGAGCGGAAGAGATGCGCAAAGTGCCAGTAGAAGAAGTAGCGGCAGAGTACCGCCGCGTCGCTGTGCTCTCATGAGACGCTCGATCCCTTGGAGGTCCAGTGCTCTCGTCTTTTCGTTATAGGAGCCGATGGGCCGAGAGTATCGCAAACGTCGCCTTGGCTGTCGACGTACCGAGTTCGCACTCGCGCTTTTTTGGGGCGAGATCAGCCCTTCGGGCACTGCTCGGTCGAGGAGTACGTGGCATCGGTGGGATACAACGCAATCAATTTGCGCGTCACCCCGTTGGTCCAACCGAAGCCGTCCTGGGTGGGGTACTCGCCGCCGCCGCCAGAGCGGCCGGTGGTGACCACGTCATATTTTTCGACGAGCTTGCCGCTTTCGCGGTAGACGTTTTGCACGTTGACCAGCCAACGGCAGGCGATCACTTCGGCAAGAACAGTCTTTTGATAGCGGCGCAGTCCAGCTACCGCGATCCATTGGAGGGGAGCCCAACCGTTCGGCGCATCCCATTGTTCGCCAGTGCGCAGTGGGGTCGTGACGACTCCACCAGGTTGAATCAGCTCGCGCGCGGCGAGTTGGGTCAGAGCGGTCGCCTGCGCGTCCGAGGCCGCGCCGAAGAACAATGGGTACAAGGCTGCCGCGGAGACTCTCGTAATGGGCTCCGAGCTCGTCCAATGATAATCGAGGTAGGCGCCGCGCGATTCGTTCCACAGGTAGCGGTCCATGGCTTTGCGGCGAGCTGCGGCACGCTGCGCGAACGAGTGCGCGCACTCACCGTCGCCTTTGTGCTCGCAACCGGAGCGGATGGCGTTTTCCAAACCAAACAACAAGGAGTTGAGATCGACCGGCACGATCTCAGTGGTGTCGATGGTCGTACGCGTGCTTCCGTCCGCGAACCAGCGGGAGCTGAAATCCCAGCCGCTTTCGGCGGCGGCACGAATGTTACGAAAAACCTCGCGCGCGGGGCGCCCGCTGCTCCTGGCGAGCTCGGTGTCCTGGCGATAGGCCTCGTCTCGTGGGGTGTCCCGATCGTCCCAGTATCTGTTGAGAATCGATCCGTCGCGCATCGCGACCACATGTCGGTGGGCAGTGCCAGCGCGTAAGCCCTGCGCTCCTTCCATCCAGAAAGCGTACTCGCGCTTCAGTTGCGGCAAGTACTTCGCGTAGGCGCTCGCGACATCTTTCTCATCGAGCAGTCCCACCATGGAAAAGAAGAACGGCGGCTGCGAGCGGCTCAGATAGTACGTGCGAGCGCCGTTAGGGACGTGTCCGTAAGTGTCCACCATGTAGGCGAAGTCCCCGACCATGTCGTCGACCAGGTCGTCCCGGCCGCTCTCGGCCAGACCCAACATGGTGAAATAGGAATCCCAGTAATAGATCTCCCGAAAACGGCCACCCGGAACCACATAGGGGCGCGGCAGCGGCAGCGCGGAGGAGTAGGGTGGCGCGGTGGTCGTGGTCCGCGTGAGAGCGTTCCACAACATGTCGATATGGGTCACCACCGGAACCTGCTCAGGCGCGGAGGGCGCGGAGGTGGCCAGCTCCGGGAGTAGGAAGTGATCCGCGACGAACTGTTTCAAAGCGTCGGGGGAGGTCGGTCGCGAAGCGTGGTATTCCTTCAGTACCTCATCCGGAGCGGCCTTCGGTACCGCATCCGCGAACGTCTTCCCGTCCGGAAAGACCGCCTCCATCTGCACCGCTGCGAAGAGATCCTTGAACAGAACCTGGGGCGGATTGAGCTCCTGGGGCGGAGCGGGGTGCCGCTCCGGCGACGGCACCCGCGGGTGAGTGCAGGCAGCGGGCAGCACTGCCAACAGCAGCAACGCGGCCCGCACTCCTGGACTCAATGCGCTTGACCTCGAGCGCACGCTCAGAATTTATACCGTAGCTGCAAAGTAACCTCGCGGCCGAAAATCGGTCGGGCCATCTCGAAGTTGTTGGCAATACCGCTGCCCCCGGGAGCGATCCGGGCGTTGCCTTCGGTCAGGCCGATCTGGTTGGTGAGATTGGTCCCTTGCAAACGCACTTCGAAGCTCTTGCCGATCTCGGCGACGGCGCCAGCGTCCAGGGTGTAATACTCGGGCAGGATCTGCTGATTGGCAATATCCGAGTAGCGCAGCCCGATGTGGCTGTAGGTCACGAAGAAACGCAGGTCGAGGAGGTCCAATGGGACCTCGTAGGATGGGGTAATGCGGAATTGCAATCGCGGCTGGCGCTGCAGGATGTTGCCGGAATAGTCCGCGCCGCCCGAGGTCGCCGAGGTATAGCTCGTGTACACCGAATGCTGCCAGTTGCCGCTGATGTCGAGTGTGAACGGCTGAATCGGGTGCCACTGCGCCTCGACATTGAGGCCGTAGGAGGAGGCGCCGTACGACGCGGTGACACTCGAGCCGGTTGCCGTGAACTGCTGGAACGGCACGCCGGTGAACTTGCGCCGGAAGAGATCGATGTAGCCGTAGATCGTCTGCGTCTGCGCGCGGAAGCCGACTTCGTAGTTGTTGATCTTCTCCGTCTGTGGGGTGCCGCTGCGCAGATCGTCGAAGCCGGGGAAGTGCACGCCCTGGTTGATGCGGCCAAACACCGACATATTGGAGGTGATCTCGTAGTTCGCTCCCAGTGCCCACGATCCCTGAGTGTGGTGGTACTCGCTGCATGGGTTGGCACCCGAGGTGTCGCAGTCGACTCCCTGGTTGAAGGTGCCGTTGGGGACGCTCACTCCCTTGTTGTATAGGTTGCGCGGGTCGCTGTCGAGATCCATCGACGTGACGTTTTCGATCGTCCCATGGTCTTTCTGCTCCTCGACACGATAGCCGGCGTCGAACAGCCAAGGCCCCCATTTCCACGAGTCCGAGAAGAACAACGCCGTGTTGAGTCCGGTCCAGTTCTCGTTGAGCGTGAAGAACGAGCCCTGCAGCAGGCCGGCCTTGTTGGTCACGTTCACACCGTTGTTGAGGGTCAGGTGGACGAGCTGGGCATTGGGTGTTGCCGTCACGAGCTCATTGTTACCGAGCCACCAATGGTCATCGGAAGAGTACGCGGCGAGATAGCCGCCGACCGTGAGCGTGTTGCCGTGGAAGAGATCGAAACTGAAGCGCATGTCGTCGGTGAACGCCTGGATTTGCTTCTGTACGATCCAGAATCCGAGTGAAGCCACATAGGCGTTCGGGCTCAGCACCGCGCCGGTGCTGACGAGATTCGCCGTGTACCCGGTGGCGAGCCCGTAGGGTCCCGTGATCGCCGCGTTGCCGTTTACGGTCGTTTCCTGCTGAGCGACGTATGAGCTGAGGGTTTGCGGCGCAAAGTTGTTGAACAGGCAGTAGCAGTCGACCTCGCCACCGACGTACATCAACCGGTTGCTCAAGGCCACCGTGTCGTTGATCTGCACATCGAGATCGTTTCCAAAGAAGTGCAGATTCGCGCCGCGTCCTTTCGACAGATCGGCGGTAATCGGCGCGGCGTTCGGTGACTCCTGCACCGAGATACCCCGCAGTCCGTCACCCGCGAAGGTCCCATGGTTGGGATCGAAGCCCGGGAAAGCCGACACACTCTGGTCCTTGCCATTGCCCGACACCGTCACCGGAACATCGGTGATGAATAGATTCTTGTCGTTGAGGACGCGCGCGAAGAACACGATGTTGCCCGCGTCCCACTTGTGCGAAAGCGTGCCGGTCAGTTGGCCGCCATTGTCCGCGGGGAATTGCGAGTCGCGTACGCCCTGGGAGTAGCGATAGAACCCGCCGAAGCTGATGAGCCAATCCTCCGTCAGCGGCCCCCCATAGAAGCCGTCGACTCGATAGCCGTGATCCGTCCCGACCGTCAGGCCAATGTCGCCGTGGGGCTGCGGCGTGCCTTGTCGCAGGATGAAGTTGGCTGTCGCACCGAGCTGGCCATTGGAAAAGACGACGCCTGGGCCACCTTGCAACACCTCCGCGCGCTCGATGCTCTCGTCGATGCGGAACAGCGAGGAGTTCTCCATGAACGAGACGCTTCCGGAAGAGGGAAACACCGGTGACCCGTTGATCTGGTACGTCACGTAGGGCGCATCGCCGCCTCCGGGGAAGCCGGCCAGCTCGATGTTGGCCCCGGACTCACCGCCGCTGGACTCGGCCGTGATACCCGGCACGATTTTCAGCAGATCGGCCGAGCTCGAGGGTTGGGCATTGCGGATCTCCTCGAGGCTCGCCGTGGTGATCTCGAAACTGGCGTCGAGTTTCTTCACGCCTCCGGCGGTGGCGGTGCCCGTCACGACGACTTCCGCCAGGTTGCTCGTGTTGGCGGTGCTCGCATCGACCACCGGTACGGTGTCAATGGCCGTCTCCTGACCGTAAGCGTGGCCGCCGCCGAGTGCCGCGCCTGTGAGCGCGAGCAGGCTCGCCATGCGGGTGAAGAATCCTCGATGCGTCATGTTGGTTTCCCCCTTGGTTGATGGGACGTCGCGCGCCGGGCGCTGGGCTTCCGAGCCGCTTCCTGGCGGGTCGCGGTGTGTGGACTCGCTTGCCGCGTTGATGGCAATCGTGGTCGCGCTCACCTGCTTGAATGACAGGCCACTGCCGTCGAGCAACTTCCGCAAGCCTTCCACGACGGTGTAGTCGCCGCGTAGACCGCTCGTCTGCCGGTTGGTGACCAGGGTGGAGGAGAACACCAGGCTGATGTCAGCTTGGCGCGCGAACTCTTTCAGGCCGAGCGCCGCGCCTTCGGACTGGATCTCGAAATGCCGCAATGTTGCATCCGGGTCGGCTCGCGCGACGGTGTAGCCGGCGAGGACCGCCAGCATCACCCAGGCAATGGCCGCTCGTTGCAACAAAGAGACAACTTGCATTCCTTCCCCCTCCCGGTATGAAGAAGACGGTTGACGACAAAAAAGGCACTACTCGGGCGCGCGCTCGATTGCGAGCACCCATGGCGGCGCCGCGACACCTCAGTGGCGCGGACTCAACGCGCGAGTGGAGGAAGATCTGCTTTAGCGGCGCGGATCGACGTAGACGAGGCCGTCCGGCGTGCGGCGTATCGTGATCGGCAATGCGGCTTCCAAGCCGTCGAGAAATCCTTGCAGATCGTCGGTCTTGAACCGACCGCCCACGGGAAGAGCGCTGATGCGTGGGTCGCTGATGACGATTCTCGCGTCGGTGTATCGTTGGATCTCGGTGATCGCTTCAGACAGCGGTGCGCTATCGAACACAACAGCGCCGTTCCGCCAGGCGAGCTCACTCGACAACTGCTCGGGGCTGACCGGAATGACGGCAAAGTCCGTCGTTGCGGTGGAGAGTTGCTGTCCCGCGCTGACCGCACGAACCGTCACGACCGGAAGGGGCTCCGCGGAGCCGGCGCTCGTGTGCGGCGCCCGGCTCGGGCCGTCCGTTCGGACCTCGACTCGACCCTCATTAACGAGCACTTCGACGTGATGATCCGAGCGCAGCCGAACCTCGAACCCGGTGCCGATGGCCTGGACCACCGCATCGCCGGCGCGGACCAGAAAGGGCCGCGAGCGGTCGGGCGCGACCTCGAAATGCGCTTCACCCTTGCGAAGATTGATTTCCCGGCTGTGCCGCCGGAACTTAATCTCGAGGATGGTATTGGTGTTGAGTGTCACCATCGTGCCGTCGGATAGCGCGACATTGCGGTGTTGTCCTACGGCGGTCGCCAGAGTCTGGCTTTCGTTTCCCCTGGAGAGCCAGGCTACACTGCCAATCGCCGCGACCAGCACGGCCGCGGCCGCCACCCACCAGCGCCGATGGCTGCCCAGGGCCACTTCGCTCGAGTCTGGAGGGAGCGGCGCCACGCGCCGTGCCCCAGCGAGCCCATCGAGAGAGTCCCATACCTTGGTCAACTCCTCGACCGCGCGCCGGTGGCGCGGATCCTGGCGCAGCCAAGCCTCGAACGCCTGGCCCTCCTCGCGCGAGGCTTCCTCCATTCGCCAGATCCACGCGGCTGCCTCCTCTTCGATTTCCGCACGCGTGCGCAATCTAACGACTTCGCTCATTCACCGCCCCCGCTATCCTTCACACCCCGCAACGGTCGCGAGCGAGCCTTCGCATCCACAACATCCAACAGACCCAGATCGCGCAGATGATCCCGGCAACGCACCAGGCCCTTGGCGACATGCTTCTCGATCGTGCTCGAGGACACCCCGAGCACTTCCGATATTTCGGCATGCGAGAGCTTGTGGACCTTGCGCAGCACGAACACCCGCCGACACAATGGCGGTAGACGCTCGACAGCCGCGCAGAACGACTCGAAACGACGGCGCGCGTCGGTCTGCTCGTCCGGCGGCGCCTCTGTAGAAAAGACGGTCAAGGTCTCCAAATCCGCCATTGTGTCGGTCGCCCGCGCCTTGCGCTGCCTGGCGCGCTCGACCGCCAGGTTGTGAGCGATCCGGAACAACAGTGCCTTGGGAGACTCGATGCGCTGATAGTCGGGCACGGCGTAGATACGGAGGTACGTTTCCTGCACCAAGTCCTCGATGTCCTCGCCTCCGGAAGTCAGTTTGGCGAGGTACCGATGCAGCGCCGCGCGATGCTGGAAGACCTGGCTCAGAAACCAGTCGTGCCGCTTGTCCGCCATTGGAGCTCCCCTACCGGCTCTTCCCCCTGGCCGGTGAGGAGAGTGTAAGCGTTTTGATAGGCCGCGCTATAGCCGGACGAATGCGGACGCCGCGGGACTAGTGCGACTCGGCGTTGCGGCGCTCGGCGCGCGCCCTCTCCCTGCGAGCGAGAACTTCCTCATTGTCGACACCCGGACCGCTCTCGAGGAGGCTCTCGGTCATTTCAGGTGGCGGCGCTGGAGTGGCATCCGGCGGGTATTCAGGCGGGGGAGGCAGTGCGGGTGGTGGCGGGGGAGAAGGCGGCGGCGCGGCGGCCAACCCTGGGCTTGCGGTCGCCGGGGCGGGCGCGGTTGTGGTGGACGATGTGGTCGCGGGCGCGAATGGGCGCAGCGGAGCCTGATTCTGCTTCGCCAGGATTATTGGAGCCGATGGGGTTTTGTTGGTCCGCTCTACCGGGTCAGACTGCAAAAGCCCGCTGCTCCACGACGAGATGGCCAGCGCAATGGCGAAGATGCCTCCAGCCACGCCCCAGATGAGAAACCGCTGGTTCATTTCAATGTCGTTCCCAAACCGTGTGCAACCCTCGGGGGGCACATCGGACCACGACAGTTTGACGATTGTGTGACAACCACTTGCCCGATCAGCGCGCCGGGCCCGCCGCAATATACTCCGAGAGACCCACCCCCAGCGCATCGAACGCAACCCGACAGCCAGGCCTCGCGCGCAGGTCTTCGTGCATGGTGATCCAGGTCTCCAGGGGCAATGAGACCTGCCGCGGTAAGACCCGAAGCAACGCTTCGCTGCGCCTGGCGAGCGGCACTTGACACAACCCTATGCCCGCCCCGGCACGAATCAACGCGAGTTGCGCCAGGTCATTGTCCGAGCGCAACGAGAAGAGCTCCCGGCTGAACGCGGGCAGTGACTTGCCGGCGCTGCGTATGAAAGCATTCACCTGGTCGAAACCGATGATCGTGTGTTGTGTCAGCTCGGCGATGTTGCGGGGAGTGCCACGGCGTTTGAGGTACTCCTGCCCCGCGTGCAGCCCGAGCTCCACCGCGCCGATCCGGCGCGCGATCAGATTCTCCTGCCGCGGCGGGGTCATTCGAACGGCGATATCCGCCTCCCGGCGCAGCAGGTCCTGCACCCGGCTGGTCAGAACCAACTCAACCTTCAGGTCGGGATAGCGCGCGTGCAGATCCCCGATGATCGGCGGCAAAACTTCCACTCCGATGACTTCGCTCGCGGTAATGCGGACGACCCCGCGCACCCCTTCTCCCTGACTCGCCGCTGCCCGCTGCAGCGCCGCTGCGGTGCTTGCCATCGCCTGGGCGTGTGACTCGAGGGCGAGAGCGGCGTCGGTGGGCAGCAAGCCGGTCGGCGAGCGCGTAAAGAGCGCCAGGTTGAGGCCCTTCTCCAGCGCGGCGATATGACGGCCGATGGTCGGCTGCGCGACGCCCAACCCGCGCGCTGCCGCGGAGAGAGAGCCCTCCTTCAGCACGCTCAGGAACGAGCGGTACAGTTCCCAACCAATTTCCGAGGCCATGCATAAATGTATAGCAGGTCTAGCATGTTAAGCAATTCCATATGAGCCTGCGGCTGCCCAGAATGAGCGCCATCGATCATTCATCAGGTACGGCAAGGAGAACATCATGACGACGACGAAGAAAGCTCTGGTTCTGGGCGCGAGCGGTGGGATCGGCGGGGAAATTGCGCGCCAGATGCGCGCCGCGGGTTGGGAGGTGCGCGCGTTGAAGCGAGGTGTGGGCCCTGCTCCGCAGATCCGGGACGGTATCACCTGGATCGATGGAGACGCCCTCGACGGAGCGAGTGTGCGCGCCGCGGCACGTGGCGCCGAGGTGATCGTGCACGCGGTCAATCCGCCCGGCTATCGTAATTGGTCGAAGGTCGTGCTCCCGATGTTGGATAACACCATCGCGGCCGCGCGCTCCACGCGGGCCACCATCGTCCTGCCCGGCACGATCTACAACTATGGTCCCGAGGCCTTTCCGGTTCTCACCGAGAAGTCGCCGCAGCAGCCGCGGACGCGCAAGGGCGCGATCCGGGTAGCGATGGAGGAGCGGTTGAAGGACTACGTCGCCGACGGCGGACGGGCACTCATCGTACGGGCCGGAGATTTCTTCGGACCCAAGGTGGGCAACAGTTGGTTTTCACAGGGCCTCGTCAAGCCGGGGCGCCACGTGATGAAAATATACAATCCCGGACGTACCGGCGTGGGCCACACGTGGAGTTATGTCCCCGACGTTGCCCGCACGGTGATCGAATTACTGGCCAAGGGAACGGCACTGCCTGCCTTCGCCACGTTCCATATGACTAGCCATTGGGATGCGGATGGCTCGCAGATGATCGAAGCCATTCGCCGCGTAGTTGAGCGTCGGACAGGCAAGCAGCCCAAGGTGAGCTCATTTCCCTGGTGGGTGCTGACGGTCGCCTCTCCGTTCGTGAGGTTATTCCGGGAAATGGGCGAGATGCGCTATCTGTGGCAGGAGCCGCTGCGGATGGACAACGCTCGCTTGCGAGAGGTGCTCGGGCGCGAGCCGCACACCCCGCTGGAAGTCGCCGTCGAAACGACGCTCGTGGGCATCGGTTGCCTAAGCGGTGACGGGAGTGCGACGCTCGAATCGTGTTAGAAGCCACAGGGCCGCCGGAAGCGCGGTGAAGTCGGCAATCAGGGCAAGGACGAACGCCGATGAGGAGACGATGCCGAATTGGCGCATCGGGGGCAGGTCGGAGAGCGCCAGGGCGAGAAAGCCGCTCGCGTTGATGAGTGTGGCAAACAGAATCGGGCGGCCGGCGACGAGGAAGGCGTGCCGCAGGGCGGCCGCCGTCGAGCCGGCGGCCTGTCCCTCGTTATAATGGTAGAAGAAATGGATCTGGTCGTTCTCGGTCGCTCCCAACACGGTGGAGCCGATCAGGATAGTGGCGATGTTCAGCGGCAGACCAGTGACTCTCATGATGAGAAACACCGAGAGAATGGCGAACAGCGAGGGAATCATGGTCATCAGCCGCGCTGACGGGCTCCGGAACACCAGCAGAAAAGCCGTGAAGATCACGCTGGCAGTAATAGCGAAACTCTCGGTGAGGGTCGGCAACAGTCGCGTGGTGATCTCTCCTGACACCACTCCTTTGCCGACAAGGGCGCCGTGCGCCGATCGCAAGCCGGGCTCGCTCGCCTGCGCCTCGGCCCATGTCTTTCTCAGGAACGCCTCGATCGAGCCATGCCGTCCAAAATACTCGCCGCGGCCGCGGATGCTCAGTCGCACGCTCGCGA
Source organism: uncultured Steroidobacteraceae bacterium (assembly GCA_964400085.1). Lineage (GTDB taxonomy): Bacteria > Pseudomonadota > Gammaproteobacteria > Steroidobacterales > Steroidobacteraceae > 13-2-20CM-66-19. Next base: position 9,873 of record CAYNTW010000008.1, on the reverse strand, counting down.
GATTGGCCACGTCGACATAGGCGCGCGCCCCCGGCTCGGTGAGCACGATCTGCTCCACGTCCTCGGCAAGCTTGTCCCACGTGGCCGAGTCCATTGGCAACTGGTCGGAGCCGGATTGGATATAGCGCTCCCACGTCAGCACGGAAGTTGGACCGTCGACGGCGGTAATGCCGGGACTCTTCTCCAGGCGTTGGGTCAGCAGGTAGATGGCTCGCAAAAAATCCGGATCCAACGCGTGGCCGGCGGGTGTTTGTACCCAGAGCTCCATCACGTCCAGTCCGTTGGATTCCTGGAAGTGTCGCGTGTCTTGCGCGACCCGCTCACTCGGGTTGACGTAGGTCAACGGATCAGTCTCGAGCGCCAGGGGCGCGATTCGACCGGGAATGCCGAACAACGCCGCGGCTCCGCAGAGCATCAAGGCCACCGCGCCCGTCACGAACGCCCAGCGATACCGCCGCGTGGCGGGGACCATGAGCTCGACAAAAGCGGGAAACCACTTCCCTGCCGTGGCGCGCTCGGTTCGCAGTGGCGTCCGCAATAGCGATTGCAGGGCGGGGAACAAGGTAAAACAGCCCACCCATGCAATCACCAGGCCGCAGGCGGTCCAGATCCCCATCTCCCGGACGGGCCTGATATCTGAAACCGCGAGCGCCGCGAAGCCGACGGCGGTGGCAAACATGGAGGCGGTGCTGGGAAGGAATTTGTTCGCGAGCGCGCCCGCGTGATGCTCCAGGAGGTTCGGCGCGTCATCGGGCTCTATGTAACGGGAATGAATATAGACGAGCGTGGCTGTCGTCGTGACCAGCACGGTCAGGGGGACGAGAGCCGAGACCACCGTGTTGGTCCAACCGAAGATATGCGCTTGCCCGACGGCAATGGAGATGATCGCTCCGAGCGTGAGCACGATGGCCAGGAGGGCGCGCCATGAGCGATAGATAATGAGCACCAGTGCCATCAAAAAAATGCCGAAGAGCGGCATGGAACGCTCGGTCGCCGCGCCCGTTTGCTTCTCCAGCCAGGCATCCAGCCACGGTGAGCCCACGCGGCGAACCGCGGCAAAAGGTGTCCTGGCTTTGTCCAGCGGCAGCACGAGCGCGTCGATCGCTGCGAGTGCACGATCCCGTTCCGCGGGAGAGCTCACGCGCAGCTCGAGACCGATGCCCAGGTAATGATCACCGAGCAGTCCGGCTCTGCGGAACAACGCCGTGCCGGTGGCGAATTTGCGAATCTGGTCGGCTTGCGTAGCCGTTATTTCGGTGGCCGCGGCGCCGCGCCGGTAGAGGGTCAGCAGGGTGTGAGCTTCGACGCGCGGGATCTTGGCGAGCTGTTGCTCGAGGTGGTCCGCGGCGCGCAGGATATCCGGCCGCAAAGGATCCGGCGCCTCCAGCATGAGCAGCGCCTGGTCGCCTTCGGGGTAGATGCGCTCGAAATCGGCGGTGGCGCGTGCCACGGGATCGTCCGGCACAATGAGGCGGTCAATGGCCGAGTCGGTCGGAATCCTGGTGGCGCCATAGATTCCGGCCACTGTCAGGAGAAGGAAGGCGCCGACGATCCAGAGCCGCGCACGTAATACGCTGAGGAAGATCTGATGCATTGTTTCAATGGTTGGACGAAGGCGCGCGCGGCGCGCCGGAATGATAGCCTAAAGCTATGAGCACACTATTAGCCGCAGCCGCCGCGACCCTGGTGTTCTGCGCTCCAGGGTATCCGGGAGCGGCCGGGGATGCGCAACCGTTCGTCGATCAGTTCGCCGCAGCCGCCATCAAGGCCGCTGGTTGGCCGTCGGGAAGTCTCGCAGCAATCTACGACCCCACTGACGATGGCAGCGTGACGAAACTCGGCAATGCGGACGCGGTGCTCGCCTTTGTGCCCTATCCCTTCTTTGTCCAGCATGGCGCGCAATTCCACCTCGCTCCATTAGCCCAGGCGGACGTGGCTGGCACCGGAACGCGGCAACACTGGACGCTAGTGGCCAAGCCCGGGAAGGTGACGGGGCCAACCTCGCTCGCCGGCTACACCATTATCAGTGTTGCGGGGTATGCGCCGGAATTCGTGCGCCACGCGGCGTTGGAGGCGTGGACGCTGCCGGCGGATGCCAAAATCCAATACACGGGTCAGATCTTGAGCGCTTTGCGGCGGGTTGCCGCTGGCGAGCCCTCGGTGGCCTTGCTCGATCAGACCCAGACAGTAGCCCTGCCCACCCTGCCGTTCGCGAATGATTTGAAACCGGTGACGCAATCGCCGGAGTTGCCTGTTGCCCTCATCGTGGTCGTGGAGTCGCGCGTGCCGGCAGCTCGCGCCAAGGCTCTCCAGGCAGGATTGCTCAAGATGGGACACGGCGGTGAAGGCAGCGATGCGTTGAGTCAGTTGCGCCTGCAGGGCTTTGTCATGCCGCAGCTTCCGGCGCAGAAGGGCCAGTGAGTCATGCGTTGGCGCGCGCTCGGAGTTTGTTGGGCCATGGCGTTCCTGGTGACCGCGTGCGTCACATCGAAACGCGCGCTGGCGCCGCTGCCGCCCTCGGCGCCCACGTCCGTGGAGGGGTTGGCCGCGGCGGTTCAGCAAGATGCGGCGCGCAGCGATCGGGAAAAGAATGGGGCCGTACGCGGGCAACTTGCGGATGAAGCTCTTTCGTATGCGGAGGCTTGTGTAGCGAAGGCCCCTGGAGCGGCGCCCTGTCTTTATGGGAAAGGCCTGGCCCTGGGTCTGCAAGCGCAGGCCCACCCGTTGCACGCGGGTGAGCTCCTGAAATCCATGTTGGAATCCCTCAACGCCGCGGACACCGCCGATCCCGGCTACGATGAAGCGGGACCCTCCCGCGTGCGCGCCCAGGTGTTGATTCGAGCGCCAGGATGGCCCGCGGGCCCTGGCGATGTCGATGCCGGTCTGGAGTCCGCGCGGCGAGCGGTTGAGCTGCGGCCGCAATATCCACCGAATCTTCTGGCGCTCGCCGATGCCCAGGCTAAGAGCGGCGATGTTGCTGGCGCACGCCAGACCTACGCGCGAGCGCGAGATGCTGCCCAGGCTCTGCCCGCCGGCGAAAGCCGCGACGGGTGGATACGCGAAGCGAGCCAGGGATTGCAGCGCTAATCAGGAGCCTGCTGCGTCAGGAGGCGGGCTGCGGCAGGCGCGCGTCAGAGGGGTGCTCGGTACGGTCCTGTCAACTCTGCGAGCACGGCCCGGATCTCCCCGAGTCGGGGCGGCTTGTTGAGCACACGGCTCACTTCCGGCGGCGCGCCTTCCGCCTGCAGAGCGCGCCCCCAACCCGTGAGCATGATGATTGGCGTTGTCGGCGATGCTGAGCGGATTGCCTTTGCAACTTGTCGACCATCGACGTATGGCATTCCCAGGTCCGTGATGACCACGTCAAAACAACCAGGTTGGAAAGCCGCGATGCCCGCCTCACCGCCGTCGGCCACGGTCACTTCGTGTCCGTCACTGCTCAGCGCGTTGCTCAACGACTGACTCAGCAGTGTGTCATCGTCGATAACGAGTATCCGCAAGCTCCGCTCGGGCTCCGCGGGCGCGATGAATCCGTTCGCGGTCGCACGACCCTCGGTGGTGGCAGGGAAAAGCAGTCGCATGGTGGTGCCGCGGCCGCGTTCGCTGTCGATCTCCAGGACCGCTCCATGGCGTTGCGCCATGCCATAAACCATCGCCAGTCCGAGCCCGCTGCCGCGCTCTCCCTTGGTCGTGAAAAAAGGCTCCAGGCAACGTTTGCGAGTTTCCTCATCCATGCCGATACCGGTGTCGCTGACTTCCAGCTGAACCCAGTCCGTTGGCGTTCCGTCTGGACCCGGTTGAGTCGTCGTACCCGTGCGCACCTCTATGACACCGCCGCCGGACAGGGCATCCACCGCGTTGAAAATGAGATTCGTGAGCGCGTCACGGATTTCATTCTCGGCTCCGCGGATGATCGGCAGGTCCATGGCGAGTTGGGTCCGTAGCTCGATCATGATGCCGGCGCGTTGCGGCTGATCGCTCCACCGCGCTCGCGTCAGGTCGACTACCTGGCGCACGAGGGGATTCATCTCGATGTCGACCAACTGAAGCTGCGGCTCCTGCGGACGGTAGAACTCGCGCATGCGTGCCACTGTACGCGCGACATCGTCAATGGAGCGTCGGATGGTCTCGAGCTGTTCGCGGGCGGAGGGGCTCAAGCCCGGCTCGTGATCCAGCAGGAGATCGGTGTAGAGCGACATCGGCGAGATCGCATTGTTGATATCGTGTGCTATGCCGCTGGCCATCTGTCCTAGGGCGCGCAGACGCTCCTGTTGAATGAGGGCCTGCTGTGCCTGGCGTAGCTGTTCGTTGCTGCGCTCGAGCTCGCTGGTGCGCTCCCGGACGCGGTCCTCGAGCGCCTGGGTGAGTTGTTGCAGCTCGAGGTTGGTTCGACGGAGTGCGTCCCGAGTCGTGATCAACTCGCTGTTGCGCTCCGTCGCGGACTCGTAGGTCGACAGCAATAGATTGAGGATCTGCGCGCGGTCCGCGGTGATCCGATGTTTCTGAGTGCCAAATACGACCTCCAGGTCCGCTCCCGGTGGTGGCCGGTTGTTGGCCAGTACGAATTTTATCCGGCGCAGCAACTGCTCAGTCTCGTACGGCTTCAAGATGAAGTTGTCGGCTCCGCATTCGAGGCCGCGAATCACGTCCTCGGGGTCCGACAACGTCGTCACGAGTACCACCGGAACAGTCGCGAGCACGGGGTCCTGCTTGATCCGGCGACACAGCTCGTAGCCCGTCATCTCTGGCATGAGCACGTCGCTGAGAATGAGCGCTGGGCGAGTGTGCCGCGCAGCCTCGAGCGCCAGGGCGCCATTGGCGGCGGTGGTGACCTGGTAGCCGTGTTGCTCCAGGACGTAGCGCATCCGTTGCGCCTGGGTGGGGCTATCCTCCGCGACGAGAATCTGGCGCGCGGGCTGACTCATGGCTTGTTGAACCTCCCGCGATGGCTCCCTCGCGTCAGTTATTATGGGCAATCACTCGGAGTGTTGGCAACGAGGCGCGGCGGAGTTGGAATGTCGCACTGCAGCCACTGCTACGGTGTCGCCCGTCCCTGCTGGCGCGCCATCTGCATGATGGAGTCCAGAAACAAAGTCAATACCGATTCCGCCGTGCCCCCGGGCACATCGCTCGGACTCGAGAGCATGGAGAGGTTCATGCCTTCAACCAACGCCATGAATCCCGTCGCCAGCGCGACGGGCGGCACCGGCGAGTCCACACCGACACGCCTATAGAAGTACTCGATGAATTCGGCGATCTGGCCGCGCTTTTCCGCGAGCAGCGCGTTGAGCTTGGTACGGAACTTTGCGTCCCGGGCGGCGAGCATGCGCGCCTCGATCCAGTTCATGAACGACTCGTTGTCGTGGTAGACCTGGCCATAGAGGTCGCGGGTGCGCGCCTGGATGTGATCGAGGGATAGCTCATCGTTGCGCAGAGCTGCCATCTCGGCGTGCGTTTTGGCGTGATCGCGGCGCAGTAGCTCGATGAACAGATCTCCCTTGCTGTTGAAGTTCGAGTAGAAGGCGCCGCGCGTGTAGCCGGCGGCGGCCGCGATGTCCTCGACGCTGGCGGCGCTCAACCCCTTTTTGGCGATCAGTCTCTGCGCGGCGTCCAGCAGGCGCTGGGTAGTCTGCTCGCGGCTGTCTTCCCTTGTCAGGCGTTTGCGGCTCATGCGCCACTCTAGCACATACGATCGTGCATTGGAATACACCGTCGTATCGAGATACATGCCTGTATCCGAATTATAAGATGTACTGAATGGACTGCCTCGGGAGAGTGCCCCCATGCGAATCGCCTCCAATCTGTTCCCCTTGCTGGTGGTGGTGCCGTTGGCACTCCTCAGCGGCTGTTCCGGAAGCAAAGTCGCGGCGCCCCCCGCGGCGCTGGTGGTCACTCTGCCGGTACATCCCGATACCGCGACGATTGGCGCGCTCGCGATCCGCTACCCCGTCGAGGTTGCGCCCCGTTATTCCAATCCCATGTCATTCCGCGTACCCGGCAAGCTCATCGAGCGCAAGGTTCGCATTGGGGATCCTGTCAAAAAAGGCGAGGTGGTGGCGCGTCTCGACCCGATCGATGCGCAGAAGCAGTTGGCGAGCGCGCAGGCGGCACTGGATGCGGCGGAGCACCGCCTGGTGTTCGCCAAACAGCAGCTCGACCGGGATAGCGCCCAAGCGGCGCAAAATCTCATCTCCGCGACCCAGCTCGAACAAACCCAGGACGCATTCAGCGCCGCGCAGGCTGGCCGCGAGCAGGCAGCGGCGCAGTTGGTTGTCGCTCGCAACAACCTGCAGTACAACTCCCTGGTGGCCGATCACGATGGCGTGATCACGAGTGAGAACGCGGATACCGGACAGGTGGTCGCGGCGGGACAGGCGGTCTACGGATTGGCCTGGAGCGGCGATACCGATGTGACGCTGGATGCCGCCGCGAGCGATCTTGGCCGGATTGCGATCGGACAGACGGCAAACGTGACTTTTCCCGCGCTTCCGGATCGCACGTTCCGCGCTCGTGTGCGGGAGATTACGCCCACCGCGGATCCGCAAAGTCGCACGTATCGCGTGCGCCTGACCCTCGATCAGCCTGGAGGGGTGGTTCACTTGGGTATGACCGGGGATGCGACGTTGGCGCCTGTGGCTGGCGCATCGTCGTCAGATGCGCGTGCGGCACAAACATTCACCGTGCCTGCCACTGCGATCTTTCATGAAGGCAACTCCCCTGCGGTTTGGGTGGTCAACTCAAACACTTCGACGCTCGAGCTCCATCCAGTGAGCGTCCGCAGCTACAGCGATCATTCGACAGTGGTCTCGGGCGGCTTGAAGGATGGTGAGACAATAGTCGTCGCGGGTGTTCACACGGTGTATACCGGAGAGCGCGTGACGGCCGTCAGGCCGCTGTTCGACAATGAAGGAGACGTAGCCGGGCCCGCCCCCGCAAGCGACGGCGGCGTGCAGGGTAGGCCGAGTGTAGCGGCGGCGAACCCTGCCGGCGGCGGAGTTGGCCGATGAGCGGCGATCGCTCCGAGCCGCCCGCGAGCAACTCAGGGCCGCCAGAGCTCGGCGCCCCGGAGTTGGGTCCAGGCGGCGCAGCCGTCGCAACGCTGGGGCCTGGAGCCAGCGAGGAGCCTCCGATCACTCCCGCGGAGGCCAGCCACCGCTTCAACCTATCGAGTTGGACGCTGCGTCACCAAGCCCTGGTGGTGTTCCTGCTCGTACTCATCACATTCTTCGGCGTCATCTCCTACGGGAAACTGGCGCAGTCGGAGGATCCGCCGTTCACGTTCAAGGTCATGGTCGTGCGCACCTTCTGGCCCGGAGCCAGCGCACGCCAGGTCCAGGAGGAGGTCACCGACAGGATCGCCCGCAAGCTGCAGGAGACTCCCGACGTCGACTTCATGCGCAGCTATTCGCGGCCCGGCGAGTCGACGCTCTTTTTTACCATCAAAGACAGCGCGCCACCTTCGCAGGTCCCCGCGACCTGGTACCAGGTGCGCAAGAAAGTCGGTGATATCGCCTACACCTTGCCGACCGGGGTCCAGGGGCCCTATTTCAACGACGAGTTCGGCGACGTCTACACCAATATCTACGCTCTCGAAGGTGACGGCTTCTCGTTCGCGCAGCTACACGACTACGCGGAGCGGTTGCGCATCGAGTTGCTTCGGGTGCACGACGTCAACAAGGTTGATTTCATCGCGGACCAGGAGCAGCAAGTCCACGTGGAGATCCCGAACGCGCAGCTCGCGAAACTGGGGCTCACGCCACAGCAGATCGCCGATGCGGTGAATTCGCAGAACGCGGTGGCCGGCTCGGGAGTGTTCACCACCGCGAACGATCGAGTTTATGTGCGGCCGAGCGGGCAATTTCAGGATGCGAACAAGATCGGCGACACCCTGATTCGGGTCAATGGTCGGGTGATCCGCCTGGGAGATATCGCAACCATCAAGCGCGGCTACATCGACCCGCCCGAGCAGTACATGCGCTTCGACAATCAGCCCGTACTGGGCATTGGTGTGACCATGGCGCCCTCGGGTGACGTTGTCGCCCTTGGCAAGGAGTTGGATGCGGAAACAGCGCGGCTGCGCGCCTCGTTGCCGGCGGGATTGAAGCTGGTGCAGGTGGCGAGCATGCCAACAGCGGTGCGCCATTCGGTCAATGATTTCATCGAGGCGGTCGTCGAGGCGGTCGGTATCGTACTGGTGGTGAGCCTCATCAGCCTGGGAGTGCGCACCGGGATGGTGGTCGTCATCTCCATCCCGCTGGTGTTGGCGGCTACCGTGCTATTCATGTACCTGTTCGGTATCGGTCTGCACAAGGTGTCCCTCGGAACGCTCATCCTGGCGCTCGGACTTCTGGTGGATGACGCCATCATCGCCGTCGAGACCATGGCGGTGAAGCTCGAGCAGGGATTCGACAGGTTGCGGGCGGCCGCGTTCGCGTACTCGAGTACCGCGTTTCCGATGTTGACGGGCACCCTGGTGACCGTCTCAGGTTTCCTGCCGATCGCCTTGGCTCGCTCGCAGGTCGGCGAATACACCCGTTCTATCTTCGAGGTGTCGGCCATCGCGCTGCTCTTGTCATGGCTCGCCGCGGTGATCGTCATTCCCTTGCTTGGATTTCGCATTCTCTCCGAACATCCAACGCGACGTGCATTCGGCCGCCACGAGGAGGCTACGAGTGGGAGCGCGCCAGCCGAGCATCACGACGTATACGATACGAGATTCTACCGCCGCCTGCGGGGTTGGATTGGCTGGTGCGTCGATCATCGTGGGCTGGTTCTCGTGGTGACCCTGGTCATGTTCGTGTTAGGTCTCGCGGCCTTCACGCTCGTGCCGCAGCAGTTCTTCCCGAGCTCCGACCGACCGGAGCTGATGGTTGATTTCAGGCTGCCGGAAGGGTCTTCCTTTCCGGCCACTTTGCGCGAAGCGCAACGCTTCGAGGCGGTTCTCAACAAGCGTCCGGAGATCGACCACTATATCGACTTCGTGGGCGCTGGCGCGCCCCGGTTCTATCTACCGCTCGACCAGCAGCTCGCCGCGCCGAATTTCACGCAGTTCGTGGTTACCGCGAAGAACGTGAAAGCACGCGAGAAGTTGGCGGGTGAGCTGTCCGAGGTGTTGCGCCGGGACTATCCCATGGTCCGGACCCGGATCAGCCGACTCGAGAACGGTCCACCCATTGGCTTCCCGGTGCAGTTCCGGGTGAGCGGCCCGGAAATCGGCACCGTCCGACGCCTCGCCGAGCAGGTTGCGCAAGTGATGCGCGGCAACCCGGATACCGCGAACGTGCAGTTCGACTGGGATGAGCCCGCCGAGCGCTCGGTGCATTTCGAGGTGGATCAGACGCGGGCGCGACAACTCGACGTCTCGTCGGAGACTGTTGCGAATTATCTGCAGATGTCATTGACGGGCTACACGATCACTCAATTCCGCGAGCGCGACAAGCTCATCGCAGTCGATCTGAGAGCGCCGGAGCACGATCGCGTGGATCCCTCGCAGATCGAGCGACTCGCGTTGCCTTCGCAGAACGGAACGGCGGTACCGCTGGCCGCCCTGGGGCGATTTACCTACGGGTTGGAGTATGGAGTGATCTGGGAGCGGGATCGGGAACCGACAATCACCGTGCAATCGGACGTGCAGCATAATGCGCAGGGAATAGATGTCACCAACCGGGTCGACAAGGCGCTGGCTCCGTTACGCAAGCAGTTGCCGGTCGGCTACCGCATCGAGATCGGTGGCTCGGTGGAGGAGAATGCAAAAGCGCAAGCCTCCATCAACGTGCAAATGCCCGTGCTCCTCGTCGCTGTGCTCGTGTTGTTGATGATCCAGTTGCAGAGCTTCAGTCGCGTGCTGATGGTGGTGCTCACCGCGCCGCTGGG
>CAYNTW010000007.1:29714-97604 GCA_964400085.1 uncultured Steroidobacteraceae bacterium | reverse complement strand
GCGCCTTGGACACTTGCAGCCGCACTGCCCCGCAATCGCAAACCGCTTCGATCACAAAATTCTCCGCGTTTCGATATCAAGCACCTCTGTTCTACCCTCCCAGAGCCGTGATCAGGAACACCGCGCTAAAGCCGACCACGCAGAGAACGGCAAACAACGGCGCAATAAAGCGCGCCCATTCGAGGAAGCTCACCTTGGAGATGGCCAGGAAAGCCAGCAACAAGCCGTTGGTGGGCGAAATCATATTGATCAAGCCTGTGCCCACCAGCAATGTCGTCACCGTCTGCTGGCCGCTGACGCCACAGAGGTGGGCGATCGGCGTCAGGACCGGCAGGCTGATGGCGGCTTTCGGTATCGCGGAATGGATGAGGAAACCGAACATCATTTGCCCAGCGACCATGCCCTCTGTGACCGCCGAAGGCGCGTGGCCTTGTATCACTGTTGCGAAGCCTTGGACAACACTGTCCAGGACCTGGCTCGACTGAAGAATGATCTCCATCGCACTGGCAAGGCCGAGCATCAGGCCCGCGACCAGCATGCCTTGCATACCATCGAGGAAAGCATCCGCCGCGCAGCCCGGTCGCAGGCCTGCGACCAAAGCCAGCACAACACTGAAGGCGATGAACGCGGCTGCGAGCTCCGGGCTCTCCCAGGACCAAAAACCCGTGCCAGCGAGCAGCGCCGTCCCCGCTACCACAAAAACGATGAGTACGCCGGCTTGGCGCACTGTCAGCCGAGTCGCCTCGGGAATGTGGTCGACCTGCGGCAGACGGCGCAGATAGAGCAGAACGTACCCAAGACCTAAAACAAACATAACAGAGAAAATCGCCAATCGCGGCGCGAACCCGCTGAAAATCGGCACGCCGGCCAGTGGCTGCGCGACAGTAAGCGCCAGCGGGTTGGTCACCGAAGCAGTCCAGCCGATCAGGCCCGGCACCAGTACGACAGCTGGAGCAAACAGGTTCGGCAACCCGAGCCGCTGTCCCATCGCCAGAACCAGGGGAATGATCACCAGGTATTCGGAAATGAAACCCAGGAAGGTGGCACCGCCGGCCAGCAGCAGCATCAGCCCGCTGGCGAGAATGTATACGTTTCCGGAGGTGAGGTGCAGCAGGCGGTCAATGCCGGCATCAATCGCGCCGGTGGCGCGCAGTACGCCAAACATGCCACCGACAAACATCACCATGAAGATCAGGTTGGCGGATTTGGTCATGCCGGCAGGAATGGCCATGAACACCGCGACCACCCCGGCGGCCTTCGCCGGCGCGTCTGCGGCCGTCGGTGCGGTGCGCGTTAGCAACGCGGGCAGGCCGTTCACTTTGGGAATCACGTGGTAGCTGCCGGGAATGATTGCCTTGCCATCGCGGTCGAATTTGCCGGCTGGGATCAGGTGAGTCAGCGCAACCACGGCCAGAATCATCCACAGCATGATGAGCACGGGATGCAGTTGGCCGTAGCCTGTCGATCCCGGCCGTCCTGCTTTCATCGGGTGGCTGCCTGATGGAGTGCAGCCAATTCGCCGAGCGTGACGGGTTTCAAAGGCGGCCGTACATGGAAGAAGCCGACGTCCGAGGGGGCGCGATTCTGAGCGGCGCTGAGAATGCGTGTCACGGTGTACCCGCATTGTCGACCTTGGCAGGGGCCCATGCCAGCGCGGGTAGCCGCCTTGATCTGGTTGGGTCCTGGCCGTCCGACGGTGGCCAACGCCCTTATTTCTCCTGCTGTGATCTCCTCACAGCGGCACACAATCGTCTGGTCCGCCAGCGCGAAGACTTGCGGGCGCGGCCTGAACAGCGCATCCAGGAAAGGGCGTATGGCGAGCTCGCGATCGAGCCTGCGACGGATCGGGCGGGCGGCAAGTGCGGCGGCGGCGCCGCTCATGCGGCCGACCTTCGAGGCGACCCTGAGCGCGGCGAGCTCTCCTCGCAGTTGCGCGGCCTTCGCTCCTGCGATCCCGGCTGCGTCACCGGCGATGAACAAATTGGCCTGCGAGCTCTCGCCCCACTCATCAACAACGGGTGCATAACAGTCTTGAGAGAAGTTCCACTCCACCCTACAGTCTACCGACAATGCCGCATGGAGGTTTGGTACGACGCCTTCGTGAACGAGCACTGTGGTGGCATCTGCAGTCGCTATCGAACCGTCCATTGTCCGATAGCGCAGCGCTTCGACCCGTTCCTTGCCGAGCGCTTCAATCTCGATGACACCCCTGATGACGGGCGCTTTGCTCGTTCGGAGCGTTGCCATCCAGCCGAGTCCCTTGAGAAGGTCGCGCGAGGCGCGAAGGGCACCGGGCAAGTGACGCAGCGCGGTGCGCCATTGCCCGACTGGGGTGGTGTCCAGATAGCCAGCGACTTGTCCGCCTGCGCGGAGGAGTTGCACAGTATAAAGCAATGGCAACGGACCGCTGCCCGCGACCCATACCGGTTGCATCGGGATCTGCCCCGCATTCTTGAGCAGAATTTGCGCGGCCCCGACGGTTAGCACGCCCGGCAGTGTCCAGCCTGGGAACGGAACGGGCCGCTCCTGCGCGCCCGTCGCGAGAATGACGGCCTTGGTCTCGATGACTTGCGTCTGCCGCTCCCGACTCACATAAGCGCGGTAACTGGGCTCGATCTGCCAGAGTTGGGCACCCGGACTATAGTTCGCGCCACTGGCGCGAAACGCCTCGGCTACGGCCCGGCCCTCAACATAGGATGGGCCCAGGATGTCGTCGCGTCGGGCGGCCGTTTCGACTGAACGCCAGATCTGCCCGCCGGGCTCCGGTTGATCATCAGTGACCATCACCTCGAGCCCATGACGGCGGGCTACGACCGCGGCCGCCATGCCGGACGGACCCGCTCCGACGATGAGAACGTCTAAACGGCTAATGAGTCGATCCTCCGCTTGCCGATCTGGCGCGCGACGCGCATTCCTTCGCACACGGAGACGAGGCAGGTCTGCACCGACGCGACGCCGTCCACCTCGCACAGGCAATCAAAACAAACCCCCATCATGCAGTAGGGCGCACGCTTTCTCTGGGAGACGGGCGTCAAGCGCGACCAAGGTTCGGCCTGCCGTAACAGCACCGCCGCGACACTCTCGCCGCGCTCAGCCACGACAGGCACACCGTCGATTTCAATCGTCAATCCGCCAGGAGCGGCCTCATGCAGCTTTCGGAACATGGAATCGCCTTTGGTTGAAGACATTCAAGGAGGGTGGGAGCCGGCCCGCCGCAATGGCGTCGGCGAGCAAAGCCGCGTGCGCGGCGGCGAGGGTCACGCCCGAATGACATAACGCTACAAAAGCGCCCGGATGGCTCTCTGACTGCGCATAGATTGGATGCCCATCGGGCGTCATGATTCTCAGTCCCGCCCATTGCCGCACCAGCTTGACCTGGCTCATCGCTGGCATCCAACGGATCACCTTGGCGCTTAGCGCCGCAGCCGCCGCACTGGTGGTAGACGTGTCGAAGCCGGCCTCTTCGTACGTGCTTCCGATCAATACGGTGCCCTGCTGTGTTTGGTTCACGCCGTGTAGTGGCATGGGTAAGAAGGGCTCGAGTCGTTCCGTGACCAGCATCTGTCCGCGCTGCGGCCTGATGGGAGTATCGAGGCCTACCTGCGTAGCAAGGGTTTTCGACCCGAGCCCCGCCGCGATCACCACTCGTGCCGCCGACACCCTCTCGGTACCGAAATCGATCGCAAACCTGCCGCTTCCGTCCATTTGCACGGTGTGCACGACATCGCCGGCGCGCAACTGGCCACCCTTGCGCAATATTCCGGCATGTAGTGCAGCAAGCAGGCGCAGCGAATTGACCTGGCCGTCGCGGTGCCCAAAACTCGCCCCAACAACCTCCGGACCAAGTAGAACCTTCGGAAGGAGCTTCGCAAGGGCGGCTCGGTCAACCATCTCCCAATCACGCTCGGCACTGCCGAGCTGAGCGTGCCACCGCAGTAACTCCGCTTGGCGCTTCTCGAATTCTGCTTCCCCCACGCACAACGCCAGGCCGCCATTGCACTCGTACTGTAGCTCGATGGCGGTCGTTTCTGTGAGCTCGGCGCTGAAATTCGGCCACAGGTCCACCGAGTCGCGAGTCAGCTGTTGGTAGGCGGGCTTTTCGTGGAGCGGTTGCGCGGAGCTCGAGCGGTCCTGACTGCGGAGCAGGCCTTTGCCTTGGAGCCAGACCAGGGCCCCATTCGCATTCGAGGCGCGAAAGTCGCGGTCGCCGCCATCGAGCACCACGACGCGAACCTTGTGACGGCAGAGCCCGTAGGCGATCGCCGCACCCACCAGCCCCCCTCCAATGACGACGACATCTGCATTCACAGGGTTTCCTCTTGCATTGGGGAACGGTAAGCGCTCATTCTCCATTCGTCCAAGTCGTAATTCAGCGCACCCTATTTGTGCAGGTTATGGAATGCCCCGACATTTAAACCTCAGGCAGATTGAAGCCTTCAAGGCCGTCATCGAAAATGGCACGGTCAGCCGTGCGGCTCAGATGGTGCACATCTCGCAGCCGGCCATGAGTAAACTCCTGGCGCATCTGGAGGAGGATACGGGCCTCAATCTGTTCGATCGCTTGAAGGGCCGCCTGGCGCCGACTGAGTACGGGATGCGACTCTACGAGGAGATCGACCGGATCTTCGCTGGGGTCCGGCAAGTTGAGAATGCCGTGGAGGCGATTCGCCGTGAGAAGCAAGGGCGACTTGCGGTCGGTGTCATGCCTGCCTTGGCGGGCTCCTTCATCCAACGCGCCACGACGGCGTTTCTCGAAGATCACCACAACGTGTTCTTTTCGGTCCAGTCGCTCAGTTCGCAGTCGATCGTGGATGCACTGATCGCGAGGAAACTCGATGTTGGCCTCGTCAGTACGGGCATGGACAACCCGTACGTGACCCTCGAACCTCTGATGGAGCATCCGCTGGTCTGCATCATGCCCTTGGATCACCCCTTGGCCGCCAAGAGTCAGATAGAGCCCCAGGACCTCGATCAGATTCCAATCGTGACCTACCCCCCGGATAGCTATGTGGGTCACCTCGTCGAGGGGATATTCGAGAGTCATAAGGTCAAGCCGCAAACTGTTCTGGTCGGCAATGTGGCATCGACCCTGTGCGAATTTGTGGCCGCCGGCATCGGCGTCTCATTGCTCCATCCGCTCACGTTGAGTGGCATGGAGGGCCGACTCGCCGTGCGGCGCTTCGAGCCCCAAATCCTCTATAACTTTCAACTCTGCCGTAGCGTCGATAATAGGAACGCTCGGCTCGTCAACGCCTTCGTGCAGACGTTGCGGGCCGCGGCCGCGCAGATTTCCCACTCGATGCTCAACGGGTCCTGAGTCACGGGGTTGGCTTGAATACCATCACTTGAGCCATAGAGTCGTTGCCCAAGTGAGGCACCGATACATACAGACGATCCAGCTCACTGGAATACAGGCCTGTTTTGGCCAAAATTGCCGTGTCTACTGTCGTCTGGCGGCGATAGCCGCCGTCGGGCTCGATGGTATAGGTTTCGATGTGGCCAACGCCGGTCGGCACATAGATTTGCTGTCTCTTTTGATCGAGAAAAATCCCGTCGGTCCACCCACCAATGGGCAGCGTGGCGATCAGGCGGCCACTCTTCGCATCCAGCACCAGGATAGATCCGTGCATCGCGGAGTCGCGGCATGCTACATAGATGCGAGCGTGCCTGGGATCCAACGCGAGAGCCATGTTGCGGTGGCCTGAGGGCAGCTTCCAGGTCGTGACAGCCTGTCGCTCGTTCAGGTCCACAATGACTATTGCGGAATCCTGGTCGAGATTGACATAGAGCAAGTGCGTGTCCGGATCAATGACCGAGCCTTCCAGATTGCGGGCAGCTATCGGAATGTCAGCGACCTTTTCCATCCGGGCAGGGTCAATTACCGAGATGAGCATGTGATCCAAGCCGGCATCCTCACCGCCGTTATTCACATAGATCAACTGCGAAGTTGGATCGTAGGACAATGCATCGGCACCCAGTGCCAGAGGAATCGTCTTGATGAGTGAATAGTTCTCGCCGGTGAAAACCTTGACATCGCCGCTGGCCCCATCCACCACGAACAGCCGTTTCAATGTGGGGCTGTAATGGATTCCGTGTGGATTGCCGATGCCGGATATCATCTTCAGCACGTGCCCATCCCGCAAGTCGAGAACGGCGACCGCCTTGGCAGCTTGAGGTGTCGCGAATAACCGCTGGCCTTGCAAATCGAAAGACAAGGAATCGGAATAGGGTCCAACCGGTACCCCCGGTATCATCATTGATCTTTCCAGCACGAGGTGACCGCTGGCACTCGAGACTTGCGGGGCACCGAGTGACACGCCACATGCCAGCAACGAGGCAGCTGCGATGACCACGCGGCTGCCCCGGCCGATAGGTCCTGGGCTCCGGGTAGGTTGATTCATGTCAGTGTTGTCTCCTCGTGGAGCCGGAGTAACAGGGATATTGGGGCTGCTTTGCGCGACACAGGCAGAGATGCTAGCCGGCACCATTCAGTGCGTCCATGTCGATTACCGTGGTCGTCTATTCACAACGGTTATGGAGCGCAAATGCTGGAAGCCGAAGCCTATAACCCCGGCGAATAGGACGTGTGAATTTCGCTCTTTGTGGCAAAAGACCACGTCGCCTAATCTTCAGCCGGTGGGGTTCCGTGCGAAGTCAAGAACAATTTCGGGGGAGATACATGGCGATGACGTTCAAACGCTTGAATGGCTTCCTTGCCACGGCGGCCACCGTTTCCGCAATCGCGGTCAGCCCAAGCGCTGCGGCCGCCGACTCGAATGCGCCTTCTTCAGACAACAGCACGGACGTCCCGCAGCTCGAAGAAGTCATCGTGACAGCCCAAAAGCGAGCAGAATCCTTGCTCAAGGTCGCAGCGCCGGTAACGGCGTTGCAAACGGCGGATCTCGAACGGCAAGGAGACGTCAAACTCACCGACTATGCGGCCAGCGTCCCCGGGCTGAGCCTGATTTCTTCCCAACCCGGGCAGACTGTGGTCTTCCTACGAGGCATCAACAGCGGTTTCGGCGCGGGAATACCAGCCACGACCGCAACGTACATTGACGATGCGCCTTATGGCTCGTCGACGGCCAGCGCCTACGGCTCCATCGCAACGCTCGATATCGACCCCGCAACGCTCCAACGGATCGAAGTTCTGCGCGGCCCGCAAGGGACTCTCTATGGCGCCAGCGCCCTTGGTGGCTTGATAAAGTACGTCACGATTGCACCTAGCCTGACGCAATACAGCGGTCGCGTTGAGCTGGATGGCAGCGCGGTTGACGGTGGCGGGTTGGGTGGTGGAGTGCGGGCCATGTTTGATGGTCCGCTGCTCGACAATATTTTGGGCTTTACGATCAGTGCATTCAATCGCGTCGACCCCGGCTATATAGACGATCCACATCGAGCCAGGAACAACGTCAATAGATCACACGCCGACGGCGGGCGCGCAGCGCTTTTATGGCAGCCAACAGAGCAATTCACAGCTCAATTGTCCGTGCTGGTACAAAATTCCTATACCCCGAATACGTCGGAAGTGGACCTCAGCGCCGCCATGACCCCAATGTATGGAAAGTACGAGCAAGTCCGCTACGGGAATGAAAACTGGGATTTTCGCAATACTCAGTACGGCCTGACTCTCAACTATGATTTTGGCTGGGCCAAGCTCACTTCGATCTCCAGTTATGCGGTTCGCAAGGCAACCTGGGATATCGACGAAACCGTGAAATTTGGCGGCCTGGTCGCCACCAAACTCGGTATTCCAGACCTGGGTCTATTTGACAATGTGACGCTCGACAACCAAAAGGAGACTCAAGAGATTCGGCTCACTTCCGCGAACAACGATACGTTTGAATGGCTGGGCGGGTTCTACTTTACGCATGAGCATAGCGTCAAGCCGGAAGCATTTGGACAGCCCTTCAGCACGCTCACCAATATCCCCGTGCCCTACACCGTCTTACCGGCGACTGCGCAACCCGGTGCGGGGGGACTATTCACGGACATTCTCTACGACTCTTTTACTGAATACGCCGGCTATGCCGATCTCACGTATCATGTCACGTCCAAATTTAAAGTATTGGGTGGCGTGCGTGTCACTAGCGACTCGGAGACAGGCATTACGCCGTATTCGGGTTATTTGAACGGTCCAACCTACGTGGCGGTCGGCAGCTCATCCAGCCACCCCGTCACTTACCTGGTGTCCCCGAGCTACAACTTAGATGACCACAACATGATCTATGCTCGGGTGGCCACGGGTTTTCGACCCGGTGGCCCCACCGGAGACGCACCTACTAACATTCAAGCCGGTGCCCCGGTGTCCTATAGGCCAGACTCACTGACTAACTATGAGGTTGGCTACAAGGCCCAGTTTCCAGAACAGCGGATGACCCTCGATGTATCGGGATTCGCTATCAAGTGGAAGAATATCCAGGTGCTCACTGAGATTGACGGCTTCTTCGACACGGGAAATGGAGCTTCCGCCCGAAGTGACGGCGCCGAATTGGCTTGGACGTGGAAGCCCATCACGAATATCAGCTTGGCAACCAACGCGGCGTACACCGACGCTCGGTTGACTGAGGATGCGCCCGCAATCGGTGGGAAATCGGGTGACAATCTGCCGAACGTTCCCAAGTTCTCCGCCAATGTGTCGGCGGATTATGATTTTCCAATCTCTGCAGATGCCACTGGCTTTGTCGGCGGCACCTTCCAGTATACGGGGGCCAGGTCGATTGATTTCATTTCAGGTACGCCGGCAGGTTATGCTCGGCCGGTTATGCCTGAATACAACGCGTTTAACGTCCGTGCAGGCCTCATTGTCAACGGCCTTACGGTGCAGGCGTTCGTCAAGAATGTCGGCAATACCTACGGTCTAACTCGGCTCAGGTCGGAAGTTCGCGATGGATACGATGCTCCGCTGACGGCCTCGGTAATTCCACCGCGCACATTCGGCCTCTCACTCAGCGAGAAATTCTGACATGGCGGCTCGACTTTGACATGACGTCAGCCGCCTCTCACGGCGATCTGCCCAGAAACTCCGTAACGAGCTTGACGGTCGCCGGCGAATTCTCGTCCATGATCCAATGTCCGGAGTTGGGGACAATCCCGCCGGTGACATTGCTGGCCACAAAACCCACATCTTGCGCCTGCGCCGCGCCAAATGACTTCTCGGCGCCGATGGCGAACACCGGCATCGTGAGCTTGCCCTTGTTGGCGAGGAACGCTTTGTTGTCGATCGCATCCTGATTGAAGGCGCCGAATTGCTCGAACGCGTCGTGGATGGCGTGAGGCCGGGCATACAGGGCCGCGTAGTGCTGACGCGTTTCCTCGTCAATCTTTTTCGGATCCGCCGACAGCTCGTTGTAGAAGCGGTCCAGGTAGATTCGCTCGCGCCCCCGCACGAGCCTCTCCTCATCAGGACCGCGGAAGTTGAAATGCCACAGCAACGGGCTGCGGATGATGTTGTCCCAATCGCCGATGCCAGGCAGTGGCGCATCGATCAGTACCCAGCGCGTAATCCGCGCCGGATACTGCACAGCGAGCGCGTAACCCACCATATTGCCGATATCGTGGGTCACGAGATCGGCCTTCGTGACCCTCAATGCGTCCATGATCCCTGCGATATCGAGGGCTTGATTCTGCTTTGTGTAGCCAGTGTCGGGATGAGCGGACAAGCCCATACCGCGCAGATCCGGCACGATCACGGTGTGATCCTTCACGAGCACTGCTGCCAATGGGGCCCACATATCGCCGGTGTCGCCGAAACCGTGCAGCAGGACGACCGCCGGTCCTTGGCCGCCGACGCGAACGTACAGACTGGTGCCGTTGGTTTGCAGCATCTGGGTGTGAAATGTCGGGGGGAAAGGCTCGATGCGCGCCAAGCCCGGAGTCGCCAGGAGAGCCGCGGCCAATGTGGCGACAATGTATCTAAACATGTGGTCCTCCCATGTGCCGCAGCCCAACGCTCGTCAGCGCATCGCCCGCCGATCAACCGATTGTAAGCTCCCCTGCGCGCACCATAGCCGTATTCCATAATCGCGCCAAGCACATCCTGCTCGAGTGGAGGGGGCAGCCGCGGGGTGCGCACCGAGACCTTGCATCCCATCCTCAACAGTCTATAATTTCAGTAATTACTGAAATTACGGAATATGTCGTATGAGACTGACTCCCGTCATGCAGCGCTACGTGGTGCACTGGGGCGAGATGGGCAGCCGCTGGGGAGTGAATCGCTCGATCGCCCAGATCCACGCCCTCCTTTATCTCTCCCCGCAACCCTTGCACGCCGACGAGATCGCCGAAACGCTCGGCATCGCTCGCTCGAATGTCAGTATGGGACTCAAGGAGTTGCTCTCCTGGGACCTCGTGCAGGTCACTCATACTCTCGGTGATCGGCGCGATTTCTTCCAGGCTCCGCAAGATCCCTGGGAAGTGGTCCGCATCGTCGTCGAGGCGCGCAAGCGGCGCGAGATCGACCCAACAGTCAGCTTCCTCCGGGAATGCGCGGCAGCGCTGGAAAACGACACCGAGACGCCGCCCCAGGTTCGCGAGCGCATCGTGGCGCAGCTCGATTTCTTTCAGACACTCACCACCTGGTATGACTCGATCAAGGGCCTGCCCCGCAAGACGCTCCTGAAAATGATGCGACTCGGGCAGAAGATCGCGAAGGTGATCGGCGAATGAGCGCCGCGCAACTCGCCTTGCGGGACGTCCTCGGAGTGGCTGCCTGGGAAAGGCTACCCGCGGCGGTCCGGGTCCGATTCGGAGAGCCGGTGCTCGCGACCGATTACGTCGGCACTTTCGACGTTGTCCGAGCCAGCGTGTTTGGTCGCATGATCGCGTGGCTCTGTCAAGCGATCGGTACCCCTGTCGCTCCCCACACCGGGCGAAACGTCCCCGCAATCATTCACGTCGGGCCGGTCGAGCGTGGAGCGAGTTGGCGGCGTGAATATCAGTGGCCCAACGGAGTGAAGTGCCTGGTTCGCTCGACCAAGGTCATCGGCCCCGATGGCGGCTTGGTAGAGGAGTTACCCGCCGGTTTACGCATGCCCTTGGCTGTGTACGAGGAAAGGGGCGTCCTGCACTTCGTCAGTAAAGGCTACTACTTCGAGCTCGGATTCCGCCGCTGGGGCGCGTGGCGACCCAGAATTCCCTTGCCCTCCTGGCTCTCTCCCGGCACGACTCACGTCGAGCACGCCGATGAAGCCGATGGTTGGTTCCGCTTCACCATGACGGTGAGCCACGCCCTATTCGGCGAGGTCTTCTATCAAACCGGCCGCTTCCATGCGGCGGAACGAGGTGGATCATGACACCCGTGTTCGCGCTGCTGATTCTGCAAGCACTCCTGGGCGGATTCGACAATCTCTGGCACCACGAGATCACCGAGCGGCTGCCGGCAAAGCGCTCCGCCTCGGGTGAGTTGGTCCTGCACGCGGCCCGCGAGCTCATCTATAGCTGCGTCTTCCTGCAGCTCGCCTGGCTCGAGCCGCGCGGAGCCTGGGTCATCCTCCTGATCACCCTGCTGGTCCTCGAGATCATGATCACGTTGGCGGATTTCGTGCTGGAGGACCGCACTCGTCGGCTGCCGCCGCTCGAGCGCGTGCTCCACACACTTCTGGCCATCAACTTCGGACTGATGCTGGCGGCACTGACACCAACTTTAGCCAGGTGGTGGTCCCTACCCACCAGCATCGTTCCCGCCGACCACGGTGCATATTCGTGGCTGCTGACAGCGTTCGCCACCGGAACGCTTCTCTGGTCCGTACGCAACTCGATCGCCGTTTCTCGTCTGCGCCGACCACCCGAATGGGTACGCAATCCCATAGCGACGCGCGCCGATCCGAGCGGCCATACGATCCTGGTCAGTGGCGCTACGGGCTTCATAGGCGGACACCTGGTTCGCCGCCTGCTCGCTCGCGGTGACCGGATCATCGTGTTGACTCGCGATCCCGACCGCGCCTTGGACCGATTCGGGCCGCACGTGCGCATCATCACCAAGGCAGCCCAAATCGAGGAACACGAGCGCATCGACGCCGTGGTGAATCTCTCGGGCGCCCCGATACTCGGCTTTCCCTGGACACGGGCACGTCGCCACAAACTCATCTCCAGCAGAGTCGCCACGACGTGGGCCATCATTGACATCTGCGGACGCCTCTCCCGGTCACCGCGTGTATTTATCAGTGCCAGCGCCATCGGCTATTACGGACTGGGTCAGGACGAGCCGCTCGATGAGAAATGCCCTCCACAAGAGATCTTTCAGTCGCGCTTGTGTCAGGAATGGGAATCGAGCGCCGATGTTGCCGCAGGCCTGGTCCACCGCATTGTGAAGCTACGCATTGGCCTGGTGCTCGGTCGTGACGGTGGAGCACTTCCACAACTCGTCAGGCCCATGCGTTGGGGTCTGGGCGCCCTGATGGGCGATGGACGTCAATGGGTCTCCTGGATACACATCGAGGATCTCATCCGCATGTTCGAGCTCGCGCTCGATACACCGGCCTTGCGTGGCGCGATAAACGCCGTCTCCCCTGGAGCGGTGCGACACAGGCAGATGCAGGTCCTCATGGCCAAGATCCTCCATCGCCCTCTGTGGCTGCGCATACCCGCATTCGTGATTCGCGCCGCGCTCGGCGAGATGTCCCAGTTGTTTGTCGACGGGCAGCGTGTGATTCCCGCGCGAGCCGCCAGCGCTGGTTTCCTCTTCAAACATCCAACTCTCGGTGAGGCTCTGACAGACTTGCTGACAGTCTTCCCAACACGAGCGGCCGCCACCTACGCCGACGGCGCCAGCTTCGGTTTACGCCGTGGGCACCTGGAGCGCCGCGTGTAGCGCTCAGGCCAGCGCCGTCGCCAATTCCGCGACCAACGTCCCCACCAACTCAGCCGTCGGCATCGAGCGGGCCAGCGGCGCCCCCTGCCCCGCCCATTGCGCCCCATAGCCGAATTCCGACTTCGCTTTCGCCGCGGCGTGCAACTGCTTGCCGGCATCGTAGGTGATGGGATACGCCGGGATGTCTCCCGCACTGACAGACTCGCCCAGTTGCGTGAACCGATTGGGCAGACAGCGCGCCGGCCTCCCGGAAATGGCAGAGGTCATCACAGTATGGTGTGCAGCATCACTCATCAGTAAGGCCCGATAACCCTCGTCGGCGGAAGATTCCGGGCAAGCGACGAACGCGGTGCCGAGCAATGCCGCGACGGCGCCGAGACGCAAAACAGCGGCAATACCCGCTCCGTCCATGATGCCACCGGCGGCGATGACGGGCACATCCAACTCCCGAACCAGCACTCTCGTCAACGCGAGCGTTCCGAGGCAATCGTCACGCACCTTGGGATCGAACACACCACGATGACCGCCCGCTTCATAACCCTGCGCGATAACTGCATCCACCCCTGCTGCGACAAGTATCCTGGCCTCATCGAGATTCGTCGCGGAGGCAATGAGTACGCAACCCGCCGTCCGCAAGGCTTGCATCCGCTCGGCCGAGGGTACTCCGAAATGGAAGCTGACCACCTCGGGCCGGTGCTCGAGGAGTACCTCGAGCATCGCATCGTCATTGACGAAGCTCGTGTAGATCTCCCGCAGGCTCTTCGGAGGGGTCGAGCCCACACGCTCGAAATGGGGCCGCAGCCGTTCGATCCAGGCCGCCTCAACGGCCGGCTTTGCAACCGCCGGCCGATGACAGAACACATTGACATTGAGCGCGCGTTGGGTGCGCTCGCGCGCCGCGCGAATCATTGTTCCCGCGCCTTCGGCATTGGTGGCCCCAACACCCATGGAGCCGAGCGCGCCGGCATTCGAAACGGCCGCCGCCATGGCCGGCGTCGACACGCCCGCCATCGGCGCTTGGATGATAGGAAAATCAAGCTGCAATCGCTGCAGCAACTCGCGGCTGCGAAGGGTTGTCATGGCCTGGCGATCATAAGCCCACTCGAGTGTTCATCCCAAGCGGAGCGGCTGGCAAAGGCTCAGCGACGCGCTAGCGAGGTCCCTATCCGCCGGATTTGTGGGCTGGGAGCGCCGCGCCAGGTAAACCGGAAGCGCTGTGCCCTTCGGACATTGTGAATGTGTTGGGGATCGAAACAGGCAAGGCAGGTGCCGCGCTGGCGTCGTACGCTAGGATAGACGATTCCCAGGGAGCCCTTTTCCAGCAGTCTCTCCGCGAGTGCCTGCGAGGCCAGGTAGCTCGTGGGATCCAGGCAAGCCGCAAAACGGCGCGCGCGGCGCAGGTCGTGGAACTGCCCGTTGAAATCCGCAAGATAATCGTCGAATTCAACCTCGTCTTCAAACCGGTTCACCTCTGCCAGATGAACGGCCTTGTGGAAGGCGATTTCGGTCTGCGCCGTGCTCAGCTGGAATGCGGCGTACCAGGCGCCGCGGTCCGCGCTATTGAACCGGCTGCCCATGGGGTGGGCGTGGATAAAAGCCGCATTGATGATCCGGGCGTGGGGAACACCGGAAGCGAGCTCATGCGGGCTGATGGCAGGAAGCAGCCCACTTTCGGTCAGCACCACTTCATTGGTAGCGTGGCTGAGCTCCTCGAGATGCGTGAGCTCAGTGGCTGTTTCCGCGAGATCCTGCAAAGGCTCTTGCGGACTGCTGTACTTCGATGGAATCAGGCGGTGCGTGTCGCGGCGGCGGACCAGCGAAAGAGGTGGTAGTGGTGCCAAGCGTTTGCGCGCTTTACAACCCAACCTGGCGCGCATCCAGAAGCCGCCGCACCGTGTTGAATGCCGGCAGTCCACCCCGAATCATGTACCCAAGCGGCGTGCCTCCCCCAAAGATACGGTTCGAGTTCGGAAGGCTTATCCAGTCATCCGCCAGTGGCCGACTGTGCAAGACATTCAGCGCCTGGAAGATCCCCAGAAGATAGGAAATGCGCAGCAAGGTGTCCGGATCCAGCACGCGTCTGTCGGGATGCTTCTTCATCTCGTAGTACGGCCCGTTCGTGACGCTGCCGAGCAGCTGTTTCGCATCCTCATCGCGCAGGTTCCAGCGGGCGACGAGCCGGAAGAACGCTTTGAGAGCCGATCCACTCAGCCGGATACGCTCATCTTTCGCCCCAAGATTGACGGGCTGTGCGGGGACGTAGCGGGTCTCGGGATAGGCGAGAGTGGGCATTGCGGGCTCCTGATCAGGAGAGTATGCGCTCCTGATCAGGAGTATTCAAATGAGCGCCGCCCTCAGCCACTCACCTGCTGATCCTGCTGTCGCGGCCACGGAATCTGCGAAGGTATCGGCACGATCTTCGCGGGAGTGGCCTCGTCCGCACAATCAAAGCCATCCTCGGTTCCGTTGGGTTTGCAGATCAAATCATGAAAAGTGATACCGCCCGGCTCCGCATTGGGAGCGCTCGCGGGCGTGTGGGCCCTCTCTGCCGGAGCATCCGGAGGTTGCGCTATGGCGGCGCCCGCGGCGAGCACAAGCACTGTAATCAACGTGGTCTTCAGCATCGCCGAAGGACCCGAACATGAACGTCGGACCACCAGCATCCCCTCATCTGCTTGCGCTTCACGCCAAGCACTTTGCCTTGTTATGCGAGACGATGCTAACAGTGTGATCCCGGCGACAAAGCTCGAGATGACATAAGTCTTCGACGAATTTTGCGCCCCAGAGTCGAAGAAGTTTACACCTTCGCACGCCGCCGCTTACTGACGCACTCTTAGAATCAGAAAGACGCTCGCAACGACGAGCAATGAAGCGAACAGCATCCTCGTCGTGATCTCCTCACCGGCGACGAAGTAGCCGAGCGCAACGGCAACGAGCGGGTTCACATACGCGTGGCTCGCGACGCGGGTCGCAGGCATGCGCGCGAGTAGCCAAGCATATGCGGTGAAACCCACCAACGACCCGCCAATGATCAGATACAACAGCGCGACTCCCGCGCGCAGCGAGATATGCGGGAACGGATGCATTTCACCCGTAACGAGGGCCAGTACGAGCAAAACCGCGCCTCCCAACATCATTTCCGCGCCCGCCGCCAACGGCACGGACTCGGGTAATGCCATGGATCGGGTGAGCACCGCGCCAAGCGTCCAAGCGACGCTACCACCCAAGATGGCCAGGCAGGGGAAGATGCTGAATGAATTGTCCGTATTCTTCAGCAAAAGAAGCACTATCCCCCCGAAGCCGAGCGCCACGGCGCCCATCATGCTCCAACGCAGCGGCTGCCGTCGAAAAACAAACACCTCGAATATCATCGCAACGAGCGGCAACGTCGCCTCGATGACAGCCGTTACGCCGGAAGGAACGAACTGTTCCGCCCAGAAGAGCGCTCCATAGGTGATGACAAACATGCACATGGCGATGACTGCGATGCCACGCCACTGCGCCGGCGAGGGCGCCGGATCGCCCCGCAAACGGCGAAACAGATAAAGCAGGCTTCCGGCGGTGAAAAATCTCAGGCCGGCCGTAAAGAACGGCGGTATCTGCAGTACCGCGACGCGGATCGCCAGAAACGTCGCGCCCCAGAGGAAGTAGATCGCAAAGAAGGCGAGCAGAACGCGAACGTCGACCGAGCGGCGACGATCCAACGAGAGCTTTCCAATAACCTCTGAACTCTCCATAGAGGGTTAGTATGCCGAGCCCGTTTTAACCTGTAAACTACTGTTGGAGGGTTAGACGACGATTCCATGTCCGGGGACCCGAAAACACGTTTCGACCTATGCGGCGGCCACCCCGCTCTCGACTTCGTCAACTCGCTCGATCATCGGTATCGCGAAGACGGCCCGAACGAGTTACTGACTAGCTATGGCGATCTGCTGCGCTTCCTGGCGGAAAGTCACCTGCTCGACCTGCGACAGGTCCGGGTTTTGAGCAAGAGCGTCGCTGCCGAGACGGGAGAGCGAGCGCTGCAGTCCGTGCGAGCGTTGCGCGAGGCAACCGCGGGTGTGCTCTATTCCACTGTGGACGGTACCGCCCCGCCTGCGGCGGACCTGCGCAAGTTGGAAAAGTATTTCCTCGACGCGAGCCGCCATCGCGAGCTCCACTGGGAAGCTCCAGCCGCGAGCGCCGGCGACACCCCGGCGACGACGCAAGCGAGCCTGGTCTGGCGACGCAGTCGCCATGAGAGCGAGCCGGACCTACCACTCTGGATCCTCGCGGACGCCGTGTCAGACATCCTGCTGTCAGATCAAATGACACATGTGCGCGCCTGCGCGGTCGACACGTGCCGATGGCTCTTTCTCGATACGAGCAAGAACCACAGCCGGCGATGGTGCAACATGAAAGTCTGCGGCAACCGCATGAAAGCCCGTCGCTTTCAGGCAAAGCGCGGGAACTGATCGCGCCGGCATTCTGCCGAGCTCCAGCATAAGAGGACTCACTCTTTGGTGCAATTGCACACGCAGGTCTGGGACGCCTAGAGTGTACGCTTGCTGAGCGGGGCTATCGGGGAGTGTATGTTCACGAGCAAATCGCAAGCCGGCGCGACGTCGCAGCGAGGAGGCCTCGCTCCATGGCAAGCCAGGCGAGTCGAGCAATACGTGGCGAGTCATCTTGGCGCCCGTATCCGCACCACCGACCTGGCGGAAGTCGCCCAGCTCAGCGCGAGCCACTTCACCCGTGCGTTCAAGGAAACTTTCGGTGAGACCCCGATCGGCTATGTCTCGCGCCGACGCATGCTCTATGCGCAGGACCTCATGTTGAAGTCGGGCGAGCGGCTATCCCAGATCGCGCTGACGTGCGGACACTGCGACCAATCGCATTTCACCCGCGTTTTCCGCCGCAAGGTTGGAATGAGCCCGCGCGCCTGGCGGCGGCAGTTCGCCGCGAGCGGTTATGACGGACGCCCGCGCAGCTCGGAAAGTACGTTACCGAATCGGTGAATCTCTGCCACGGTGTTGTAATGGACGAGCGAAACGCGCGCGACACCGGACTCCACAGGCACACCTAAACGCCGCATCAATCGCGGCGCATACATGTGCCCATCACGGATTGCGATGTTGGCGCGCGCGAGTGCTTCAGTCACTACGCGAGGCAAGATACCGGGTAGATTGAAACAGAACGTCGGAACACGCTCGGCGACCCGCACATCATCGTCAATGCCATAGATCTGCGCGCCGCAGGCGCGGAGAACGCGCGATAGCTCGCGCGAGAGACCTTGCTCATAAGCCTGAATGGCTTGCATGGCGTACTTCGAGTCCGCGCGCAACGAACCGGCATCCGGTGCACCACCGCGCCCGGACAACGTGCGCCCGAGCCTCGCGAGGTAGTCGATGGCCGCGGCCATTCCCGCGACATTCTCGTAAACGAAGGTGCCTGCCTCGATCTTCCCGGGAGGCTCGTCGGGAATGAATTCCTCCCGGAACGTGGGCAGGCGCCTCAGCAGATCATACCGGCCCCACATGAAGCCCATGTGAGGCGCGAAGATCTTGTAGCCCGAGCAAACGAGATAGTCGCAATCAAAGGCTTGCACATCCATTGGACCATGAGGACCGAAATGCACGCTGTCCAGAAGGATTTCCGCACCGGCAGCGTGAGCCAGGTCCGCTGCCGCGCGCACGTCCACTATCGAGCCGAGCGCGTTGGAAGTCAGAGTGCAGGCGACGAGGCGCGTACGAGACGACAGCAACTCCCGCAGGTCCTGTGGGTGCAGGCATCCATCGGCGCGCATTTTCCACCAGACCAACTTCGCACCCGTTCTCTCGAGCGCCAGCCAGGTCTCGATGTTCGCGGCGTGATCGAGATCCGTCACAATGATCTCGTTGCGCTCCCCGAGATTGAGGCCGACCGCGAGACTGATGGTGCGTATAAAGGAAGTCGCATTCATGCCGAATGCAACCTCCTCCGGGCGCGCCGCATTGATGAAAGCGGCGACGCTGGCGCGCGCGCGCGCGATGGTCGCATCGACGGCGATACTCTGCGGATAACGTCCACCACGCTGCACGTTGTGCTCGACCAGGTGTCGACTCACCGCATCCAAAACCACTTGGGGCACCTGCGCGCCGGCGGCATTGTCAAAAAAAACGAACGCGCCGGCGCGTTGTAACGCAGGAAATTGCGCACGCAGCGCTTGCACCGGGAACTCCGAGGACATCCCAGAGCTGCTGTTCTTCATCATGCGCCGGACTATGGCGGCACGTTGATTTAGCTGTCAATGATCGCTCTGGGCCGCGCGGCCTAAGATCAGCGTGCACGTCAGCGCGGAGCCTGTCCAAAGCAGCCCGGTTGGTTACACTACGGCCTGTGACGGGGAGGCGGGGAGCGCGGCTCGATGGCCGGCGAACAATTCAAATTCAATTGGCGAGCTCCACCGGACTGGCTCTGGCGTGTGTGCGTTTTTCTGCTTGCCTTGGGCGCGCTGGTGATCATCACCACGCGCTGGAACCGCTGGGAATCGAATGCCCGCCTGCAGACGACCGACGACGCCTATTTGCAATCGGATCTGACCCCGATCGCGGCCAAGGTGTCGGGATACGTGCGCGCCATGCCGGTGCAGGATTTTGAGCGGGTGCGCGCCGGGCAGTTGCTCGTGCAGATCGTCGATGATGACTATCGGGCCGCGGTAGATCAGCTCACCGCAAGTGTTGCCGCCGCGGAAGCACAGATCGCGGCACTGAAAGCACAACGCGCGCTGCAGACGGCCAACGTGGAGGCTGCCAAGGCAATCATCGTGGCAACCACGGCGAATATCGAGCAGAACGCCCGCGATCTGACGCGCCAGCATCGGCTGCTGGAGACCGGGTCCTCCTCGACCGAGGCGACCGAAAAACTCCAGACCGCGCACGCGCAGCTCGCAGCTCAACTGTCACAGAACCGCGCACAAGAAGCCGCGGCGTCCCGTCAACTCCAGGTACTCGCCGCGCAGGAGGCGCAGGCCGAGGCCGCTCTGGCCGCCCAGAAGGCCAGCCTTGCGATCGCCCGAATCAATCTCGGCTATACGAGTATCGTCGCCCCGCAGGACGGCGTGATTGGCGTGCGACAGGTCAAGCCCGGCCAGTTTGTCCCAGTGGGAGGGCAAGTGACTTCGCTCACCCCGCTGCCGAATGTCTGGGTCATCGCGAATTTCAAGGAAACGCAGCTGACCCATATGGCCGTGGGTCAGCGGGCCCGCATCCAGGTCGACACCTTTCCGGGGCACGCGCTCAAGGGGCATGTCATCGCGTTCGCTCCCGGCTCCGGCCAACAATTCAGCCTGTTGCCGCCTGACAACGCCACGGGCAACTTCACCAAGGTGGTCCAACGGATCGCGGTGAAGATACTCATCGACGATGCCGACGGCCTGGTCGATCGCCTGCGACCCGGCATGTCGGTCGTCGCCACGGTGGAGACGCGGGACGGCCTGAGATGAATGAGCCCCCCGCCCCTGCAGCTCAGATCCCTTGGCTCGGCCTGACAGCCGTCCTGCTCGGCACCTTCATCGCTACCCTCAACACCCGCCTGTCCACCTTCGGGCTCGCCGACATCCGGGGTGCTGTCCACGCCGGCTTTGATGACGGCGCCTGGATCACCACCACTCAAACCGCCGCGCAGATGCTCGTGTGCCCGATCGCAATCTGGGTGGGCAACGTGTTCGGGCCCCGGCAGGTTTTGCTCGAGGCCGCCGTGGCTTTCGGAACCATCGAGCTCATCGAGCCGTTCTCGCCCAATCTGCCGATGCTGCTCGCACTGCAGTTCGTCGGCGGGCTGGCGTCGGGTTTTTTCGTGCCGCTCACTCTGAGCTTCGTGCTGCGAAACATGCCGCCGAAGGCCTGGGCGTACGGCATCGCACTCTATGCCTTGAACCTCGAGGTCTCACTCAACGTCTCGGCCTCTCTCGAAGGCTGGTACGTCGACCATCTCTCGTGGCGTTGGATTTTCTGGCAGCAGGTGCCGCTGGCCTTCGGCATGGCCATCTGCATGTTCTTCGGCGCCAACCGTGATCCGGTCAATCCGCAACCTCCACGCCCGGATTACTTCGGCTTCGCCTTCGGAGGCCTCGGGCTCGCGCTCATCTACGCCGCGCTCGACCAGGGAAACCGCCTCGACTGGACCAACTCCAGCCTGGTCTGGGCACTCATGACGTCCGGCGCCATCCTGGTGGTGGCGTTCTTCGTTCATGAGGTCTACACGCCGAACGCCGGCGTCAATCTCAAGATCCTTTTCGAGCCCCCGCTACCGCGGCTGCTGATCATGGTGGGCTTCCTGCGGCTGACGATCCTGTCGACGGCCTACGCCATCCCACAGTTCCTGCAGGTGGTGCGCGGTTTTCGCGCCATCGAAGTCGGTGAATCGCTGGTGTGGATCGCCTTGCCGCAACTCGCCGTGTGCTTCATGGCGGGCTACATCCTGCGTCGGGTCGATCCCAGGTTGGTCGCCTCCGTCGGCTATATGTTCATCCTCGCCGCCTGCCTGATGGTCGCCCACGGCCTGACACCACTGTGGGGCACCGATCAGTTCCTGCCCTCCAGTCTGTTGCAGGCTCTCGGACAAAGCTTTGCCCTCTCGGGCACGGTGTTCTTCGCCATACTCCACCTCCGCCCCCAGGACGCGCTCACATTCGCGTCCGCCATCCAGGTCGCGCGCCTGATGGGTGGTGAAGTGGGCACCGCGTTCGTGGTCACCTTCGTGCGCAAGCGCGGCCAGATCGCATCCAACTTGCTAGGCCAACACGTACAATTCGGCGACGGCCAGGTCATCCAACGCCTACAAGCGTATGCCGGCGCCACGGCGCGTGCCGGAGATACGACCAACGCTACGACGCGCGGCGCCGCCGTACTGAACAACATCGTACATAACCTGTCGATCACGCAGGCAATCATCGACACGTTCGTCATTATCGCGGCCGCCACCGCATTGACCCTGATCATCATCGTGACTCGGCGAGCCGCACCGCCACATCCGGCAGGACACATCCCGTTCTTTTCACAGCGCAAGGCGGCGCCGCAATGAAGCGCGGGGCGATCCTATCAGCCATGCTCGGCGCCCTGGCAGGGTGCGCCGTCGGGCCGGACTATCACCCGCCCAAGCCGATCGACGGCGCCGCAGCGCCGTGGCTGTCCACTACACCGAAAGCGGAAACCTCCAGTGAGCCGCCCGACCCGTGGTGGAGCCTTTATCACGACGACATGCTCGACGGCTTTCTCAAAGAAGCCTTCGAGGCCAATACGGACCTGAAAATCGCCGCGGCCAACCTCGCCGCTTCCCGAGCCGTACTGCAGGCGACGCGAGCGGGCCGCTATCCGCAAACCGGCGCGGACGTGGGCGCGACTTACGGGCGAAATGCGAGCACGGACGAGATCCTGGAAATCCTGGGCCATGAGCCCCGGAACATATGGGTTTACGACGCTCTCCTGGACGTGTCGTACGAAATTGACCTCTTCGGCCGTGTGAAGCGCTCGATCGAGGCCGCCAGAGCGGACGATGCCGCGGTAGCCGCTACGCGCG
Organism: uncultured Steroidobacteraceae bacterium; assembly: GCA_964400085.1. Classification (GTDB taxonomy): domain Bacteria; phylum Pseudomonadota; class Gammaproteobacteria; order Steroidobacterales; family Steroidobacteraceae; genus 13-2-20CM-66-19. The sequence continues at coordinate 75,256 of CAYNTW010000007.1, read as the reverse complement.
ACATCGTCAAGATCACCGTCGCCGCGGAGACCGCGCGTGCCTACGCACAGATCTGCGCCCTCGGCGAGCAGCTAACCGTCGCTCACCGCTCGCTCGATATCGTCAGCCGTGAATCCGAGATCACCCGAAACCGCCGGGAAGCCGGCGCAGGCTCCGACTTCGATGTAGTCAGAACCGAAGGGCTGGTCGCCCAGGTGCGTGCCAGCATTCCTCCATTGGAGGGGCAGCGGCGCGCCGCCCTCTTTCAACTCGCCACATTGCTCGGACGACCGCCAGCCAAGGCTCCCAGGGAGGCGGAGAGTTGTGTTTTACCACCCGGGCTGAGCGCTCTCATCCCGGTGGGCGATGGAGCCACACTGTTGAAGCGTCGTCCTGACATCCGGCAGGCTGAGCAACGCTTGGCCGCTGCCACCGCCCGTATTGGCGTAGCTACCGCGGACCTGTACCCGCGTATCGAGCTCAAAGGGCTCATCGGCGGCGTGAGCTCTGAGCTCAACGAGCTGGCGACCAACAAAGGCCTCACGTGGGGAGTTGGGCCCAGCATCAGCTGGACATTTCCCAACCAAGCCGGACCACGCGCGCGAGTGCGCCAGGCGGAGGCCAACGCGGCCGCGGCGCTCGCCGGCTTCGACAATGCCGTTCTACGAGCCCTGACCGAAACGGAGCAGGCGCTCGCCACCTACGCAGCCGAGCTCGATCGACGCCAGGCGTTGTCCGAGGCACAGGATCGGGCGCACAAAGCCTATGACATGGCCCACAACCAATTCCTCGCCGGCGCGCTGAGCAACCTCGACCTCCTCGTCACCGAGCAGACGCTCGTCGCCGCGGATGCGGCGGTGGCGACTTCGGATACGGCGCTGGTCCAGGATCAGATAGCGGTGTTCAAGGCCCTCGGAGGTGGCTGGCGTAATACGGAGACGGCCGCGCAACGATGATCCTGACTTTCTTGTCTCTTTTGATCTGGGTTTACCTGGTCCTCGCGCATGGCCGCTTCTGGGCTTCCGCACCGGAGCTACCCGCTGCCACGCCGACAGAGTTTCCGGATATCGACATCATCATTCCCGCTCGCGACGAGGCGGAGACGATTGGCCCTGTCGTAGCCTCTCTCCTCGAGCAGGAGTACCGCGGCCGCTTTCGGATCATACTCGTCGATGACAACTCCACCGATGGCACGACGGAGCGCGCCGGCGCCGCGCCCAATCTGACTATCCTCAGGGGTCGAGCGAAGCCGGAAGGTTGGTCCGGCAAGTTGTGGGCCCTGAGCCAGGGAATCGAGGCCAGCAGCGCACCGGTGTTGTTGTTTACCGATGCAGACATCGTACACGACCGGCGACATCTTGCGGCCCTCGTGGCTCGGTTGCAGGCCGCGCGAGCAGGGCAGCCGCGGGTGGACATGGTGAGCGAGATGGTGCGCTTGAATTGCACCAGCTTGCCGGAGCGGGCGCTGGTCCCCGCGTTCGTCTATTTCTTCCAGATGCTTTACCCATTTTCCCGTGTGAACGATCCACGCTCTTCGGTGGCGGCCGCGGCCGGAGGTACGGTGCTCATCCGGCGCGAGGCGTTGGAGCGGATTGGCGGGATCGGGGCGATCAGACACGCGCTCATCGACGATGTCACCCTCGCCAAGGCGGTGAAGACCTCCGGGCGTGAGGCCGGCAGCGCCCTCTACCTGGGTCATTCCGGGTTGGCCACCTCGGTGCGGCCGTATCCACACTGGAGCGACCTCTGGCACATGGTCGCGCGCACCGCGTTTACCCAGCTCCGCTATTCGGCGCTACTGCTTCTGCTCACGCTAGTCGGGCTCGCAGTGGTCTGGCTGGTGCCACCTGGCGCAATCCTTCTCGGTCGCGGATGGGTGCGGATCGCAGGACTTGCAACCTTCGCCCTCGCGGCGACGAGCTATCTCCCAACGTTGGCACGTTACAGGTGCAACCCGCTCTGGGCGCTAGCGTTACCGTTGATCGCCAGCTTCTACATGGCCGCCACGCTCGGCTCGGCGCTCAACCACTGGTTTGGCCGTGGCGCTCGTTGGAAGAATCGTGCCTACTGACACGGCGCCCCTGCCGGGTACGGCGCTTGCTTGCGGCGGTCACTCCAGGACGAGATAGCTATCGACGACTTTCGGGTGCAACCGGTTGCGCGTCGGTAACGGGAAGGGGATGCGCGAAAACGAACAAGTGTTGATCGTCGGCACGTCAGGCTTTGCACCAAGAGCACGTATGCTGACCCTGAGCCGGCTCGCGTGGGCGGGCGGTATCACGTTGCTCACCGCCTACTGCGTGCTGTTCGTTTTGTTGTCCCCACTGCCGGTGCAGGACCTGCCTGATCATCTCGCTCGGGCGGACGCGATGAGCGACCTGATATTCCACGGCGGCGCGCGCTTCGGCGCGATCTACCAGTTCCACCTGCTCTGGATCCCGTACCTGCTCGGTGATCTCATTCTGACGGCCGCCGTGGGGCTGTTTGGGCTGACAGGCGGCGCGGCATTGTGGGCTCTGTTGGTTTTCTTGTCGCTTCCTTGCGCGGCGCTCTTCTACGCGCGGGTGCGCGGTATCGAGGTCAAAGGGCGCGCACTGCTCCTGCTGTTGTCGATCTATCTGGCCACCGACTGGTTTTTTGTGATTGGCTTCCTGAGCTTTCGTATCTCAGTGGCCATGCTGATCGCCACGCTGGCTCTGGTGGAGCTGTTGCGGCGCAAGTGGTCATATCCGTTGTTCGCAATCTACCTGGCCGCGGTGGCGCTGGACTATCTCATGCACCTGTCACCGTTGGTGTTTCTCGCGGCCGCGCTGGGAGTCACTGCATTGGTGCGCCTACGGCTGCGCACGACGACACTGCGCGCGGAGACGGCTCTATTCCTCCCGGTGCTCGCGCTACTCGCGTGGCACTTCACCATTGCCAGCGGTTATCGGCAACCCGGCGATCAGATCGCAAGCCCCTACCTGTGGGGCACCTGGGCGAACAAGTTTGCCCGGATTGGCAGTGAGTTCTTCCATTTCACGCCACGAGTCGATGTGCTACTCGCGCTGCTTTTCGCGGCGAGCCTCTTCATCTGGGTAGGGAATCCGCGCGCGATCTTTCGAGGTCCGGCGCTACGCCGGCCGCTGCTGTTGGAACTGTTGGCGTTGAGCATGACATTCCTGGCAATGTTTTTCGTGTTGCCGCTGGGTTACTCCGAGGCGTTTTATGTCGATACCCGCCCCCTGCCGCTGGCCACTTTTTTCTTTGTCTGCGCGTGCCTGGCACTGCCAAGGCCCGCGCCTGCCTCGCGCGCGAGAAGTGAGCCGGCAGCGCTGGTGCTCGCGGGTTTGCTGGGAGTCGGTAACCTCGCGTACCTGACACACCACATGGTGCCGGAGCGAGCCTGGGTGAGCGAATACAGATCGCTCGCGGCGGCCTTGCCTTTTCACGCACGCGTCCTCCCTATCTTCACCTATGGACGCGAAGGCGCGGTGGTGCCTTTTCTGCACACCAGCGGGTATCTCAGCACCGACCGGGCCGCCATCGAGCCCTATGTGTTCGCGGCGGAGAACGGCAACCCGATGAAGTACTTCCGTTATGCTCATCTGCCCTACGACCCACCGGAAGTCTGGTACGGGGAAATCCCGCGCCCCCAGCTCGACTGGCGAGCCGTGGCACGTGACTACGACTTCATTCTCGTGACCAAGCCTTACGATCCTCGCGTCATCGCGCTGCCCACTCAGGCCGTGGCGGACAATTCAACCGCCACGCTGTTGCGGGTTGTCAAATGACTTTGCGTAGATCTCCGGCTTGAATCCCACCAGGATGCGCTTGCCCACCTGCAACACGGGTCGCTTGATCATGGAAGGTTGCTCCATCATGAGCGCGATCGCCTTGCGCTCGGTCAAATCATTCTTCTGAGCATCCGGCAATTTCCTGAACGTCGTACCGGCGCGATTGAGCAACGTCTCCCAACCGACCTCGGCGGCCCATCGGCCAAGCGTCGCGGCATCGATCCCACTCGCCTTGTAGTCATGGAAGCCATACTCGACGCCGTGAGTGTCGAGCCACGCGCGCGCCTTCTTCATGGTGTCGCAGTTCTTGATGCCGTAGATCGTGACGCCCAAACCCGTATACCTCGTTACTGCCAAAGGCCGGCGCCATAACCGTAGGCGAACCGGTAGTAGTAGTGGCGGATAGGGTGTCCGTCCCGAGTCAGGACACCCTCCCGGATGGGATCGAGCCTCTGCACCCGCCCCCGTATGGCCTCCCTGTCCAGATCCGGCGCCTCCCACCCGACCAGGACTATGTTTCGACCCCGCGCGAGCTGCGGCGGAAACCACCGCGTGTACATCAAGCCAACTCCACCAAACAGAGAATCGCTCGACGTCTCCCCCACCGAGCGCACGTGATCGGGCGCGTAGAACGCCAGCTCACTGGCGAGCTCGTAGCGATCGAGGCCTACCACGAGCGGCTCCGAGCCGGTTTTGCGACGGAAGTCCTCTTCGACCGCCGCCAGTTGCTCCCCCATGCTCCGCCAGCCAACCGGCACGAGCTCCATCTGTTTGCCGTATCCCACACCCGGCAGACCCAAAACGAGATAGTGGAAAGCAACGCCATAGATGAGCAGGAGGATGAGGAACGTGGGCACCCAGGCACGGCTGACCCACGCATTGACGCGCCCGACGTGAGGCGAGACGAGGGCGGCCGCCAGAGCCGGTACGGCCGCGAGCCAGGAAGCGCCGGTCCAGTCGAATTTGACTTCGTGCCGCAAGCTGAAGAAGAAGAACACAGTCAGCGGAGCGAGGATGCAGACCAGCAGGAAGCGGCCGCGACGACTGCCCTGCAGTTGGGCGCCGTAGATCAGGCTGACCACCCCAACGGGGGTCAGCAATATCAGTGCGGAAAGAATCAGCTTGTGAAGCGAGAAGCGCGGCGCCTCGGCAAGCCGGCGCGAGGTCTGGAAAACGAAGGACGCCCATTCGTGGGTGGCGTTCCAGACAATCACCGGTGAGAAAATCACCAACCCCAGCACACCCGCGGCATACGGGCGCCAATCGCGCCACCAGCGCCGCGCCGGCGCGTCCCAGACCATGAAGATGATCATCGCCGGGACGAGCATCCCAATCGTGTACTTCGACAACAGGCCCAGACCCAACGAGGCTCCAGCGCCCCACCACGCCGACGGCTTCTCCGCGATGAGCGCGCGCTCCAGATAGTAGAGCAAGGCAGCCCAGGCTGCGGTGAGCGGCGCGTCCGGCGTCATCAGAAAACCGGCGAAGAAAAAGAACGGCAAGAGTTGCATCAAGACGAGAGCGACCCATGCGCTCGACTCATCGAACAAGTCACGCGTCAACCGATAGACAAAGAGCGATGCCACGACGGCAGAGCACATGGCGCCGAAGCGGACGCCAATCTCAGTAATACCGAAGATGCTGGTCCCCAACCGGATCAGCCACGCCACCATGGGGGGGTGGTCGAGATACCCGATGTCGAGATGGCGCGAGTAGTTCCAGTAGTACGCTTCTTCGGGCAGCAGCTCGACCTGGCTGCTGTAAATAACTCGCAGCAGTACTGCGCAAGCGATCAACGCGATAGCGAGCGAGCGCCAGGCGACACCCCTGCCGAGGGTCCACGTGCCGTGTGTCAGGGACAAGGAGTTTCCCGCGTGCATCAAGACGACCGTGGCGCCGGCAGCAAACACGATCGCCCATTGGGGCGCCAGTCTCCAGCCCACGAGCAACGAAAGCAGGCCGGCGCGCAGAAACAGCACGATGACCGCGACGACCAGCAAGTGACAGTAGAGTCGCAGGTCTCGTCCCCTGGCCTGCCTTGTCACCACGGTGCGGACAGTAACGAAATAATTCAGCAGGGCCGCACAGGCGAAGCTGACGATGTGGGCCAGATCGATCGCCTGACCTGCAGCAACGGAGGCGATGAAAACGAGAACATCCGCAAGAGGAGCCAACGCACCGCCCCAACCCAGGCGCAACGGATTGCGACGGGTCACGTCGGATTCACCCGGCGGGGGTGTTTCAGCGAGAGCCGGGTCTTTCAACGAAGCGCCTTCAGGACAGGGATCATCGGAGCTTTTTGACAGCCGCGGCGGGTGAAACAACGTGGAGGCGGCGGATGATGAACTGCGTCGTCATGGAGTTCAACCACAGCCCGGCGTCACTGGCGCGGCAACTTGCGGCCACCAGGAGCGGGTGGGATAGTTCGTCGCCCGCGCCACGTACGCGTTATATCACGCCAGATATACCGTGAGGAACGGGCGTGTACAACGGATAAAAAACGATGTTGGTGGAGCGCGAATCAGCATGAGCTCATCTTCGACTGGCAAGCGTGTTGGCATTGTCATCGGCGTCATTGTCCTCATCGGCCTGGCGGTCCTCGCCTGGGCGGCCATTCGCCCCGGCCCGCTCGCCTTTGCCGGTGACAAGAAAGTGGCGCTGAGCCAGTACAACGGTCATCCGACCGGCGTGCCGGCGGACTTCACGGACTCCGACCCCTTGGCGCGCGGCAAGTACCTGACCGAGGCGGCCGACTGCATGGCGTGCCACACCACCCCGGGTGGCAAGCCGTTCGCGGGCGGCCGGGCGTTCGAAACCCAGTTCGGCACCTTGTATTCGCCCAACATCACACCGGACCGGGAGACCGGTATCGGTAGCTGGAGTGACGCCGACTTCCTCAAGGCGATGCACGAGGGTGTGGCGAAGGGGGGCGTACGGCTGTATCCGGCCTTCCCCTACGCCGCCTACACCTATCTCACCGACGAGGATGTGTTGGCCATCAAGGCCTACCTGTTCAGCCAGCCGCCGGTGAAGAACAACCCGCCGGTGAACGCGCTGAATTTTCCTTTCAACCAGCGCTGGCTCATGACGTTCTGGGCGGCGATGTACGATCCCAACACCCGCTTCCAGCCCTTCACGGACCACAGCCCGGAGTGGAACCGCGGCGCTTATCTTGCCGAAGCGCTCGGCCACTGCGGTGACTGCCACACGCCCCGCACGCCGCTGCAATCGCTGGACAACCGGCGCAAGTTCGCCGGCGGCGAGTCCGAGGGCTGGAAGGCCTACAACCTCTCGAGCGACAAGGCTTCGGGGATCGGCACCTGGAGTCAAGAGGACCTGGTGAATTATCTCAGCACCGGACACTCGATGGACCGCGGCTCGGCATTCGGACCGATGGCGGAGGCGGTTCACCTGAGCTTCGCGAAAATGACCCCGTCGGATATCAAAGCCATCGCCGAGTACGTGCGCAGCGTGCCGCCGGTGTCGAGCCCGGATCTTCCGGCGCCCAAAGCCACGCCGGCTCCACCCGATCCGTCGCAAGGCGTGGCCATGGATCAGAATGCGAAAGGTCGGGAGTTCTTCGCCGGCGCCTGCGCCGGTTGCCACGGCTGGACGGGAGCCAACTCCCTGGTGACTCACTCGACCCTGGTGGGCACGCGAGCGGTCAACGATCCAACGGCGACGAACGTGGCGCTCGCGGTGATCCGAGGCGCTGGGCCGTTGCCCGCTTCGGGTGACATCGCAGTGATGCCCGCATTCGGTTCCGCTTACTCGGATTCCGATATCGCCGCCGTATCCAACTATGTGACCGCACGGTTTGGCGCGAAGGGGTCCGAAATCACGGCCGAAGATGTCCACAAGCTGCGCCAGTTGGCGCAGTAAGCCAAGCTTCGCACGAAAACCTCTCCACGGCGGTGAGCCCTTTGGGCCACCGCCGTCGTTATTTACCTCGGACATCCGTAATGGGATGGGAGGTTATGGCATCGACGGTGCGCGCTTCGGGTGCCCGGGTAACTCTTTTGTTGGCGGCCGCCCATTGGAGCCTGGCGCCGGCGGCGGACCCTGATCCGCCAAGCTCAACCGCTCCTCCCGCGACATTCGCGAACTACGGGTTCGCCAGCGAGCTGGGCTCGGGCGTCTACTCCATCGCTGGGCGGACGGTGCAGATCTACCAGATCCCGCTCAAATTCAACTTGCGGGTCGCCTCCCCACAGCAGGCGCGCCCCGGCCTCGATCTGCTGGTGCCGGTGACGGTCGGGTTTTTCAATTTCCAGACGACCGATGTCACGCGGCTCAAAGTGCCGACCCAGGTCGGGGAGATGAGCGTCGAGCCAGGCGTCCAGCTCGACTACCGCTTCACCGACATGTGGCACCTGTATCCCTATGCGAAGGCCGGTGGAGCGTTTACATCCTCCTCGAACAGCGACGCGCTCATCTATGACTTCGGCCTCCGTAGCGACTATCGCTTCATCGGTGCGGCAGGCTCGGGTTTGTACCAGGCCAACCTCGGCCATGCCGGGGTTCACTACACCGCCCAGGTACCACCCGGCATCTCGCGCAACGATTCTTTCACCCGGCTCCGGGATGCGGTCGAATGGCGGCGGAGTATCGGCTGGACCATCGGCGTTCGCCACGTCGAAATCTCGCCGTTCGGCGTCATGGACATCTACATCGACCCACCTTCGGCATCCGCGCTGGGCATCGCGCGGCGTGCCGTGCAACTCGAGACGGGTGTTATGTTTGGAGTGGCGCCGATGTGGCAGATCCACGGCATCAACTTGCCGCGTATCGGCATCAGCTATCGGGTTGCGGGCGAGTTCTCCGGGTGGAAGTTGAGTATCGGCGATCCGTTCTGAGCACTCACAGTGTGATACTGATGGGACAATGGTCGCTGCCCATGACCTTGGAGTGGATTTCCGCGGCCTTGATGGACTTGCGGAGCTTCCCGGACACGAGGAAGTAATCGATTCTCCACCCGACGTTGCGTGCCCGAGCGTTCGCGAATCGGGCCCAGTACGTGTAGTGCCCATTGCCCTGCGTAAACAGGCGAAACGTGTCGACGAGCCCGGCGTCGAGCATGTTCTGGAATCCCTCACGCTCCTCGTCCGTAAAGCCTTTCTTGCCGCGGTTAGGCCCCGGATTCGCCAGATCGAGCTCGGTGTGCGCGACGTTCAGGTCGCCGCACAGGATCACGGGCTTCTTCTTCTCGAGCAGCTTGCAGTAGGCGAGAAAGGCCGGGTCCCAGTGCTCATGACGCAGCCGCAGGCGACTCAGGTCGTCCTTCGCATTGGGCGTGTAGACCGTCACGAGGTGGAACTTCGGAAACTCCGCGGTAATCAGGCGGCCTTCCTCGGCGCTGTCCCGCTGCAACTCGTCGGCGAAGCGAAAGCGCTTGGCGAAAGCGACGGGGAAGCCGTTCACCACCTTGAGCGGCTCCTTTTTCGAAAAGATGGCAGTCCCCGCATAGCCCTTTTTCACCGCTGAATTCCAGTATTCGTGATAACCCGGAAGCTGAATCTCAATCTGGCCCCGCTCGGCCTTGGTCTCCTGAAGACAGACGATGTCGGGCTCGTGCGCGGCCATGAATGCCTGGAATGTGCCGTTCTTCAGCGTGGCGCGGATTCCATTGACGTTCCAGGAGTAGATTTTCATCGGTTCTTTTTCGAAGTGTGGCGGGTGCGGAAGTTTAGCCCGGGGCGCGTAGCCAAGCAGGTTTCGCCAGCCGGAACGGTCGCCCCAGACGGGGCGCCCGGGGAACGGCTCAGGCGCTACCGCGACTACCGCCAAGGTCAACTAAAATGGGCGCCGACCGTTCAAATGAAGTGGCTTACCAGCCTGGATCGCTCGCTCGAGGGTGTGCTTATGATGAGGCAGCTTGTTCGTACTGGCCTGTTCGCCGTTGCGGTATCCGGTGGGTTGGCGGCGTGCGCGTCGCTACGTGTGACCTCCGACGTGAATCGAGCCATGGCCGGCTCCGTCCAATGCCACACGTTCGCGTGGGCAGGAACCTTCAAGAGCGACAGTCCGCTGCGCGACAGCATTGCCAACCCGGTGAACGAAGCGCGGCTGCGTAACGCGATTACCGCGAACCTTGCCGCCGTGGGCGTGCAGCCGGCGAGCGGCAACACGGCCGACTGTTTGGTCGGCTATGGAATCGGCTCACGAACCTCCGTCGAAGGCGCCTACCCCGTCGGTTGGGGCTGGGGTTGGGGCGGATATGGCTGGGGCTGGCGCGGGGCTTACGGTGGATACTGGGGGTGGGATGAGCCCTACATCTATCACGAGGGAATCATCGCCGTGGACCTTTACGACGGTAGGAGCAAGCAGCCGATCTGGCACGCTTCCGTCAACCAGAACCTCCAAGGCGCCACCGGCGTCGATGCGGAACAGAAGATCGACAAGGCGGTCGCGGCCCTGTTCACGAAGTATCCGCGCTAGGGCCCGGCGAGTTTCCACTGCAAGCTGTCGCTGAGCTGCGTGCCACCGATGTCCGCGGTGGCGCGCACCTCATTGCTTCCCGCGCGCAGACGCACAGCGTGCCAGAGACAGATTCCTCCCGAACACGAGGCGTTGCCCTGCTCAACGCCGTTGACCCAGAGTTGGGCGCGCGCTGCGTTGCTATACGCTTTGACATCCAACATCGCGGACGCTCTGGTTGTGTGGCGCCGACCGACCAGATGCAAGGTCGGCTGCGCACTCCAGTTCGCGCGATAGAAATAGAAGGCGTCCTTGGCTACGGTGCGATCGTAGCTCACGAGGCCTTTGTCGTTCATATCCGTCAGGTCGCCTTCCTTGCGCGAGTCGACCGCGAAATCAAACAGGTTCCAGATGAAGACGCCCCACAGATACGGGCGCTCTTTCAGTGTGCTCCATGAAGCTTCATGGTAAAGCTCCTGGTACTCCTCGGGATGCGGTCTGCCGTGCGGATCGAACGGCCCACCGGTTGGATCATCACTGTGTTGGGAGAGCGCCGCTCCGGCGCCGTATTCCGATACCGCCAGCGGCAGTTGGGGGTGGCGCGCATGCGCCGCATCGAGCATCGGCCCGAGCTCGCTGAACGTGCCACCATACCAGCCGAAATAGCGGTTATAACCCACCGTGTCGGTGATACCAACAATAGCGTCCCGAGGCGGGACGGGCGCGCTCGTGTTGTGAGTGAGTCCGGGCTCACAGCAATCGGCGAGCGTGGTAAAGCGGCCAGGGTCCTCGGTCTTGGCCAGCTCGTTGAGCGACTCCAGGAGCGCGCGCGGCTTGCTCGGCCCGTTCGTCTGCGTGGCGCGTAGATCGACCTCGTTGGCGATCGACCAGAGCGCGATCGAGGGGTGATTGTAATTTTGCCTGATCAGCTCGCGAAGCTGCTGGTGGGCGTTGTCGGCCAGCGCAGGGCTAGCCGGTGTGCCGTCAAACGAGACCTGGTTGACCAACGGAATCTCCGCCCAGGCGACGATGCCGAGCTCATCGGCGAGCTCGTATGAGCGTTGGTCGTGTTGGTAGTGCGCCAGGCGCACGGCGTTGCCGCCCATGTCGCGCAGGATGTGGAAATCCTGCTCCTGGTCCGCGGCGGAGATAGCCCACCCTTTCACAGGGCGATCCTGGTGCATGGAAACGCCACGGAGAAACACGTGCTCGCCGTTGAGGAAGAAACCTTTATCGGCATCGAACGCGAGGGTCCGCAGCCCGAGCGGTTGAGTGACCTGATCAAGGACCGCGTCGCGCCGCGCGCGGACGGTGAGCACCATTCGGTAGAGGTAGGGGTCCTGCGTGCCGCGCCAGAGCCGCGGGTGCGGCACGTGGAGGCTCAGAGATACGTTGCCGGGACCCGTCGCAGGCGGCAAGTTCGCCTGTTTTGAGACGGTGGCCACCATCTTTCCCGCCGCATCCTCGACTCTCGCCTCGACCCGCACCGCCGCTGCCTGCGCGCCGTCGTTGACCAAGCGAGTCGACACTTGCACGACGGCATCCTCCGGCGCGATCGACACCGCCCGCGCATAGACTCCAGGGCCGCCGTAATCCAACATATCGACGTGCACCGGATCGGTGACCACCAGCGCCACGTGCCGATAAATCCCACCGTACACGAAAAAATCACCGGACAAGGGAATGACCGCCTCGGTGGTCGATCCGGGCTGTGGTCGCGAGTTGTCCGCTTTCACCACCAGCAGGTTCTCTCCGCGCGTCGCCAGCGCACGGGTGATGTCGAACCGAAACCTGGAGAAGGCGCCCGCGTGCTTGCCCAGATAATGTCCGTTGAGCCAGACATCCGCGACCTCGCCAACGCCATCGAACTGCAGAAAGTAACGTTTCGCGCCGTCCCCCGCCGATGGGGCCGCGAACCTCAAGCGATACCAGCCCACGCCCCGCACGATATTCGATTGCGGCGAGCGCTCCGGGCCTTCGTTGCCGAGGTGATTCCAGGTGTGTGGAACGTCGACTGCCGACCAGGCGGAATCATCGAACGCTTCGCCCTCCACGCCGGATAGCGTGTCTGACTGTTTGAATCGCCAGCCGTGGTCCAGGGGCACGCAGATCCGAGGTGCCGCCTGCGCAAGAACAACGGCCGGCAGCACACCTAGCCAGATCGCAGCGAGACATCGACTGGCCATGGCCGCCTACCAATTCGTCATCGTGCCGTCTTCCAGCCGATTCACCGGAAGATAGGCTCTCTTGTAGGGATAGCGCGCCGCCAACGTCTCGTCGATGTCCACACCCAGACCCGGCTCATTTCCCGGGTGCAGGGCGCCGGCCGAGTAGGTATACGCATGTGGGAACACGGCGTCAGTTTCCGGAGTGTGCCGCATGTACTCCTGCAAGCCAAAATTCGGGATCGACAAGTCGAAGTGCAGGGCCGCCGCCATGCACACGGGCGACAGATCGGTTGCACCGTGACAACCAGTCTTGACGTTGTAGAGGTCTGCCAGCGCCGCGACCCTGCGCAGGTGACTGATACCCCCGGTGTGGACGACGGTGCTACGGATATAGTCGATGAGTTGCTCCTGTATCAGCTGACGGCAGTCCCAGATGCTGTTGAACACCTCACCCACCGCCAACGGTGTCGTCGTGTGCTGCCGGATGATTCGGAAAGAGTCCTGGTTGTCGGCCGCCACCGTGTCCTCCAACCAGAACAGTCGATAGGGCTCCAGGTCCTTGCCCAGCCGCGCGGCCTCGATTGGCGTCAGCCGGTGATGCGTGTCGTGAAGCAGATCGACATCCCATCCCAGCGCCTCACGCGCCGCCGCGAAGAGATCGGGCACGGAGCGCAGATACTTCGGCGTCGACCAGACATTCTCGGTGGGGAGAGCGCCGTCGGCCGGCTCGTAGAACATCTTGTCGCGCGAGACGCCATAGGTGGAGGCGAGGCCCGGCACCCCTGATTGCAGGCGAATGGCCGTATAACCGAGCTCGCGATAACGGCGCGCTTCGGCGACGGTCTGCTCGATCGTCTCCCCGTTCGCATGCCCATACACACGCACACCGTTACGACATGCTCCGCCGAGCAGTTGATATAACGGCAGGCCCGCGGCCTTGGCCTTGAGATCCCAAAGGGCCGTGTCGACGGCCGCGAGGGCGCTCATCGTGACCGGACCGCGGCGCCAGTAGGCTCCGCGATAGAGGAACTGCCAAATATCCTCGATCTGGTGCGCATCGCGACCGATGAGAGTCGGGATAACGTGATCGGTCAGATAACTCGCAACCGCGAGCTCGCGGCCGTTCAAGGTGGCATCGCCTACCCCATGGCTGCCGTCGGCGGTCTCGATTTTGAGCGTCACGAAATTGCGGCCCGGGCAAGTCACGATCACGCGCGCGGCCTTGATGGGGAGAATTGCGGCTTGGGTCATTGCGGTGGCAAGGTAGACAAGTGGTCAGGCCACTTCACCGCATACGCAACGCCAGGTCAAGACCCCAGCCGCAACGTGGCCTGACCACTTCGGCCGCGGCGCGTGCTATTTCTTGCCGGGATTCGCCAGGGCGAGCACTTGCCCGAGCCCATCGTGCTCACTGGCAAGTTGCTGCTGCACGAAGGCATGCAACATGAGGGTGCCACGCTCGTCGAGCGCATCGAACGAAACGCCATAAAACACAACGCCGGGGTGGCGCGTATCGGCCACGCCGTAAACTACCGCCACCTTGGCTTGTAACTGCAACTCGTGGGGTCGCCCGAGGACCTCGATCGCCGTAGCGAGTTGCACGGCCTGGCCCACTTCCAGGGCCAGCTTCTTTTCCGCCCCGATCCGCGCGCCACCGACACTGATGTCGACGATGCTCACGTGGTGGCTCTCGGGAACCGAAAGTGTCGCCTGCAGGCTGACGAGGGCGCGTGGTAGCTGGCGAACGAGGCGTTTTTCGATGACATCCGGCACGAGGATGTGCAGATAGGGATAGGGCTCGAAAGCCACCTTCAGAATCGCGCCCCGAAAGCGAAAGACACTGGTGGAGCTGAACATACGGCAATACCAGACCTGGCCCTTGGAGACAGGCGCGAGAGCCTTGTCAGGACGCGCCGGCGCGGTCATCACCAGGCAGCGGTTCTCGTGCGAGACGCCAATCACCCAACAGAAGTAGCTCTCGCCGGTCTCCCTGGGGGAGATCTTGATGCCACAGCGAGCGCGCTGTGGGATGTTGGCATAATCCCGATTGAGCGCGGCCAGGGGGTGAACCGGGTCCACCGGGTCGCCGGCAGGCTCCTCGATCACCTCGCCCTCACTGACCCCGGGGCGCTCCGGCCGGTAGTAGTGACCATGCTCGAGCAGGCGCTCCAGGCCGCGCGTGGACTCGACTACGTGGCCTTGCGCCAACAAGAGCTTGCGTTGGGAGTCATAGATCGAGAAAGGCAGCGGTTTGCCAATGGCCAGCCAGCGCTTATCGATCAGTCTTTTGAACTCGGTCATCCTCGGCCCCCGCGCGCGTTGCTCGATCGCCGTCACATCCAGGTCACGGCCCCTCCAGTCATTCCTATCGGCGCACCAAGGCAGCACACAAGTGTGGCTTGTGAGAACTGTGCACTGCAACACGCAGCAGGCCCAACCGCTCCATCAGGTGGCCGGGTGCGCGGGGAGTTAGAACTCGAGGCAGATCTTGCCGAAGTGTTGGCCAGACTCTTCGTGCCGGAAGGCGTCCGCCAGGGCATCCAGGCCGAACGTCCTGTCGATCACCGGCTTTAGTCCAATGGCGGCGATGCCGCGGACCATCTCCTGCTGATGCCGGCGGCTACCGACAACCAACCCCTGCAGGCGCGCCTGCTTGATCATCATGAGCGTCAGAGGCAGATCGCCCTGCTGCCGGGTGAGCGTACCGATCAAGGCAATCCGACCACCCGTGCGCACGGCCATGATCGACTGCGGTAGGGTTCCAGGCCCGCCCGTTTCCACGACATGGTCGACACCCACGCCGCCGGTCAGTTGACGTACGGTGGCGCCCCATTCCGGATCTTTCTTGTAGTTGATGGTGTGGGCGGCGCCGAGCGCCCTCAGCCTCTCCAGCTTCTGGTCCGACGAGGAAGTCGCGATCACCGTGGCGCCCATCAACTTGGCGAACTGCAGTGCGAACACGGCAACGCCGCCCGTGCCCATCACGAGGACCGTATCGCCCGCTTTCAACTGTCCTTCCACCACCAGGCCGCGCCAGGCCGTAAGGCCGGCGGTGGTGAGCGTTGCCGCTTGCGCGTGGGAGAAGCCCTCGGGAGCCTTGGTGAACCAGGTAGCTGGGGTCACCACCACCTCACGCGCGTAGCCATCCAGTCCATCCCCTGGCGTTTTGGAAAAATCCGCGATGACGGCAGGTCCATCGAGCCAAAGGGGGAAAAAGCCGGAGACCACGCGATCTCCCACCCGAAACTCGGTCACGCCCGGCCCCACCGCTTCGACTACACCGGCGCCGTCCGACATGGGGATGCGACCGTCGGCTGACGGTATGAAACCGCGCACCACAGCGTAGTCATGAAAGTTGAGAGAGCTGGCGTGCACCCGGACGCGGATCTCCCCCGCCCCCGGCGCGCCCGGATCAGGAAGGTCCACGAGCTTGAGCTTTTCGAGTCCGCCTGGAGCGCCGAGCGTTACACCCTTCATGTCTTTGTTCTCCTCGCCTGCGACCCCAGCAGTGTAATGGAGCCCACCCCGATCGCCACCGACGTTATGTCCGCGCCTCGGCCGCCGCGACGAAGGTCGAACTTTCTTCGTGACGGGTGTCGCACTTTGCAGTCCTTCGGCATTTACTTAATAGCCTCTCTGCCGCTCTCCTATACGACGTGAGCTGAGCCGCGTCCTGCCCGCGCGTTCGCTCGAGAGGGCCCCATATGCATCTGCAGCAATCCGCTTCTTCACTGCTCGGGTATCACGCGACCACCAACCTGGCCAGCGCGCGCAAAGTTGTGCTCGGATGCATCGGCTCGGAGTTGGGCCAATCTGGTCAGACCGCAACCGTTCAGAGTCTTGCAGCGACCCTGGCCAAGGAACTGGCAGTCGCTGTTGCAGCACGCAATGACCTGCTACCCGCCCAACTCACTCAAACAGTGGAGCGCGCCCTGGATCGGGCTACACAACAGCTCACCTCCCGGGGTGTTCGAGCCGACCACGTATTGAAGCTCATCGAGAAGGTCCGCCAGGAGTTGTCCTCCGCCCTACAGAGCGCGCAAATCGCGCCGATATACTGATAAGTGGAGACTTGCGCACGGTATTGGCATGCTGTTGGGCTTGGGAATCGTTCTGGCCGTTGTGATTGGCGGGGCAGCATGGCTGTTCACGCGCCGCGCCCACTCGCCTGCCGCGCCCGCGCACAAGGAAGAATGGGTCTTCGTCAACCCGTCGGAAGTGTCCCCAAACACCGCTCCTGCGGAAGGCTCAGAGAGCACGACAGCGGCTCGAGACGCAGAGCAGCAGCCCGCTGCGCCCGTACAGGAAGTCGAGCCGCTCAGTAGCGAGGCCGTTTTCGCGCGGCTCCATCAGCTTTCATTGGGGGCGGCGGCTGTAGGAGAAGCCTGGTCGCCCACTCATGCCGAAGTCATCTCCGCGACCGCGGATGCTCTCCAACGATCCGCGACCGAGGACCGCTACACACCACGTCGCCCCAGCCTGTTACCGCAGCTTCTGCGCGCGGTGAACGATGAAGACGTGTCGCGTCGTGAGTTGGTCGCGATCATCTCCAAAGATCCTTCGCTGGTCGGCAATCTCCTGAAGATGGCCAACAGCCCGTTCTACCGGGTGAGCACCCAAGCGGTCGAGAGCATCGATCGCGCGGTGGTCATCCTCGGCAATGACGGCATTCGCTCGCTGATTGCCGCGGCTCTCGCGCAGCCCATCTTCCGGATCCGTGGCGGCGACTTCCCGAAATTCCCCGAGATCGCCTGGGAGCACACCTTCCGAACCGCGAGTGCGACCGTCACCCACACCGCCATCGTGGAGAAGTCGGATCCCTTCGCGGCCCAGCTCCTCGGCCTCGTTGCCGGTATGGCCGGCATCGTCGTCTTTCGCGTGGCTCTCGATCAGTACGATATGCGCCCGGAGTTGCGTCCCCATGCGGGCGTGATGGCCTCCCTGCTCGACATGGAATCGGCGGTCGTGGCGAAGCGCATCGCCGGAAGTTGGGGACTGTCGGACAGGATTATCGCCGCCCTCGACGATCAAACCTTCGCCGTCGCCCCCGACAAGCGCACGGCCCTTGGCCGCTCTCTGCATTTCGGCCGGCTCACCAGCGCCCTCGCCGTCCTCCACACATTCAAAGCCCTCGACGACGTCACCGCCCAGGTCTCCCTCCCCATCGCTGGCATGCCCGCCACCGAGCTCAGTCGCCTCTGGAGGCGCCTCACCGCCGAGCAGGAAGTCCCCGGGCGCAAGAAACCGCGCGCCGCCGCCGCACGCTGATCACGCCCCCTCGGCTCTCAGTGGGCCTGCTTCATGGCGTTCAGAACAAACGCGTAGATATCCGCCATCTCGTCAATGAGCTTCGCCGTCGGTTTGCCCGCGCCGTGCCCGGCACGGGTCTCCACACGCAGGAGAATGGGCTTGCCGTTCGGGTCCGCGTGTTGCATGGCGGCCGTGAATTTGAAGCTGTGCGCGGGATAGACGCGATCGTCGTGGTCCGCGGTGGTGACCAGGGTCGCCGGATAGTTCACACCGGGCTTGACGTTCTGCAGTGGTGAGTAGGCGAGCAACGCCTTGAACTCATCGGGGTTGTCGACCGACCCATAATCCGACTCCCAACCCTTACCCACCGTGAACTCCCGGAAGCGCAGCATGTCCATGACCCCCACTTGCGGTACTGCCGCTGCAAACAGGTCGGGACGTTGCTCCTCCGTGGCTCCGACCAGCAGGCCGCCGTTGGAGCCGCCGCGGATGGCCAGATACTTCGGGCTGGTCCAGTGGTGCGCGATGAGATACTCGGCAGCGGCGATGAAGTCATCGAACACGTTCTGCTTGTGCGTCTTCATTCCCCCCTCGTGCCATGGCCGGCCGAACTCGCCGCCACCGCGCAAGTTGGGCATGGCGAAGACTCCGCCCATTTCCAGCCAGGCAGCGATGGCAGGCGAGAACCGCGGCTCCATCGAGACGTTGAATCCTCCATAGCCGTACAGGAGGGTAGGGTTCTTGCCGTCGAGCCTGGTCCCTTTTCGGGATACGATGTACAGGGGCACGCGCGTACCATCCTTGCTCGCGTAGAACACCTGCTGGGTTTCATACTCGTCGGAATCGTACCCTTCGAGCTTCGGCAGTTTCCAGAGCGAGCTCGCGCCGCTGCCGAGATCGAGGCGGTAAACGCTCGGGGGTAAGGTGAAACTGCTGTAGGAGTAGAAGGTCTCCCGATCCTCCATGCGACCTTGAAAGCCGCTCGCTTCGCCGAGCCCAGCGAGCCGCACCTCGCCGACCAGCTTGCCCGCCGGCGTATAACGACGTACCGCGCTATGCGCATCGTGCAGATACTCGGCAATGAGCTGCCCTCCGACCAACGTTACCGAATCCAACGTGTCGGCCCCTTCCGGCACCACCGTCGTCCAGCGAGCCGGGTCCGGATTGTCCAGGTCGATCGCCACGATCTTGTAGCGCGCCGCGCCGTTATCCGTCATGACGAACAGTCGCGAGCCGATGTTGCCGATGAAGTTGTAAACGGCGTTCGGCTGCGGAATGATCGGTTGGACGGGCGCACTCGGTTGCGTCAGATCCTGTACCAACAAGGTGTTCTGCACCTCGTCGCCATGGTTCGCCTGAACGACCAGGTAGCGTCCGTCGTCGGTCACCGAGCCGCCCACGAACCAGTCCGGGTCGTCAGAGCGCGTGTAGACGAGTTGGTCCTGGCTCTGCGGAGTCCCCAACTTGTGGAACAAGAGCTTCTGATACTGATTCGCGGCCTTCAAGGCGTCGCTGTCCTTGGGAGGCTCGTAGGCGGTGTAGTAGAAGCCCGAGGCGTCCTTGCGCCAACTACCGCTGCCGGCCTTCGACCAGCGGATCTCGTCTGGCAGGTCAGTGCCGGTATCCACGTTGCGTACGTGCCAGACCTGCCAGTCCGAGCCGGCGTCCGACAATGCGTAGGCGAACAGCCGCCCATCATCGCTGACAGCCGTCTCGCGTAACGCGATCGTCCCATCCTTGGACAATGTGTTGGGATCCAGCAGCACGCGACCAGGCGCGCCGGGCTCAGTGGTTACGAAGATCACAGCCTGGTTCTGCAAGCCGTCATTGTGGGTGTAGAACCAGTAGTGCCCGTGCCGAACCGGCGCGCTCCAACGCTCGAAATTCCAGATCTGACGCAATCGTTGCGCGATCGCATCGCGCTCAGGTAGCGAGCTCAGAAAGTCGCGGCTGAGCTTGTCTTCCGCCTCAACCCACGCCCGGGTAGCCGGTGAGTCGATATCCTCCATCCAACGGTAGGGGTCCGGGACCTTCACCCCGTGGTAATCCGTAACCACATCGCCCCGCGCGGCCGCGGGGTAGCCAAGGTGCCCCGTCGAAGCGAGCGCGGCCGTGGCCAACAGCAGGGCGAATCCAATTGAGCGCAACAGCATACGAGTGCGGCCTCCTTGTGTGAGACCGCGATTCTAAGCGGAATATCGTATGCGAAGCGTTTGCCGAGCGATCGCTCAACGCGCGCGCCCCTCGCCTTAGCGACGCTCCCAATGGCCAGGAACCATGCGCCAGCCAGGACCCGCGGGCACCCAGTGGTGTGGCACCCAATAATACCCGGGGTGCGGAGCTGCCCAATGACCAGCCACCCAGACGTGCCGGCCGCCAACCCAGTTCCAATAACCGCCAATCCAGACGTACCCCGGCGCCGGCGCCACTCCATAGGTCTCCACAATCGGCGCAGGGGGCGCCACCGCGACAACGGGACCGGCGTAGTAGCCGCGGGCCGGATAGACTACACAGGCGCTCAGCGCCGCTGAGAGGGCGGTCACGATCGCCGTATTTCGAACCAGAACGCGCCAGTTGCGCATAGCTTTCCTCGCCATTTGTGGTGCTTCCGCCACCCTTGGTGGCGGCTCACAACTTAGAAACGCGGCAGTCGGGCTGCGGTGTACAGACAAGGGGCGCGATGCGGATACTCCATGCGGCCGACTATCCCACCCAGGCCTGGAAGAACGGCGGTGGCCTCACGCGCGAGATCCTGAAGGTCCCCGCGGATGCGGCCGATTTCGACTGGCGTCTGAGCCTTGCCACGATCGAGGCTCCTGGACCGTTCTCGAATTTCGCGGGCTACGACCGCACACTGGTGCTGGTCGAGGGGGCGGGAGTGCATCTGGATTTTGGCGCGCGCGGCTCGCGGGTTCTGCGCGCCCCGGGGGAGTTGGCCCGTTTCGACGGCGCCTGGCCGACGAGTTGCACACTGATCTCGGGGCGCTCCACCGATCTCAACCTCATGGTTGCGAGAGCGCGTGCGCGAGCCCAGGCCCGGGTAGTGACTCTGACGACGCCGGAGACAGTCGTCACCATGGACTGGGAAGAGACTCTCATCTGCTGCATCCACGGCACGCTACGGATCGATAGCGAAGCTGGACCCGGCGCGCTCCTGTCAAAGTTGGATGTTGCTCGTTGCAGCCCGGAGGACGGCCGCCTCACCTGCGGCTCGGGTGGCTCCCCACCCGCCCTCGTGTTTGTTGCCGGCTTGCGGCGGGCGCGGGCCTCACGCGAGAGCACCCCGTAGCCGCGGCACCTGCAATAGCGACTGCATGAGCGAGAAAGCCTCGGTGGCGGGTAGCGGCGGCGCGACGAGATAGCCCTGAATGGTGCTGCAGTGTTCCTGGGCCAGAAACTGCCGTTGATCCTGGGTCTCGACCCCTTCGGCGACCACTTCGAGCCCGAGCGCCAAACCTAGCGCGATCGCCGCGCGACACAACGCGGCGTCGTGTGGGTCGGCGGTGCAGTCCTCGACCAGCGAGCGATCGATCTTCACGCAATCGACGTTCAAAAGCTTCAGGCGCGCGAGGGAGGAGTGTCCCGTGCCAAAGTCATCGACGGCGAGTGAAACACCGAGCATTCTCAGCCGAGCCAGGTGTCGGGCGGCAAGCTCCGGCGAGCGCATCGCCACCGTCTCGGTGATCTCGAGCTCCAACAAGTGGGCGGGCAGTCGATAGGCCTCCAGAACGGTTGCAACACGCTCGGGCAACTCTTCGCGCGCGAACTGCACTGGCGAGAGATTCACCGACACCCGCAGCGGCTCGCCCCCTGCATCGAGCCAGGCCCGCAAATCCTGGCAGGCGCGCTCGAGCACCCATTGGCCGATCGACTCGATCAGTCCGGTCTCCTCCGCGATGGGAATAAACGAGGCGGGAGGCACGCTTCCACGCGTGGGATGTCGCCAGCGTAGCAGCGCTTCCATTGCCGTCGGCCGTCCCGTAATCGTGTCGATGCGCGGTTGATAGTGCAGGTCCAGCTCGTTGCGCTCCAGGGCCTCACGCAACTCGACCTCGAGCGACAAGCGGTCCGTACCGGGTCGCATGGCATTGTCGAACAGGCGATACGAATCCCCGCCGTGCGCCTTCGCCGTATACATCGCGAGGTCCGCGTGTTTGAGCAAAGTGGAGCTGTCCACGCCGTCTCTGGGAAAGCGGCTGATTCCGATGCTGCACGTGGTGTACACCATGCGCTCTGATAGCCGGAAATTCCCGCGCAATTGCCGAAACACCTTCTGGACAGCGGTGATGGCCTGCTTCTCGTCCTGCAAGCTATCCAGGACGAGCACGAACTCATCCCCGCCGAGCCTGGCCACGACATCGCATTGTCGAACACTGGCGCGCAGACGGCGCGCAACTTCCATGAGCAATTCATCGCCCACGTCATGACCCAAGGTATCGTTGACGTGCTTGAAGCGATCGAGATCGATCATCAACACGGCGAGGGAGCCGCCAACGAGGCCAGCCAGTTCCAACATCTCGTCCAGTCTCGAGCGCAAGCCGAGACGATTGGCAAGCCCCGTCAATCCATCGTGGTAGGCCAGGAACGAGATGCGCTGCTCCGATACTTTTCCCGCCGTGACGTCACTCACGTGACCGTTCCAGACTATGCTGCCGTCTTTCTCCCGGCGCGGCAGCGCCTCTCCCGCGGCCCAGGTGATCGTCCCGTTGGAGCGCACCACCCGATGCTCCAGATACCACGGCTCCAACGTCGCAGCGGATCGGTCCATCGACGCCCGCACCCGATCCAGATCCTGTGGATGAGCGACCGCAAGCCAGGCCCCTCCGTCTTTCATCAACACCTCGGGATCCAAGCCGTACACCGTGCGCACGCCTGGGCTCACGTACAGGAACTCTCCTTTGCCCTCCGGCGTCAGGCGCCACTGGAAGATCATGCCGGGGACGTTTTGCGCGATGAGGGCGAGACGCTCACTGGCCAGACGGCTCTGCTCGTCCGCCAGCTTGTGCTCGGTCACATCAAACATAACGCAAAAGATGCGCCTGGCGGCACCGTCCGGGCCGCGCTCGAGAACTCCGCCGCTGGAGAACACCCAACGCCAGGAGCCGTCCTGGGCGCGCAGGCGGCTATACTCGCCGCTGAATGTATTGCGCCTACCGGCAAGAACCTCCTGGAGATTCCGATCGCAAATCTCGACGTCATCCGGGTGACACGCGTCGCGTAACCATTCAACGCTGGGCCGACAGTCCTGCGGCGGATAGCCGAGCATGGTCATGAAGACCGTGTTGGTCTCGACGAAGTTATCCCGCGTGTCCCATTCCCACGTGGCGATCTTGCCACCCTGGATCATCAGGTGCGCGCGGCTCTCATTCCGTCGGAGCGCTTCGCGCTTCAAGACTTCGGTGGTCACGTCGGCGTGAATGCAGAGCCAGCCTTTGTGCCTCCCCTGCGCATCGCTCAGCGGTCGGGCATCGGTATCCAGCCACCACTCGCGCCCGTCCTTACCACTCACCCGGCCTTCGAAGCGCTGGCCGCGCAGCGCCCGGAAATTCTCCTTGATGACCCCGTGTTTGTCCGGGTCGGTGTTGACGAAATTCAACAACTCGCCGGGCGAGCGCCCGAGGTACTCCTCGGAACCGTAGCCGGTCAATTGCGTAAAGGCATCGTTTGCCCAGACGATGCGCAACTGGGCATCGGTCAAGGTGACCCCGTAGCCCGTTACCCGTCCGAGCATCGACAGCCATTCGCCAGCCGTCTCCGGCGTGATATCGCCGGTGGGCGGGGCAGTAGCCTCGCTCTTCTTCATGTCGACGACCCGAGCTCCCCCTCGACGAACACTGGGCTGAAGTGTGCGCCCTGCGCCGCAGCAGATAGCTTGACCAAATCGTCAGGATGCGTGCGACGCCCGTCACAGGATCGAGCGATCGGGTGCGGTCGCAAGGGGTGCCCGGGATCATCCGGGCAACATAATACGCCGGCCCGGTGGGGCGCCGGGCTCCGAGTCGACGTCGCCGAGTGTTGCGTTGATCGCGCTCAGGCGCCTCACGTGGTGGATCAACGGCGCCGCCGCCGTTGCCACGCCGTGGAGCTCCATGGCTCGCTCCCCGACCAACAATACTGCCCTGGCAAGGAACGCCTTGACCGCTGCCAGCACGTGCCGGCGCGTCCAACGATCCGACTCCCGACAACGGTGCGCGGCGAGATAACTCATGGCTCTCGCCTGGATGGTCAGGAGGAGCATGTCAGTCGCCCGCTGATGCAACAGGGGCCGAGCCACCGCGACGATCGAATCCATCACCCCAACCGCCTCGGCGCAAACCGCCGCAAGCGCGCAATCCGTGGCCTGCTCCAACGCCGTCAGGGCAAAACCCGCCGACCCAAGCCGCGCGGAATTGGGGACCTTCACGCCCTGGAGAGTTAGATCCGCGGCCGAGCGCCCATCGGGAGTACGGTAGCAGCTCACGCTCAAGCCGGGGACATTGGGAGGAACCAGGAACAGTGACAGGCCGCCGGCCGCGTCGTCGCGGGCTGACACGATCAACACATCAGCGACGGGAGCATCCGGCACGGCCGCCTTCGCTCCAGTGAGAAAATAAGACCCCCTGCTGCGCACGGCGATCGTCCCCACGCGATCGAGGACATAGCAACTTCCGGCTTCCTGGTGCGCCAGAGCGATGCGACACTCACCGGTAGCGATCTTCGGCAGAAGCTTGGCCCGTTGGGCGACCGTACCCCGCTCCGCGATCAAGCCGCCGCCCAGTACGACAGTACTCACGAACGGCTCGAGTACCAGATTGCGCCCAAGCTCCTCCATGACCAACATGACCTCGACCGGCCCGCCGTAACCGCCGACATTCTCCGGCAACCCGAGGTTGAAAATGCCTTGCCGGGCCAATGAGCGCCAGATTCGGGCACTGAAACCATGCGTGGAGGCAAGAATTCTCTGTCGACGCTCGAACGTGTACTCGCGCGCGAGGAGCCGCCGTACCGAGTCGCGCAACATTCCTTGGTCTTCGGTAAACTCAAAATCCATGGCTGGTCACCTTCCGAAAGCGCGAGGAGGTTCCGACGCCCAGCCTGGACGATGTTACACGCTCCGAGGTCCCGCATGTCATTATTTGATGTTTCCGGCCGCGTGGCCGTGATCACTGGGTCATCGCGCGGTATCGGGCGCGCAATAGCGGAGCGCCTGGCGGAGCACGGCGCCAAAGTTGTGATCTCTTCGCGTAAAATCGAAGCGTGTCAGGCTGTGGCGGATGCGATAAACACCGCGCGCGGCGTCGGAACGGCGCTCCCGATCGCCGCCAACATCTCCTCCAAGGACGATCTGGTGAATCTCGTCACCAAGGCCCGCGAGGCTTGCGGCAAAATCGATATTCTCGTCTGCAACGCTGCAACGAACGTCCACATGGGCCCGATGTCCAGCATCAAGGACGAGCAGTTCCGCAAGATCCTCGATAACAACATCCTGTCAAATCATTGGCTCATCCAGCTCGTCGCTCCCGAGATGAGCGCGCGCCGCGAAGGCGCCATCGTGATCGTGTCGTCCGTGGGCGGTCTACAGGGCTCCGCCATGCTGGGCGCCTACAGCCTGTCGAAAGCGGCCGACCTGCAA
This sequence comes from uncultured Steroidobacteraceae bacterium, assembly GCA_964400085.1. Lineage (GTDB taxonomy): Bacteria > Pseudomonadota > Gammaproteobacteria > Steroidobacterales > Steroidobacteraceae > 13-2-20CM-66-19. Next base: position 50,054 of record CAYNTW010000007.1, on the reverse strand, counting down.
CTGGCCCGCAACCTGGCTGTCGAGTTGGGTCCGAGCAACATCAGAGTCAACTGTGTCGCTCCCGGTATCATCAAAACCGACTTCGCGCGCGCGTTGTGGATGAACCCGAAGATTGCGAAGGCCAGCGAGGCAGCGACTCCGTTACGTCGGCTCGGCGAGCCGGATGATGTAGCTGGCGCGGTGGTGTTTCTGTGCTCCCCGGCCGGACGCTACATTACCGGGCAATACCTCGTGATAGACGGGGGCGCCAGCGTCGGCGGAAGCTCCGCCAGGCTGGAGGAATAACCCCCGCTCGCGCGGTCGAGCATCAGCGCCCGGCCGAGGTCTTACGACAACGCCAACCCGCGATACTCGATCAACGGTCCAATATCCGGCGCGCGTCCGTAAAAATCCTGAAACATCGCCTGCGGGTCCCCAGTACGACCTCGCGACAGAATCTTGGCCCGCAGGCAATCGCCATTGGCGCGCGTCAAACCGCCGTGCTCGTGCATCCATTGTCCAGCATCGCGCGCCAGTACCTCACTCCAGAGATACGCGTAATACCCAGCCGCATAGCCACCCGCAAAGATGTGCGAAAAATACTGCGAGTGATAGCGGGGAGGCACTTCGGCGTAATCGATTCCATTCTTGCGCAATGCAGCAGTCTCGAAGTTGGCGACCTCAGCGGCGCTCGGCGCGTGCGCCGCATCGATGAGATGCCACTCCTGGTCGAGCAGCGCGGCCGCGAGGTACTCGGTGGTCGCATAGCCTTGATTGAATTTCTGTGCCGCCAGGACCTTGCTCAACAGCTCTTCCGGCATCGGCGCGCCCGTCTCGTAATGTCGGGCAAAGTGCGCGAGAACGACCGGCTCCCGCGCCCACATCTCGTTGTATTGCGAGGGGAACTCGACAAAGTCCCTCGGTACGGCCGTACCGGAGAGCAACGGATAGCGCACGTTCGAGAGCATTCCGTGCACCGCATGGCCGAACTCGTGGAAGAGAGTGGTGACCTCGTCAAACGTCAGCAGCGCCGGACGGCCGGGCTGCGGCTTCGGGATGTTCAGGGTGTTGGTCACCACGGGCTTTCTTTCGAACAACCGTGACTGACGCACGAGGTTGTCCATCCACGCTCCGCCGCGTTTGTTGTCGCGCGCGAAGAAGTCACCGAGGAACAGGGCCAACGGCGCTCCGTCCCGATCGAACACCTCGAAAATCCGCACGTCGGCGTGGTAGACCGGCAGGTCCTTGCGCTCCTGGAATGTGAGTCCATACAGCTCGCGGGCAGCGTAGAAGACTCCATCGTGGAGGACATGGTCGAGCTCGAAATAGGGCGCGACCTGCGCCTCGTCGAAAGCGTAGCGTTCCTTGCGGAGGGCCTCGGCGTAGAACGCCCAGTCCCATGGTTGCAACTTGAACGGCGCTGTGCGCTGGCGCACCGCCTCGCCATCTATGATCTCCTGCATTTTCGTGGCGTCGCGCTTCGCGCTAGCCAGCGCGGCGGGCACGAGGCGTGTCAGGATCTCGCGCACGGCCGCGGGTGTCGCGGCGGACTCATCCTCGAGTTGGTACGATGCATGGTTCGGATAACCCAGCAGCTTGGCGCGCTCGGCTCGCAACCGCACCATCCTCGCAATGGCCGCATTGTTGTCCGCCGGTCCGCCGTCGCCACGTTGGATCGAAGCCTGGTAGATTTTCTCGCGCAGAGCGCGATTCTTCAGTCGCGCCAGCGGCGGCTGGTTCGTCGTGTTCTGGAGCGTAATAACATACTTTCCTTGGAGGTCGCGTGCCGCCGCGGCCTGTTCGGCCGCGCCAATCTGCTCGACGGACAGCCCCTCCAACTCCTCCACGCTGTCGACGACAACCGCACCATCCTTGCTCGCCTTGAGCACGTTCTGCCGGAACTGCGTCATCAACGACGCAAGCTCCTCGTTCAGACCACGCAACCGAGCCTTGTCGGCTTCCGAGAGCTTCGCGCCAGCGCGCACGAACATGACGTGGTAGCGCTCAAGAAGCTGCAGCGACTCGGGGTCGAGGTTCAGTGCGGCGCGCTCCCGATATAGGGAGTCGACCCGGGCGAACAACGCGCTGTCGAGCAAGATCGCGTCCTCATGAGCTGTGAGCTTGGGCGCGATCTCGGTGTCGATCCTGTCCATCTCCGGGTCGGTATTGGCCGCGTTGAGGTTGGAGAAGACCGTATTCACGCGCTCGAGCAACTGCCCGGAGCGCTCCAGCGCCACAATGGTGTTCTCGAAGGTGGGCGGCTGCGGAGCCTGCGCGATAGCCAGCACTTCCTGACGGTGGGCCCGCATACCCGCCTCGAAGGCGGGCAGGTAATCGGAATTTCCGATTTTGTCAAAGGGGGGCAGCTGGTACGGAAGCGGGCTCGGATGCGTAAAAGGATTGTCCATCATGGTGCGCGTATTCTCCCAGACCGTCCCGGATCGGTACACTAGGGGCGCTTGCCGCCGTTCCTGGTGGCCGTGGTCTGACGGGACAATTGCATATGACTATCACATCGGACTCTGTAGTAAGTATCCATTACACGCTGAAGGATGACGCCGGGGAGGTCATCGACAGCTCGAGCTCGGGGGAGCCGCTCGCCTACCTGCACGGCCACGGCAATCTGGTCCCAGGCCTGGAACGGGAGCTCACGGGAAAGAAGGCTGGCGACAAGCTCAGCGTGAAACTCTCACCGACCGACGGCTATGGCGAGTTCGACAAGGCGCTGGTGCAACGCGTGCCGCGTCGCGCCCTGAAAGGCATCAAGAACCTCAACGTCGGAATGCGCTTGCACGCCCAGACCGCGCAGGGGCCGCAGGCGGTGACGGTGACACAGATCCAGGGTGATATGGTGACACTCGACGGCAATCACCCCCTCGCCGGCAAGAATCTCAACTTCGATATCGAGATCACGGAAGTGCGCGCGGCGACGCAAGAGGAGCTCGAGCACGGCCACGTGCACGGCCCCGGCGATCACCATCACTGATCGGGCTGGTCGGCTGCCGCGAGATGGGCGAACACAGCCTTGATCGCGTCGACTCTCGCAAGGTAAACGCGTGGATCGTGATCGCCGCAGCGCTGCTCCGGCGCGAAATGAAATCCATGTCGCGCGTAAAGGTCCCCGGCTCCGGCGCCACACAGGTGAATGGTCGCGGCCAGATGCTGTTTCTGCTGCAACGTGGCGCGAGTGATCCGATAACGCGCCAATGTGTTCGTGACATGCACATCGAGGTAGGCTGAGGTCAACTCGACCGCATGGCTGGGGATCACGCGGAAGTAGAGGCTGTTGAGCCAACACGAATGCCAGTCGGACAACGGGCCCTCGGTCGCGACGACGTGATCGTGAATGCAATAGTGTCTGGCTTCAGCGAAGGTGCCGTCGGTCATCTGGTACATGCCGACGGCGCTAGTCGCCGGCCGATAGATTTCAAACGGCCGCAGATTCCAGGACCACCGCCAATAGGTGCGCGCCACCGGATTTCCCGAACCCTCCACCTGCGCGAGCGCGGCGAGCAACTCCGGTGAGATCGTCTTCGTCGCGTGCTTGCGGAAAATGGGCGCGTAGCTGCGCCAGGTTTCCGGAGGTGTCTTGAAGAGTGTCCCGCTGACCGGAAAGAACAACTCGGAAGGTTTCCGGATGACCTGGTAGATCCAGTTGGTCACCAGCCAGACCGAGGCGACGATCGCCGCAACGGTAACGATACGAATTGCTCCCGGTGCTCGGCGGAAATGACGCAGCCAGCGGCGCCGTGTTGTGGCGTTCGGCCACAGCTTGGCGAGCTTAGAGCGCTTCCTGCGCTTCTTACGCGGTTTGCGAACGGTGCCGCGGACTGCGGCGGAGCGGGAGGCCATCGGGTCGATATGATACCCTGGAGCGCGATGTCCCAAGACCTCGTTGAAATCGAAACCGGTCCGAATCCGACCGCCGCCGTCATCTGGATGCACGGCCTGGGCGCCGATGGCCACGACTTCGAGCCGATCGTTCCCGAGCTCGTGCGCCCGGGCGAGCGTGCGTTGCGCTTCGTGTTTCCACACGCACCCGTGCGACCGGTGACCCTGAATCGTGGTTATCCGATGCGAGCTTGGTACGACATCATCAGCATCGAGCGTCACGCCGCCCAGGACGAGGTTGGCATTCGCGCCTCATATGGCGTGGTCGAAAAGCTCATCCGGCGCGAGAATGAGCGCGGCATCGACAGCAGCCGAATCGTGCTCGCCGGTTTCTCTCAAGGTGGCGCGATGGCGCTCTACAGCGGCACCCGTTATCCGCAGAAGCTCGCGGGCATCATCGGGCTTTCCTGCTACATGCTCCTCGAGGCGCAATTTACCGCCGAGCGCACGGCCGCGAACCACTCCACGTCCATCTTTCTCGGGCACGGCACGCAGGATCAGGTGGTCAGCCCGCTCCTCGGGGAGGAAACGCGCCGCCTGTTGGAAAAGGAAGGATACTCGGTAGAGTGGCACGCGTACCCGATGCCACACTCGGTCTGCGCGCAGGAAGTTGCTGACATTGCCGCGTGGCTGCGGCGGGTTCTCTAACCCGCCGCATTTTGCGCCCTGGCGGGGAGTTGCTCCGGTGCTACCGGTGGCCCTCCGGACGATGACCCTGCTGCTGCGGTTGCGGACGTCCACCGCCGCCTGGGCTAGGACCGCCACGACTCTCCGGACGCCCTCCACCGCCAAAGTTGGGAGCGGGATGCGGCGCGCTCATATTCATCGGAGGACGACCGCCGCCTTGGAATCCACCGCCGTTCATGTTAGGCGCCGGACGACCGCCGCCCTGGAATCCACCGCCGTTCATGTTGGGCGCCGGGCGACCACCGCCCTGGAATCCACCACCGCTCGGTGCTGGATGCCCACCGAAGCTCATGTTAGGGGCCGCATGGCCATTCATGTTCGGCGCCGGACGATCGCTGCGCTGAAACCCACCGCCGGGGGCCGGATGTCCACCGCCGCTGATATTCGGCACTGAGTGCGGCGAGCCGCCTTGAAACCCACCGCTCGGGCCCGGACGACTGGTATTCATGCCTGGCGACGGTGAATGCCCGCCGCCAAAGCCGCCGCCCGATCGAAAATCATTGTTGCGTGCGACACCGTTGACCTCCGGATGTCCCGTGCCAGCACCAGGAGGACGATCGTTCCGTATCATCGGCGCCGCGTGCCCCGCGCTCCCGGCAGCACCATGCGCACCCGCGAACGCCGGCTCACGTCCCCCAGCGCCGGCAGGACCATGTCCTTCAGCGGCGCGTGCCGCAGGGCCCGCATTGCGCGTCATCTGCGCCGGCCCACCGTGCGCCTCGGGACCATGCCCCGATGGCCTGTCGTTACGTGTCATTTCATGAGCGGCGCCCCCTTGCGGCCCGCTTCCACGCGCCGCAACCACCCCTCGGCCCGTGAACACAGCCGGTCGCGCGGTCGCTGCCACCGGCGGCGCGCCGTGGTTGAAGGACGCGTGCAGCTCTCGATTGGAGAACGCCGCATGCTCGTGAGTCCGCTGCAGGGAGGTCGGCTGGAAGTGCCGCTCGTGCTCGAAAGCCAACTCGCGACTCGTCGGACGAGCCTGGATACCACCGGAGCCGCCGTTGAAGCTGACGCGGTTCACCGTTACGTTGTTGATCACCGTCCTGTTGTAGACGTTGGTAACGTGAACCGAGCCGACGTTCATCACCGCGCGGTTGTAGAAGAAAGCGCCACCACGCCAGTAGCCACCCTCGAAACCAACACCAGTGTAGCCGCATCCGTAGTTGATGCCGCCATAGAACCCGACATGAGGCCCCCAGTACCCGCCGTGCCAGATGTAGACGCCGTCGACCCAACCCCAATAGCCGGGTGTCCAGAGTAGTCCGGGCTCCGGCGGCAAGACCCAGGTGCCGGGCACCCAGTAGTAACCATCATCGCCCCAAGCCCAATAGCCCGGCGACCAGATGTATCCGGGCGCAGGGAGTGGCGGCTGCACGTACACCGGCAATGCCGGAGGCGCAATCGTAATGGACACGCCTATGGCGACGCCGGCGTTGGAGACCGTGGGGACCACGGGTAGCGCACCGAGCGCGAGCGCCGGTACAAGAGTCTTTAGCCACTGTTTACGCATGCTGATCCCCTCACTTGACCATTTCCTGAACGGTTGCTGAACACCGCTCCTGTGAGCTTGCGAGCGCGAAATCCCTACGGGACTTCCCTCAGCTTAACTCAACGCAGGCCAACTGTGCCCGTTGACCGTCGAATGAGCAACGCTCTGCCGTTCATGTCAGGTTCAGGGGAGCCCGAATCGCAGCCCACAGTAATCTAACTTTCAACAATCGCCTCCACCAACGTGGGCTCGGAGGCGGTGAGCGCGGCGCGGAGCGCGTCGTCCAGCTCGCCGGCGCGCTCGACTCGCACCGCCTTGCACCCTTGACTGAGCGCCAGGCCGCGGAAATCGATGTCGGCCAGGCTCGTGCCGACGGTACGCGCAAGCCCGAAGTGCCGCCCGAACTGCAGCAGCGCCTCGTAACGGCGATTGTTGACAATGATGAACGCAATCGGAAGTTTGAGTTGTGCCGCGGTCCACAGCCCCTGGATCGCGTACATGCTGGAGCCGTCTCCGAGCAGCGCGATCACCTTCTCGCCCGGCCGCCCGAGGGCAACACCGATCGCGGCCGGCAGGCCGTGACCCAGGCCGCCGCTGGCGCAAGTATAGAAAGTATCGCGCGTCAGGATCGGCAGATAATCGTGCATCGGTCCCCGCGTGCTCGGCGCCTCCTCGACAATGATGCTGTCACGTGGTCGCAAGGCGGCAAGCTGTTGCAGCAGGTACTTGTCGGTGAAGGGCGAGCCGGCCACGTGCGGCGGCCGCACGAGCTTCTCGGGCGGCGCGCGCGGCCGTGGCGGCGGTCCTGCAAGCAACTCGCGCAGACCGGGTTTCAAACTCGTCACGATGGACATCCCGACAGGCGTCCACGCCGCTACGCCGGGATCGTCCACGAGTTGGAACAACTTCGCTCCCGGGGGCACGTGCGGCCCGGTACCTTCCACGTGATACGTGAAGGCCGGCGCGCCGAGCACCAGGATGAGATCCTGACCCGTCAAACTGCTCACCACTCTGGCGCGATCGGCGCCGAGAAAACCGGCGAACAGCCGATGATCTTCCGGGAATGCATTGCGGGCCGCCATCGGGCTCACCCATACTTTCGCCTGATGGCGCTCTGCGAGCGCGATGACTTCGTCCCACGCGTCGTCGCGCGCTACTCCGGCGCCCACCACGAAAGCAGGCCGCTCCGCAGCTGCAAGCTCTCGCGCAACGGTCTCCAGGAGCGCCGGGTCGCCGCGTAGAAGTCCGCTCACCTGGCGCGGCTCAACCGGTTCGCACGAGCGATCCCAATCGTCAACCGGAATTGAAACGAAAGTGGGGCCGCGCGGCGGCTGCATGGCCATGTAGTAAGCGCGCGCAAGCGCCGCGGGGACGTCCTCGGCGCGAGCCGGTTCACAACTCCACTTGACGTACGGCTGAGGTAACTCGGTCGCGCGGGCCGAAAACAGGAATGGCTCGAACGGTAGAATGGATCGGGCCTGCTGTCCGGCCGTGATCACCAGTGGAGTCTGGTTCTTGTAGGCGGTGAAGATATTGCCCATGGCGTGCCCCACTCCGACGGCGGAATGGAGATTCACCAGCGCGGCGTTGCGCGTGGCTTGTGCAAAGCCGTCGGCCATGCCGACCACGAGCGATTCCTGCAACCCAAGCACGTAGCGAAAGTCGGCGGGAAAGTCCCTGAACAGGGGCAACTCGGTGGAGCCCGGGTTGCCAAAGATTGTGGTCATCCGAAACGCGCCCAGGAGCCGGAGCACAGCTTCACGTACCGTCGTCGACGATTGCGCCCCCGGTTGCGAATAACCAGCTCTGGCGGGACCTTGCATTGAAATCTCCTCTGGCGTTTCCAAAATCGAAGTGAACTCGCAACAAACTGCCACGTCTGTGTGTATATTCCGTGCCCTGTCGGTTGCGGAAAGCCAACGGAGCAGGAACATTTGATGTCTCGACGCACGAAGCGAACCTCGGATGAGCGAAATTCGCTCGACCGACGCAAATTTCTCAAGGCAGCGACTCTCGCCGGCAGCGGTGCGATAGCACAGACCGTAGTCGCCGGGGAAGTCGGTGCGGCCCAAAACTCCACTGCGCAGTCGCCTGAGCGCCACACGGTACAGATCACTTCGCGAGAAACCGAGCAGGGTACACCGCACGACGACGGCAAGACGCAGACGAGCTGCGGCAGCGATTTCATGGTCGATGTAATGCGCGGGCTCGGTATCGACTACGTGGCCGCCATTCCGGGCAACACCTTCAAAGGACTGCACGAGTCGGTCATCAACTATGGCATGACCAGTGCGCCCTCGCTGGAGCTCATCTCCTGCATGCACGAAGAGATCTCGGTAGCGATCTCACATGGTTACGCGAAGATCGCGGGCAAGCCGATGGCGTGCATGATGCATTCGACCGTGGGACTACAGCACGGAGCCATGGCTCTTTATAACGCCTGGGCCGATCGCGTGCCGGTTTTCGCCATCGTGGGAGCGCAGCTCGATGCCTCCAAGCGCGGCGGCTACGTGGACTGGGCTCACTCGGTGTTCGATGGCCCTGGGCTCGTGCGCGATTTCATCAAGTGGGATGACACACCGATCTCGCTGCGCCACTTCGCGGAGTCCGCGACTCGGGCGCACAAGTTCTCCATGACCCCGCCCTACGGGCCCACGGTGCTCGCTGTCGACCAGGAGCTACAGGAAGATCCGATCAAGAGCGGCGAGACACCTGTCATTCCACACGAGCCGCTCATCGCACCGCCGCGCGGCGAAGATGGCGCGGTGAATGAAACGGCGAGTTTGCTGGTCGCGGCCGAGAGTCCGCTCATTGTCGCCGATCGTGCCGCGCGCACGCCTGAAGGGTTGCGACTGCTCGTGGAGCTCGCGGAGGAGCTACAGGCGCCCGTGGTCGACATCTACGGCAGAATGAATTTTCCATGGCGGCATCCCCTGGCGCAAACGCGGCGTCAGGCGCTGCTCGCGCCCAACGCGGACGTCATCCTCGGACTGGAGCTCACGGACTTCTGGGCAGTAACCGGCAATCGCCTGGCCCCTGGCGCCAAGCGCATCAGCATCAGCGCCGGGGACCTTTACATGAAATCCAACTACCAGGATTTCGACCGCTTCACGCCAGTGGACATTGCGATTGCCGCCGACGCCGAGGCGACACTCCCAGCCCTCATCGAAGCCGTTCGCAAGCTCATCACCCCGCGCAGGCGCGCCGCGCTCAAGGCCCGTGGCGCACAACTCGCGAAGGATCATCAGGAAACACTCGAGCAGTCGCGCGCCGCCGCGGCCGTCGGTTGGGATCTGCAACCGATCACCACCGCGCGGCTGTGCGCGGAAATCTACGAGCAGATCCGCAACGAGGATTGGGCGCTCTGCAACGGCACGATCTTTCAAAACAACTGGCCACAGCAGCTCTGGACGGCCAACCACCACTACCAGTACATCGGCGATGCCGGAGCGTACGGCCTCGGCTATCTGCCGGGCGCCAGCGTCGGCGCCGCCCTGGCGCATCGTAAGCATGGACGGTTGGCGGTTGCGATCGGCGGGGACGGCGACCTGATGTTCACCCCAGGAGCGCTCTGGACCGCGGCTCATCACCGCATCCCACTCCTCTACGTCGTACATAACAATCGCGCGTATCACCAGGAAGTGATGTATGTGCAGATGATGGCTGCCAAGAGGCAACGTGGCATCACGCGTGCTCACATCGGCAACACAATTACGGACCCGAACGTTGATTTCGCGAAGCTCGCCGCGAGCATGGGGGTCTACGGCCAGGGCCCGATCACGGATCCAAAGGATCTCGGACCGGCATTGCAACGCGCGGTAGCCGTGGTGAAACGCGGCGAGCCGGCGCTCGTCGATGTCATTTCTCAGGGCCGCTAAGGAGAGTGCGCATATGAGATCGATCCACGCCTGCGTGCTACTGGCGAGCCTCGCCTTGTTTTCCGTTGCGGCCACCGCCGATGATCCAACCCCCGCCACGGGCGGCGGCGATCCCGCTAACGGCAAGCGCGTTTTTTTCGCTGATGGTTGCTTCTATTGCCATGGGACGACCGGCGCGGGCGGCGGTATTGCCGGCCCGCGGCTCGCACCGAATCCTCTCCCACTGGAAGGGATCAAGGCCAAGGTGCGCACTCAGTCCGGACGCATGCCGGTGTATTCACCGACCGTGCTGAAGGATTCCGAAATCGCCGACATCGTCGCGTATCTGCAGAGCATTCCCAAAGGGAAGGATGCGAAGGACATACCGCTACTGAATCGCTAGTGGTCTTGAGAGAGGGGAATGGATCGTCTACGGAGGGTTGCAAATGAGAGTGGTAGGGTCCTCGGCTTGGATCCCAACTGTTTCCACGCTGGAAATTCCGGGACCTCGCTGGCGCGACGGTGAGCACACTGCTGTCGTACCGGGCGGGCTTTTGAAAAACCATGCCTACGCCAACCCGGCTGTCACCACACAGCTCGAGACAGCCGAGGTCGCCTGGCTGCAGGTTGCCCGCGTCACGGCCGGGCCGCATCACCTCGTTCATAGTCCATCGGCCGCCGCCGCTCCCTCAGTGGCCATTGCACTTCAGGTGACCGGTAGCGGGGAGCTGCAACAGCATGGCCGCACAGCGAGTCTGATCGCGGGTAGCTGGAGTATTTGCAGCTCATCCGATCCGTACGTGCTCAGCAGCCCAACCGCCTCGCACCGCCTCGTCGTGCTCATTCCCAGCAACCGCATCGAGCGCGGTATCGACCTGCGTGCAATAGCCGCGCGCGCCTTCACGGGAACATCCGGCGTCAGCCGGTTGGCCTTCGGAGCGGCCAGCTGGCTGATCGAGGAGCTCGGCTCCCTGACAACGGTCCGCGCGGAAGACCTTGCGACAAGTCTGTCGCGACTGGTGAATCTCGCTATCTACGAGCGGACGCGGCAACAGCCGTCGGAGCCGGCGCAACGGACCCTTGCGGACCGTATCCGCGAGTATGTCGAGCTGAATCTCCACGACCCCGATCTCTCTCTCGACACGATCGCGCGCGATCTCAACGCCTCCAAGCGCAGCCTGCATCGCGCCGTGAGCGAGATCGACGGATCGATTCACAATCTCATCTGGCACGCGCGGCTCGAGCGCTGTCGCACGGATCTGGGCGATCCGGCCAAATCGCAACAATCGATATCCAACATTGCACTATCCTGGGGCTTCAAGAACTCCACGCACTTCAGTCGTGCATTTCGCACCCGGTTCGGCATGTCCGCGCGTGAGGCCCGGCGGGCTGCACTCACCAGCACGTCTTGAGCGGCTCGAACGGGGAACGCAGCCCTCTCCCAAAGGGGGTAGCCCAAGGTCCCGCCATTGCGGCGCTGTTGACAACAAACAACAAAAATGTCTGTAGCGAACGACACGGCCTGTCGACCGCTTCTCGGTTCGTCGGTGTTGGCACGCTCACCAAAAATTGTTGGCGCTCTCGCCAAACACCGGGCTCATCCAAACACGTAGTCTAAGCTGCGCTTTAAAGCGTCAACGAAAGGCAGCAGGACTCGTTCATGAAGACTATCGACAGGTCTAACCAACCCTCCTCGACCGTGGAGCAATTCATCCGCCAGTCGCTACGCGCAGCGCGCGGCCGCGGCCGCCTCGGCAGAGGCGCCCTCACGGTTGGATTGGCTTTGAGCATCGGCGCCGGCACCGCGCTCGCCGATGAGGCTCCGGGCGCCAACGAGGTGCAGCTCCTCGAGGAGATCGTCGTCACGGCCCAGTTCCGTCAACAGAACCTGGAGACGACCCCCGTCGCGATTACCGCGCTCACCGCTCAACAGATCGATGAGCACAACGCATTGAGCCTTCACGACCTCAACGGCCTGGCGCCGAACGTCACGTTGACGAAAGGCACGAACACCAACGGACCCTCGGCGCAAGCCTTCATCCGCGGCATCGGCCAGAGCGATGGTCACCCGGGCCTGGAGCCCGGCGTGGGCTTGTACGTCGACGACGTCTATCACGGGCTGCTGCTGGGCTCGGATCTCGACCTCACCGACCTGGATCGGGTCGAGGTGTTGCGCGGTCCGCAAGGTACGCTGGCTGGCAAGAACTCCATCGGTGGCTCGATCAAGCTCTTTACCAAGAAGCCGACCGAGGAAACCGACGGCTATGTCGATGCGACCTATGGAGATTTCAATCTCGTGAAGATCCGGGCGGCCGGTAATTTCACGCTCGTTCCCGACACGCTGTACGCACGCGTGTCCGGCATCTCCACGCAGCAAGACGGCTACATGAAGCGGCTCGACTACTTCTGTGTGACCGGCCAGGATGTCCGTTCCACCCAGATCCCCGTGCACGGCTGCGAGCTCGGCACTGAGGGCGGCACAGACATCCACTCGATCCGCGTGGCGCTGCGCTGGGTCATCAACGACAGTATCGAGAACAACTTCACCGCAACCGACACCCAGGACCGCTCGGAGGTGCCGGCGCTGAAGCTGACGGCATCCAACCTGTCGAAGAACGCCTACCCCGTAGGATACATACCGGGCAACCTGGACCCCAGCGGCGCCGAGTTCATTACCCCGGCGCATTCGTACACCACGTACGCTACCTACGCGAATGTCGGGTTTACCGACCCCGCGCGATACGCGACTGCGCCGGGGGCCGGCCAGCACGACGCCATTTCAGTCCCGACGCGCGACCCGATCAACTACTACGGGCTTACGGACAACCTGCAGTGGAAGATCAACGATCAATACACATTGACCGCGATCACGGGTTATCTGCGCTACACCGGCGCCTATTCCATCGAGACCGGCGATTCGCCCTATCCAACCGGCCTGCTGGACGACACCTGGGCCGATAACCAGTTCAGCGAGGAGCTGCGCCTGAACGGCACCACGCTGGGACAGTTCGACTGGACCGTCGGCGCGTACTACTACAAGGAATACGCGCAGTTCGGCGGCTTGAAACTGCTGAATCCGGGCCTGGCGAACGAAACATTGTTCACCGGCAACGACCCGATCAAGTCCACGAACAAGTCGGTCTTCATTCACGACGTGTGGCGCGCAACGGATGCGTTGAGTGTGATAACGGGCGTCCGCTACACGAGGGAGAACAAGGACTACACGTTCTCCCGTCTCGACCCCTATGCCCCGGCATTCCCGAGCTACAACGCCGTCGGAGTCCTCAACGGCACTACCGGGACCTACACGGGCAGCCATGTCGACTACCGCGTGGGTCTCGAGTACCAGTGGACCGAGACCCTCATGACGTACGCCGAGTGGTCAACAGGCTTCCGCGGTGGTGGCGTAAATCCGCGTCCGTTCATCAAGCAGGAAGAGGTCCCCTTCGGCACCGAGAAGGTGAGCGCCGCGGAAATCGGTATGAAGACCGATCTGTTGGACAATCACTTGCGCTTGAACGTCTCGGCGTTCTTCGACCGGTACACGGACATCCTGCTGGTCAACACCGCCCCGCTGACCATCGGTGGTCAGACCTTCCAGAACTCCACGCCGGTGAACGTCGGCGCGGCGACCATCAAGGGCGCCGAGGCGGAGTTCGTGATCAAGCCGGTCGCCGCCTTCCAGATCGACGGTTCGTTGAGCTATCTGAACTTCAACTTCACCTCGATCAACACGGCCGCGGCAACCATCCCGGGCGTGAGCCTGGAGACCCAGGACCCGTACGTACCGAGGCGTATGGCCGACATCGGCGCGCAGTACACCTGGACGCTTCTCAACGGCAGCTCGCTCACGCCGCGGGTGGACGCGCAGTACCAGTCGGCGTTCTTCACGGAGCTCTCCAACAACCCGATCGGCGCCGTGGGCGGCCGGACTCTCGCGGACCTGCGCCTGACCTGGAAGTCGCCCAAGGGTGATTGGCAGACCACCGCGGCGGTGACCAACCTTGCGGATCACTTCTACTACGTCAACAAGGTGCTTTCGCAGAACCCGTCGTTCACGCAGGGACAGCCCGGCGCCCCGCGTGAGTGGTTGGTCACCGTGCGCCGCAACTTCTAAAGACCACGTCTCGAGGCCCCGCCGTCCCCCGGCGGGGCCCTTTTTCAGAACCAGTTGTAGTTGAAACTGATGCTGACGCGCTCCGCCGCCGCCGGATTCGGCGGCACCTCGTGACGCAGCCAGCTCTCGAACAACACCACGTTCCCGGCTTGCGCCGGTATGACAAACCACGGACGGCTCTCGGGGCTGGCATTCGCCAGACGAGGCGGCGCCGCCATGAACCGCTCAAGGCGTGGGTCCTCGAACTTTAGCCCCGATGATCCCTGCGGGATCCTGACGTAGTAGGTTCCACTGATGGTCGCGAGCGGGTGCAAGTGCAGCCCATGCACGACCTGCCGCGGCATGATGTTCACCCAGCAATCCGTCATGGCCAAGGCGCGCCCCTGCAGATCCATTTCGAGCGCGCGCGCGAAGCGCCCGACGTGGCGATCCAGCTTGCGCTCCAGTGCGGCAAATGTCGGCGACAATTGATGCATGCGGCTGGCGGAGTTATAAGAGGTGAACCCGCCTGGGTAGTTTTTTTTCGACCAGCGCCGGCCGGCTTCATCGTCGTGGCGGAGCTGCTGACACTCGCGCAGCAGCCGGTCATTGAGCTCTCGCCAGCCCGTACGGCTGAGCCGCTCCGAGTAGACGAGCGTGGGAAAGAGCCTGTGCGTGGTCATGCGGTGATTATATGCAACAGGCACCCTACGGCACATGGCGCTCCCCTCTCGCGGCCGCCGACCTGGCGCGCTCCGCGATCGCACTCAACTACGTGCAAGTTGCTGGAGGCCAGCCTTATTGGATCGAGAGTCGGCCCGCCGAGGGCGGGCGCAACGTGCTCGTGACGATGGGTGCGGATGGCGCAGCCCAAGAATTGACGCCAGCGGGTTTCAATGCGCGTACCCGGGTTCACGAATACGGCGGCACGCCTTACGCCGTGTGCCGAAACGCGATCTGCTTCAGCAACTTCGCGGATCAGCGCGTGTACGTGCAACGACCAGGCGCTACGCCTGTGCCACTCACGCCGGAAGGTTATCGCTATGCCGATTACGAGCTCGACAAGTCCGGTGAGCGGCTGTTTTGCGTCCGCGAAGACCACACCGGAAGTGGCGAGCCCAAGAACACCCTGGTCGTCCTCGACATCGCAGCCGGGGGCCCGGGCACGGTGCTGTTCGCGAAGAGTGATTTCGTGGCGTATCCGCGGGTGAGCCCGGATGGGACTCGGATCGCGTGGATCGCCTGGAACCATCCTGATCTTCCGTGGGATGCCACCACGCTCTATGTAGCGACCCTGACGAGCCGCGGCCTTTCTGGGATTACCGCGCTATCGAGCGGCTTGAGGGAGTCGGTGCTGGAGCCGCGCTGGGACAGCGACGGCGCGTTGTATTTCGTTTCCGACCGATCGAACTGGTGGAACCTGTATCGATACAAAGACAACCACATCAACACGGCGCTGGCGATCGAGGC
Organism: uncultured Steroidobacteraceae bacterium; assembly: GCA_964400085.1. GTDB lineage: Bacteria > Pseudomonadota > Gammaproteobacteria > Steroidobacterales > Steroidobacteraceae > 13-2-20CM-66-19. Next base: position 34,582 of record CAYNTW010000007.1, on the reverse strand, counting down.
GGACATGTCCAGCCCTCTGTGGACCTTGGGCCAATCCAGCTATGCCCTCACGGGCGATGGCCGTGCCGTGGTCCGTTATACGGTTGCCGCCCGTGATAAACTTGGCTTGGCGGACCTCGCCTCGGGCAGTCTGGCGCCCATTGAGCTGCCCTTTGTTGGCTTGTCGAACGTGCACCTCCTCTCTCAGGGGACCGCTATTGCCATCGCGGCTTCCCCGATAGAAGAGTCCGCTCTGGTGAGCATCGATCTGGGCACGGGCCAACACCGCGTGTTGCGATCGCCAACAGCGATAAAGCTCGACAAGGGACTGATCTCGGTTGCCGAAGCGGTCGAGTTCCCCACCTCCGGCGGACAGACGGCGCACGCGTTCTACTATCCACCGACCCATTGCGAATTCTCGGCGCCCGCCGGCGAGAAGCCTCCATTGATCGTGAAGGTACACGGTGGCCCGACGAGCCACTCGAAGCCTGAGCTTTCATTGGCCACGCAATATTGGACCTCCCGCGGTTTCGCACTGTTGGATGTCAATCACGGCGGCAGCAGTGGTTTTGGGCGGGCCTATCGCGAGCGCCTCAACGGCAAGTGGGGCGTCGTCGATGTGGAAGACGTGGTTGCCGCCGTGAGATATCTGGTCGCCGCCGGCCGCGTCGACGGACGACGAGCCGCCATTCGAGGTGGTAGCGCCGGTGGTTTCACGGTACTTGCCGCCTTGGCGTTTCACGATGTTTTCAGGGCAGGAGCAAACTACTACGGGGTGAGCGATCTCGAGGCGCTCGCGCGGGATACCCACAAGTTCGAGTCTCGCTATCTGGATAGGCTGGTGGCGCCGCTGCCGCAGGGACGGGAGATCTACGAAGCTCGTGCGCCGATTCGCCATCTCGAACGTTTCAACGCCGCGCTCATCACGTTCCAGGGCGCAGACGACAAGGTAGTCCCGCCGGAGCAGTCGCGCGCGATCGTGGCCGCTGTCAAGGCCAAGGGAGTGCCTGTTGCCTATATCGAGTTCGAAGGCGAGCAGCACGGATTCAGGCGCGCGGAAAACATCGTGCGCTCGCTCGAATCGGAGCTGGTTTTCTACGGCCAGGTGTTTGGGTTCACGCCGGACGGCGCGCTGCCGCCGGTGAGTCTGGCGACGTGATCAGCTTCGTGATCTGCCGCCCTTGATTTCGTTGCGCTGTTCGCGCAGGAAGGGCCGGTCGATCTGCTCGGCGTAAAGCTCGATGTCGCCGGAAGTGACGCCGCTCGCTTTGAAGTGCTCTTTCCAACTATCGACCACCCGTGCCACGGCGCGTATTTCCCTGACGGCGTCATCCTTGCGAAGCGCGAACATCTGCGACATCGTGAGCGCGTTTGCGAGAGTCGAGTCAGCTTCGTGCTCCCCGACTCGCATCTGCTGAAAACCGAGCGCCTGGCCGGAGGGCAGAATGTCATAGGCGGGAGAAAGCTCGTACTGCTGCGCATCGTTCACCAACAGCGCATGGTTCTTCTCGTGATCGTCCGTGTTGTCGATCAGGATGTTGAAAACCATGCGACGAAACAACTCGCGCATGTGACCGATGTAGGCGTCCGCCTCGGTGACGCCCTTGCGACGGAGCAATTGCGCCAGCTCGGGATAGCCGAATCGCTCGGCCGCAGCCCTGAGCGCCACGCAGGCGGACAAACAGTGCAGCCGCCCTCCCCGGCTCCTATCGAAGCGCTTGATAGCAACCGCATGGCCATCGACGAGAGCCACGGCCATTGTGGCAGCCACGCGGATTTCGGCCTTTTGCGCAAGCGTCATGGTGGCGTGCTCGATCAACGGGGTATCGGCGGGCTCACCGTCCCCAAACTTGATTACCCATTGGTCGCCACCGACGTTGAGGAGCGCTTTGGGCCGCGCCCCACCCATGGTGACTCCCGGGGAGATCAGGCGCTTCTGCTCTGGCGGCACCGGCTCGTTGTCCTGGATCTTGCGTATCAAGGCGTGGATCTGGTCTGCCTCTTCCAAGGTGGGCAGCGGCCCAAGACGCCGCGGCAGGTATTCCTCGCCGGAGGTGGACACGCCAAGAGCGCCAAAGCGGTCATCGCCAGCGAAGTAGAGGTATTCGAGTAGCGACAGGCGGGGCGGCTTGTCAATAAACCGGATGACCCGCTCTCCCCACCGGTCGGGCCGCGCGTCATCCACCGCGCCGACCGCTGTGCCTTTTTCAGCGGGCAGGAATTCCTCGCCGATCAGGGGCAGATCCTCGCTGAGGGGGAAGCCTCGCTCCAGCCACGAGGTCGCATACCGAAGCGACACCCCCTGCATAGAACGCACGAGATTCAGCTCACCCACCGGTACGGGGTCCTGCGGTTGCGTCAGTAGCCAGAGGTAGAGGCGGTCGGTGGGCTGGTACGGCGAGGGCTTGGGCGAGGGCTTGGGCGAGGGCTTGCCGGCCGAAGCGGCGCCACGAGAACCCGGTGCTGCCGAATCCGCCACACCCGTAATCCGGTCCGCCACGCGCGAGCTACTTGCCACGGCCTAGCCGAGCCTCAGCCGAGGCTGTGGATCGCACCGCTCGACGCTTCAGAGCATCCCGCACATCGTTCTCCAGGGCCCCCCGGTCGGTTCCCGGCGCGGCCAACTCAGGAAGCGCCGCCACTCGTCCAATTAACCATAACGCGGTGGCGTAAATCCCCATCCCCACGCCCGGGTCGCCACGCTCCATCCGGATCAGGGTAGGCACCGAGCACCCCAGGCGCTTGGCCCAAGCCCTCTGGGACTCACGCCGCCGAATGCGAGCAATCGCCAGGTTCTCGCCCAGACTACGCAGCGCCTGCTCCGCGGCAGGCGGCATCGTCACCAGGGCAGCGGGACTCTTGGGCATATAACAAAGAGTTTATCAATTTCCCGGTTTTGGTCAATTTTATATTACTCGACCGTTCACCCCTCAGATAACAAAGAATTGATCAAATCCGCGCTGCTGCTCACATCTATGTGAGTTAGAGACCCAGCGCACTCAATCCAGGATGGTCATCCGGGCGCCGCCCCAGGGGCCAGTGATATTTGCGATCCGTGGCGGCAATCGGCAGATCATTGATGCTGGCGATGCGCAAGCGCATGAGCCCCTGATCGTCGAACTCCCAGTTCTCGTTGCCATACGAGCGGAACCACTGCCCGCTGTCGTCATGCCACTCGTACGCGAAGCGGACCGCAATCCGGTTGCCCGTGAAGGCCCACAACTCCTTGATGAGGCGGTAGTCCAGCTCCCGATTCCACTTGCGGGTGAGAAACGCCACGATCTCGGCGCGGCCATGGATGAACTCGGCCCGGTTGCGCCAGCGACTGTCCTGCGTATAGGCCAGCGAGACCGCCTCGGGGTTGCGGCCATTCCAGCCGTCTTCGGCCATACGGACCTTCTGCGCGGCGGTCTCGGCGGTGAAGGGAGGAAATGGGGGACGGGACATAGAGGACCTCCTGGGGAGCCTGTGTGGTTGAGGCTTAAAGTAATAATCCCTATAGTGCCGCGATGAATCCACTCGACTTGTATGACATTGCCGCCTCCCTGACGGAAGAGGAGAGCATGGTGCAGAGCTCCGTCGCCCGCCTGGTCGACGAGAAGGTCCTGCCGATCATCCAGAAATGCTTCGAGGAGCACCGCTTCCCGAAAGAGCTGATAGCGGAGCTCGCCGCGCTCGGCTTACTGGGGTCCTCCATCAAGGGGTACGACTGCGCGGGCCTGAACGGCATCAGCTATGGCCTCATATGCCAGGAGCTCGAGCGGGGTGACTCGGGCATCCGTAGTTTCGTCTCCGTGCAATCCTCGCTGTGCATGTATCCGATCTACGCGTTCGGCTCCGAGGCGCAGAAACAGAAATACCTGCCTCGCATGGCCCGCGGGGAAGTGATCGGCTGTTTCGGGCTGACTGAGCCTCACGGCGGCTCCGATCCCGCCAACATGAAGACCCACGCAAAGCGGCGCGGCCAAGACTGGGTCCTCAACGGCTCGAAAATGTGGATCACCAACGGCGCGATCGCGGATCTGGCCGTTGTCTGGGCCATGACCGATGAAGGCATTCGGGGATTTCTGGTGGAAAAGGGTACGCCCGGCTTCGCTGCGCCGGAGATCGAGCGCAAATTCTCGCTGCGTGCCTCTGTGACTGCCGCGTTGTTCTTCGACAACGTCGTCGTACCCGAAGAGAATGTTCTCCCGGGAGTTGTAGGGCTGAAAGGACCGCTATCCTGTTTGACGCAGGCTCGGTACGGCATTGCCTGGGGCGTCATTGGCGCCGCGCAGGCCTGCTTGGCGCAGCTCCTGGACTACACCAAGGACCGTATCCTCTTCGGACGCCCCCTCGCGGAGAACCAGGCGACACAGATCCGCCTGGCCGAGATGGCGCGTGGTATTACCACCGCGCAGGTGTTGGCATTGCAACTTGGCCGTCTCAAGGATGCTGGCGTCCTGCAACCGGCGCAGGTCTCACTGGCGAAATGGAATAACTGCCGCATGGCGCTCAATGTCGCCCGCGATTGCCGCGACCTGCTGGGCGGAGCCGGCATCAGCGCCGAATACGTTCCGATCCGACACATGTTGAATCTCGAAAGCGTGATCACCTATGAGGGCACGGAGACGATCCATCAGCTAACGATCGGCCGGGCACTGACGGGTATCAACGCGTTCTGATCGCTCGGTGCCCACGGACTCGAGCGCTTCCGAGGACGCCGGCGCGCCGTGCTGAGCATTCAGCGCCGCGACGCGCCGGGCTGCGACACGCCCCGTCGCCTACTTAAGCCCGCGCGCGCTCCAGCGCGGCTTTGACTACCGCGACACTTCCGATCTCGGCCAACTCGCGGGCCAGGGCCTTGCCCTCCTCGTCCGCGAGCGCCGCCGCATGCAGGCGAGCAAACA
>CAYNTW010000007.1:0-29614 GCA_964400085.1 uncultured Steroidobacteraceae bacterium | reverse complement strand
GCCAGGGCCTTGCCCTCCTCGTCCGCGAGCGCCGCCGCATGCAGGCGAGCAAACACGACGGCGCCGTCGGACCGCGGCGCGAGCTCGTCGATTCTCTCGAGCAGCGAAGCAAAATTACGCCAGCCGCGCTCGTGTGTGTCGCCGTATCCTTTCACCAGCCGCTGCGCCCGGGCTAACTCCACGGCCAACCCGTAGTTGGTTCCGGCAAGACCCTCGATTTGGCCGAGCCATTGCTCGATGCGCGCGTTCTCTTCCTGGAAGCGCAGTGTCCGACGACGCCAGCGCTTCAAGCCGCCAAGCGTGTGAAGGAGGAGGAATCCCATGATCGTGCCCGTACGAACCTGCTTGCCACCGGTCCATCGGGACAACCATCGCGATACGCGCGGAGACCTCAACACCCATCGCCCCATTCCAACAGGCAGAGTGCCCGCGATTTCCTGCACCCGCGGCTTCATGAACTCGGTAATGCCGAATAGCTGCCCGCGCTCCGCGCGGATTTCGTCGCGCACACGCACGAAGCGCGCCGGACGTGTCTTCAGGTCCGCAACGCGAATCGTGTCCTCAAAAGTCATCCAAAGCGCAAGGCTCCGCGCCGTGGCTTCCGTGAGCGCCCACGCCCGATAAGCCGCACCTCGCGCTTCCACCAACTGCCCGTCCAAGGCAGCGACCCGCTCCACGCGATCCAGGTATAGCGCTCCGTACTCCGGGTCTTGATAGTCAATCGCCCGCCGCACGCCCTCAAACACGACCTTCCGCACCGAGTCAGGCAGCCGCCACACGCGGTCCAACAGCGGCTGCAACTTCGGCGAGCGCGCCTTCTCCGGCACCTCGCTCAGGTCACCGCCGGAGGCAGCTCTGATGCCACTGCCGGCCGCGTTACCGGCGCCCGCGCCCGCCGGGCCATCGCCACCCCGCTCCGCACGCTGGAACGCGTCCTCGAACGCGGCAAGGTTGGTACTGACCGCAATGCCTCCCTGCTTGATAGCCGCCTCGAACGCGGCCTTCCGGAAAGGCAGCACGCCGCTGCCACCCAACGCACCCAACATGACCGAGCTGATAACACTGTGATGCTGCTCAGCAACGGCATCCATATCGAACAATACGGTGCGCTTGGCCTGGGTCCGCACCAAGTCCACAAGCTGCCTCTCGTCGGCCGTACCGTCTCCCATCGCGCTCTTCTCGCTGATGGCATAGGAGCGGTGCGAGGAGGCAATCAGAGTGGTCCTGTCCCGAGTCACCAACCCACGCTGAATGGCGCGAGCCGCCTCGGCAAGCTCCGAAGCCAACACACAATCCACATCCCCGGAAGCCGGCATGAGCGCCATGACCGGATCGCGGCCCGCCTGCGCCGCAACGGCCCTTGGAAAGAATTCCAGGTAATAGATCGTCGCGCCCGTGCGCTGCGCCACGCCCGGCACGGAGGTGGTCTGCGCGAGGTAGCCTTCCGATTCGGCGATCCCAACCAACCAACCCGCCAGCACGCCGCCACCCTGGCCGCCGAGGGCGGCGATGGTCAGCTTGATCGGTCGCTCAGGGAGGCTGTCAGAAGGCATACCGCATCCGTTTGCGCTCGCTCCGCCGCTGCAAGAATCCAATCACGGCGCCGCGCACCTTGGCCAGAAAGCGATCCCAACCCGTGGGGTTGTAGACCAGCTCCGCCCGATAGAACGAAGGGCACAGCACCGCCGCATGCGCCACCTCGCCGCACACTCCGCAGCCAACACAACTATTGTCAACGTGCGCAACGGGATCGGTGCGTAGCGGATCGGGATTCTTCCTTACCGTGAGCGAGGGGCACCCCGACAGGCGGATACACGAGTGATCGCCGGTGCAGGTGTCGGGATCGACACCGAAGCGCTCCCGTACGACGCGCTGGCCCTCCTGGATGGCCTTCTTCATCAGCGGCTTCACGCGCCGCTGGCGATTCAACTGACACTCCCCCTCGGCAATGATGACCTTGGGCCCGCGGAAGGCGGTGCTCATCGCTTCGCGGAGCACCTTGAGCGTCCCTTGCATGTCGTAGGTATGTGTGCGTCGCACCCACTTGACCCCTATCCCTTTCACAGCACTCTCGATCGTGTGGTTTCCCTCACGATGTATATTCGCGGCACGCGACGAGAGAATGTCCTGTCCTCCGGTTGCCGCGGAGTATCCGTTGTCGACAATGACGGTGACATCGTCATGTTTGTTGAACACCGCATTTCCGATGCCACTCGTCAGGCCGTTGTGCCAGAAACCGCCATCGCCCATGACGGCGACCGCGCGCTTGCCGCCCTCGGTGCCCAGCGCCGAGGCGCCAGCGGGCCCCAGCCCGTACCCCATGATGCTGTTGCCCATGTTGAACGGCGGCAGGGTCGCGAACGAATGGCAACCGATGTCGGCACTGATGTGCAGTGGACCGATCTCCCGCTGCAACAGCTTCATGGCGGAAAAGAAGGGCCGTTCAGGACACCCGGTGCAGAGCCCCGATGGACGCGGAGGAACGAGCGCCGCCAGATGGGCCGCAGGCAGGAGGGGGACCTCCGGTGCGGCAGGCGCCCGCGGATCGGCCGCGGCGCGCTCCGACCGCAACTCACGCAGCCCCGGCGCCCACCGGTCAATGAACTCGCCCAACCCCTTACGCAACACATCGACCGAATACTCACCGGTCGCCGGCAATAGATCCTTGCCAACCAACCGCGCCTGGATGTCGTGCTTGCGCAGAATCTGCGCCGCCGCCTGCTCGATGAACTCCGGTTGCCCCTCCTCCATGACCAACACGGCCTTCTTTCCGGCGCAGAACCGCACCCACTCGTCCGGAACGAGCGGATAAGTGACATTCAGACAATACAGCGGAATCTTGCTGCCACCAAAGACATCCGCGCACCCCAGCAACTCCAACGCGCGCAAGGTGCTGTTGTACAAGCCTCCCTGCAAAACGATACCGACGTCCTCGGTCGCGCCACCAGGCTCCAGGTCGTTCATCTTCCGCTCAGCGACGAAACGGATTGCCGCCGGGAAGCGCTTCTCGACCTTCTCCTTCTCCTGGGCGTAGGTTGACGGCGGAAGAATGATGCGCCCGTAGTCCCGAGAAGGCGCCGCCAAGGCGTCGGCCGCCGAGAACGGTGGCCGTTGGTTATCCTTGGTCGTAAAGCGGCCATATACGTGACAGGCGCGTATGCGCAACATCAACATCACGGGCGTGTTGCTGGCTTCGGATAGCTCAAAGCCCTGCTCCACGGCTCGAACGATGTCAGGCAGGTGCGGCTTTGGATCGAGGAGCCACATCTGCGACTTCATCGCGAACGCGTGCGTGCGCTCCTGCATGATACTGGCGCCTTCGCCATAGTCCTCACCAAGCACTATCAGGGCCCCACCACGCACCCCGGCAGAAGCAAGGTTCGCAAGAGCGTCGGAGGCGACGTTCGTGCCCACCGTGGACTTCCAGGTAACAGCACCTCGCAAGGGATAGTTTATCGAAGCGGCGAGCATCGCGGCCGCCGTGGCTTCGGAAGCGCTCGCCTCGAAGTGAACACCGAGCTCGCCAAGAATCTCCTCGGCATCGGCGAGCACATCCATCAAGTGCGAGATTGGCGCGCCCTGGTAACCACCCACATAGGCGACTCCAGATTGCAGCAGCGCCTTGGTGACCGCGAGTATCCCCTCGCCGCGAAATTCCGCGCCTGCGCCGAGGCGCAGCGATTGAACTTCTTTCGCAAACGAGCGCTCGGCCACGACGGCTCTCCTCCAGCCCCGTCAGGCGGGGACCAGGGCCAACACCCGCAACGGGCTGCCCGAGCCGTTGACGATTTTCAACGGCGGCGCGATCACCACGGCTCCGGTCGGTGGAAGCTGGTCGAGGTTGGTCAGGCTCGCCAGCCCGAACTTGTTGGAACCGTGCATGATGGTATGGCACGGAAACATCGGATCGAAGCTGTGCGCTTGCCCGGCATCCGTCCCCACCGTCTCCACGCCCACACCGAGAATGTCGCGCTCGCGCGCGAGGAAGGGCACGCACTTGGGATCGAAGCCCGGAGTGTGCGCGCCATCGGAGCCGGCGTTGAGAAATTTCTTCGTGCCGCCATGCTTCGACCAGTCCGTCCGGATCAGCACCCAGGAATGCGGCGGGATACGTCCGTGCCGCGCTTCCCATTCCTCGACCACGGCCTGCGTCAGCAGGAAATCCGGATTGGCGGCGGCCTGCCTGGCCACATCGATGACACAAGCGGGCCCGATGAAGCGGTCGACCGGAATGTTGTGAGTGGCATTGTTGGGGTAATCCTTCCCGGTCACCCAGTGCACGGGCGCATCGAAATGCGTGCCGGTGTGCTCGCCGCAGGCAATGTTGTTCCAATACCAGGCCGGCCCACGCTCGTCATAACGCGAGATCTCCTCGATTGAGAACGGCTTGGAAGGAGCAAACGGCGGCGGCAACTGGATGGTTTGCGTCGCGGGCTCGAGCGGTATCGTCAGATCGACGACGCGAATGCCGCCGCCAACGATGCCGTTGACGAGCTGGTGGAGCGCTGCGGATACATCAGGGGTGGTTTGCGTGGCCATAGGTCCCTAATCCGAGTGCGGAGAATGATTGACACTTCAAGTATTCGGCAATATAACATACGCCCAATATCTCGCGATACGGCTTATTCGAGGGTGCGCCCGCTATGAAGCGAATCGTCTGCCTGGGCGGGGGTCCGGCGGGCCTCTACTCGGCCATTCTGCTGCGCAAGGCGGTGCCGGCGGCGCGAATCGAGGTCTATGAGCGCAATCGCCCCGACGATACGTTTGGGTGGGGCGTGGTGTTCTCCGACCAGACGATGGGGAATTTCCGCGTCGCCGACCCGGAGACCCATCGCGCCATCCTGGCGAATTTCCATCACTGGGACGATATTGCCATCCATTTTGGCGGCCGCAAGCTGCTCAGCGCGGGCCATGGCTTTTGCGGCATTGGCCGCAAAAAGCTGCTGCAGATCCTGCAGGAGCGTGCCCATACCCTGGGCGTGCAGCAGAACTTCCGCCACGAGGTTGAAGACGACGCTGCCTTTGCCGACGCGGATCTGATCATCGCCGCCGATGGGATCAACAGCCGCACCCGCGCTCGCCATGCGGATATCTTCCAGCCGGACATCGACCGGCGCAAATGCCGCTACATCTGGCTCGGAACCACCCAGTCTTTCTCGGCCTTCACCTTTGCTTTCGAGCGAACCGAGCACGGCTGGTTCCAGATCCACGCGTACCAGTTCAGCAAGGACCTCTCGACGGTCATTGTGGAGACCCGGGAGGAGACCTGGCGGGCTCATGGCCTGGATGGTTGTGATACCGAACAGTCGATCGCCTTCTGCGAGCAGCTCTTTGGCCGCTACCTCGACGGCCACCGGCTGCAAAGCAATGCCGCCCACCTGCGAGGCTCGGCCTGGCTGAACTTCCAGCGTGTGACAGCCAAGCGTTGGCACCACGAGAAATTGGTCCTGATTGGGGACGCGGCGCATACCGCGCACTTCTCCATCGGCTCGGGCACCAAGCTGGCGATGGAAGACGCGATTTCACTCACCCGGCATGTCAGCGCACAGTCAGGTCTCGAAAGCGCGCTCGCCGCGTATCACGAGGAGCGCCAGCTCGAAGTCCTGAAGCTCCAGAGTGCCGCACGCAATCGCATGGAATGGTTCGAGAATGTGGCCCGCTATGCGCACCTGCCGCCGGAACAATTCGCGTACAGCCTTCTCACCGGCAGCCAGCGCATCGGCCACGAGAATTTGAAGTTGCGCGACCCGCGCTTCGTGTCCGATTACGAGAGCTGGCTCGCTCAGCGCAGCGGTGTTGAGACCTCGCGGCCACCCATGTTTCTGCCATTCAAGCTCCGCGAGCTGGAGCTGTCCAACCGGGTGGTGGTTTCGCCGATGGCGCAGTACTGCGCGAAGGATGGTGTGCCAGATGAGTGGCACCTCGTGCATTACGGCCACCGGGCGCTGGGCGGCGCCGGACTGGTGTACACCGAAATGACCTGTGTGTCGCCCGAGGGACGGATTACCCCGGGCTGCACCGGCCTTTGGAACGAAACCCAACGCGATGCCTGGCGTCGCATCGTGAAATTCGTGCACCAACGCACGCCCGCGCGATTTTGCCTGCAGCTCGGGCATTCCGGACGCAAGGGATCCACCCAACTCGGCTGGGAGGAGATGGACTATCCGCTCCCCGCTGGCAACTGGCCGGTCATTTCCGCCTCACCTTTGCCGTATTTCGCGGGCATCAGCCAGGTCCCTCGCCCGATGACGCGCGAGGACATGGACAAGGTACGTACGGATTTCGTCCGAGCCACCCGCTTCGGGAACGAGGCGGGATTCGACATGCTCGAGCTGCATATGGCTCACGGTTATCTCCTGGCCTCGTTTCTTTCCCCGCTGACCAACCAACGTACGGACGAGTATGGTGGGGATATGCCCGCTCGTATGCGCTTCCCGCTCGAGGTGTTGGCAGCGGTGCGAGCCGAATGGCCTGCGGAAAAACCGCTCTCGGTCCGCATCTCGGCAACGGACTGGGCGGACCAGGGACTCTCCGAGGAAGACCTCGTCACCCTGGCGCGGGGGCTGAAGGCCGCCGGCATCGACCTGATCGATGTCTCCACCGGACAGACGGTACCCTGGCAGAAACCGCGTTACGGTCGCATGTGGCAAACACCCTTCGCCGACAAGGTACGCAACGAGATTGGCATCGCCACGCTCGCCGTGGGCAACATCTACGAGCCGGACCATGTCAATTCGATCATTGCCGCTGGCCGCGCCGACCTGTGCGCCATCGCCCGGCCCCACTTGGCAAACCCCGCTTGGACCCTGGAGGCGGCTGCGCGAGTGGGATATGGCGAACAGTGGTGGCCCAAGCAGTATCTGTCCGGCAAGAGCCAACTCGAGCGCAATCTGCAGCGGGCAGCCCAACTCGCCGCCGCGCCTGTGTTGACGGATGAGGGTACCTCGTGACTCGTGAAGCAGCCTCGTTGGCCGAGCGCCACGCCGTGGTCACGGGCGCCAGTCGCGGAATCGGCAGCACGATCGCGGCCGCCCTGGCGGCGCGCGGAGCCCGCGTGTCACTGCTCGGCCGCGACGCTCGGAGTCTCAACACCGTCGCCGCTGCGATCGGCGGCGCTGGGCGCGCGACCGCGATCGTCGCGGACGTAACGGACTCGGACTCGGTGAGCACGGCCTTCCAGAAAGCCCGCGAGGCGTTCGGACCGGTCCAGATCCTCATCAACAATGCGGGGCAGGCCGCGAGCGCGAAATTCACCGATACCGATGAGGCGCTCTGGAATCGGTTGCTGGCGGTCAACCTCACCGGAACCTACCTGTGTACCCGGCAGGCCGTAACTGACATGTTGCAGCTCGGATCCGGCCGCATCGTCAATATCGCGAGCATTGCCGGGTTACGCGGCGCGGCCTACATCTCGGCGTACGTCGCCTCGAAGCACGCCGTGATCGGGCTGACACGCTCGCTGGCCCTGGAGTTTGCGACGAGAAACATCACCGTGAACGCGATTTGCCCCGGCTATACCGATACCGACATCGTCCGTGACGCGATCGCCAACATCATGCGCAAGACCGGGCGCACCGAGGCCGAGGCGCTGGAGTCATTGTTGGCGACCAATCCGCAACGACAGCTGATCACGCCCGAGGAAGTCGCACATTCGGTGTTGTGGCTTTGTGCCCCGGGCACCGAAAGTATCACGGGGCAGAGCATTGTCATTGCCGGCGGAGAGGTGACCTGATGGGTAAGGAACCATCCAAGGATCGAGCCGCGCTCAAAGTCGTCGCTACTCCCGTCGACGCGGAGACACGGGTCCATGACGATCACCACGTGTCGCTGCGACTGTGGCTCCGGATTCTCTCCTGCACCAACCAGATCGAGAACCGCATCCGGCAGAACCTCCAGGCGCGTTTCGAGACGACCTTGCCCCGTTTCGACCTGATGGCGCAGCTCGAGCGCGCGCCGGAGGGGCTGAAAATGAGCGAATTGTCGCAGCGGATGATGGTGACCGGAGGCAATGTCACCGGCATTACCGATGGCCTGGAGAAAGAGGGCCTGGTGGTCCGCGAGGTCGACAACGCCGATCGACGGGTGTTCCGAGTCAAGCTCACTCCCGAAGGTCAGCGGCAATTCCAACGCATGGCCGCCGAACACGAGCAGTGGGTGGTCGATCTCTTCGGTGCCCTCAGTCAGAAACAGAAGAAACAGTTGTTCGACTTGTTGGGCGATCTCAAGTCCTGCCTGGCCGGCGCCCCGGCTGATCCGCCGCGCCCATGAATCCCGCATTCGACCCACGGCCGCAACACTTCCAATGGCGCCAGGAGGGCCGCGTGGGGGTGATTACTCTGGATCGTCCCGAGCGCAAGAACCCGCTCACCTTCGAGTCCTACGCGGAACTGCGTGACCTGTTCCGAGCGCTCGTTGGGACGAGAGAGATCCGTGCTGTCGTGATCACGGGCGCGGGTGGTAACTTCTGCTCCGGCGGTGACGTCCACGAGATCATCGGGCCACTGACAAAAATGGACGCGGCGGGCTTGCGTAGGTTCACGCAAATGACGGGCGACCTGGTGAAGGCCATGCGCGCTTGTCCCCAGCCGATCGTTGCCGCGGTCGATGGTGTCTGCGCCGGCGCCGGCGCTATTTTGGCGATGGCCTCCGACTTTCGCCTGGGCACGGCTCGCGCCAAGACTGCCTTTCTCTTCACGCGTGTTGGGCTTGCGGGTTGTGACATGGGAGCCTGCGCGATCCTCCCCAGGATCGTTGGGCAGGGGCGCGCCGCCGAGCTGCTCTTCACGGGCCGTGCGATGTTGGCCGATGAAGGCTTGGCCTGGGGATTTTTCAATCGCCTGGTGTCTCCCGAGGGGGTACTGACCGAATCCGTCGCCTTGGCGACGGAAATCGCACAAGGACCGACATTCGCCCATGCCATGACAAAGAAAATGCTCCACGCCGAGTGGGCGATGCCGATCGATGCGGCCCTCGATGCGGAGGCCGAGGCGCAGGCGGTCTGCATGGAAACCCAGGACTTCCACCGGGCCTATCACGCGTTTGTCGCGAAACAAAAGCCGAAATTCGAAGGGGACTGATCTCGTTGTGGATGTAAGCACCTACCTGGAATGGCCATTTTTCACGTCCGAGCACGGCGCGCTCGCGCGGCGCGTGGATGGCTGGGCGACCGCTTACTTCAACGACAGGAGAATTGCGGAAGATCGCGACTCCGTTGACCAAGCCTGCCGCCAGCTCGTGAATGAGCTGGGACGCGCGGGGTTTACACGCTACTCTGTGCCATCCCTCCAATCACAGGGCGAGCGGCCATCTGCATCTGATGCACGGCCAGCGTTCGATGTCCGCTCCCTGGCAATCATTCGCGAGACTCTGGCGCGCCACGATGCTCTGGCCGATTTTGCGTTCGCGATGCAAGGACTCGGTAGTGGGGCGATTTCCCTCGCAGGCTCGCCGGAGCTCAAAGAGCGCTACTTACCCCGCGTTGCCTCGGGTGAAGCGATTGCCGCCTTCGCCCTCTCGGAAACCAACGCCGGATCGGACGTCGCCGCTATCCGCTGTCGAGCACGTCGGGACGGCGATTTCTACGTGCTCGATGGCGAGAAGACGTGGATATCAAACGGGGGCATCGCAGAGTTTTACTGCGTCTTCGCTCGCACGAGCGACGCGGAGACGCGCTCCGATGGCACTTTGGCCGCACGCGGCATCAGCGCGTTCGTCGTCGACGCCAACACTCCGGGGTTTTCCATCACACGGCGCATCGACGTGATCTCGCCGCATCCTCTGGCCACCCTCTCGTTTGATGGGTGCCGTATTCCGGCAACCCATCTGTTGGGCTCCGAGGGCGAGGGGTTCAAGTTGGCCATGCGCACTCTGAACGTGTTCCGCACATCCGTCGCCGGCGCGGCACTCGGGTTTGGACAGCGAGCGCTCGACGAGGCATTGGCCCACGCGGTCAACCGACCGATGTTCGGCAAGACGTTGGCGGATTTCCAACTTACCCAGGCGACACTCGCCGACATGGTGACGGAGCTGGAGGCAGCGCGACTGTTGACTTATCGCGCTGCTTGGCTGCACGACACCGGCCGGCCGTGTGCGAAGGAAGTCGCCATGGCAAAGATGACGGCCACGGAGTCCGCGCAGCGTGTGATCGACCAAGCCGTGCAGATGTTTGGCGGGCGTGGCGTCATGCACGGCGAAAGGGTTGAACAGTTGTATCGCGATATCCGCGCGCTGCGCATCTACGAGGGCGCAACCGAAGTGCAGAAACTGATCATTGGGCGCGAGCTTCTCAACATGGCGAAACGGAATCCATGAGCTTGAAGGTTTTCGAGATCCTGCAGCCACAGGGCTGGGCACGGCCCAAAGGTTACAGCAACGGTATCGCGGCGCACGGACGCCAGGTGTTCGTTGCCGGCCAGGTTGGCTGGGATGCCCAGGGGCGCTTCACCAGCGCCGACCTTGCCGGCCAGGTGAAGCAGGCGCTGCTCAACATCATGTCGGTCCTCGCCGAGGTCGATGGGAAACCCGAGCACATCGTGCGATTGACGTGGTTCGTCACGAGCCGGGAGGAGTATCACGCGCAGTTGCGGGAGATCGGCGCAGCGTATCGCGCCGTCATGGGCAAGCATTTCCCGGCGATGAGCGTCGTTCAGGTGGTGGGGTTGATGGAGCCCGAGGCGAAAGTTGAGATTGAGGCGACGGCTGTGTTGCCGTCGTAGACCAGACATGTCCGCCGCCCTCTGCCAGTAGTGTAGCTCGCATCATGTGGCGCCCATCTGAGCGTATTCGGCATGATTCGCGGCCGGGCGATTGGCCGAGCGCGGCGGAAGCGGCCGTGTCGCGATTGTTCTCTCCGGTGCGAGTTGGATCGCTCACGTTGGCGCAGCGAACGTGGGTGCCCGCGATGGTGCCGTGGCGGGCGAGCGAGGACGGCCCGACGGCAAACGCCGCCTCACCCCACCCCGCTGGGATCCTTGATCAACATCTACCTGCAGTTCGTCCATGCACGTGGCCAGCGTGCAAGTAGGTTCCGTTATAATCTGGTGCGAACCTCAGTTCGAAATCGCGCTGAGTAAATTCTTCCGTCATACGGTATTGCCGGCTCTGTGACCGCAGACGATATCGTCTCGATCGACACAGACCGCTATCGTGCTCATGTTAGAGTCCAGACCTGTGAGGGACTACAAACATCGTAACTCCAGAATTTGATGGAGCACAAGTCAACTCTCATCTACGATTACCTCAGAAACATCGCATTTCTGAGGCAAAAAGCACGAAAATTGCGCGTGCGACTTCGGGCGCGGGATCTGACGTGGTTATATGCGTGGGCGCATCGCGCGCGGACCATCGCGCGTGAGCGCACATGGGTTGCGGCACGCACTACGCGCAGGGTGACTACCGCTTCCCCGTCACCGGATGCGCATAGTGGAACGGCATCACAAACGTCTCCGGCCAAGTGGCCGGAACGGGCCGCAGCTCGTCAGGTCCCCGAGGACTGCGGGGATAAACATCCTTGTAGTGAGCGACGACGAGAGGCGCGCGCGGGCTGTGCGCCCAGCCCTGCTCGTAGTTGGCCTGATAGACCACGCGATAGTTGAAAACCTGGATGCGCCAGACACCATCGCGCTTGGAGTATTCGTTTTCGTAGATGCCGGCCTCCCAGAACTGGTCAGGGATGTGCGCGGGCGCGTCGGTCTTGCTCTCGTGCACGCCGCCTTGCAAGAAGCAGCGGAAGCGTCCCCACGCGCGCGTGCGGTCAGGCGCGACGTCCACGATGTCCTGGGCAATGATGTGCTCGAACATCATTCCGTTGCTAGGACCGTTGAGTCCCGTAGCCCCTCCATACAACCGACGAGCGCCGGCTTTGCCCCGAAAAATACCGTTCAGGAAATAGAGCGTCGCGTCCTCCGCGAACAGCTCGACAATATCGTCGAACAGACACTTGTCCATGTAGTAACCGTACTTGAACTGCAGCGCGCGCACGGCCTGCTGGTCTTCGAGGCGACCCACACGATCACGCAGGAGCCGCAGCTCCTCCTTCAGCTCGGATACCCCATCCACCTGTCACCCCACAAGGAGACTGTCAGACCAATGATCGCCTATCACGCTCGGCCGCTCGGTCCGGCGGTAGCTTCGCGCAACGCCTGCTCGAGATCGTCATTCATCTCAAAATATCGACCCGACAATCTGTCGTAGCGGCCGGATGCCAGATCCATGCATCGCTGAGCGCACCGCGCCAGATCGGCCTCGGCGTTCGGGTCCTCCTGCTTTGCACGCACGCGGTCCACCATCCCCGGCAACCAACGCTGCGCGTCGGGTGAATTCATCGTCTGAGCAGCGAGCTCGGTGAAGACGAATCCCGGGTCAATGGCGAAGGCCGCGATACCCAACTCCCGGGTCTCCACCGCAACCTGCTCGACCAAGCGAGTCTGCGCGATCTTACCAACACAGTATGCGGAAAGGTTAGCCGCGACCAGCCGGCTTGCCTTCGCCGAGACAATGATGACCCGTCCCGCGCGGCGACGCGTCATACCGGGCAACACCGCCCGCAGGAACAGCAGCGGGGCACGGATGTGCACGGTTTGAGAGGCCCACCATTCCTCCGGGTCCACGGCCCAGATCGGCCCAAAAGGCCCTGGCACGCCTGCATTGTTGATGAGCAGCGTGATCGGCCCGAGCTGCCGCTCGGCCTCCTCCACGACACGAGCAACGTCTCGAGGATCAGTGACATCCCCGGCCAGGGCCAGTCCCCGCCCACCCTCGCGCCCGATCTCTGCGGCCACCTCAGTTATTTGGGAGTCCGTTCGAGCGGTGAGCGCTACAGCGTAGCCCTCGCGCGCGAGGCGCCTCGCTATCGCTTTGCCAAAGCCACGCCCCGCGCCAGTCACGATCGCGGCTCCCCGCGGCGGCTGCGCACTCGCACCGGCGGTATCCGATATGTCGCTCATTATGTCTCCCTCAGGACTTCCGACCTATCCGCAACCGGTAGGCCCGGACTGTGGCCCCCGAGACCTTCGGCTGCAATGGAATGCTTCGGCAACCGTTATAGCCGAGCCAGACCCCGATTCACGAAATTTCTGTGAAGTCGTTCGCGGTTTGGAGCGAGAAGAGTGTGGATGATGTCCTTGCTCCGTCAATTTTATCTTACATAACCAAGACGCAGCGACGACTCTCACGGAGTGAGCCGATAAATGAGCAAACATTCGAAGTTCGATCCCGAGCACCCTTCCGGCCGTATTGCTTTCGACGACCGTGGCAGAGCCGTCTGGGAGTGGCGTACGGAGACGGGCAATTTCAAATCTGACATCGACACGCAGAAGGTGAGGGCTTTGCAGGATTCTTCAGACGTGAAACTGGCCGCGACACCGGTACAGACACCGGTCCGCAGCCATGACCCTTACCGAACGGCGGAAGCGCCCGCGTCGGCTGCGACGCCCGACCAGGCGCCGCGCCGCCGCACGCTCGATGACATGCGCAAGCTTAGCGAAGAAATCAAACGCGCCCGCGCACGCCAGAAACCGGAGTGATCGCGCCGACCCACTTCCGGCAGCACTGCCGCCCAGCTTGATTAAACGCCGCGCCTGCTCCCTCCAGCAAGCGCGGCCCCTCCCCTCACGCTCGCTCGAACTGCTGCTCCTCGGTGCTCCCCGTCAAAGCGGTGATCGAGGACGTGCCGCCCGCCACAGTCTGCGTGACCGCATCGAAGTATCCCGCCCCAACCTCACGTTGGTGTTTGGTCGCCGTGTATCCACTCGCCTCGGCGGCAAACTCCGCCTGTTGGAGCATCACGTACGCGCTCATCTGCTGCGCCTTGTAGCCACGGGCGAGATCGAACATGGAGTAGTTCAGGGCATGGAAACCCGCGAGCGTGATGAATTGAAACTTGTAGCCCATGGCCCCCAGCTCACGCTGGAATTTCGCGATGGTGGCATCGTCGAGCTTGCGCTTCCAGTTGAATGACGGCGAGCAGTTATAGGCCAGCAGCTTGCCCGGATGATGTCGATGAACACCTTCGGCGAAGTGCTTGGCCTCCTCCAGGTCGGGCTTGGCGGTCTCGCACCACACCAGGTCGACATAGGGTGCGTACGCGACCCCGCGCGCGATCGCTTGTTGAAGTCCTGCTTTGACGTAGAAAAAACCCTCACTCGTGCGACCTTTCGAGCTGTCGACAAATGGGCGGTCGCGCTCATCGACGTCCGAAGTCAGGAGATTTGCTCCCTCGGCGTCGGTTCGCGCGACGAGTACCGTCGGTACGTTGCAAACATCGGCGGCAAGGCGCGCGGCAATGAGCTTCGCGATGGCATCCTGAGTCGGCACCAGGACCTTTCCGCCCATGTGTCCGCATTTCTTCGCCGACGAGAGCTGATCCTCGAAATGCACGCCGGCGGCGCCGGCATCGATCATTTGCTTCATCAGCTCGAACGCGTTCAGCACGCCACCGAAGCCCGCCTCGGCGTCGGCCACGATCGGTTTCAGCCAATCGATCTCATCGTTCCCTTCTGCGTGATAGATCTGGTCCGCGCGACGCAGGGTATTGTTGATCCGGCGCACCACCGCCGGGACCGAGTCCGCCGGGTAAAGCGACTGATCGGGATACATCTCGCCGGCAAGATTGGCGTCACCGGCGACCTGCCACCCTGAAAGATAGATCGCGTCCAGCCCCGCCTTCACCTGTTGCATGGCCTGGTTGCCCGTAAGAGCTCCCAACGCGTTCACGAACGGCTTCTCGTTCATGTAGCGCCACAGCTTCTCGGCCGTGAGTCTGGCGATGGAGTGTTCGATTGGGATCGTGCCGCGCAGCCGTACGACTTCCTCCGCCTGGTAGCCACGTTGTATCCCACGCCAGCGGGGGCTCTGCGCCCAGTGGCGTCGCAACTCATCAGCGTTCGGCAGGGCTCGGTAACCAGTCATGGACAGTGATCTCCCAGGCAGTTTAGTTCAACAGCTCGTAAGCGGGCAGGGTCAGGAACTCGTCAAACCGATCCTGCTTCGTCATTCCTTCCAGCAACCGCGCGGCGCTCGGAAAAACACCGGCCGCGAGCCGGGCCGGCCCGACTTCGTCGTGGATCCGATCGAGCTCCGCGGTGAGCAGCCGATCGAAACGCTCGGCCGTGACCGGCCGCCCGTCACTCGTACGAGCCTCGTGACGCAGCCATTGCCACAGCTGCGCGCGGCAAATCTCGGCTGTCGCGGCATCCTCGACCATGTTGTAGAGAGTCAGGCAACCGGTGCCACGCAGCCACGCTTCGATGTACTGCACGGCAACCCGTATGGCCATCCTGAGTCCCCCTTCCGTGATCTCTCCGGCCGGCACCCGGATCAGATCGCCAGGCAACACGGCCCGACCCGGGCCGGCAGCAGCCGCCGCACCCATCGCATGCGCGCCGCGCCGTGCGCACGTCTGGATCATCAGGTCGGCCTGTGACTTCAGAAAGTGTTGTTCGAGGGTGAGCGCGGCGCGATCCACGAGAAGGAAATCCGGATGCTCGCGAAAGGTCTTCACGAAACTGAAAGTATGGTCCCAGCGGCCGCAATTCAGTCCCGCGACATGCTCGCGCAATTCGTGGAGGATCTCATCCATCTCGAACGCGGCGGGGATCGTCTCGATCAGCACGATGGCCTTGATCGTGCCCCGCGGAAGCCCGAGCACGTCCTGGGTCGCGAGGAACACGTCGTTCCAAAGTCGCGCCTCGAGGTAGCTCTCCAGCTTCGGAAGATAAAAGTATGGGCCGGTCCCTCGCTGAGCGAGCGCGGCGTGGTTGTTGGCCACGTACAGCGCGAAATCAAACAATGTGCCGGAGACGCTTGCGCCGCAGATCTGGACGTGTTTTTCGGGCAGGTGCCAGCCGCGTGGCCGCACGACGATCGTTGCCGTCCGATCCCTCAAGCGATAGATCTTGCCGGTCCTGTTATCGGCATAACTCAACGTGCGCCGAACGGCGTCCAGCAGGTTCACCTGGCCACGGACCATGTTCTCCCACGTCGGCGAGCAGGAGTCCTCAAAGTCCGCCACGCAGGCCCGCACTGGCTCATTCAGCGAGTTGATGACGCTCTTGGGATCCACGGGCCCGGTCAACGCCAGGCGCCGGTCGAGCAGATCGGGCGGAATCGGTGCAACACGCCAATCCGAGGCGCGAACCTCGGCCGTTGCCGCGAGGAAATCGGGCATCACTCCCGAGTCGAGCGCTTCCTGCCGGCGCGCCCGAGCGGCCAGCAACTCCAAGCGCCGCGCGTTGCAGCGCCGGTGGAGGCTGGCGAGCAGTTGGAGCGCCAGTGGAGTCAAGACCTCCTCCGAGCGCTCGACGTAGGGTCCCAGAATCTCCACGCGAGGCCCGGCCGGTTCGCGGGAATACAACACGTCGTGTGGCTGTGCGTTCATGGGCGCAGGATAGACCGCAATACCCACAAAATTTGACTATAGAAACTTCACACTGTTAATTTCACACCAGCACATTCCAAGTGCGGACACCGCCATGCCTCAGCTATTACGCAAAGGCCACTTCCTCGGCGCCAAGCTCCGATCGCTGCGCAAGCGCAACGCCCTGACGCTGGAAGAGCTGTCGGCGCGCTGCATTCAACGCGATGCCCAGAACGCGCCGTCCGTCTCCTACTTGAGCATGATCGAGAGCGGCAAGCGCACCCCCTCGCAGGAGACTCTGGAGCTGCTCGCTGCGGTATTTCAGCGCCAGCCAGGGTGGTTTCTGGATGAAAGCGCCGACCTCGAGCTCTCGCTTCCAAAGGCGCCGGCGGGCGGTGCCGCGCGTATTCCGCTCGAGCCGGGCTTTCTGTTCTCAAAGGACGTACTCCAGGCAGCCATCCCGGAGCTGCTGGCGCAAACGGGCACGACGGGTCGTCAGTTCGCTCACCTGCTCATCCGCTCCCACCAGGAGATGTCGCGCAACGATTTTCCCGACCTGGAGCGGGCGTCGGATGAGGTCGGCGGACGTCGGTTCCCACTCTCCACGGACGACTTGTTGCGACTATGCAAGCAGCATGGCCTGGAGATTCGCTGGTTCGACCGCAAGCCCGTGCTGGCGCGGGACAAGGATCGCGAGGTGCGCAGCATGGTGCGCTCCTTCTTCGAGCCGCCCGGCACCATTTACGCGAATCGCGCTCTGCAATCGGACCGGCCGCGGCTGAAATTCGACCTCGCCGCCCATATCGCCCACAAAGTCTTGCACGGCGGTGATGGCATGAAGTCGGCTCACGCCACGGGCGGCGAAATGGGCGGCAGCCCGGAAGGGGGCACGGGAGCCGCGGGCATGGACCCGCAGGATGTGTTGCATGCCTGGCGGGATTTCGAGTGCAGCTTTTTCGCCGGCGCGCTGCTGGCGCCGCGAGTACCCTTCAGGCGCTTTCTCGCGCGCGAGCGCTACCGGATCGAGGCTGGAGTGAAGCTCGAGCTGACACCGGCAGTGGTCATGCGGCGTATGACGAAAGTGTCGCCGTATCCGTATTGGCATTTTTTCGACGCCTACCCACCCGGCTATCTGCGGGCGGTCTATCGTGGCAACGGCATTCCACTTCCCTGGGGAAACCTGGCCCAAGTCAGCGATCCCTGTCCACACTGGGCGGTGTTCCGCATGATAGAGGGCAACCGTGTTGAATCAGGATCGCAAATCTCGGTGCTTCGTGACGGCGAGCGATCGCTGCTCTATTGCTGCCACTCCATGCGCGTGCGCGACATGGCGGGCAACCCGCACGTGTTATCCGTCGGCGTGGATCTCGCCCCCGCACTCGATTCCAACGGCGTGCGTAGCGTCGAGTTGATCGATTCCCTGTTCCAGGACTGTCTACAACGCCGTGGGGAAGCGCGGATCCCGAAATCGGCCGCTCAGACGCTAGGTGCGGTTGCGAACGTACTCAACATCGCGTGGATTGAGGACGCGCTCAGCCAGCCGGCACGAATCATCTGCCCACGCAGCACGCGTTGCCCGCGATCGGAGCGATGCGAAGGAGCGCGGCCGTCGCGCGCCCGCGAGATCGCGGATGTGAGGGAGGAAATCCTCGGGCGCGATTAGCCGGCGCCCTCGGGCGGTCCGTCTGGACCGACCGTTCTTAGCGACCGTTTTCCGCCCGTTCTTAGGCGGCCACCCGCGGTGATGACAGCGCGGCCGCGTCAGCCCCTTCCCGCACGCCCAGCCGAAGTTCGACGTCATAGCCGGCCGCCGCCCACGCATCGAGACCGCCCCGTAACGGCCGCACCCGCGAATAGCCGCGGTCCATCAATTTCCGGGCGGCAAGCGCCGCGGAGGCCTCGTTCGGACAGGCGCAGTAGAAAACGATTTCCCTGTCCTCCGGAAACTCGCCGAACCGCGACGAGATCTCGTCGAGGCTCATCTCGAGAGCCCCCGGCAGGCAGCGCCGATCATGCTCGCGGCCCAACGCCGAGCGCACATCGACGATGAGCGGCGCATCCTCGTTACCAAGCAACTCGTGCAACTCCTCGACCGTGATGCGTGGCAGCCGCAATACCGCGTTGAAACGCCGGCGCTCCCACCACTTGTAAGCGATGTAGAGGAGCACGATGACCAACGTCAGCTCACCGGTAATCGTCCCCAGGTCACGCAGGCGCAGGAGCAGCATCCCGATCTGTGTTTGAAACAACATGCCGGTGCCGACGGCAGCTCCTGCCCAGAGAACGCTCCCAACCCCGTTGAACAGCTCGAAGGAGCCCCAGGACAGGCGCATCGCTCCGGCGAGCGGCCGCACCACCGTAGACAAGCCGGGCACGAACTTGGCCAGGATCAAGGTCACCCGGCCCCAACGGGCGAAGCGATTCTCCGTGGTGCGGACACAAGAGTCCGGCGAGAGCGAGACCCGGCACAGGAATTTCATGACGCGGCGGCCGTAGTAACGGCCCGCGACATACCAGAGGGTGTCGCCGATCACGCAAGCGAGCACCGCCCACACGAGAATGGCCGCGGCCGAGAGCCGGCCCGTGGCCGCGAGCGCTCCACAGATGAGCAAGGTAGGCGTCGCCGGCAACGGCAGGCCCGCCCGCTCCAGCAGGACATTCACAAAGACCAATGCCAGCCCATACTGGGCGATCAGCTCCATGACCGAATCCTCGTCCCGGCGTGGACAGATCCATGATGTTGCCACGGGACAGCCAACAGCGCATTCATCTAAAGAATAGCGCGGTCACCGGCCTTCCGGCTGACGCGGTACCCACAGGCGCACAGCCAACGCGATCACGCTCAGCGCCAACCCGCCAACGCACAAAGCGGCAGGGGCGAGCCAGTTCAGCCGTCCGCGATCGATGGTAGCCGTGGTTTCCGCGGCGGCGGGGAGATACAGAACCTCCACCGGTTCGCCCTCATGGTAGGCCGGCGGGTTGCTCCCCATCTTGTCCCTGAACTGCACGGTCGAACCGGCCCGGGTCGCGAACTGCACGACCGGATAGTAACTGGAGCCGTGCAGGGTCGTTTGCAACTCGCAAAACAGCACCGTTCCGTGCGCCCGCGCTCCGGTCGATTCCAGCAGGAGAATCGTTCGCCCCAGGTGCGCCCCGAGCGCGAGCACACCTAGCCCCAGCAGGACGAGGATCGGAGTCACAATGAGCCCGGTAATCCTCTGCTTACGCCGGCGCTCGGCACTCACCGGGCCCGCCAGAATCTCCTCAATGGGTTGGACAGGGACCTCGAGCAACCCCTCCGGCGGGGCCTCACGGGTAATCGACGTGAAGGGCCGCTCCCCTTTCGAGGGCATCGAGCGGCGCAAACGGTAGCCGATGAAGAGCACGACGCCGGCCAGCACCGTCCAGGTAAACGGGGTGACTGGCCAGACCCCCAACGCGAACCCCACCGCAATGGCCGCGGCCGCGAAACAACCCCAACCGACCATCTCCGGCACCGCGGGACTCGCCTCCGCGGCCCTGTCAGGGTGCTTCTTGAAGACGATCAGGCGCACTTTGCGCCCGGTAATCAACCTGGGATTGGCGCCAACACCAACGTCCGCCGTGGCCTCGAAGCGCCTACCGTTGGGAAGCAGCTTGTAGCGATAGACGGGGTAATACAGCCTGCCGATCGCACGAACGCCGATCACCGTGCCTCGGACGGATTTCCCACGTAGTCGCCAATACAGCCTGGTACCCGCCAGCAGCGCCCCGATAGCGCCGAGAATCGCGCCCACCAGCAAGAGCCCCGCCTGGTTCAGCGCCGCCGAAGCGCCGACTAAGAGCTCCAAAAGGCTCAGACGACCCCCTGTTTTCAGGTCTCGATGAAGATGGTCGCCGGATGCTCGATGCGTTCCTTCAGGGCCTGGATCAACGCGGCGGCATCATAACCGTCCACAAAACGGTGATCGAACGACGAGGACAGATTCATCATGCGGCGGATCGTGATTGCCCCATTCACCACCACGGGCCGTTCGACCGCGCGATTGACGCCGATGATGGCCACTTCAGGGGCATTGATGATGGGTGTGCTGGCGATGCCGCCGAGCTTGCCCAAGCTGGTGAGAGTGATCGTCGAGCCGCTGAGCTCCTCGCGGGTGGCCTTGTTGGTGCGCGCCGCCTCGCTGACCCGGCGCATCTCGGCGGCGAGATCCCAGAGCGAGCGCGCCTGCGCATCGCGTACGACCGGTACTTTCAGCCCTTCGGGAGTCTGGGTGGCAATTCCAACATGCACGGCGCGGTGACGGATGATCACCCCACGCTCACTGTCATAGAGAGCGTTCGCCTGTGGAAAGTCCTTCAGCACGCGCACGAGCGCCACGGCTAGGAAAGGAAGATAAGTCAACGCGGGCGCCCCAGGAGCGGCCTTGCTGTTGAGATGGCGGCGCAGGGCCTCGAGCTCCGTGACGTCCATTTCCTCGACGTACGCGAAATGGGGAATGTTGCGCTTCGCCTCGCTCATGCGTTGTGCGATGAGGCGCCGCAGGCCGATGACTTTGATCTCCTCGACATCCGCCGCCCCGGCCCCCGGAGTGCCCGTTCCAGGGGCTTCCACCGGCCGTGCTCGCACGAGAGTCGGTTTCTCTGCCCCCGCGCGCCTGGCTTCGGCTCCGCTAGCGCGCTGTTGAACGTAAGCGTCGAAATCCTTGCGGACAATCCGGCCATTGGGCCCAGACCCGGGCACCTGGCTCAAGTCGATACCCGCCTCATGCGCACGCCGCCGGATCGCCGGAGAAGTTGCAACGCGCTTGGCGTGCCCGTTGGCGCGACCCGCACTGGGACCGTTGGCGCCATTGGCCGCTGAGGACGAGGGCCCGCTCGATCCCCCAGTTCCAAAGGCGGCAATGTTGGTTTGGCCGCCTGCGGCCGACTGCGCCGCACCCGTCTCCTCCGTCTCAAACACAATCAGCGGCGATCCGACCGGGACCATGTCGCCGGGCGCCCCTGTAGTCGACACGACACGCCCAGCAACAGGCGCTGGCACCTCGACGGCCGCCTTGTCCGTCATCACCTCGACAATGACGTCGTCCTCTGAAACGTGATCGCCAGGCTTGACCCGCCAGCCGACGATCTCCGCTTCCACCGTACCCTCGCCCAGATCGGGCAGCTTGAAAACGAACTGACTCACGCGGCCTCCATGACACTCTGAAGCGCCGCCGCGATCCGGGCCGGGCCTGGAAAATACTCCCACTCGAAGGCGTGCGGATAGGGCGTATCCCAACCGGTCACACGCTGGATGGGAGCTTCCAGGTGCCAAAAACATTCCTCCTGCACGGTAGCGACCAACTCCGCGCCATAGCCGCTGAATCGCGTGGCCTCATGAACAACCACACAGCGCCCGGTCTTGCACACGGAGGCGCAGATGGTGTCAGTATCCAGTGGGGCGAGCGTACGAACATCCACAATTTCCGCATCCACGCCGGCAAGGCGTACCGCAGCTTCGGCGACATGAACCATGGTGCCATAAACCAACACTGTCACCTGCGTCCCAGGGCGCACCACCGCGGCGCGGCCGATCGGCACGGTGTAGTAACCCTCCGGCACGGCACCACCAGGGTGCGCGCTCCACGGCACGGCGGGCTTGTGCGGATCGCCATCGAACGGCCCGTTGTAGATGCGCTTCGGCTCGAAGAACACGACGGGATCGTCGCCCTCGATCGAGCTAATCAACAGGCCCTTGGCGTCATACGGCGTCGACGGCATGACCACCTTGATGCCGCAGACGTGGGTGAAAATTCCTTCCGGACTCTGCGAGTGGGTTTGACCACCGCGGATACCGCCGCCGCAGGGGGTCCGGATCGTTACCGGCGCGGAGAATTCTCCAGCGGTGCGATAGCGCAAGCGGGCCAGCTCACTCACCACCTGGTCAAAGGCTGGATAGATATAGTCCGCGAACTGGATCTCGGCGACCGGCTTCAGACCGTTCACCCCCATACCGATCGCCGCAGCGACGATGCCCCCTTCCGCGATGGGCGTATCGAGCACCCGATGCTCACCGTGCTTGCGCTGCAAGCCGTCGGTTACGCGAAACACGCCGCCGAAATAACCAACATCCTCTCCAAATACGACCACGCGCGGATCCCGCTCCAGCATGATATCCATCGCCGAATTGAGCGCCTGGACCATGTTCATGTTTGCCATGCTCAGCCCTCCTTGGCGACCGGGCGCGCCTGCTGGTCGAGCTCGCGCGATTCAGGTGAGCCCGGTGAGGGCTGCTTGCCAATGAGATCGAGCAACTGTTGGCGCTGCCGCGCAAGGTGCGGGGGCATCTCCTTGTAGACGTCGTCAAACATGGTAGCCGGATCGAGCGTGGGACCCTCGGTCAGGGTGCCATAGCTCGCCGCCTCTCTCCAGCAAGCGGTCACCTGTGCCTCCAGCTCCTTCTCGAGCGCGGTGTGCCGCTCCTCGGACCATTCACCCAGGGCGATGAGATGCTGCTTCAAGCGCACGATCGGATCGCCAAGCGGCCACGCCTTCCATTCCTCCTTGGGCCGATATCGGGAGGGATCATCGCTGGTGGAGTGGGCCGCCGCGCGATAGGTGACGAGCTCGATGAGCGTGGGCCCGCCGCTCTGGCGTGCGCGCTCGGCCGCCCATTGGGTGACCGCATACACCGCCAGGAAATCGTTACCGTCGACCCGAATACCGGGCATGCCATAACCCGGCCCCCGGTTCGCGAACGTCTGCACCTCCCCGCCGGCGAAGCCCTGAAAGGTCGAGATCGCCCATTGGTTGTTGACGATATTGAGAATCACGGGCGCGCGGTAGACCGCGGCGAACGTCATGGCGTGGTGGAAGTCGGCCTCGGCGCTCGAACCCTCGCCGATCCAGCTCGCCGCGATCCGATCCTCGCCCTTGATGGCCGCGGCCATGGCCCACCCCACGGCCTGCGGAAACTGGGTCGCGAGATTGCCGGAAATGGAGAAGATGTTGCCGCTACCCCAGTGGTACATGACGGGCATCTGCCGACCCTTGCACATGTCGTGGGTGTTCGACAGGCATTGGCACATGAGGTCGACGGGGCTGCGTCCACGGACAATCTGCAAGCCCTGCACGCGATAAGAGGGGAAGAGCATGTCGCCGGGTAGAAGAGCCATGCCCGCGGCGACCGCCACGGCCTCTTCACCCGTGGACTTCATATAGAAAGACATGCGCCCCTGGCGCTGCATGCGCTGCATGCGATCGTCGAAGAACCGGGTGAGCAGCATGTGGCGCAGGCCGACCTGCAGGTCCTGTGGATCCAGGTGCGGATTCCAGGGCCCTACGGCCTTGTGCTCCTCATTGAGCACACGGACCATCTGGGTGGCGAGACTCTCGATGTCCCGGACAGAAGCCCTGACTTCAGGCCGGGGAACGGCTCCCGCCGGCGAGATCTTCACATAACTGAAATCGGGCTTGTCACCCGGACGGGCCGGCGGGTAAGGAATGTGGAGGCGCGACCGTGGCGTCATAGCTCATCCCGAAGTGAATCCGGGAGTGGATATTACTGGGCTTACCCTGCAACGAGCGTTCCAATTTGGTTGCCAGAACAGCAAGGTGCGCACCGTTTGTTGCAGCCGCACCCCGCCTGGCGGATTCGTTGCCCATCGCAGGAGGTCCACATCAGGGGCTGCATCCAAGGAAGCCACGGCCTGCATCTTACCTGTCGGATCTTCCCCTAGAGCCTGAGGTCTTCCAGCCATGCACCCCGGTCCTGGTATCGCAGTCGTCGCAGTCGTCTTCTGGATCTTCGTTGGCGCGGTGTCAATCGCCGGCATGATCCAGGATTATCGCAAGAGACAATTGG
Source organism: uncultured Steroidobacteraceae bacterium (assembly GCA_964400085.1). GTDB lineage: Bacteria > Pseudomonadota > Gammaproteobacteria > Steroidobacterales > Steroidobacteraceae > 13-2-20CM-66-19. Next base: position 5,435 of record CAYNTW010000007.1, on the reverse strand, counting down.
CCCTCGAGCCGTTACGGATCGCCATCGAGCATGGGCAGCAGCTCACGCCCGAGATTCTCGCCAGGTTGTTGGGACGCGAGGAGCACCAGGACGAGCTCGATCCCAGGCTACTGCACCTTGCCGGCATCATCACGTGTGCCGCGGCGGTGGGCGTGGCCTTACTCGCGATATTCGTTGCACTCGTATTCCCACCCTATCACTGGATAGTGCTGGGCATCGGTGTCCTGGGCTTCTGCGTCGGTGTTGGCTTGCTCATGGCGGCGAGATCCTTCCGGAACAGCGCCGCAACCACCAAAGGATAACCTCGCGTGACGCGTGCTCTGTCCCCAGCCGCATTGCGTGGGGCAGATGAATTGAGCGTGGTCGCATTGGCGATCGCGCGCGACGACGTGGCGTATAGCGAGTTGGTACGCCGTCGCCAGGGCTCGATCCGCAGCCTGTTTCGCAGACTCTGCCGCGATCCGGCTTTGGCGGATGACTTGTCACAACAGACATTCCTGCAAGCCTGGCGCAGTATCGAGACACTCAAGTCGCCCGCCGCTTTTGGCGCCTGGCTGCGCCGCCTTGCAGTCAACACCTGGCTGCAGCGGGTTCGCGCCGAGCGCTCACGACCAGACGTCGCAGAGCTCGGGGAAGCGCCTGACGAGGCGGCTCGGATGACAGTGAGCGAACAGCTCGATCTCGACGGCGCCCTGGCCACGCTCGCTCCTGATGTACGCTTGTGTATTACCCTGGCGTATGCTGAGCACATGAGTCACAGCGAAATCGCGGAGGCCACAGGCTTGCCGCTGGGAACGATCAAATCGCACATCAATCGAGGTTCCGCGCGCCTGCGGCAACTACTGGGAGCCTACGCATGAATGGCACCTCACGCCCCAACTTCGAGCCCGATGACGGCGGGCTGGACCCCAACCTGGCGCGGCTCTTCGATGAGGCCCACGCACCCCTGCAGCCGGAGCCTTTCGTGAGCGCCACGTTGATGAAACTCGAATCACTCCGGCGCGCACGCTTCATCCGTCGCTGCGCGACTGTTGCGCTCGTGATGATAGTGGGGGCGTTTCTAGCGCCTTACGTCGCAGACGCGACGCTCGTCCTGGCAAGTTGGCTCGCGGAACGATTGCCCGACACCGTTCTCGCGCTCGGTTCGTGCGCGTGCGCCGCGCTCATCGCGTGGCGCACCACACGTCGACAGTTGAGTTAGGCAAACTTACCGTCTTACGCCGGCAGGCTGCTCGGGACTCATGGCATATCGCTTCCAATAACTGTCCGCCTTTTTCTCCCAGGTCGCTCGGGTCACGTCCTCGCGCTGATATTGCTGCACCTTGGGAGCCTGCTCGAAGCGATCCTTGTTCACCACCATCGTCTCGTTACGGACCATAGCGTTCGCGGTACTATAAGGAAGCGGTGTCGCCACACCGTTCGAGCTGGCCACCACGACATAGCCCTGGTGATTGGATTCGCCGGGCACGATCGAGGCCACATTCCCCAACAGATCACCGGACTCCGACCGCACCTGCATACCCGTCCCGATCTTTCCGGGCGCCGCCGTAGCCATGCGCGTCGGATTCGGGTTCTGCCGCGCGGCCGTGGATGCCCCGTCGAGCTCGGGGTTAGGCGTCGGATGCATGACGGAGGTCGAAGGCGTGTTCACGGGAGGCGTCCCTGGCGCGGGCTCCTTCTGCGCATAGGCGGCCCCCGCCAGACTGAAAGCCGCCAACACGCTCAAGCCGTAGGCTGTTTTCATGGCAAACCTCCGTTTTTCGCTGTTGACGAAGGATGGGGCGCAAGCCCCATGCCCATCATCGCCTCCCCGACAGGGAGAAAGGCCGACTCGACAGGCTCGCGCCCCAGTGTTTGTCAGGTTGCGCCTGCATCACGAAGCGCAACTCACCGCCTGCGAGGATCTCCTCGTGACGGATGAAGGTACGCGACAACGGTTTGCCATTCAGCCGCACAGCACGGACATAGCCGTTGCCCTCCGCCAGGTTATCCGTCACCACGATGAACCGCTTGCCATTGGGTAAATGCAACACGGCACGACTCACGAATGGCCTCCCGATGACGTACTCGCCCGAGCCGGGGGTAACCGGATAAAACCCGAGCGCGGTGAAAATGAGCCACGCCGACATCTGGCCCAGATCATCGTTTCCGGCCAGTCCATCGGGCGTCGCGCGATACTGACTCGCCACGATCTGTGCAAGACGCTGCTGTGTCCGCCAGGGACTTCCCGCGTAAACGTAAAGGTACCCGATGTGGTGACTCGGCTCGTTACCGTGCGCGTAGAAGCCGATGAGTCCCGAAATATCCTCGACATTGGAGAAACTGGCGGGATCCACCTTGGCGTCGAACAAGGCATCGAGCTTACGCACGAACGGCGCATCGCCGCCCATGCGCCGGATCAACTCGGCGGTGTCCTGGGGAACATACCAACTGTACTGCCACGCGTTGCCTTCCGTGTAGTCGCCATTACCAGCCACTGCCGGGTCGAACGGCTCCCGAAACTTGCCATCGCTGTTGCGCGCACGGACGAATCCCGTCTTGTTGTCGAAGACATTCATCCAGTTCCGCGCCCGCTGCGTAAAGCGGGTTGCTACATCCACGCGTCCCATTGCGCTTGCCATACGCGCTATCGTCCAGTCGTCATAGGCGTATTCCAAGGTCTTCGAAGCACTCTCGCGCTCCTTGTCCGCGGGCACCCATCCTGACTTCATGTAGTCCTCGAGCCCGGCGTAACGGGGATTGGTGGCGCTGGCCACCATCGCGGCAAGCGCTTCATCGGCGGAGTAGCCCCGGATACCCTTCAAGTAAGCGTCTGCGATCACCGGCACGGCGTGATATCCAATCATGGTCCAGGTTTCCTGTCCCGCGAATTGCCAGACGGGCAACAGTCCGTCCGGGCTCCAGCGCCACGACTCCAACAGCGAGCGGATGAAATCGTCGTTGTCGGCAGGCGGCCGCAGAAGGATCAACAAGGGATGCAATGCCCGATAGGTGTCCCAGAGCGAGAATGTCGAGCGAAAGGTGAACCCGTCCGCATGATGGACCTCGTGATCGGGCCCGCGGTAGGAGCCGTCGACATCCATCATCACGCTGGGCGCCATCAACGAGTGATACAGCGCCGTGTATAGGCTGCGGCGCATTGGCTCGGGCGCCTCGATCTCCAAAGGAGCCAGCGCCTCGCGCCAGGCCGCCGCAGCGGCTGCGCGCTGCGCATCGAAATCCCACTGAGGCGCCTCCTGGTCGAGATTGTGTAAAGCGTTCTCCTCACTCACGGCGGAGATGGCCACCTTCACCAACACCGGGGTGTCAGGCAAAACACCGAAATCGAAGACGGCCACGAGGCCGCGTCCCTCGCGGAACACCACGTCGTCACGCCCAGCCCAGGGGGAGAATTTCGGGTCATACTCCGGCCGCGGCTCCCGATCGTAGATGTGCTGGGCCAAAGGCCGGCGCGAAAAGCGCATCGCGAAATACAACTGCCGCCCGGGCGCCCAACCGCGTGTCTCACGATAGCCCGTCACCGCGCCATCGGGGTGCACCCGAATACGCGACCACAACACCTTTCCCGGGTAGTCGTAGATGCTCGAGCGCAGGTCAACCAGGACGTGCGCCGGCTTGTCGGACGGAAAAGTATAACGGTGTAATCCAACACGCGTGGTGGCGGTCAGCTCCGCGCGCACCCCATAGTCCGACAGGGTCACCGCGTAATATCCGGGCTCCGCCCGCTCCGTGTCGTGGCTGAACCGGGAGCGATAGCCGGAAAGAGGCCGATCCCCCTCACCTGGATCGAGACGAACGTCTCCCGCGATCGGGACCGTGAGGACATCCCCCAGGTCCGAGTGCCCCGCGCCCGAAAAGTGCGTATGGGAGAAGCCCAGAATGGTCGGGTCCTGATACTGGTAGCCTGCCGCCCACGGGTAGCTCTGCTTGTAGTAGCGGGTCTGCGTATCGGGACTGAGCTGAATCATTCCGAACGGCACGGTGGCGCCTGGGAAAGTGTGGCCGCCATCCTGGGTGCCGATGAAGGGGTCGACTTCCGAAAAGGGGTCTGAGCTCAGTGCGAGCGCCTGACGGGCGCAAAGGAGAGCGAACAACGCGAGGACGCGAGTGACGGGCATGGACTCAAACACCTGGCCAACGATCGTCCGATCATAGTGCCAAACAAAACGGGCCGTGCGACCTTGCAGCCACACGGCCCGTCATCTGCGCCATCACCAGGAGCCTCTGAAGGCTCCTACAGACTCGACTCGACCTACTTCGCGGAAGCGACCTTGCCGTCCGCGCCGTTGACTTTCACCTTCTCGGTCGAACCGTCGGCCTTCGCGACCTTCACGGTGTACCGGACGGTGTCGCCCGTCTTGTCGGTGTCCGCATCCACGGCCTTACCACCAGACTGCGACTCCGCCGTCGTGATCGCGCTCTTCAGCGAAGTCGGGGCGTTCTGGAGGTCCGTCGGTTTGATACGGGTAAACACCTTCTGGAAGGGCTCGTTGGACGCCTCCGTGATCTTGCCCGTCATCGGATTGACGCGATACTTCGTCAGCTTCGTGCCGTCACTGCTCAACACCTTGATGTCATAGTCACCCATCATGTTCTTGCCGGTGTGCTTGGGCGTGTAGTCGGCGTCGATAGCCTGGCCACTGCCCTGCTTCTCGGCAATACCGATGGCCTGCGTGAGCGATACCTTTGCCTCGCTCAGCGCCTGGTCCTCGCGGGCCGGATTTGCCGCCTGGCTCGCGCTTACGGCGCAGCCCAGCGCAATGGCCGTCAGCAATGCAGTCGCTCTAGTAATCATAACCACCTCTCGTTGACCTCACGACCGTTAGAACGAGGGGCACACCCGCCGGTTCCCGCTCCAACCTGGGCAGTTTGAAGTTATAAAGCGTTCAGCGAGCGTTAAGACTTCAGCAGACGCCGATACTCGCCCAGGTGGCGAATGGCATGTTGTGGCCTGCCAAGGGACTCATACAGTCGCGCGAGATTGAAATGGGCGTCCGCCAGGTCGGGATCGGCCGTGATCGCCTGCTGGTAGGCCTCGAGGGCCTCTTCGTGGCGCGACGCATCTTCCAACAGGACGGCGAGGTTGAAGAACAAAGTTGCGTCAGGCTCGCACTCACGCAACGCCCGGCGGTAGACGCGCTCGGCCTGCGCGAGGCGGCCAGCCTCATGATGCAGCCGCCCGAGATTGATGCGCGCGCCGATGTGCAGCGGATCGAGCTCCCGGCTGCGCTCGTAGGCTTCGATCGCCTTGGCCAAGTTGCCGCGCTCCTCCTCCGACAGGCCTACGTCGAACCACCTCTGCGCCTGGAGAGAACGGGAGGCCTCCTTCTTTTCCGTCCTGGATCCCGTAGCACGCGCGTCCCCGCTACGGATTCCTTCGCCCGCGCTGGGGATTCCGGCGCCCCCACTGCGGATCCTCTCGCTGACCGCTCGGT
>CAYNTW010000006.1:77733-100119 GCA_964400085.1 uncultured Steroidobacteraceae bacterium | reverse complement strand
AAAACTGGAGCGCGGTCGCCACACCGGGACAGTTGGCCTTCTTCAGGCACGTACGCTCTGACCGCGGAAAATCCGGAAAGTTGACCTCGTTCAGCGTTCTTTTGAATTCTCGAAACTTCGGCAGCGTCGTTACAAGGGCGGCGGCTTCGTTACACAACCGTTGGTTCTAACCTTATAACCGTCCAATCCTTACCGCGCGCTGCCACGGCTCCCAACCACCCGCTCTCACAAGGCAGCATACGCACCGTCCAGTTCGGCTCCAGTGCCACCGGGTCGAAGGTCTCGATCCGCGCCGCGTCTTCTCCTGGCAGGAAGTCGACGCGGAATCGATCGAGCGGAAACCCGAGGCCGATGCCTTGGGCTTTGAGCACCGCTTCCTTGGCCACCCAGTAACGGAAAAACACGGTGTCGCGCTCCGACGACGGCGCCGCTTCAATCGCATCTCGCTCGGAACCGAAGAAGTAGTGGCGACTGATGCTCAGGGCCTCGATGTTGGAGCGCACGCGCTCCAGGTCGACCCCAAGCTCGCGGTCGCCGCTGACAGCCAGGAGCGCACGGTTATCCGAGTGGCTGAGATTGAACCGCACAGGCGGTTCTCGCCCTGAACTTTCCAGAGCGGGCTTGCCCGCCGCGCCCGCAATGAAGCGCAAGGATGCTGGCATTTGAGCGCAATAGCGGCTTAGGACGTGCCGAAGCACGGCATGTGCGATGGTGTAGCGGACGCGGTCGCGAGCGAACACGAAGCGGTCCGCCCGCTGTCGCTCCTCAGGAGAGAGTGTTGCGCGACAACGTTCGACGAGGTCCGGCGTCCCGTCGAGGCTAAAGGCGCACACGTGCAGTGCGTCCCGTGTGGCAGCCAAGGGAGTCGACAGAGCGAGCAGGGTTTCGGGCGTTACCGCAAGCAGCACCTTGTCAGACGAGGTCATCGCATCGACCCGGATCGTGAGATGCGCACAGCATGGCATACGTCACCTCCGACGCTGCGCGTCACCTTGCAGCGCGCGGCGTCGTCGACTAGCGACAAGCGAAATGTATCCTCGATTCAGAGGCTTACGCGCCCACTTCAGAGCGATCGCTTAAACGGGCTGTCGTCCAAAAACGACAGCTTCCGCCTCCCGGGTCGTCGATCTCCCCTCCCGGTGTTCCTAAGTGTCTGAGTCATAAGACAATGTATCCAGGGGCATACACTTTGCAGGACATTCGTCCAGCGTGTGATCGCAAAGTTCTGAATCGACAGGAGTGCACCGTTGAGGCTTATCACAGCCGTCTGCGGCCCGGTCCTCGTTACGCTCGCCCTGGCGGGCTGTGGTGGAGGCGAGGGCGTCACCGTAGCTTCCACCGCGGCGGATACAGCCGCTCCGACCCCAACCGCGACCCCAAGTGCCACCATTTCCGGCACCCCCGCCACCTCCGTCACGGTAGGCGGCCAATACAGCTTCACGCCGACCGCGAGCGACTCGGATGGCGGCAAGATGACGTTCTCCATCCAGAACGCGCCTGCGTGGGCCACATTCAACTCAACGACCGGGCAGCTTTCGGGAAGCCCGAAAGCTACCGACGCAGGCACGACATCGGGCATTGTCATCAAGGTGGCCGACGGCGCCGCGACCGCTTCACTCCCGGCGTTCAATATCACCGTCAACGGCACGCCGGCGGTAACCTCTCCCGCGACGACCGCCAACGCAACGCTCTCCTGGGTAGCGCCCACGCAAAACAGTGACGGTACTCCTCTGACAAACCTGGCGGGTTATAACATCTACTACGGGACGGACTCGTCCGCCCTGACCCAGACGATCCAGGTCGCGAACCCCGCGGCGTTGAGTTATGTCATTACGGGCCTCGCCACGGGCACCACCTGGTACTTCGCCGTGACCTCTTACACGTCCGCCGGTCAGGAGAGCGCGCGTTCCCCGACCTCGAGCAAGAGCACCTGATTCCAACACGCGGATGTCTGCTGCGGGCGACGCGCGTGCAACCGAGGATGTCTCCGCAGTGCGACGAGTTGGAATGTGTGATGCATGCACGTATTCCTGACATTTTCAAACGGCTATAAGGATTGCGTGGAGTTGGTTTCGAAGAAGTGCTCGGGGCACGACGCTGCCGAGTCGTCAGGGTGGACAGATGGACTACACACAACGCTACAGCGCAGTGCCGTTCGCTCGTTATCTTCTTTGTGCAGCCGTGGCAGTGATGGCCGCGGGTTGCGGTGGCGGCTCAGCTTCCTCGGCGCCGGTCGCGCTGAGCGATAGCGCGCCCCAGACCGATACCCCGCCGACGATTTCGGGTACTCCCGTCAATACCGTTGTTGCGGGTGCGAAATACTCGTTTCAGCCGAGTGCTTCGGACGCAAACGGAGACGCGCTGACGTTCTCGATTCAGAACATGCCTGCGTGGGCGACGTTCGATGCTTCGTCCGGAGTGCTGTCAGGTACACCGTCCACCAACAATGTCGGTGACTACCAGTCCATCATAATCAGCGTTTCCGACGGCAAAGCGATTGCTCAGCTGCCACCTTTCGCGATTCAAGTGACCGCCTCGCCGAGCTCGACACCCACGCCACCGGCTGATACACCACCAACCCTGACGGGGACGCCTGTAACTTCGGTACGGGCCGGCTCCCACTACGCATTCCAGCCTTCGGTTACCGATCCTGACGGAGACACGCTCGTTTTCTCCATCACGGGCAAGCCTTCGTGGGCATCGTTCAGTACGTCAACGGGTCTGTTGAGCGGTACGCCGGCGAGCTCCGACGTCGGCGCGTACACCAACATCGTGGTGAGTGTGAGCGATGGCAAGACCAGTGTGTCGCTTCCAGCTTTCACCGTTACGGTAACGGCGATTCCGCCGGCTCCGCCGACGAACACACCGCCGAAGATTACGGGCACACCGGCTACGAGCGTGCAAGCCGGCGCAACTTATTCGTTCCAGCCCGCGGCCTCCGATGCCGACGGCGACACCCTGACTTTCTCGATCGCCAACCAGCCCTCGTGGGCCAGCTTCAGCACCACGACCGGCCACCTGAGCGGCGCCCCTGCCACCGGCAATGTAGGCACCTACTCGAACATCACCATCAGTGTCAGCGACGGCGCCACGAGCGTTTCGCTGCCCGCCTTCAGCATCCAGGTCACCGCGCCCCCGGCGCCGCCGCCACCCACGACCGGTTCCGCGACGTTGAGTTGGACCCCGCCGACACAGAACACGGATGGCTCCGCGCTGACCAACCTGTCCGGCTATGTCATCTCTTACGGACTGAGCGCGAATGCGCTCTCGCAGACTGTCAGCATCACGAATCCGGGTACGACGAGTTACACCGTCCAAAACCTAGGCTCGGGTACGTGGTATTTCGCGGTGTCCACCGTGACCAGCCTCGGTACTCAGAGCGCATTCTCGAGTATCGTGAGCAAAACCATTCCATAAAAAGACAACGGCTCCCGAGGTGGGAGCCGTTGTTCAGTCAGGGCTGACTGTGGGTCAAGTCGAGGCGGTTGCCTCAGGCATTGACGGTCACGGAAGATCGCCGAGCCTGCTTGCGCATCGTCCAGCCCAGCGCCGCGAGTCCCGCCAGGAACAGCGTGATCACGCCCGGCTCCGGAACCTCGACACTGAATGAGCCGCTGTCGGTGTACTGGCCCGGGTAGGGAGAGAACTGGGTAAACGAGCCGCCGAACAGGCTGCTATGTGGCCCGGAGCTGCTGCCCCACGCGCTCCCAAACAACCCGGTGCCTCCGGAGACACCATAGAAGAAGCTGCCCAGGCGAACCGGATCGCTGGGCGTGCCCGACAGGAAGCCCAGGAAGAACCCGGAAAGGCTGTCGCCGATTCCGTCACTGAGCTGCCATCCCCCGGTGGGGCCGGCGCCCGCGCCGAAGCCGCCGAACCACGGACCCTGCTCCGTGAAATCAAGCAGGCCGGTGAACTGGAACGTCGGGGTCGAGCCGCCAAAGTAGCTGTCGAGGCCGGTGATCTCAGTGGTGCCCGACAGGTTCAGTTGTGTGCAGGAGGCTCCACATGAAGCCCCAAGTGTGCCACTTCCCACGGTCGAGAAATCGAAGTTGAGAATGCTTGCCGACGCCGCAAGGGGTGCGAGACCGAGCACGCCGACTGCAGCGGCCATTCGGAGTTTATTAGAGAGTTCCTTTAACATCTGAAGTGACCTTTCCCCAAACTGGGATTTATTGAAGCTTCGCCATTGGAAAGAGTGCAAACCTTGTGCCTGGCCGGCTAGTCTCATAAAAATCAAAGAGTTAGAGAACAATCACGATTTTGCCCCTGTAAAGGGCGTCGACGTGAACTGCATCACGGTTGCTGGGACATTCGGCGGGCACATCGGAATGCCTTCTCATATTTATCAATGGCTTACGGGACCAACAGGACCGTTCCGGCGCGCTGGAATTCGTTGTTGCAGAGGCGCGCACGCCCTCATGCTTGGGCTTTAGGCTGTATTGTCCTGACGACAAAGCATTTTTCAAGTCTTTTCCGTGACTTGGCATTCCTAACGTCGGTTTGGCCCGGCGCGCTGTCGGTATGAGGCGACCCGGAGACCCACGCGGCGGAGGGCTTCGCCGCGTGGGCCTCGCTCTTATTGGATTGTCTTGGAAGCAACGTTCGACGAGCTGCTTTCCACGCCGGCGCTCGTGTAAGACTTGACGGCGAAGTAGTACGTCCCCGGCGACAGGTTACTGACCACATAGCTGGCCGTGCCCGGATTGCTGACCGTGATGACCGACGTCAGCGCTCCTGAGCTCGTGCCATAGTAGATGTGGTAGCCGGCAAGGTTGGTGAGAGCCGTTCCGTCGCTGTTCGTGGTCGGTGGCGTCCATGTCACGGTCGCCGTGCCCATTGCGAGCTGGGTGACGGTGATCGAGAACGGCGCCAACGAAGCGCTCGCCTTGCCGTCGCTTACCGTGATGACGATGTTTGAGTAGGTGCCGACGTTGGCCGCCCCAGGCGTTCCGGAAATCTGTCCGGTGGACGTGTTGAAGCTCGCCCATGATGGAAGATTGGCCACACTGAACGTGACGGAATAGCCATTGGGGTCGGAAGCCGTCGGGACGAACGAATAAGCCGCGCCAACCTTCACGGACGTGGTGGGTGTGCCTGCGATAGTCGGTGGCGGGGTGGACGTCGAGGACGGCTGCACTGTAATGGTGAAAGAGGGTAGGGCCGCCGATGCGGTTCCGTTGCTTACGCTGATGATGATACCCGCGTAAGTGCCCACGTTCGCCGCCGTCGGAGCTCCGGTGAGCGCGCCGGTCGCGATACTGAACGACGCCCAGGCCGGTTTGTTCTGGATGCTAAAGCTGACTGTGCCACCGCCGGCCGAAGCGGTGGGTTGAAAGTTGTAAGTCTGTCCGACCTGCACTGACGTCCCGGGTGTGCCGGAGATCGTCGGCGATGTGCCCGATGAGGAAGCGATCCCGCCGCTGGAAGCCGCACGGAAGGCGACTAGTTGCATCACCCAGGCGCCCGATGAGGACAGCGGCGCTGTGGCGGCATAGCTGCCCGAGGCGGTCACGACGCGGTCCTCCAATATGTCCGAGTCGGGAGATGTAACGACCCGGCTCACATAACCCGCTCCGGCTCCTGTGGTTCCGGTAGCGACGGTGTTCGCCGCGACGATGAGGTCGTTTGCGTTCGCGGTGCTCACCGAGCTGGTCGCGCTGTTGGCACTGATGCCCACGCCAGTAGATACGACATCGAGCGGGTTGGTAGTGGCGACCCCGCGATACGCCGCGATCCTCAAATCAACGTACGCGGCTGGTCTGTCGAAGGTGACGGTTACGACGTTGGCGCCCGCACTGGAAGCCCCAACGTTGGCCGCGTAATAGATCGCCTGCGTCAGGTTGCCGCTGCTCACGGTGGGCCCGACGGCGAGTTGGTAGGTATTCCCACGCGTGTCTGTGACCGATCGAACTTGCGCCACTGAATCGTTCCAGCCCACGACGACGACGTTCAGGTCACCGGCATTCTGTGCAGCGGCATAGGTCGCGCTCACAGCGCTCTGCAACGACTGGGGGGTGGCGGCGTTACGCTGCACGAAAGCAATGGCGCTGGTGACGGTTCCCGAAGATTGGGTCGTCGCGGTCGCGATGTTGGAATAGCCGCTGACGAGACTGGCCGTGGCGCCCTGTGCGCGAACTCGGTAGCTGTAGCTCGTGCCGGAAGTCACCGCCGGGTCGGTATAACCGTTCGCAGCGGTCGCCGCGATCTGCGCGAAGCTCGTGCATCCGGTGCCCTGACAGCGCTCGATCAGATATTGGGTTACGGTGCCGCTCGACGGGGTCCACGATAGCTTTATCCCGTTCGTGGCCCCCGCCGCTGCAAGGCCCGCCGGAGCCGACGGCGGCGGCTGCGTGCTGCTGACGGCAGCACGGAACGCGACCAACTGCATGATCCAAGCTCCAGAGGGCGCGAGCGGTGCGCTCGTGAAATAGGTGCCAGCCGCTGTGCCGACGCCGTCCTGGAGAATGTCGCCGTCCGGGGAGGTCAGGAGGCGACTTGCGTAGCCTGATCCCGGTCCGGTCGTCGCCGTCGTCACGTAGTTCGCGGCGACGAGGAGATCGGTTGCCGCCGTGGTCTTCACGGCAGCCCCGCTCACTGTCCCAACGCCGGTAGCACTGGCAGCCGCGTCCACCGGGTTGGTAGTAGCAATGCCGCTGTACTCCGCGATTCTCAGATCGGGAAACGGCACCGCGGCATCGAAGGTCACCGTCACGTGATTCCCGCTCGCGACTGCGCCGGCGATGTTCGGCGCGTAATAGATCGCCTGGGTGCCTGCCTCGGCCTGAGTGGTGGGTCCGGCAGCCAGGGTGTAGGTATTGCCCGCGGCGTCGGTGACCGCGATCACGTGTGCGGTCGTGTTGTACCAGCCGATGGCGACGACGTTCAGGTTTCCCGGCGTCTGGGCACCCCGATATGTGGCGCTCACCGTCGTTTGCGGTGTCTGCGGAACGGCGGAATTGCCTTGTATGAAACTGACGGCAGCGCTGGCCGTGTGCGCGGCGGCGGCGGCCGCGATCACGAGCACGGCGCGCGTGAGCGTCGCTCCAACCTTGCGTAAACCGGAAAGACAACTGACGACCATAGAGACCACCCGAATGAGACTGTTGGAATTTACAGACCGCGACACACACACGGCCCTTCGCAGCGCATAGTGCGCGAATGACCCTGAGCTCCTTCGGGCTGAGTTAACAACGTACCTCGCGCGAGCGACAAGAGTCTCCGGGAGCAGACACGTCTCCGTTGGCAGACAGATGTTGTTTTTCTCGGGAAATATCGTGGGGTGTCGGCGGTTGCGGACACCGTCGTGCAGCAAACAAGTCTGCGACGAGAGACACCGTGCGCAGTTCACGCGTGCTTTTGTCGCTGCGAGCGGCGGGTCTGCCGCGTCGCAATTGGGGCGTCGACTGCGGGCGTGTGAGCCGGCTCGGGCGCGGCATCAATAACGCGCTCGGCGTCGATGTTGAGTTAGGAGGGGCGCCGAGCCGGGGAATCAGTGTTTACCGGCGCTCGATGTTGACTCGAGTCCCGCATGGGGCGCCGGCGCGCATGGAGGCGCGACATTTTCGAGTCCGTGGCGAATTCGGCGGCGATCCCGGGCTTTTCACCGGACTCGGGCCCGGGTTTCCGAGGGCGTGTCAGGCGCCGCCGCGGCGGCGTGCAGGGGAGCAGGGCGAAGGGAGACGCGTGAGAGGGTGCGATGCCCAGCGGCTGCTTGCGCAACCGGGAATCTGAATCAAGACCACTGCCGTCGTAAAGCGGCGGCGCTCACCTCGGAGAGAGGCTCGTCTGTTATGGAGCAGTCCGCGCCGTATAGCGATTTCCACTCGGGGAATGATCGTCCGAGCAGGACTCGGAGCTCCTCTGTCTGCGGCCGTTGCTGCGAGCGCAAGAAGCGCTTCGCCTCTTGAATCGGAATATCGAGAGGGCGCACGTCGCGAAGGGCGATTCGAGTGCCTAGCTTGCGCACTGCCTGCGGCACGAGCGGCATTACCCTGTTATAGAAAGGCATCTCCCGCAGGCGAGCGAGGCGGCCCTTGCCACGTGCTTGCTCGAACTTCTCCGGCGTGACGTTCACGGGGACGCCCAGTTTGACGGGTCGGAAGGACGGATCCACGCCCAGCCATGCGTAGACCTTGCTGAGCTCACCGGCGGAGTCTGCGAGCAGCGCCTCGTATGTCAGGATGTAGATCCGGTCGCGCGGGACGTGGCGGAAGTAGACTTCGAGTTGTCTGGCGTAGTGGCTGACTTCGAGGTAGTGCGGCTCGGTCTGGAGTGCCGACAGCAACGAGCGCGTCTCGCCGTCGTGTCTGACGCTATGCCAATAGTGACTGATGGTACGTTCCACCGGGTCCCGCATCACATAGATGAAGCGGGCATTGGGGCTGAAGTCCAGAATCCGCTCGGGCACGCCCGAAAACTTCGGTGCCTTGCTATAGCAAGTGCTCGCTTCTCCGATGACCGAAGCATCGCCGGCGGCGGCAAACAGCCGGAGGTAGGCCTCGGTGCTGAGCGGGGCCTGTTTCCGCGTGTGCGGCCAGACACGGCCTCGCACGGTCGAGTCGACGAAGTAGCGCGGTTCCTTAGGCCAGCTCATGAATACCGACGGGTGTTCTCCTAGCAATCCGCTGAGGTAAGTGGTGGCCGACTTCATCGCTCCAATGAGGAATAGGTTCGGTCTAGGAGCGCTCATGGTCATCTGTATTTTTTAGTTGGCTCAACTTGGAGACATCTTAAGACTATCATCTCATGCTTTCACAAGGCTTTCGTGTGGACGCGCAGGTGGGACTCGCAGGTGGGCGGGATCGGATTTCCGCCGACTCGACGGCTGAGCACGACCGCCGTGACGTTTGACATATTCGACTCCGCGCTTTGGCGCGGAAGTGGGACGCAGTTCCGGATGTCCGCGCGGCTATTGCGCTATTAATTCCCACCTGATTCCGGCGAGCGCGCGAGGGGACTTGAGCGTGCGTCGGATGGAATCTCTGCAACAATAAACCGGACCCTGCCCTAGGGCGCGCGAGATCACGAGTGTCGAAACGACATAGCCTGTCCGCAAGGCAGCTATCGGCGTTGTCGTGTTCCGCGTAGTGATATGGCCGATACAACAACACCCGCAGCGTCGTGCGATCTGCTTCAGCAGTCCGGCAGTGGCCGCTCGGCTCGTGCGCTGTCTGCGCCGGCGAGCTCGGCAAGGCGCCGGTGTTTGATCGCGTTCGCATTCCTCGCAGCCGCGGCCACGATCTATTGGCCGAGCTCGCGGGCGCTGGCCGGACTCTGGAACGACACCGAGGCGAGAACCTACACGCACGGTTGGCTGGTGCTCCTGATCTGTCTGTGGTGGATCGCTCGCGCGCGCGCGGACCTCGCTGCGGCGTCGGTGCGGCCGCTACCTCAGGCCTTCGCGGCCGTGTTGATGTTGAGTGCCGCGTGGCTCGTGTTCTGGCGAGCGGGCATTCAGGATCTGCACCTCATGGTGCTGCCAGTGCTGCTGCTCGCCTCTTGGCTCGCCATCTTCGGATGGCGCGCCACCCGGGCGCTCGTTTTCCCAATCGCTTTTGTCTATTTTGCGCTGCCGCTGTGGGGCGAGCTGGTTGGTGTTCTGCAATTCCTGAGCGTGCGGGCGAACGAGGTGCTGATCTGGCTGACCGGGCTTCCGGCCTACATCGATGGCCGTCTCGTGCACGTACCGGCTGGCACGTTCGAAGTGGCCGACGGGTGCAGCGGCCTGCATTTCCTGATCGTAGGACTTTGCCTCGCGGCGTTGTACGGCGAAATACGCCGGGACTCTCTGGGACGGCGCGCGGGGTGGCTCTTGCTCATGGGCGGGCTGGCGCTGATCTGCAACTGGCTGCGGATCTTCGCCATCGTGGTCGCCGGGTACGCGACGGACATGCGGACTTTTCTCGTCACCGTCGACCACTATTGGTTCGGCTGGCTCGTGTTTCTTTGCGGCTTTGTCGTGTTCCTGCGGCTTGCCGGCCGAGCCGGATCGCGGCGATCGCCCCCGGCCGCTGTCCCATCCACGGCCGCGCCGCTCACGCCGTCGGGCCCCAGTACCGCGGTTTGCGCCGCGGCTTTGATCTGCATGGCCGTTCTTCCGCTCATCGTTTATGTAGTCGACTGGGGGCGTGGAGAGAGCGTCTCGGAGATCGCGATCGAGTGGGCCTCCGCACAGCTGGGCTGGAGCGGTCCGATGGCAGGGCAACCCACGAGTTGGAACCCGCAATTCCATAACGCTACCACCGGGGGTCTGCGTGAGTACAGGGATGCGAACGGGCGATCGGTGGAGATCTTTGCGGTCGCGTATCGCGTACAGCGACAGGGTGTGGAGCTCGTCGCGTACGACAACTCCGTGTTAGGTACCGACGACACCGTACGCGTCATTCAGGAGAGTATCATTGGATCCGGCGCGGACGCCTGGCGCGAGGCCCGCGTCAAGGACCGCGCCGGCCGGGAATCGATTGTCCGATGGCGCTACACGATCGGCGAGCGCACGTTCGTGAACCCGCTGGCCTCTCAACTCTGGTATGGGATGAGCTCCTTCGCAAGTCGGCCTCTGTCCTCGCTGTTCGCGCTCCGTGCGTTTTGCGAGCCTGGATGCCAGGACGCGCGTGCCCGGTTGGATGCCGCCGCGCCGCGCCTCGAACCGGTTTTGCGGATGACGCCACCCCATCAAAAGGAACCATCGACATGACATTTGCCCGCGGGTGCCTGCTGCCTGGTTTGCTGTTGGTGCTCGCTCTGACCGCGTGCGATGCGCTGGTGAGCCCGCAGCAACATATCGACAAGGCACGCGCGGCGCTCGAGGCGGGCAAGAGCGGTTTGGCAGCGATCGAGCTCCAAAAGGCGGTGCGCTCGGACCCGGAGAACCCGGCGGCGCGCTTGCTGCTCGCCCGGCTGTCCCTGGGGCTGGGTGATGGGGCCGACGCGCAACAGAACCTGGCGCGCGCCATCAAGGCGGGCGCGAAGGGGCCCGACGTCGAGGCGCTGCAGGTGGAGATCTGGCTCGCGACGAATCAACCCCAGGCGCTGATCGATGCACTCACGCGCAATGAACTGAGCCTCGCCGAGCCCGACAGAAGCATCGCACTGGCACGCGCCTACAACGGGCTTGGACAGCCCGACCTCGCTATCAAAGCGCTCGAACCGGCGCTCGCGGCCCGGGCCCCAGCAACGGCGACCCGCCTGGCGCACGCCCAGGCACTGGTGATGCGCGGGGAGTCGGATCAGGCGCTGCAAGAGGTCGATGCGGTCATCGCAGCGGATCGCCGCTCCCTTGACGCCGCCCTTCTGAAAGGCCTGATTCTCATGCATCGCGGTCAGTTCGCGGCGGCCGAGGACGCCTTGCTCCTCGCCCGAAACCGAAGCTCCGAAGCCACTCCCATCAGGGAGCGCGCCTTCGTGCTCGCCGCCATCACGGAGGCGCAACTTGCGCAGGGCAAGATCAACCCGGCCTCCGAGAGCGAGGCGGTGCTCCTCAAGGTCGCCCCCGAAGCCGCCGTGACACAGCTGCTGGGCGCGCGGATCAAGCTCGCCCGCGGCGACTACCTGAACGGCATCGCCGACCTGGGGCGTCTCGTGGTGAGGGCGCCTGATTTCATCCCTGCCCGAATGGCTCTGGGCGCCGCGCAGCTGCTGCAGGGAAACCTCCTGCAAGCTCAGGCTCAGCTCGCGGAAGTCGTCGCCCGGGCGCCGGACAACCTGGAAGCGCGCAAACTTCTGGCGCGCGTGCGCCTGCAGCTCGATCAACCCGACGCTGCGTTGCATGTTCTCACCCCAGCGCTCGATGACGATGCAGCGGACCCTCAGCTCTACGTGTTGCTGGGCGCCGCTCGCTCGAGTGCAGGGGATACCGATGCCGCCCTCGGCGCGTTGGAAAAAGGTGTGCGCGCGAATCCGGCGGATGCAACTCTCAAACTCGAGCTGGCGCAGGCCGACCTCGCCGTCGGCCGTGACAAGGACGCTCTGGCGTTGCTCGAGCCCATTGACGTCACGAAGGCAGACTACCGCCGCGATACCTTGTTCGTCACAGCGGTGGGCGCGGTGCGTGGCCCGCGCGCGGCACGTGATGCTCTCGATAAGCTCCTCCACGCGCATTCAGACATCATCACGCTCAACGTCGCGGCGTCCTACTTCATAACACAATGGGAGTTCGAGCGGGCGCGCGCCCTGCTCGGCCAGGCGCTCGCCCTGGATGCGCGCAATGTCATGTCCCTGGTGAACCAGGCGCGTTTGCAACTGGCGACCGATGACGCCGCCGGTGCGCAAACGACCCTGCAAGCCGCGCTCAAAGCCGATGAACACAACACGGCCGTGCGCATCGCCCTGTCCGATCTGATGGTCCGGCGCGGTGAGTTGGCCGATGCGCAACACCTGCTGGAATCAGCACCGGCGGACTCCTCCAACCTGGATTTGCAGTTCGCGATGGGGCAGTTGTATCTCGCGCACGGCGATCTCCCGCGGGCGAACGCGGCGTTCGATCGCGCGTTGGCTCTGCAGCCCGAACGCGCGGATCTCATCAACAGGGCAGGCGTGGCGCTCCTGCAAGGCCAGCAGTACGAGGCGGCACTGGCTCGCTTCCGTAAGGCAACGGAGCGCGCGCCGGGCAGCGCTGTGTATTGGCTCAATACCGGCCGCGCGCAATTGGCGCTGGACCAGACTGTCGCCGCTCGCGAATCTCTCGAGAAGGCGCTGGGTCTGCGGCCGGGATGGTTGCCTGCCGTTGCGGCACTCACCCTTACGGATGTTCGAGCCAAGAAGTACGACGCCGCCTTGGCACGTGTGACGCAGTTGCTGGCGGCGGGTCCTGATAACGCGGCCGCGCTCACCTTGAAGGGCGACGTACAGGCTGCTGCGGGCAAGCTCGCAGAGGCTGCGGTCTCCTACGCCGAGGCGCAACGAAGGCGCCCCGATGCGTCTGTGGCGGTAAAGCTCTTTCAGGTGAGGCGCGCGGCGGCGCTCCCGAAGCCTGACGAATCGCTGCAGCTCTGGCTTGCCCTGCAGCCGGGGGACTATCGCGTGCGCGGCGCCTTGGCCGACTACTACCTGACCCAACGCTCCTGGCGATCAGCCGCCAACGAATTCGAAGCGATCCTCCAGCAAGCCCCGGCGAACACGATGGCGCTCAACAATCTCGCCTACGCCTACACGCAACTCGGCGACCCGCGGGCCGAATCGTTGGCCCAACGGGCTTACGAGCTCGCCCCGACTTCGTGGGCCGTGGCTGACACACTCGGCTGGATTCTCGCCCGCAAGGGCACCCTCGAGCGCGCATTGACCCTGCTGAAACAGGCGGCCACCGCCGCGCCAACCGATCCCGAGCTCCAGTATCACTATGCTTTCGCGCTGGCGCAGGCGGGCAGGCGAGCCGAGGCGCGTGAGATTCTGTCGCGAGTGCTGTCGGACTCCCGGGATTTCGCCGCCAGGGGCGATGCGGAGCGGCTGTTCGCGCAGCTGAAAGTCTGAACATGACCACAGCCGCGGTAGCAACATTCTGGTACCCTCTGGCGATGCTGTCCTCCCGCCTACAAACTGGAAAAGTCCTTGCGCTGCTTGTGGTTATGTCGCTTTTGGCGCCGCTGACCGCGTCCGCGCAAGCCCCTGAGCCGCCTCAGGCGAGCCCACCCGTCCCACCCGCGGGCGCGCCCGGTTCAGCCGCCCCCTTACCCCCCCAGGACGAATCGAGCCAGTACATCATCGGGCCCGGCGACATGCTGCAGGTCTTCGTCTGGCGCAATCCGGATTTGTCACAAACGGTGCCGGTCCGACCGGACGGTAAGATCTCGACGCCACTGGTGGAGAACATGGTCGCCGAGGGCAAGACGCCCTCCCAGCTCGCGCGGGATATGGAGAAGGTGTTGGCGGAGTACGTCCGCACTCCCAAAGTCAACATCATCGTCACTCAGCCGGTGAGTGCTTTGAGCCAGGTGAGGGTGGTGGGGCAGGTGGCTCATCCGCAGGCGGTGCCCTTTCACGAGGGCATGACCGTTCTCGATGTGATCCTGCAGGTCGGCGGGCTCGGTCCTTTCGCCGCCGGCAATCGCGCCAAGATCGTGCGCACCGAGGACGGCAAGACACGGGAGATCCACGTGAAGCTCGTGAATCTGGTCAACAAGGGCGAGATGTCGCAGAACCTCCAGGTCAAGCCGGGCGACGTGTTGGTCGTGCCGCAGTCACTCTTCTGAGAACGCCCCATGCTCGCATCCGAAACTCATGCCCTGGTGCAGAATGCCCTCGAACAGTTGCGTGGCGCCTGGCGTTTCCGCTGGCTGGCGCTCGCTGTCGCCTGGGGGGTCGCGCTACTGCTGTGGACCGCGGTTTTCCTGATTCCCGACAGCTACCAGGCTACGGCGCGTGTGTTCGTCGATACGAAAACGATGCTGAGCGAGGTGACGCGCGGTATCACCGTGGATGCGGATGTCGATACCCAGATCCAACGAGTGCGCCAGGCGCTGTTGGGTGGGCCGCAACTGCAGAAGGTCGCCGAGGAGACCGATCTCGTCACAGCGAACCAACCGGCGCGCGCCAAGCAAGCCGTGCTCGACAAGCTGCGTGACACGATCGAAATCAACGGCGGCCTCTCGCGCGACAGCCCCACGGCCGGTGTTTATACGATCTCCTACAAGAACTACAGCCGCCAGAAGAGTCTCCAGGTGGTCGATCGGCTCCTCAACACGTTCGTGGAGGGAACGCTCGGCGGCAAGCGCCAGGGATCGGAGCAGGCCCAGCAGTTCCTGGTCACTCAGATCGCGGACTACGAGCGCCGGCTTTCCACCGCGGAGGAGCGGCTCGCGGATTTCAAGAAGCGCAATGTGGGGCTCATGCCGGGCGCGCAGGGCGACTACTTCACTCGCTTGCAGACCGAGATGGACAATTTGAACAAAGCACAGGCGAGCCTCGCCGTCGCCGTGCGTCGCAAGGAGGAACTGCAGCGCCAGCTGCGAGGCGAGCAGCCGTTCACCTCGGGTTCTGGTGCTTCCCAGGGAAGTGCGCCCGCCCCCATGGTCAGCGATACCGGGACACGCATCCGCGAGACCCAGGCGAAGCTCGATGACCTGTTGCTGCGGTTCACGGACAAGCATCCCGATGTCATCGCGCTGCGCGCCACTTTGAAGGATCTCGAGGCTCGCCAGAAGGCGGAGCTCGATGCCGCAAGGCGCGGGGATCCCGGGGCGGCCGACCGCGCGGGACTGACGGCCAACCCCGTTTATCAGAACATCGAGCTGCAATATAACCAGGCCGGGGTCGAGGTCGCGGCGATCCAACAGGAGATCGCCGATCGGCAGGCCAAGATCGCCTCGTTGCGCGGCCTGATGAACACGGCTCCGGAAGTGGAAGCGGAATTCGCCAGGCTCAACCGCGATTATGACGTTACCCGAGCTCAATACCACGCGCTGCTCGAGCGGCTCGACCGCGCGCGGCTCGGCGAGGAGGCGGAGGCTACCGGTATCGTCAGGTTCGAGATCATCGATCCGCCGAGTGCGAGCTTTGCTCCGATCGCGCCGAAGCGCCCGTTGCTCATTGCGGCCGCCTTCGTGGTGGCTCTGGTCGCGGGCGGCGCGGTGGCGTATCTGATGCACCTTCTGAAGCCGGTGTTCCTGAGCGTGCGGCAGCTCAGCGCCATAACGGGAATGCCCGTGATTGGAGCCGTGAGCATGACTTGGCTCGAGAAGTATCGTTCACATGGTCGACGAGCGGCCGTCCTTTACGCCGCCGCAACGGCGGTGCTCGTATTCGTGGCCGCGGTGACGCTCATCCTGCAAGGACAGATCTATCAAACCGTGAGAGGGCTGCTCACATGAGCATCGTCGAGAAGACGCTTCGCAGAATGCAAGAGGCAGCCGCGCGGCCTCCCGCGAATAGCGGTCCGCTCCCGCTGCCCTCGAGCATCCCCCCAACTTCGGTAGAAGTGCTTCCGCAGCGCTCGACGGCTGCTCCCGTGGATCCCGCGCGGATACTGCCAGTGAACATGGCCGGCCTGCGTGCCGCGGGACTGCTGCCTCCCGAACATGAACAACACCACATCGCTCAGCAGTACCGCCAACTCAAGCGTCCGCTGATCGCCAATGCGCTCGGCCGCGGGGCCCCGCGGTTGCCCAGTGGGCATCTCATCATGATCGCGAGCGCAATGCCCGGCGAAGGCAAGACGTTCACCTCCCTCAATCTCGCCCTCAGCATGTCGTTGGAGAAGGATCTGCGGGTCCTCCTGGTCGACGCCGATGTGGCGAAGGCCGACCTCAGCGGCGTGCTCGGGGTACGTGACGCCACGGGTCTCCTCGATACCTTGCGAGATCCCGCGCTGGACATCGAGCGAGCGATCCTGCCGACGGATATTCCCAATCTGGAGTTCCTGCCGGCCGGGCGCCGTTCGGAAGAGGCAACCGAGCTGCTCGCCAGCCCGCGGATGGAGAGTGTGGTCCGCGCCATGGGCGCGCACGACGACCGGCGCATCGTGTTGTTCGATTCACCGCCGCTGATGCTCACAACCGAATCTCACGTGCTGACCCAACTCGCCGGCCAGGTGCTGGTCGTGGTACGCGCCGGCGACACGCCGCAACAGGTCGTGTTGGAGGCG
This sequence comes from uncultured Steroidobacteraceae bacterium, assembly GCA_964400085.1. Classification (GTDB taxonomy): domain Bacteria; phylum Pseudomonadota; class Gammaproteobacteria; order Steroidobacterales; family Steroidobacteraceae; genus 13-2-20CM-66-19. The sequence continues at coordinate 83,543 of CAYNTW010000006.1, read as the reverse complement.
CTGGCGCACCTGAAAGGGCATCCGGCCGTCTCGCTCGTGCTCAATCAGAGCATGGCGGCCTCACTTGCCGGGTATTACGGCGCGGGCTACGGCGCGAGCCACTATTCCGAGCAGGCGCAGCCGGACGGCTGAGCCGCTCGAACGAACCAACTTGCGGGGGCGCCGCACGAGCAGTGCGGCAGACAAAGAACAAAATGAGGATTGCAACTCCTGTGCTCGTTGCGTTGGCGGTGACGAGCGCCGTGAAGGGCGAAGAGGCGACGACCTACGCTCCCTTTCCGGCGTTCCGGAGCCAACAGGGTTATATCGATGCCCGCTTGGGCCTGTCCTATACCGACAACGCGCTGTTGACGTATAGCCATCAGTCCGGCGACACGCTGGCCTCGGCCGGCCTGGATATCGACTACACCCGCACGGGGACCAAGCTCGATCTGGATGCGCGCGGCTCACTCGATTGGGTCGACTACCTGAAGCATACCTACAAAGCCACGGCGTTCGGTACGCTGACCGGCAGCGCGATCTGGGGTCGTTCGACCGACCTGCTGCAGTGGCAGGTGCGTGACACGTTTGGGCAACTCGCCGCGAATCCCCTCGTGGCAGCGACGCCAGCAAACCTGGAGAACGTGAACTATCTCACGACCGGCCCGACGTTGAATTTCCTATTCGGCCCACAGTTGCGACTCTCGCTCTACGGCTTGTATGGAGTGACGACCTACCAGAAATCGCCGTTCGACTCCCGCACCACGACCGAGGGAGTGTCGCTGGAGCACTCGCTGTCGGGGACATCGAGCATCGCCATCGACGCCGATACGCAGCAGACGCGCTTCAAGGACAAGGCGGTGGCCACGGACTATGACGTGCGCTCCGTGTTTCTCAACTTCAGTTCGGCGATCGCTCGCACGCGCCTCAACGTGGACGCCGGCTATGCCCAACTACACTACGCCAACACGACCTCCAGTGGGCCGCTACTGACCGTGCAGCTCGATCGCCGCATCTCGCCTGCCTCGACCGTCTATTTGCGTTACCAGGAGCAATACTCGACGGCCGCGCAATCGCTGCGCCCGGGTATCAGCGCTCCCGCGGCAATCGGGGCATTCGTGGCGACCTCCACGCCCGACCCGTTCAAACAGGAAAATCTCGGACTGGGCTGGAACTTCGATCGCGGTCGTACCTCGGTCTCCATGCTTGCCGAGGCGACGCGACAGCACTACCAGGAGAACACAACGTATGATGATCGCGGGACCAATATCCAGGCAGTCCTGACGCGGCGCCTGCAGCCGACGGTCTCCGCGTCGGTTTCTGTGCATCGCAGCGACCAACGTTTTCAGAACATCGACGCGACCATTCACGAAACCGTCCTGTCGGCCTCCCTCGGTAAATCATTTCGCCGGCTCGAAACTTCGTTCCGTTACGACTGGCACCACCGCACCGCTTCCGGCAACAGCTCGAGCTTTCTCACGAATTTCAACGAGAACCGGATCGGGTTGTACTTCAAGTACGACGTGGTGGGGCATCCGATCACTCCGTGAGCGAGAGCGGGATGAGCACCCTGCAGGTCAGCGCCACCTCGGCTGCCCCAGAGGACTGGGACGCGTATGTCGAGCGCCATCCTCAGGCGACTGCCTATCACAGGGCCGCGGCCGTAGGCATCGGCGCGGAGGCGTTCCGGTTGCGCACGACTTTCGTGGTGGCTCGCGAGGAGGGCCGGCTCACCGGAGTACTTCCCCTCATTGAGCAGTCCAGCGCCCTGTTCGGACGATTTCTGGTCTCGGTGCCGTTCTTCACCTACGGAGGAATCCTGGCCGATGATGCGACGACCGCTACCGCGCTCGCCAGGCACTCGGCCGAGCTCGCTCGTCTGCGGCGCGCCGACCATGTCGAATTGCGCCATACCGCGCCGCTCGCCGGCCTCGAGTTTGCCGAGCGACTCGATAAGGTGTCGATGGTTCTGACGCTTCCAGGGTCCGAGGAAGCTCTCGCCAAACAGCTCGGCTCGAAGTTGCGCTCGCAGATCCGCCGTGCCGAGCGGGAGGCGCTGGAGATCGTCTGGGGCGGTCCGGAGCTGATCCCGCCGTTCTACGAGGTGTTTGCTCCCGCGATGCACCAACTTGGAACACCCGTCTATCCACGCCGCTTCTTCGATGTGGCCTGCCGCGCTTTCGGCAGCCTCGCATCGGTACTGGTCATCAAGGTCAAGGGGGAGGTGCACGCCGCGGCCATCCTCGTCACCCACGGTCGCACGCTCGAGGTCCCCTGGGCGGCCGCGACGGCTGCCGGCAAACATCTGTCGGTCAACATGCGCATGTACTGGGAGATGCTGTGCTTCGCGATTCGCGGCGGTGCCGAGGCCTTTGATTTCGGCCGCTCCACCGTCGACAGCGGCACCTATCGATTCAAGGCCCAGTGGGGGGCGCAGCCGCGGCAGCTCCACTGGCATTATTGGCTGCCCCACGGCGCGCCCGTTCCGAAGTTGAATCAATCCAACCCGAAATATGCGCGTGCCGCAGCGCTCTGGCGGCGCTTGCCGCTGTGGTGCGCCAACCTGGTCGGGCCCTACATCGTGCGCAATCTGCCGTAGTCGGCCCGTAGTCACTTCGTCGCTCACGTCGGCAACTGACAGGCGCGAAGTTGTTTTGCAACGCTGTCTGCGTGCGGCGACACTCTATTCGGTACAACTTCGTAGTTACCTCGGAACCCAAACGGTGTCCCGACCGTTGAAAGCGGTCGGCCAATCACCCATCCTCCGAGGTGACCCTTGAACCGCCCTGCAAAAGGCTCCTTTGGCCTGCTCGGCCTGCTTGGCATTGTTGCAGCGAGCTCCGCCCTGGCAGCACCTGCTTTCGTGCAAAGCAACGCGGCGACCCCGCAATCCCCGCAAGCCAGCGTCTCCGTTACTTTCCCGGAGCAGCAGACCGCGGGCAACTTGAACGTGGTCGTGGTCGGTTGGAACGACTCCGAGGCGCGCGTGCAAGCGGTGACGGATATGAGGGGAAACCCTTATAAGCTCGCTGTGGGTCCGATAGCCGTGGCCGGCCTCGAGACCCAGGCTATCTATTACTCCCCCAACATCGTCGGCTCGCCCGCCGGCTACAACAAGGTGACGGTCACATTCGGGTCGTCGGCCGACTACGCGGACATTCGCATCGCCGAGTACAGTGGTATCGATACCAGCAACCCGCTCGATGCGACGGCCCAGGCGAGCGGCAACGGTGAGCTGAGCGACAGCGGCTGGCTGACCACGACGGCCAACAATGACCTGCTCGTGGCGGCGAACCTGGTGCAGACCGCGACGGTAGCCGCCGGATCGGGCTATACCAACCGGATCATCACCTCGCCCGACGGCGATATCCTGGAGGATCGGATCGCCGCTGGCGCGGGGAGTTACAATGGTACGGCGCCCCTGTCTCCGGCAGGTCCGTGGATCGCGCAATTGGTCGCTTTCCGTGCCAGTGGCGTAGCCACGCCGCCACCGGATACGACACCGCCCTCTGTGGCCGTGACCTCACCGGCGAACGGGTCAACGGTGTCCGGTACGGCGGTGACGCTCAGTGCGACTGCTTCGGACAACGTTGCAGTGGCAAGGGTGCAGTTTCAGGTGGATGGGAGCAATGTGGGCCCCGCGCTCACGGCCTCCCCTTATAACTACTCACTGGATACCACGAAGCTCAGCAATGGGACTCACGTGGTGAAGGCGGTTGCCACCGACACCTCGAACAACAGCGCGACCAGCGCAGGAGTATCGATCACAGTCAACAATGCGGCTCCCCCCAGCAACAGTGGGGGCGGCACCGGCGGAACGCCCCCCGACAACACTCCTCCCGCGGTGTCGGTCAGCTCGCCGGCACCAGGCGCTACGTTGTTCGCCACCACTGTGAGTGGCACCCAGATCCCACTGGCCGCCAACGCTTCCGACAACGTGGCCGTGGCGAGTGTTCAATTCCAGGTTGACGGTCAGTCGGTGGGGTCCGCGATTACGGCGTCGCCGTATCGATATAACTGGGACAGCACCAGTGTTGCAAACGGCCCGCACACCGTCACCGCGGTAGCGCGCGATTCTTCGGGAAATCGGACCACCAGCGCCGGCGTGACGGTGTTGGTATCCAATTCCAACCCTGTGGTCGGCGCGGGCGGGCCTCTGGCCGCGGCTGGACCCTCACAACCCGCGTCCAACTATTTCAGGGTCGGTGGGGCCGGGGCGGCGCGCCTACTGGCAGGCAGCCACGCCTGGAACGACCTGCAGGATCAGGGCAATGGCGGTGGCGTTACGCCACTGGATTTCAACGCCTACGTGGCATTTCTGAAGTCGCATGCCATGAATGCGACCATCCTGTGGCACAAGGACCTGCCGAGTTTCTGTAGCTGGGGAGCCGGGGGTGTCTGGACCCTGGATTCGACAACCGGCATGCCGTGGGCACGTACCGGGCCGGGCAGCGCCTCCGACGGCCTCCCGAAGTTTGATCTGACCCGGTTCAACCAGGCCTACTTCGACCGGTTGTTGGCCCGGGTTACCCAGCTGCAGCAGAACGGGATCTATGCCATCGTCCAGCTCTTTGACGGCTATGGGATCGGTAACAACCGGTGTGGCACCAGCTCTCCGGGCGGCGACGGCTACCCGTTCACCGGCGTGAACAACATCAACGGTATCGATGACGGCTACCGTTCCGGCAGCAGCGGCACCGCATCGATGACCATGGGCGCGGCGAACAACATCACGGCCGTTCAGGATGCGTATGTCCGCAAGGTCATCGATACGTTGAGCTCCTCGCCGAACGTGCTGTGGGAAATCTCGCAGGAGGCGCCCGACAACTCCACCTGGTGGCAGGATCACATGATCGCGCTGATCCGCGGCTACGAGTCGACCAAGGCCCTGCAGCACCCGATCGGCTACCCGACATTGAGCGTCGCGGGCGCCTCCGATACGACACTGTTCGACAGCAATGCCGATTGGGTCGCTCCACAGGCGCGACTGTCGCCGATAGGGAATTGCGCCTCGGGAACCCCGCCGTGCAAAGTCGACATCAACGACAGCGATCATACCTACTTCGGGATGTGGAATGACTCGGCCCAGACCAATCGCAACTACCTCTGGGAGAATCTCGCCAACGGCGCCCACGTGCTGTTCATGGATCCCTACGTGATCTACTGGCCGGGCGGCGGCCGCAATCTGTGCGACAGCAACACGGCTCCGCCCTATGGAGTGTGCTCGCAGCCGGATGCCCGGTGGAACAATTTCCGCGACAACCTGGGCTACGCCCTGGTGTATGCGAACACAAAACTTAACCTGGCGAAGATGAGCGCGCAGCCGGGACTCGCCAGCACCGGCTACTGTCTGGCCGACAATGTCGCCACCGGCGCGGAGTTTTTGGTCTACGCGCCCAACGGAGGTGGGTTCACGGTGAACCTGTCGGCCCAAGGAGGCGTAACATTGCGTGTGGAGTGGCTCAATCCCAGTAACGGTGCTGTGAGCAGTGGTGGAACGGTGGCGGGCGGCTCATCGTCGCAGTCGTTCACGTCGCCCTGGGGATCCAACGACGCCGTGTTATACCTCGTCGATGCCGCCGGACACAATTGATAGCGTCTGCGAGTGGCGACATTGAGACTGTGAATCCAGTCAGGCGTCGGCTGCGCTTACGGTATATCATGGCGGCCCAATTCGATTTCGCGGTCGACCATGCAGGCAAGACGGTCAGGACTGCTGCTGATGTTGGCAGTGATTTCAATCAACGCAGGATGCGGCAGCGACGTCCCCGTCACCACGACAGGCGGAGGCAGCAACAACACCGGGTCGGGTACCGGTAGCGGGGGCGGCA
>CAYNTW010000006.1:0-77633 GCA_964400085.1 uncultured Steroidobacteraceae bacterium | reverse complement strand
TCTGGTGGTACCGGTGGTGGTACGACGGACACTACGCCGCCATCCGTGTCGATTGGCGCACCCGCGAACGGAGCGACCCTCTCGGGGACGGTTGTTGTAACAGCGAGCGCCACCGACAATGTGGCAGTCGCCAGTGTGCAGTTCCGTGTTGACGGAACCAACGTGGGCAGTGCGCTCACGGCCACACCCTATCAGTACCAACTGAATACCACTACGCTGAGCAATGGGACACACACGCTCACGGCGGTTGCCACCGACACGTCGAGCAACAGTGCCACCAGCGCCGGTGTCACGTTCACCGTCACCAACTCCGTCGCCGGCGGCGCAACGGGGCCCCTGCGCGCGCTGGCCTCCAACCCGCACTATTTCACGGACGGCAGTGGCAAGGCCGTCTTGCTGACGGGCTCCCAGACATGGGACAGCTTCCAGGATCTGGACATGAGCGTGTCGCCCGGAGCGTTCGATTTCACCGCCTATGTCAATTTTCTCAAGTCCCACGGGCAGAACGCCACGATCCTGTGGAGAAAGGACCTGCCGACCTATTGCAACTGGGGCGCGGGAGCCGGCGGCACGACCTGGCACGTAAAACAGTTCCCCTGGCAGCGAACCGGCGGCACCGGCGGCAATCAACTCGCCTCGGATGGCTTGCCGGCGTTCGATCTCACGAAGCTCGACCAGACGTATTTCGACCGCTTACGCGCGCGAGTCATTCAGCTGCAGCAGAACGGCATCTATGCCATCGTGCAGCTCTTCGACGGGCTCGGGTTGGTCAACAACCGCTGCTCGAGCGATGGCTACCCCTTCACCGCGGGCAATAACGTGAACGGCGTCGATGACGGCGGCGGCACGGGTTCCATGACCATGTCCGGGCCTAACGCGATCACCGGTTACCAGGACGCGTTCGTGCAGAAGGTGGTGGACACCCTCAACGATCAGCCCAACGTGTTGTGGGAGATCTCGGAAGAGGCGCCGGACAACTCGACATGGTGGCAGGGCCACATGATCGACCTGCTGCACACCTATGAGGCGTCGAAGCCGAATCAACATCCAGTGGGATTTCCGAGCCTGGACGTATCGGGCGCGTCCGATACGACGCTCTACAACAGCAATGCGGACTGGGTGGCGCCGCTGGCGAAAGTCTCGCCCGCGAGCAGTTGCGGCTCGGGGACGCCCGCCTGCAAAGTGAACATCAACGACAGCGATCACTCCTACTTCGGCATGTGGAACGATACGCCGCAGGTGAATCGCAATTACGTCTGGGAGAACTTCGCCAACGGCAGCCAGGTGTTGTTCATGGATCCCTACCTCATCTACTGGACGAGCGGTAACCGCAATCTGTGCCAGACGCCGGTGAACGGGGTGTGCTCCGCACCCGACGCGCGCTGGAACAATCTGCGCGACAATCTCGGGTATACACTGACCTACGCGAACAAAATGGACCTGGCGAAAATGACACCGCACGGGAGCCTGTCATCGACGACATTCTGCCTGGCGCAAACGCCCGCGACGGGCGCGGAATATCTGGTGTATGCGCCCAATGGCGGCAGTTTCACGGTGGACCTGTCAGCCACCGCCAGGACGCTCAATGTCGAATGGCTCGACCCGAGCAGCGGCGCGACGACCTCAGGCGGAACGATCGCTGGGGGCTCCGCGTCGCAGTCCTTCACCCCACCTTGGGGATCGGCCCACGATGCCGTCCTTTACCTGGTCGACGCCGCCGGACACAACTGAGAGGGCGCTCAACCGATCCAGGAGGGAAGGGCCGTGAGAGCGCGGAAATACGCTGGGGTCGTGTCGAGGCCCACGCCGAGCCGGCGCAGCTCGAACGGCTCGATCTCTTCGAGCCAGTTCGCGCCCGAGATGTAGGACAGCGCGAGCCGGAATCCGGCCTGCTTCGCTGCGCCGACCACCCTCGCATCGAACGCGGACCGCGTGCCTATGGGATAGGCCAATGTGCTCACCAGCCGACCTAACCTCTGTTCGAGCACGCGCTTGGACTCGATCAGCTCCCACTCGAGGTCAGGATCGGCGAGCTGGGTGAGGTTGGGGTGGGTCACCGTGTGGGACCCGAACTCGACTCCCGCGGCCGCCATTTCGCGCACCTGCGCCCAGGAGATGGGGCGGCCGAGATCCGCGGACTGCGCATCGATCTGGGCGGCAAACTGGCGCGTCCAGTCGGAAATAACCGCCGTGCGGCGTGCGTTCGGCAATTCCTTGAGCAGCCCGTGGAGCTTGCGGAGGCTGTCCCTACGGGCGCGCATGGTGGGACCTGACGGGAAGGCTTCCGCGCAATTATCGATCCGCAGCGCGCCCGGCTCGATCCGCAACGCGAGACTGGCGGCCAGCTCGAACCAGAAGGGCTCGCCGGAATCGACGTAGCCGGTCGTCACGAACACGGTCGCGGGAATCGAATACCGCTGCAGGATGGGGAAAGCGTGCCGGTGCGTATCGTTGAAGCCATCGTCGAAGGTTACCGCCACGGCGGCTCGCGGGAGCGGCGGCCCTCCCTCGAGATGCGCGAGCACCTGCGCCAGCGATACTGGATTCATGTGCCGGCGGATATATTCCATCTGCCAGGCGAACTGCCGTGGCGTCGCGCTGATGAGATCGAGGTCGAGGGGATACGACTCGCGCGACTCCACCGGCATGACTCGATGATAGGCGAGCACGGTGAGCGAAGTGCGGCGGCGATCATGGAATGGCCGCAGCGCGCGGACCAGGCCGAATCGATCGGCCGCTTCAGCGAGGCGTTGCAGCTTGCTCTTGCCCACGAGTTCCTCCGACGGGCCGGCAAGAGCCGGGTCGGCAGCTCTCAAGTCCATTTGAATTTCTGAAGCCGAACGCAGTGTCGTTTTCCGCATGATGCCTATCATTAACATCCTACATCATGCTTGAATCCGCAGCCCGCGATTGCTCCGCGCTGCATCGCAACTGCGAAGTGGAGCCCAGTTCGGACAGCAAGCGGAAGGTCTCGTTTTGAGGTGGCGACCGCGCGCGGTGAGTGATTGTGCGAAGCAGTTGCTTGACAGGGGTCTGTTCGTGTGTAAAGGCCGAGCGCTCTCGAGTTGAATTGAAACGTGCTCGTACATGAAAGGTTGCTGTCGGGCCTGCGTTCGTACGCGGCCCTGAGGCTCTTCACCCAACTCACGTCCTGGCTGGGCACGGTATACGTCGTCCGCGAGCTCGACAGCCACGCCGTCGGCCAGTACGGCGTGGCTCTTGTGGTGTTCAACTACCTGTCGATGGTCTATGACGGGACGCTCCTCGAGGCACTCGTTCAACACCCGCCGGCCACACGCATCGAGCGCCGCGCGGCGTTTACCTTACTCGCCGGGGTCGGTTTGCTGCTCGCAGGCGCGGTCGTGGCACTCTCCGGGCCCGTCGCGCGGCTCGTCGGCGATGCAACGGTGGCCCCGCTGGTGGAAGCGGTCGGGGGGGCGCTCCTGCTGACCTCGTTCTGCGTTCTGCCGCAGTCCTCCCTCGCTCGGGAAATGGAATTCGGCCGGCTCGCCACCATCGGCGCGATTCAAGCAGTGTGCGTGACCGCTGTGAGTGTGCTCCTGGCCTATCTTGGCGCGGGCGCCTGGGCGCTGGCGGCCGGCTTGCTCGCGGGCGCCGCGGTCCGCTGTACGCTGTTGAACGCGGCGGCGTCCGATCTCGTGCCGCCAACCTTGCACCTCGAGTCCGCGGTGCGCTATCTGAGATTCGGAGGTGTCCTGTTCGCGGACAATCTCTTGTGGCGTTGGTATACCTCGCTCGACACCTTCCTCCTCGGTCGTTGGGCGGGCACCACGCTACTCGGGTTCTACAGTCTCGCCCAACAGGTGGCGGAGCTCCCGCTGGAGAAGATTTCGACGGTCGTCAACGACATCTCACTGCCCGCCTACGTGCAAATGAGCCGGGACCGCGGCGCCGCTGGGGCGCTCATGCTCGAGACGATGCGCTCGCATGCCACAGTGGGATTTCCTGTTTTTTGGGGGCTTGCCGCCGTGGCCTACCTGGCGGTTCCCGTCCTGTTCGGCGATAAATGGAACGACGCGGTATTTCCACTCGCCGCGCTCGCGGCGGTGGCGCCACTGAGACTGATTGGGAGCATCGAGACTCCGGCAATGACCGGGCTCGGCGCCCCGCAGGTGCTGCTGAAAACGAAGCTCGTCATTGCTCCGTGCATGACCGTAGCGCTGCTCCTCGGCTGCGCCGGTGGCGGTATTCGCGGCGCGGCGCTCGCGTGGCTCACGGTATTTCCGGTCTGTTACGGCCTTGCGTTTCGGTATGTCCTGCGCGCGGTCGGGCTCTCGTACAAACAACTGTTTGCCGCGATCCGCGGGCCGGCGGTGGCTGCGGGGATTACGGCACTGGGTGCACTGCTTGCAAGTCGAGGGGTCCTTGCCGCCGGCGCCGGGCTTGCGCTTGCCCTTGGTGCGGCGATCCTCGTGGGTGCGATCGCGTATGTGCTGGCCCTGCAATGGGTCGACCCGGGCTCATACTCTCTGGCCCGGCGGCGGCTAGGTCGGTTTCTGGGGCTCGGGCCGGCGACATGAAGGCTCGGCTCTGGAGCGCGTCGGAGTTCGCATCGTCCCAGGAGAGGTGGGATCGACTGGTCAGCGCCTCCGCGGCGGACCCCCTGTTCATGTCCTGGGAGTGGCAGTGGCACTGGTGGAAACATCATGCCGTCGTGCTTGGCGCGGACCTTCGGATCCTGGCCTTCTACTCGGCCGCCGGGGATCTGATCGGCTTGGCGCCGTTCTATCTGCGTGCCGCGCGCATCCGAGGGATGCTCCCGATCCGGCGGATCGAGCTGATCGGGATCGCCTGGCGCGAGCCCCGCGCGGCTTTCTCCGAGTACCTGGATATCATCGTGCTGCCCGCGCAGCGCGACCCGGTACTGCTCCTGTTGATGCAATGGCTCGAGGCTCGGAGAGACTGGGATGAGATCGTCCTGGCCGGTGTCAGGGAAGACAGTGTCGCCACCACGCTGGCCAAGTCGCATCTGCCTCGAATGGCGTATGTCCGCGAAGTCGATCCGGCAGTTGCCTGGTGTGCTCGGCTGCCGGAACGCTTTCAGGACTACGTTGCCCAGCTAGGGTCCAATACCCGGCGACGGCTATTCCAGCATCGGGACAGGCTGCTGGACTCACAGGTCATTCCCGCCGGGGATGCGGAAGTGGCCGACTTGCTGGGCCGCCTCTGGGCTTATACCGGCCAGCGTTGGGGTGGCGCCGAGGGTGGCACGGGGGCTCGCGATTTCCATCTGGAGTTTGCCGCCCGGATGGCTCAGGGCGGGCGCTTGCGGCTGAGTCGACTGGTGACGCGGGGGCAGACCCTGTCGATTCTCTACAACGTCGTGGCCGGGACGACCGAGTATTACCTGCAGTCGGGGTTCGACCGCGATCTCGCGCCCGGACTCTCGCCCGGCTACCTGCATTTCGGGTATGCCATCGAGCGGGCCTGCCAGGACGGACTCGAGCGTTTCGATTTTCTGGCCGGCGCCGGGCGACATCGCGATTACAAGCGGGAACTGCTCACGGAGCCGGTCAAACTAAACACCTATCATGTTGTGCGTACGGCATTGCCGAGAGTGCTCTACAGCGCCTATGACGCCCTTCGGGGCCCGTGAACTGTCGGAATTCTTTACGCAGTCATTGGAAAATTTGGGCGCTGTCTCACATTCGGCGCGGTAAGCTATGCAAAACGGGCGGGTTTCCGGCACCGTACGCGAACCCCGCGGATGCCTTCTATAACGAGCTGATGCATCAGGGCGCCGCGACGGGAAAAGTTCAAGGGAGATCGAGCAGGTGAGTTTCGTTACAGAACCGGCTGAACGAGCGAGCGCTGTCGCGCCAGACGGCCCGCGGCTCGAAGCGGGCGGACATGACTTCCGCGAGCATGCGCGCACCCACGACGGCGGGGCGCTTCGCGAGCTCTGGGATTACCGTGAGCTGCTGTATTTCCTCTCGTGGCGCGACGTCAAGATCCGCTACAAGCAGACGGCGTTGGGTGTGCTCTGGGCCGTGATCCAACCGCTGTTCACGATGGCCATTTTCACCGTCCTGTTCGGGCAGCTCGCCAACATTCCCAGCGACGGGGTGCCCCGGCCGATTTTCTACTTCAGTGCGTTGCTGCCCTGGCTGTATGTGTCCGGAACTGTCAACAACGCCGCCATGAGCCTGGTCAGCAACTCCAACCTGCTCACCAAGGTTTACTTTCCGCGCCTGATGCTGCCGGCCTCGGCGGCGGTCAGCGGGCTGGTGGATTTCCTGGTCGGCTCGGTGCTCTTGCTGGGCTTCATGATCTACTACCACGTCCCGCTGAGCGCGAGCCTCCTCATGTGGCCGGTCTTGGTCATACTCATGATGCTCCTCGGTCTCGGACTCGGCATGTTCCTGGCCGCGGTGAACGTGAAGTATCGCGACGTGAAGTATGCGGTGCCCTTCGCGATCCAGGTCTGGTTGTTCATCACACCGGTCATCTATCCCACGAGCATGGTCCCGAAGGCGTTTCAGTGGCTGCTCGCGTTGAATCCCGCCGGTGGGTTGGTCGAGGCATTCCGGCACACGATTACCCCGACATTGCCCATGCGTTGGGATTTGCTGGGCATCTCAGCCGTCATGACCCTCCTTCTCCTCGTCGTAGCGCTGCTCGTCTTCAAAAAGACCGAGCGCGATTTCGCGGACATCATCTGACCATGAGCCTCGTGAACAGTATCGAGATCGAATCGCTCTCCAAGAGTTACCGCCTCGGACCGCGGCAGGAGAGCATCCAGCTGCGTGAGCAGCTCGTGAATCTATTGAAGGGGCCGTTTGCCAAGCGCGAGCCGGCCGAGATGGTCTGGGCCCTTCGCGATATAAGCTTCCGCGTCCCCGAGGGCGAGGTGGTTGGGATCATCGGGCGCAATGGCGCGGGTAAGAGCACGCTGTTGAAGATTCTCTCGCGTATCACGCACCCGACCACCGGGAGCATCAAGGTGCGCGGACGGGTGGCTTCGCTCCTGGAGGTGGGCACCGGCTTTCACGAAGAGCTGACCGGCCGCGAAAACGTCTACCTCAACGGGTCGATTCTGGGCATGCGCCGCCGCGACATCGACCGGCGTTTCGACGAGATCGTGGCCTTCTCGGAGATCGAGACCTTCATCGATACACCGATCAAGCGCTACTCCTCCGGAATGCGCCTGAGGCTCGGTTTCGCCGTCGCGGCCCATCTGGATCCGGATGTGCTCATTGTCGATGAGGTGCTCGCGGTCGGGGATGCCGGCTTTCAGAAGAAGTGCATCACCAAAATGGAAGGACTGCGCAGCGGCGGACGCACGGTGCTGTTCGTCTCGCACAACATGGCCGCCGTCGAGAACCTCTGCTCCCGGGGCATCTGGATCGATGGCGGACGGCTGCGTTTGGATGGCGGCGCCCGGGATGTCATCAAGGCTTACCTCTCGAGCTATGCCACCGAGGAGACCGCCGGGCGTGAGCTGCGGGTCGAAGGGCGTGTTGGCTCGGGAGAGATCCTCGTTACGAACGTGGAGTTCCTGAGCCCGCAAGGGGGACCCGCGCCGCTGATCCAGTGCGGAGACGGTCTCGTGTTGCGAATGCATTACCGCGCCGATCGACTCGTGCGTTCGCCGAGTTTCGGGGTGCGGCTTTTCACGAGCATGGGGACGCTCATCACCGATACCAGCACGTGGCATCACGGACTCAGCATTCCCTCGGTGGGACCGGGAGAAGGTTACGTGGATCTGGAGATCGAGCATCTGAACCTGATGCCTGACCGATACACCGCCTCCTTCTGGGTGACCTGCGGATCAGATGGAAAGGTTTGCGACGGCGACGTCCGTGCCCCTCTCGACGTGGAACAAGCGGATGTCTACGGGTCGCGTGGGTTGGATAGCAAGTTTGGAATCGTCTACTTTCCGCAGCGTTGGCACGTACCCGGACTCGAGGATGCAACCGAAGAGCGCGCGGTCCCCAACGCAAGAGTCGTTTCCGGTTAGGTCAAATGAGCGACAGGATGGTCATGGCTCCCTGCGTCAGTGTTTGCCTCCCGGTCTATAACGGTGAGCGGTACCTGGCCGGGGCGATCGAATCGGTGCTCCGCCAGAGCCTGACCGATTTCGAGCTGATCATCGCCGACAATGCCTCCACGGACGGGACGGGACCGCTGTGCCGGGAGGCTGCAAGCCGCGATTCGCGCATTCGCTATCTTTCGGCCGAACGCAATGGAGGGTTGGCCTGGAATTTCAACCGGGCATTCCGCGCTTCCCGCGGACGCTACGTGGTGTGGCTGGCGACTGATGACGTCATCGCACCGGAGTTCTTGCGCCGTTGTGTGGATGCCCTCGAAGCGGATCCGACCGCGGTCGTGTGTTTCTGCAATCGCAATGACATCGACGCTCAAGGCGTCACCCGCGCGCAGCTGACACTCACCAATCCGGGAAGCTCCGGGAGCCCGTTTCAGCGGTTGAAGGACATCATCGCCGAGGAGATGTGCGAGCCCGTCTGGGGGCTCATGCGCGCCGACGCCCTCAGGCAAACGCGGCTGCACCAGGGTTTTGCCGACTCCGATCGCGTGCTGCTCGTGGAGATGGGATTGCGTGGGACTTTCCGCAAGCTCGATGAAGTTCTTTTCTCGAGGCGGGGCCACTCAGGCTCGGTGACCGCAACCGAGGATCGTTGGGCACGAACGGTGATTTTCGATCCCAGCAAAGCCGGCAAGATGATCTGTCCGTGGTGGCTCGAACTGTTCGCGCTCGCTTCGGCGGTGTGGAGAGCGCCTCTGCCGAGACGTGAGAGGTTCGAGATGCTCAAATATATCTATTGGTGGGGCCGGGCTCGCCAGCGGCTTCTGATTGCCGACCTGCGCCGCGCCTGGTGTGTATTGATAGGAGGGATCAGCTGATGAACGCTCGCCCGAGTGTCAGCGTGATCATCCCGTCTTACAACTGTGCGCGGTTCGTTACCGATGCCGTGGACAGCGTGTTGGCTCAGACATCGCCCCCAGACGAGATCATCGTCGTCGATGACGGCTCCACCGACGACACGGCGCAGTGCCTGGCGCCATACATGGATCGCATTCGTTATGTGCACCAACAGAACGGCGGCATCTCGAGTGCGCGCAATCGCGGAATCCAACAGGCGCAAGGTACGCTGATCGCGTTCATCGATGCGGATGACCGCTGGCTCCCGGACAAGCTGGAAAAACAGCTCGCGTACCTTGCGGCTCATCCGGAAGTCGATCTCGTGCACACCGACATTCTTTACTGGGATGACCTCACGGGACGCGTGACCCACGTGCCGCAGGACCGGGCGCGTTTCGTCGGACGCTGTTACCGTGAGTTCTTCTGGCACTGTCGTGTGCTCACTTCCAGCGTTCTGGTGACCCGCCGGGCGCTCGAGGACGCGGGGCCCTTCGATCCAACGATTCCCGGCGGCTACGCCGAGGATCTGGATTTCTTTTTGCGCATCGCGCGCAAGTACTCATTCGGCTTCGTGGCCGAGCCGTTGGTGCTCTACCGGCGCCACGGCAACAATGCGACTTCGAACGCGCCGCGCATGTGTGAAAGCGCTTTTGTCGTATTCGACCGGGTGCTCAAGAACGATGCCGCCATGTGGGAGGTTCTCGGCCCCGCGGCGGCACGTGACTATCTGAGGCATCTCGCCTTCGTGGCCGGCTATGCCTACGCCGAGGCAGGCAACTTGCCCCAGGCCCGACATTATTTCCGCCGCGCCTTGGGCTACGCGCCGCGCGAGCTCTATCTGTGGCTTCTATGGTGGTCTACCTTCATTCCGCTGCCGTTGCGTGAGCGGCTGCGCGAGCTCAAGCAGCGTCTGACACCCCGACGGCGTCCCGCTAGCGCCGGCCAGGTATGAGTCCATGAACTGGAAGCTGTCCCGATTCCGCGCGGGCGACTTCGTCGAAGTCCGCGGCAAGGAGGAGATCCTGGCGACTCTCGATGCGCAGGGGCGCCTCGAGAACCTCCCGTTCATGCCTGAGATGCTGCAGTACTGCGGACGACGCTTTCGCGTGGCGGCAGTGGCCCACAAGTCCTGTGACATGATCGGCACACCGGGAACGGCGCGGCGCATGTCCACGACCGTGCACCTGGAAGGACTGCGCTGTGACGGGTCCGCGCATGGCGGCTGCCAAGCCGAATGCAACCTCTACTGGAAGGACGACTGGCTCAAGCCCGTCGATGCGACTCCCCACGGCGAGTCGCAGCGCCCAACGGCTGGCGCCGGCTGCACCGAATCGCAACTGAATGCGGCGATTCTCATGAGCCCGGCAGCGAACAGCTCCGAGGTGCGGTACGCCTGTCAGGGCACACGCCTGTTCGAAGCGACCGAGCCGCTGCCCTGGTGGAATGTCAGGCAATATCTATTCGATATAACGAGCCGCAACCGCCGGCCGGGCCACGTCATTCGCGTGTTGTTTCTCGCGGCGTTGCGTCGGCTGCAGCCCCGAGTCCCGATCGGCTATCGTCTGTTCGGCTCATTCAGCGAGCGCATGCACCGGGCACTCACGGGTCGTGGCAGTCCTCGCTTGAACGCAGGCATTGCGGACGGCGCACCAACGCCAACGGGTACTCTTGACCTGAAGGCCGGTGAACGCGTGCGCATCAAGCCGCAGGCGCAGATCGAACAAACCGTAAACCGCGCCGGGCTCAATCGGGGCATGACCTTCGATCACGAAGAGATGGCGCCGTATTGCGGGCGAACCTTCACGGTTCGTAAACGCGTGACGCGCATCATCGAGGAACGCACGGGCCGGATGTTGGAGATGAAACAGCCGTGCATCATGCTCGAAGGCGTCGTTTGCAAAAGCGAATACGCGCGCAACAGGCTGAACTGTCCCCGTGCGATTCCAGCGTATTGGCGGGAGATCTGGCTGGAACGTGTCGAGGACGGCTCTTAACTTCGGTGCACGCGAGCCATGCGACTTCTCTTCCTGGCGCACCGATTGCCGTATCCTCCTCACAAGGGGGACAAGATCCGGGCGCTGAACATCCTGCGATTTCTCGCCCGCCGGCACGAGGTTCACCTCGGCTGTCTGATAGATGACCCGAACGACCTGTCATACCTCGGCGAGGTGCGGCAGTACGTAGGGGAGCTTCTGTTCGAGCGCATTCACCCGGGCTTACGCAAGCTTCTTGCGTTGACCGCGCTCGCGCGCGCGCAACCGATCTCTGTTGACTGCTTCTACTCGCGCCGGCTGCAGCGCCGGGTCGATGACCTCATCGAGAAGCGGCGCATCGAAGGAGTTTTCTGCTTCTCCTCCCAGATGGCCGAGTACGTGTTTCGGTCGCGTCACGCCGCTTCGGCCGCGCGCCCAAAACGGGTGATGGACCTGATTGATGTGGACTCGCTGAAATGGCGGCAGTACGCGCAGGAATCGCCGCCCTGGAGCGCCTGGATCTATCGGCGCGAAGCCCGATGTCTGGGCGCTTATGAAGAGCGGATCGCGCGTGAGTTCGACCGGGTTCTCGTCGTCAGCGAACAGGAGAGGGGTCATTTTCCGGGGGCGGATCGGCATGGGAGGATCGAGGCGATGTCCAACGGGGTCGATCTCGAGTTCTTCTCGCCCGCTCATCCACCGGGCAGCATGCTCGGCAACGCCTCACTCGTCTTTACAGGTGTCATGGACTACCGACCGAACGTCGAGGGTGTCCGCTGGTTCGTGGAACACGTTTTTCCTCGGATCCGCTCCCAAGTGCCCGCGGCGCGCGTGTTCATTGTCGGCAATCGACCCACCGCCGAGGTGCGGCGTCTCGAGCGCCATCGCGGCGTGTCGGTGA
The DNA here is from genome assembly GCA_964400085.1 of uncultured Steroidobacteraceae bacterium. Taxonomy (GTDB): domain Bacteria; phylum Pseudomonadota; class Gammaproteobacteria; order Steroidobacterales; family Steroidobacteraceae; genus 13-2-20CM-66-19. The sequence continues at coordinate 65,854 of CAYNTW010000006.1, read as the reverse complement.
CGGGCTTCGTGCCCGACATACGAGATTATCTCGCCGGCGCCACGGCGTGTGTAGCGCCCCTACGTATCGCGCGAGGCATACAGAACAAGGTCCTGGAAGCCATGGCGATGGGTCGTCCCGTCGTGACAACTCCTGCCGCTTACGAGGGCATCCAGGCGACGTCCGGCACGGATCTCGTCGTCGCGGATACGGAGGAAGCGTTCGCCACGGCCACTGTTGAACTGTTGCAGAACCCCGCGCACGCCGCGCGCATCGGGCGTAACGCACGGGCCTGCGTCGAACGGCGTTACTCCTGGGCAACCAACCTCCGCGTGTTGGAAGAGATCTTCACGGGTGCTCAACAGGGCCCAATAGCCTATGCCCAGTGACCCTCAGTTGCGCATTCCGCTCTGTGTCGAGGAGCGCGCCGGTCTCCAACGCAACCGCGAGCCCGTACGTCTAGGTGTGCCCGTCGTCAGGGGACTCTTGCGGGACCCAGCGGACATGGAGGTCGTGGAAGAGTCCGGCGGCGTACTCGAGCATCAGGCGCGTGCGCTCGCTCTCTGGCCGGACCGCAGCATCAAGTGGCTGCTGCTCGATGTCCTGGTGAGCGTGGGTGCTCGTGAGCGGCGTGCGTTGGTCATCCGCCCGTGTGACCGGCTCAGACAGCAGGGAGTCCCGGCTGCATCCGGCCTTCGGATCACGCCCAACCAGGTCGGTGTCAGGATCGAGACGGGAGCGGCGGAATTTGAGTTGAATCGCTCGGGTCCCGATCTGCTGCACAGTGCCCGAGCCGCGGGCGCCAACCTGCTAGGCGCGGGCGGCGCGCGCGTGGTGCTCACGGACGCGAGCGGGGCCCGGCACGAGGCGGTCGCCGAGCGGATCCACGTTGAAGAAAGCGGCTCGGTGCGAGCCGCGATCGTGATCGAAGCGGGTTTCCCTTCCGCGGGCCGCCGGCTCCCCTTGTCATTGACCTGCCGGCTCACATTCTTCGCGCACTCCAGCGCCGTGCATTTCGAGTGTCGGGTCCGTAATCCCCGCGCCGCCCGTCATCCGGGTGGTCTGTGGGATCTCCACGATCGCGGCAGCGCGCGCTTCGAAGACCTCTCTTTGTGCCTGACTCCCGCGGCCGCGGTTCGCGAGCTGAGCTGGCGGGCGCAGAGCCAAGACAACCCGCAGAGCGCGGCGCCTTCGAGCTGGTCGCTCTATCAGGACTCCAGTGGCGGCGAGAGCTGGGACTGCGACAATCACCTGGATGGCAGCGGATCACCCTCCGTGACATTTCGCGGCTATCGGGTCCATGCCGCCCAGGGAGGCGGGCAGACGCTGATCCAGGAAGGCGCCAGGGCCACTCCCTCGATCTGCGCCGTGACCGAGGACGGCTCGATCGCGGCGACCGCCCTCGATTTCTGGCAGAACTTTCCCAAGGCGCTGCGCTGGGACGGCACGACGCTCAGTGTTGGTTTGTTCCCCGGTGAGTGTCGGGTGCCGTTCGAGCTGCAAGGCGGCGAGCAGAAGCGTCACGTCATCGTGCTCGAGCTCCTGCCCGCCGGTCGTCAGGATGCGATCGCGCAGTCTCAGCAGCCGCTCGTGGCGTGGGTGGATCCTGCGTGGCTGGAGGCAACTCAGACTCTGGGCAGCTTCGTGGCCGCCAGTCGCGACCCCAACACCGAGTATCTGCGCTATGTGGACTCGATCGTGGCGGGGCCGCATTCGTTCGAAAGCAAGCGCGAGATCATCGACGAATACGGCTGGCGCAACTACGGCGACCTTTACGCCGACCACGAGGCCGTGCGTCACACGGGACCGCGTCCGTTCATTTCCCACTATAACAATCAGTACGACTTCGTGTACGGTGCGCTCGTCCACTTCCTCAGAACCGGCGATGCGCGCTGGCGGCGCCTGGGTGAGGACGCTGCCCGGCACACGATCGATATCGACATCTATCACACGGATGCGGACAAGGCGGCCTTCAATCACGGCTTGTTCTGGCATACCGATCACTACCGGCCGGCGGCGACCTGCACGCATCGCACCTATAGTCGGCACAACGGAACCGGGCGCGCGTACGGTGGCGGCCCGAGCAACGAGCACAACTACACGAGTGGGTTGCTGCTCTACTACTATCTGAGCGGTGATGCGGAAGCGGCCGCGGCGGTCCGGGAGCTCGCGGACTGGGTGATCGCCATGGACGATGGCGCGCTCAACATTCTCGGCCTGATCGATCCAGGTCCCACCGGCCTTGCGAGCCAGACGGTTGATCCAACCTATCACAAGCCCGGGCGTGGGGCCGGCAACTCGATCAATGCGCTGTTGGATGGTTATCAGCTCTCGCGCGAGCGTCGCTACCTCGACAAAGCGCAGGAGTTGATCGTGCGCTGCATTCATCCCGAGGACGACATCGAAGCCTTGCGCCTCACCGAGCCGGAGCACCGCTGGTCGTACCTCGTTTTCTTGCAGGTGTTGGGCAAATACCTCGACTTCAAGGTGGAGTGGGGCGAAACGGACTACTTCTTCCACTACGCGCGCGCGAGCCTTCTACACTACGCACGCTGGATGGCGGCTCACGAGGTTCCCTACAAAGAGGTTCTGCATCGGGTAGAGCTACCGACCGAGACCTGGCCGGCGCACGATGTCCGCAAGTGTCACATCCTCCACGTTGCCGCCAAGTATGGCCCCGCTGCCGAGCGGGCGTCGTTGCATCAGCGCGCGGCGTTCTTCTTCGATCGGGCCGTTGCGGATGTGATGAGCTTCCCGACAGCCTTTCTCACCCGGCCGCTCGTGATCCTGTGCGTCTATGGTCACGTACACGCCTACTTCCAGGCTCACCAGGAGTTGGGAATCGAGATCACCTGCCCGGATTATTCGTTCGGCCGCCCTCAGCAGTTCGTACCGCAGATCGGGCGCGTACGCGCCGCGCTCGGCACGCGCGCGCGGATTCTCGCCGCCCATCTCTCGCGCATGAGTGCGGCGAAGCTCGATTCGATGCGCCGTCTAGTGCTTCCTTAGCGCGGCTCGGGGGTGCACATGTCCGAGCTCGCGCATGATCCTCGATCGAATCCCGACCAGGGCAAGCCGGTGTTGGCCTACGTCGTCAACACATTGAATGCCGGCGGCACCGAGCGGTTGGTGGTGGACATGAGTCTCGCCTTTGCCGCGCAGTTCCATGTTCATGTGTTTTGCCTGGATGAGCCGGGTGTGTGGGCGAGCGAGCTGCGCCGGCGAGGTATACCCGTGCGGTGCCTGTGGCGCCAGCCCGGACTGGATCTACGGATTCCATCGCTGCTCGCCAGGGGCTTGCGCGCTGTGGGCGCAGACATCGTCCACGCACATCAGTGCACGGCGTGGTTCTACGCAGCCCTGTCGCGACTGGTGTATCGCAAGCCACGGTTGGTCTTCGAGGAGCATGGACGCTTCTATCCCGAAGTCGACAAGTTGCCGCGGCGACTCTTCAATCGCTTACTGATCCGCAGGCTGACGCATCGCTTCGTCGCCGTCTCGCAGGATATTCGTGCCCGGCTGGAGCGCTACGAGGGACTTGCCGGCGCGCCCATCGAAGTCATCTACAATGGATTCGCCGCCGAGCAACCGCTCACGTTGGCCGCTCGCGCACAGCTGCGGCGCGAGCTCGGATTCGCCGCCGACGATTTCGTCGTTGGCACGGTCGGGCGCTTCGATCCCATCAAGAATCTGCCGATGTTGGTTGCGAGCCTGGCGGCGGCCGGCCGGCAGATGCCGTCGTTGCGCGGGCTCCTGGTCGGCGATGGTCCGCAGCTGGAGTCGATTCGCCAGCTCATCGCTTCGAGCGGACTCCAGGAGCGGGTGCGTCTGACTGGATTCCGCGACGATGCGCGCCGGCTCGTGCAATGCCTGGACTTGTTCGTTCTTGCGAGCTTCAGTGAGGGCACCTCGATGGCGCTGCTCGAGGCCATCGCGGCCGGCATACCCGTCGCGGTGACTGGGGTCGGAGGCAACCCCGAAGTGGTGCTCGCCGGCGAGACGGGCTGGGTCGTCCCCTCCGGAGTCGCCGACGCGTTGACTGCCGCGATTCTCGAGGCCGCGCGCGATCCGCGACTGCGGTCCGAGAGAGCCCTTGCCGGGCGGGCGCGCTTCGAGGAGCGCTTCGCTTTCGGGAAGATGATCTCGAGTTATGCAGCCCTTTACCGCTCGCTCGCGGCTCCCGACATCGGCGCGGGAGCCGAAGCATGGATGCGTCAATGAATGGCTTTAACATCCGGATGGCGTGCAAGGCCGTCGCGTTCGCGATATCAGTCGCGGTCGTGGCACCGCTCGTCGCGCTGTCCTGGGTGGAGAAACGCATCAGTGGCGGCGAGGCTCTCTTCCTTCTAGGGAACCAGTTGCTGGCGGTCTTTCCGGGGTTCATCGGGCGCTCTTTGCGGGGCGCTTACTATTTCGGCACGCTGGAGCATTGCTCCTGGGAAGTGCACATCGGCTTCGGCACGCTGTTTACCCATCGCGCGGCGTTGGTCGGATCGCGTGTGTCCACGGGCGCGTACTGCGTGATCGGCCACGCCGAGCTGGGCGAGGGAGTCATGATCGGCAGCCGTGTCAGCATTCCGAGCGGGCGACGGCAACACCTTGACGCCTCCGGTCGGCTGTCAGGGACTGAAGGACGATTCGAGACGGTGCGGGTCGGCGGTGGAACCTGGATTGGCGAGGGAGCGATCCTCCTGGCTGATGTCGGCTCGCGCTGCATCGTGTCCGCGGGCGCCGTCGTGACCAAACAAATGCCGGACGGATATCTGATCGCCGGCAATCCGGCCCAGATGGTCAGGCGGCTCGAGCCGGATGGCGTCGTGCAGACGGCCAACGCTTCCGGCGCCACTGTTTAAGGAGTTGGTGTTGTGTGCGGCATAACGGGTTTCGTCGACTTCGCAGGACACGCGCAAGAGGAGGCGGCTGCGCGGATCAAGGTGATGGCGGATGCGATCTTGCACCGCGGCCCCGACGAGGACGGTTACTACGTCGATGACCGTGTCGCGCTGGGCCATCGCCGCCTGGCCATCATCGATGTTTCCTCCGGACAGCAACCGATGAGCGTGGCGGGCGGCCAGGTCCAGATCGTGTTCAACGGAGAAATCTACAACTTCCTTGACGTACGGGCCGAGCTGGAAGCGCGCGGACACCGTTTTGCCACGCGTTCTGATACCGAGGTCATTCTGTACGCGTATCTCGAGTGGGGACAGCGCTGTGTTGAGAAGCTCGAGGGGATGTTCGCGTTCGCGATTTGGGACGCGCGCGAGCGCGCCCTGTTCCTGGCGCGAGACCGCGTCGGGAAGAAGCCGCTGTATTACTGGCGCAGCGGCTCACGGATCGCGTTCGCCTCCGAGCTGAAGGCGCTGCGCGCCGGCGGCCTCTGTCCGGATGCGGTGGACCTGGAGTCGCTCGATTGCTATTTCTCCTTCGGCTACATTCCTTCACCCCGCACGATCTACGAGGGCGTGAGAAAGCTCGGGGCCGCGCGTTCGATGTGGGTCACCGCCACCTCCCAAACTGAGCGACGCTATTGGGATTTGAGCTTCGCCGCACCCGTGGAGCGTCCGCTGGAGGAAGCGGTCGATGAGCTGGAGGAGCTGCTCGATGCGGCGGTGAAGTGTCGCTTGATGAGCGAGGTGCCCCTCGGCGCCTTCCTTTCCGGCGGCCTGGACTCCTCCCTGGTCGTGGCGTCCATGGCGCGGGCTCTCGAGCGGCCGGTCATTACCAACACGATCGGTTTCGAGGACCCGAAGTTCAACGAGCTCGCGGCGGCGAGCGCGATCGCCAAGGCGCTCGGAACCGACCATCACGAATTCACGGTTCAGCCGCAGGCGGCCGCGGTTATCGAAAAGATTGCCTGGCACTTCGATGAGCCGCTCGCGGACTCGAGCGCGGTGCCGACCTGGTACGTGTGCGAGATGGCACGGCGCACCGTGACGGTCGCACTCTCTGGAGACGGGGGCGATGAGAGTTTCGGCGGTTATACCTTCCGCTACGTCCCCCATATGCTCGAATCCAGGCTGCGCGCCGCGATTCCAACACCGGTGCGCGCGGGAGTCTTCGGCCCGCTCGGTAAGCTCTGGCCTGCTTCCGCCCGACTCCCGGGACCGTTGCGGCTGAAGACCATTTTCGAGAATCTTGCGGTGGGGGACCAGGAGGCTTATTACCGCGATCTCGTCTGGCTGCGGCCCGACACGCGCGCGGCGCTCTACGCAGCCGATTTCCAACACCAACTGCGGGGTTTCACGCCGATGGAGACGGTCGCGCCGTATTACGCGGGCAGCGACGCTCCAGACGCGCTCGGTCGTAGCCAGTTCGCCGACATCAAATTTTACATGGCCGAGGATGTCCTGGTGAAAGTCGATCGCATGTCCATGGCGCATTCGCTCGAGGTGCGCTCGCCGCTGCTCGATTCCCGAATCCTCGAGTTCGCGGCAAAGCTGCCGAGCCACCTCAAGATCCGTTCGCGTAGCGGCAAGGTGCTGCTGCGCTCGCTGGCCGCCCGGCGATTGCCTACGATGGTCGGCGGCCTCGCCAAGCGAGGGTTCTCGATACCTGCCGCGCGCTGGCTGCGCAACGAGCTCAAGCCCCTTGCACGAGATCTCGTGTTCGATCGCAGCGGGCTGCTGTCGGACGTGCTCGACCGCCGGGTCCTGGAGCGCCTCTGGAACGAACACCTCGCTGGGGAGCGCGATCACAATGTATTGTTATGGGGCCTGATGATGTTCGGGCTGTGGGAGAAGTCCTCCAAGGCACCGCGCCGTCGCCCGGTGGAAGCCGCGGTCGCGGTATGAGATCGGGAATCCGCTACCGGCAGATGTTGGTTTCCCCGCGGCTCGGCGGCGCGGAGAAGCTCGCGATCGAGATACAGAAGTTCCTCGCGACGGAGCGTCCGGGCGCCGGCGAGTTACTCGTGCCGGCCGCCGGGGAAAGCGAAAAGCACGTGCTCGCGGAGCATCTGCAGTCTCGGCCCTATCGGCTCGATCGCCTGTTGGCAAAACAGCGCGCCGTTTCGCTCCTGGCCAACTTTGAGCTCGCGTTGAAATTACAGGGTTCCGCGCCTGGGATTCTCCACGTTCACTCGCCGTTCGTGTATGGGGCGTTGCGCCCCTTGCTGGCCTTCACCAAGCTCAGAACGATACTGCACCTGCACCTCGACTACACGGAGGAGCAACTCCGCTGGCCCTTACAGCGCGCTCCGGACCTCGTGATCATTTGTGCCCGATTCATACAGGAGCGCGTCGCGAATGTCCTGGGGGAAGAGCGCTCGCGGCACACACGAGTCGTGCCGGTCATCAACGCTGTTGATACACACCGTTTCGTTCCAGGGGACCGGCTTCGCGCGCGTGAGGGGTACGGGGTCGAACCTGCGCGACCGGTGTTTCTCATGGCGGCGAATCTCGCTCCTCACAAGGGTCAGGAGACCGCTATCCGTGCGGTCGCGAGCTTGGTCTCGCAAGGTCACGATCCGTTGCTGTGGCTCGTAGGTGAGGAGCGCGACGGAACGGCTTACTCCGCGCGCCTGCGCGAGTTGGTGGGTGAGCTCGGCGTGAGCTCGCAAGTGCGATTCATGGGTTTTCGGAACGATGTGCCGCAGTTGCTGCGCGCGGCGGATTGCCTGCTCCTGCCCTCGACCAGCGAGGGGTTGCCTCTCTCGATCCTCGAGGCACAGGCTTCTGGAGTCGTCGTCCTCGCGGCGCCGACGGCCGGAATTCCCGAGATCGTGGAGCACGAGCGGACCGGCTTCCTGATCCCAGCCGGCGATGCCGCAGGTTATGCCGCGACCCTCGCATCCCTGCTGCGAGAGCCGCATCGGGCCCAATCGATTGCCGCGGCGGCACGCGCCCAGGTCGTTTCGAGCTACGCGTTGCGCCCGTACTGCGAGCGGATACTCGAACAGTATGACAGCCTCCTCGAAGTCCCTGACCGGGTCACCTTGCAATGGCGCCAGCGGACGTAGCGAAGGCCAGAAACATGAGCAGATGCAGGGTGATGCAGTTAGGCAATCCTACGGGCCTTTACGGCGCCGAGCGTTGGATTCTGGCCCTGGTGCGTCACCTCGATAGCAACGACGTGGAATCGATTGTCGGGATTATCAGAGACGACCCGACGCTGAATGCGCCGTTGGCACGGGAAGCGCAAGCCTTCGGTGTGAAGGCGCATGTCTTCGAGGCGCCTGGAAAGGTCAACTTGGCGGCCGTGAGTCAGGTTCGAGAGTTCATTCTCGCCAACGACGTCCACGTGCTGCATACGCACGGTTACAAGACCGATTTGATCGGGTTACTCGCCACCCGGCGCACGCCCTGTCGGCTCGTTTCAACACCACACGGGTGGAGTGTGCACGCGGGCTGGAAGCTGCGGCTCTACGAGGGTCTCGATCGGGCGATCTTTCCATTCTTCGACGCCGTGGTGCCGTTATCCGAAACGATGTTTGAGGAGCTCAATCGACTGCGCGGTGTGCGGCGCCATCTCAAGCTGATTCGCAATGGCGTGGATCTCGCGGAGGTCGATGCGACCGGCGCGCTGGCGGCCGAGGCGAGCCGCTGGAAGGCGGAAAACCGTTTCGTGGTCGGCTATATCGGTCAGCTCATTCCCCGTAAAGGGCTGGACGTGCTGCTGGAAGCCTTCGCGCGACTCGCGGAGCCCCGGAAGATGCTGGCGATCGTTGGCGAAGGCCCGCAACGCGCCGAGCTGGAAGCGCTGGTCGGTCGCCTCGGCTTGCAGGAGCAGGTCGCGTTTCTCGGCTTTCGGGAAGACCGGCTCGCCTTGCTGAAAGGTTTCGATGTGTTCGTCCTGCCCTCGCGCCTGGAGGGCATTCCTCGCTGTCTCATGGAGTCGATGGCGGCGCGCGTTGCGGTGATCGCCTCGGATATCCCGGGGTGCCGGGACCTGGTCGAGCACGGCAAGACGGGCTTGCTGTTTCCGGTGGATGACGCAGGCGCGCTGCTCGAGGCGATGACCCAGTGTGTTGCGCCAGCGGTACGCGAGCGCCTCGGACGGTGCGGTCGCGAGCTCATCCTCGAGCGCTACTCCGCGGCCGCCATGGCGCGTCAGTATCTGCTGCTTTACCGACAACTCACCGGCGCTCTGGCCGGGAGGGAGCATGCGAGTGACGCCGTTTGAGGGTGCGCTGGAGCCGCCTTCCTTCATCGTCTTTGCGGACGACTGGGGCGAGCATCCTTCCAGTTGCCAGCATCTATTCCGGGTGATCGGCGCTAGGCACCGGGTCCTGTGGATCAACACGATCGGAATGCGCAATCCGACACTCACTGTGGCGGACCTGAGGAAGGTCCGTACCAAGTTGCGGAAGATGTTTCGCGGCGACGGCGCCGTGGCGTCAACGCGGTCCGTGGGCGCGAATCAGCCGAACGTGCATGTGCGGCAGCCGTTCATGCTTCCTTTCTCCTCCTTCGCAGGTGTGCGTGGAGTCAATCGCCTTTCGGTCGTTGGGCTCGTGAAGAGGGCTGCTGCCGAGCTCGGAATGCGCGACCCCGTGATCGTGAGCACCGTGCCCAACGCATGCGACTTCGTGTCGCAGCTCGGTAGTGCGCGGATCGTCTACTACTGCGTCGATGACTTCGCGCAATGGCCGGGGTTCGAGCACGATCTCGTGCGGCGGATGGAGCGCGAGCTCATCGAGCGCTCGCACGTGTTGATCGCCACTTCGCGCAGCCTCTACGATCGGCTGTCGACAAACGGCAAGCCCACGTACCTCCTCACGCACGGCGTCGACCTGCGCCTGTTTGGCTCCGAGGTCGCAACCGAGCACGCCTGCCTGGCGCAAATACCCCGCCCGCGCGCCGGGTATTTCGGGTTGTTCGATGAGCGCAGCGATCAGGATCTGATCGCCTCTCTCGCCCGTCGCTTGCCGAACTACTCCTTCGTGCTCACCGGCCCTGTTGCCACGAACATCTCGCGCCTGCAGGCGCTGGCCAATGTTCACTTCACCGGCCCGGTCCGGTACGAGGAGCTGCCGGCGCTCGTGAAGGGGCTGGACGCCTTGTTCATCCCCTACCTGGTCAACGACTTCACCGCGACCATCTCGCCGCTGAAGTTGAAAGAGTATCTCGCGACGGGCAAGCCCGTGATCACCACGCCGATGGCCGAAGCTCTTCTGCAGGGGCGCAATCTCACGATCGCCCGAACGGTCGAGGACTGGGAGGCGGCGCTGGAGGCGGCCCGCCGAATCGATCATGGGGCCAGAAAGCAATCGATGCAGCGGTTGTTGGCCGAGGAATCATGGGAGCGTAAGGCGCTACGGTTTATTAATATTTGCCGTGGCCACGAGCTCGGGGGTCACGATGTCGCGGCTTAGCGGTGGGAAGCGATGAGTGCGATGAGCGACATCGTGATCTCGCAGGACTTTTTTCCGCAGATTGGTGGCGCGCACCTGTGGCTTTATCAAACCTATCGCCGCTGGCCGAATCCCGTCACGCTCCTGACACGACAGTACGGGAGCGACCCGGCCGAGCGCGAGGCGCAGGCAAGCTTCGATGCCGCCGACCACGGTGTCCTGCGGATCGAGCGTGTTGAAGGGGCGATCGGCGAGATCAATCTGCTCGATCCGGCTTGCCGCAAGAGATTCGCCGCGGTGGCACGCAGCGTTCGCGCCCTCTCACGCGGACGGCGCACGACCCTACACTGCCTCAGATCCTTCCCCGAAGGCTTCGTCGGACTGCTCTGCAAGCTCCGCGCTCCGCTCACCACGCGGTTGGTTATGTTCGCTCACGGCGAAGAAGTCCTCGTCGCCCACAGCAGCGGCCAACTCCGTCTCATGGCGAAAGCCGCCTATCGCTGCGCCGACCTTGTCATCGCCAACAGCCGCAGCACGGCGGATCTCGTCAGGCAATTGTGTCCGCGCGCAAGGATCGTGTGCATCCATCCCGGTGTGGATGCGGCGAAGTTCGAGCGGGCGCCGGAAGATACCGCCGCCTTTCGCAAACAATGGGGATGGTCGGAGCAGACCGTGATTGTCAGCACGGTGGCGCGCATGGAGCCCCGCAAGAACCAGGCAGCGGTGCTCAGGGCAGTGGCTGCCCTGCGCAAAGAGGGCTTGCCCGTGTCCTACGTCTGCGGCGGCGACGGTGCCGAGCGGCCGCGGCTGATCGAATTGGCGCGGGAATTGGGAATACAACAGTGGACGAGCTTTCCTGGAGCGTTGGAGGAGGAACGAAAAATCCTGACCTACGGCGCATCGGATCTTTATGCCATGCCTTCGGTCCGGGCCGGCGAGATGATCGAGGGATTCGGGATCGTCTTCCTCGAAGCGGCGGCCGCTGGGCGACCCTCGGTTTGTGGCAACGTGGGCGGACAGGCGGAGGCGGTCATGGACGGCAAGACCGGGTTCGTCGTGGATGGCCTGAACGATGAGCAGGTGCGCAACGCGATCCGAAAGCTCGCGCTCGACCCCGGCCTGCGCCACGAGATGGGGGTCGAGGCACGCTCGTGGGCCAACCAACATGACTGGAGTCTGTTGGCGCCGGCGGTTCTGGCCGCGGTTCAGGAGAACGTGAGATCGTGATGGGCAGCCCGCCACCACGAACAGTGAGCGCGGCCAACAGGGTAGCGGTCGAAGCGCGCCCGCGCCGGCGGCTGGGGATACTCGCACCGCTGGTCGTGCTTGCCTTGTGCGCCGCGTGGGCGACCGGCAGCGCTGTGTTCGCGTTACCGCCCATGGAGCTACTGAAGCAATTGACTCGCGTAGTGGCAACACCAGTGTATGCGATGATTTACCACGCGGATCTAGCGCGGGTGGAGGCGATCACGAGTCGGTACCGAGTGGGCTACACCGGCGATCCGACATCCAGCCCGCCGCTCGCGACTTGGCACGACCTCGAAGCCCGGATTCCGGAGCTTCGTGTGATCGAGACCCGGGAAGCGAGCCTGCCGTCGAGTCCCTTCGTGTATGAGCCGTCCGACTCGCCTTATCTGCAGGCTTTCCGCGCGAGGTATCGTCTCGATGACATCATTCGCGGCGCGCCAGACGAGTATTCGGCGATGTTGCGACTCGGGGCTTGGCTCGGCACACGCTGGGACCATGGAACGGACCCGTTGGTCGGTACGAGTCAAGTCTGTGACCCGTCTGCGGTCGTGGCGGCCGGAGAACACGGCGCGAAATACTGGTGCGAGATTGCTGCCCGCACCATGGTCCATGCCGCCACCGCCATGGGTTGGTCGGCCCGGGTCGTGACCGCCTCCCGGGACGGCTACACCTGGGAACATGCTGTGGCCGAGCTCTGGTCGAATCAATTCAACAAATGGTTCGTCCTCGATCCTGACTTCAACGTGGTCTACGAGAGCTCCGGGATCCCGCTCTCCGCTTTCGAGCTGTCGCACAACGGACCGACCCTGCAGCGGGCAGGGCGCCTGAACGTCCGAGCGATCGCGCCGCCCAAGCCGAGTCTCCCGCCGCATGATGTCCTGCCGTTCTACCGCTACATTCATATCGATATGCGCAATGACTGGTGTACTCGACCCTTACGGCCCGGTAGCCCCGCCGGAGGCGATCGGGCGACCTGGTGGACCGCGCGGGCGCCGTTCAACCCACCGCTGCTGACCGCCAAGACACACGTCGAGGATGGCGCAACTTTCAATTGGAAAGTGAACAGCGTGAGCATTCGGGGAAGCGAGGCGCACTGGCTTCCTACGGGGCGACTTGCGATCGGACTCGCACTGCAAGCGTATAGTCCCCATTTCGCCTATTTTGAGATCTCAGCCGATGGCGGCCCCTGGAATCGCGTGGAGGGAACGCGTTATGACATGCAGCTCGAAACGGGCGCGCACATGATCGAAGCGCGTGTCGTGACCACCTCCGGAAATCGAGGCCCCGTGGCGTTCGTGAAATTCGAGCTCGCAAGTCATCGCCCTCCAGCCGTGGACGCCGCTCGCCTCGTCGGCGGCGGTGCCAGCCCAACATGCTGAACGCCATCATCTATGTGATCCTCGGGGCCAACTCCCTGATCTCACTCGTGCGGCCGTGGGTGGGAGTCATCCTCGCTTATACCGTCGCGCTGCTCGCGCCCCAGTACATCTGGTGGTGGGCGTTCGGCGATGCTCGGCCCTCGTTCTGGGTGTTGGTGCCGACGCTGGCCGGATTCGGCTTCCTGGCGGTGCGTGGCAAGATCAGTTTGGCTCCGCTCGGCACCCGACTCAACGTGTGCGTCGCCATCCTGTGGCTGTGCGCCACCATTTCCTACTACTTCGGCCCCTACGTCGACGTCGTGAACCAATGGCGGTTCTACGACTCCGGGGTCATGTTCTCGCTGATGCAGAAGACCTTTCTGACCTACTTCGTCGCCTCGGTCCTGATCGATGACACTCGCAAGCTGAAGTTCACCCCGATCGCCATCCTCCTGACGGCGGCCTACATGACCTACTGGGCCAATTCCCAGTACTTCGTCTACCATCGTTACGGGCGCCTGCACGGGCCCACCAACCTGTGGGGCCAGGGAATCTATTCCGATGAGAACGACTTCGCGGTGCTGTTCGTCATCGGCTTCCCGTTCTTGTTTTATTTCGGGCAGTACATCGGCAAGCGGCTGCTCAAATGGGCGCTGTGGGGAACCATCCTGTTCAGCTGGCACGCGGTGTTCCTCACGGCTTCACGCGGTGCGCTGGTCGGGATCGGCGCGGTACTGGCGGTATTCGCGCTGCGCAGCCAAAAGAAGGCGCTCGGTCTGGCGGTGATCCTCGGGTTCGTTGCGATCTACGTCTGGCAAGCCGGCGACGTCATGAAAAGCCGCTCGGCGACGATCACCAACTACGAGCAGGAAGACTCGGCGAACGAGCGGCTCGAAGCCTGGCAGGCGGCGATGGGAATGATGGCAGCCCATCCCCTCACGGGGGTTGGTTTCGCCTCCTTCGGACAAGCGTTCTCACACTTCTCCGACAAGCGGCCGCGCGTGGCGCACAACACCTTCTTCCAGATCGGCGGAGAATGGGGTGTCATTGCGGCCGCGACGTACCTGGTGCTCATGCTGTCCACCCTCAACCGCCTGCGCAAGAACGGCCGGCGGCTGCGCGAGCACGTCGGCTCCGCGGAGGGGAAAATCTGTTTCCACATCAACGAGGCGTGCCTGCTGGCGCTGACCGGCTTTTTCGTCTGCGCGCAGTTCCTGTCGTTGCAGCAGTACGAGGTGCTCTATTTCCTGCTGTTGGTATCGAACTCCGTCTTGTTCCTGAGTCGCCGACTCCTGGGCGATTCCGCTCCTGTGCCGATCGAGCCCGCGCGGCCCGCGTTGGCGTCCCGCATACCCGTTCGGCGCTCGAGCGGGCGTGGGCTTACCCCTTCTTGACACGTGTATGTATGTCCAACATAGCCGCCTCGACAGTACAAGCCCCGGCCGAGCTCATCCGTGTAGGAATCACCGAGTGGCACGGCATGGCGCACGAGTTGGCCCACTGCCCACCGCCGCAGGTGCGTTATTCGCTCGTCGAGGCGAGCCCCACGAAGGGCTGGCGCTGGATCGGGAGTCCCATCAAAGGTTATTTGCGCACCTTCCAGAGTACCGAGCACGATCTGATCGAGGCGGTTTTGAGCCCGATCATCACGTCCAATCGCTGGATCTACTCGCTGGCCAACCTGCAGGAGGCGACGGCCTTCAACCTGCTCGGACTCCCGCTCCCGCGGGCGGCGCGCGTCGGCTGGCTGACGCGGCTGCTGCTCAGGCCTAACTTGAAAAAGATCCTGTTCTGGAGCGAGGCGGGCAAGGCCACCCTCGAGAGCTATGGCCGTGTGCGCGATGAGCGCTTGTTGGAGAAGGTGACGGTCGTTTACCCGGCGATCCGCTCCGTGCCCGATGAGTCGATCCGCTTCGGGGGTGAGCAGGCGCACATCCTTTTCAGCGGTGACTTCTTCCGCAAGGGCGGCGCGCACGTGGTGGACGCGTTCGAGCGAGCCCAACAGCGCCATCCGCACATCACGTTGCAGCTGTGCTGCGACGAGAAGATCGATTTCAATACGCCGAACGAGGCGCTGCGGTCGAGCTATCTGGCACGCATCCGCCGCAACCCGGCAATCACGTTCGGCCGTGTGCGGCGCGAGGAGATGATCGAGCAGATCCTGCCTCGAACTGACATCTACGCGCTTCCCACATACGTCGAGGCGTTCGGCTATGCCATCCTGGAAGCCATGGCGTTCGGGATTCCCGTGATCTCGACAAATCACTTCGCGATTCCCGAGATCGTCGCCGATGGCGCGAGTGGTTTCCTCATCGACACCCGCGCGTTCGACTGCGAGCGGCTATTCCGCGGCTACCTCGTCAAGACGATCCCGAAAGCCTTTCACGAATACATGACCGAGAAGGTCTACGAGCATCTGTGCGCCCTGATCGAATCACCGCAGTTGCGAGAGCGGCTCGGCCGGCATGGACTATCGCTCGCCCGGAGCCGCTTCTCGGTCACTGCGCGCAACGAGCGCATGCTCGCCATTTACCGCGAGGCACTTGCCTGAGGCGGTCGGCGGCCGCGCTCGCGCGGGCTCAGTTCACCGTGACGCTGGTGGGAGGGTCGGGAGTGGTGGAGGTTGGGGGCGGTGTCGATGACGCGCCGCTCACGTTGATGTGATAGACCTCCACGCGCGGCGAGGGGCCGTAGTCCTGCGTGATATAGAGGTTTCCGGTCACGGGATCGAACGCCGCGCCCTTGATGAACGCGGTGCTGCTGTTGGGCATGCCGTTGAGTACCCAGATCCCGTAGGGCTGGGGCTGGTAGGTTTGCTTCGTCCCGTTCTTCACGGCCACCAGGTCGTTCGCATCATAGGCCCAGACCTGGTAACGGTAGGGCGCGGCATGAGGACCCTTCACATCCGGCATGTAGGGATCATTACACGCGGCGGCGGTGTCATAGCAGTACGGTCCGGTTCCGATTGTGCCCACGAACAAGACCGTGCGGGTGCCGGGAATGAAGGCCAGTCCGCCATAGCCGGCCGTCAGGTTGAAGATGACATTCTGGGTCGCCTCGCAATGCAGGGACCCGCAGGCTGGGTTGCTGATCGGATAGTAGAGGACGGTCGTGCCGGGGATCGGGTTGCTGCTGCCCACGCTGTTGGGGTTGAACACGGTCGCGGTTGGTCCAGCCGACGTGCTGCTCACCACCGAGACTCCGAAAAGGCTCGTCAATGCCGGGCCACCGAACAGCGACTGCCACTCCGCCGGAATCGGAGCCATGGGTCCGCCCACCGCGCGCGCGGGTGCGGACGAGTTGACCGAATACCAGCCCTTGAAACCGCTGGAGGATACGGTCAGCCCGGCCACGCCGTGCGAGACCTGCTGGCTGGCGGAGTAGACGTTGGCTGCGCCTACGATCATGCGGCCGTTATAAGGCAGCAGTCCGTACACGAAGGTCGGGTTGTACTGGTTCGTCGGGTCGACGGCGCCGAGATTGCCGTTGGTGATATCGGCAAAGTTCTGCAGCACAGAGGCGACCGGCAGGGAGCTCCAGGAGCTGCTGATGACGAAGTTCGAGGGGATCTGAACCTGCGCCACGTTCCCGGGGCGTTGTGCGTGGCCTTCCAGGTACATCGTGGACTTGCCCGACGGGTCATGATAAGGGGCGAGGGCGTGTCCGCCGTAATCAAACGACGAGCTGCCGAACATCCCAAGGGGCAAGGCGAAGGCGCCTGAATAGGTGATGTCGGATTGCTGCACGAGTGGTTCGGACGCGGGTGCGGTGGCTGCTCCGGCGAGCCCGGAAGCGCTCGCCGCGGCCGTGGCGACCAGTAAGCACAGAGCGGTACGAACCATAGTAGACCTCATTGACGTATTGACCAGGCCCGCGGGCAAGCGCTGTCCGCGGACGAAAGATTTCATGCGCATTTCTTAGTACACACCCACGTTGGTGGGCGGGTTGGGGCGCACGCCCACCCACTCCTGGGCGCCGATGTCGAAACCATTGCCTTGCGGGCGGGATGTTCCGTCGAAGTCGTCGGTCAGGCCGCTGACCGCGCGCCCCGTGTCGACCATCGTGGTGTTCGCGCCGCTCAGATGCAAATCGCCCTGGGTCGGATTGACAAACCAGCCGGGCGCTGCGGTCTCGATGTTCGACCCCGCTGTTCCGGTGGCGCCGTCGCGGGCGGCGACCGGTTTGTTGGCGAGGTTGTTCACGACGAGCACGCCGGTCGTTGTGGCGCCGCGGTACTCGATCGAGTGGGGATAGGCGTTTTCCATATAGATCGAATTATTGTAAATCTGCGTGCCGGGGCTCGACTCGATGTAGATCGCAGTATCGGCGAATTGGCCGTCATTGGCGGCATGATAAATCATGTTGTTGCGGATGATGCCGCCGGTGTTGCCCCGCACATCGAGACCAAAGCCGATCGCGCGATCGCAGTTGACGATCACATTCTTCTCGACGAGCGCTCCGGCCGAGGTGTTCCAGAAATGAATCGCGAATTCCGCTACGGTTTGGCTCGGACTGATGATGGAGCGGAAGGTGTTGCCCCGCACAACCCAACTCTTGCCGCCGTGCACGTCGATCCCGCCGATGTAGTACTCGGGTCCGATTCCGGCGCTGTATTCGAAGAGCGAGTCCTCGACGAGCCCGTTGTCTCCGGTGACGCTCATGTTGTTGGGATCGATGCTCACCTTGAGCAGCTGTTGATACGCGTCCCGGAACACGACGTTGTGGACGATCGCGCCGTCGGCATTCGCCTCGCCCACCACCTGCAGCAGATGCCAGCCGCTCTTCTGCAATGTCAGGTCACGAATCTGGAAGTTGCTCGCGGCAGCGCGCACGAGGATCTTGATTGTCGCATCGGCGCTCATGGCATCCCCCTGGATGACCACGCGATCCCGCGAGCCCGACTTTCCGGCGATCGTCACGTTGGGAGCGGTGATGTTCAACATGCCCGTCAGGGTGTATGTCCCGTCACCCAGGAGGATGGTCGTACTGCCGCCGGCGCCATTGGCCGTGGCCACCGCGTTCTGCAGTTCCGGCTCGGTGCCGACCGTGATCGTCGTTGGAGTAGCCGCCGCCATGGCCGTGTAGCCGAGGCAGGCCATCGCGCAGGCGACGCGCAGGAGAAAACCCGTATGCATTACAACCTTATGGAACACTACCCAGACCCCCGAATTTGGCCGCTCGTGACGTGCGGCCTCATCGACCGCCATGGGAGGGTGCAGGGATCATGCCAGGTGTGCGTCCGCGCCTCTGAAGCGCTTCGCGGACCCCCGGGTAGATTGTGTAAGTGATTGAATGAAAAGCTATTCAGACCCTGCTCGCGCGGGGAACTCATTGTTCCCCGCGAGGGGTCGTCAATGCTGCGATGCGCGTGTTCCTGAGCGTGGCCGAGGGGTAACGTCTGTGAATGGAGACGCACAGTCCGCTACAGGCTCGAGGGGCGTCTGTGAAGGCAGACGCACAGTCTCGGGTCTATGGGCAAATCATTGAAAAACAAAGCTTTGACCTTGTCGGGAAAGACCGACGCACCAGCTATGGCTGACGTTATCCGTCGCCTCATCAGACCTCTCTGCGGCACGCTGCTCCTGGCAGCCGCCGGCTGCACGAGTCACCTCCAGCCGCCGGGCCGGCTGGCCGTTCCTATGGCGACCGCGACGTCCGGGCCGCTCCGGCTCTCGGAAACCAACCCTCGTTACTTCGTGGACAGGCAGGGCAAGCCGGTCTTTCTCACCGGATCTCACACCTGGAACAGCCTCCAGGACTGGGGTGAGGAGAATCCTCCCCGGAGCTTCGACTATGAGAGCTTTCTGGCTCTGTTGTCAGATCACGGACACGACTACACGCGCTTCTTTGTCCAGGAACAGGGGTCCGGTGTAGCTTGGACGGCCTCCCCTGTGTGGTTCAGCCCGACGGTGTATGTGCGCTCCGGTCCGGGCGAGGCCCTTGACGGCGGACTTCGCTACGATCTTGATAGGCTCAATCCCGAGTACTTCAAACGTCTTCACCAACGGCTCGCGGCGGCGCGCGATCGCGGCATCTACGTGAGCGTCATGCTGTTCAACGGCTGGAGCCTCGGGACGAAGACGCGCGTCTTGTCTCCACAACTCCGCAGTATGGGCCCTGGGAATCCTTGGAGAGCGCACCCCTTCAACGCCGCCAACAACATCAACGGACTCGATGGCGATCCCAACCGCTCGGGTACCGGCGCGGACGTGCATACATTGCAACTCCCCGAGGTGACCGCCCGCGAGGAGCGCTATGTGCGTGCCGTCGTCGATGCCGTCGCGGATCTTGACAACGTGCTGTTCGAGATCTGCAACGAATGCGATGCTGGGTCCGAGGAATGGCAATACCGGATGATCCGGCTGGTGAAGGATTACGAAGCCGCGCGTCCTCTGCGTCACCCGGTCGGCATGACCGCCATTTTCCCCGACGGGGACAACAAGAAGCTGCTGGCGAGTCCCGCCGACTGGATCGCCCCCGAGGACACCCCGACAGAGCCCTTCATGTCGGAGCCGCCCGCGCTCGATTCCAAGGTGATCTTGAGCGACACCGATCATGAAGGCGGCATCGCCGGATCCGTCCAGTGGGTCTGGAAGACGGTTTGCCGGGGCCTCAATCCGGTCTACATGGACCCGATGCGCGCGCAACTGGTCGATCTCCTCTTCCCGATGTATCCCGATCACCCGCCACCGGCCAGCGCGCGCGAGCAAGCCATCCGAAACAATGCGGAAGCGATCCGATCCAACTTCGGGTACGCGCGGGCGCTGCTGTCCCGCATGGACCTCAATGCAGCGGTGCCGCACGGGGAGCTCGTGTCGAGCGGGTATGCGCTCGCAATACCCGGCCGCGAGTACCTCGTCTTCCTGCCGGGCTCTGAGCTCCAAGGCATCGACTACGCGGCCGAGCGGATTCGCAAGATGAGCCTGTACGAGAAGGTGAGCGTCGACCTCGGTGGATCTCACCAGCGATACGCGGTCGAATGGCTGCGTCCGAGTGACGGTAGGACCTACGCGGGTCCCATCGTCGAAGGAGGGGGGGAACACACCTTCACGGCGCCGTTTCCACGGGACGCCGTGTTGTTTCTCTCGGCTTTGCGGTCGCAGGCCCGATCGGTCAGTCGATGATCACCGGGCTGGGGATCGGCACGATGAACTTCGCACCCCACTCGCGTACGGCGGCGAGTTGGGTTGTGATCTCCTGTCGCAGGTTCCACGGCAGCAGGAAGATGAAGTCGGGCTTGCGGGCGTAGATCGCCGCCGGGTCGAGGATCGGGATGTGCGTTCCGGGCGTGTACTTGCCTTGTTTGTAGGGATTGCGGTCGACGGTGAAGTCGAGGAAATCCTGGCGTATCCCGCAGTAGTTGAGCAGGGTGTTGCCTTTGCCCGGCGCGCCGTAGCCGACGATCGTCTTGCCGGCGCGCTTGAGGCCGATCAGCAACTCGAGGATCCGTCGCTTGGTTTCCTTCACCTGTTGCTCGAACGCCTGGTAGGTCTCGATCTTGTCGAATCCTTCACGCAGCTCGCGCGCGCGCAACTCGGCAGCCCGCGCGGAGACCGGCTTGCTCGCATCTTCCGTGTGCCGTGCGTAGATCCGCAGCGAGCCACCATGGGTTGACAACTCCTCGACATCGAACAGCGTCAAGCCGTGGGAGGCGAAGACGCGCTCGACCGTAATGAACGAGAAGTAGCTGAAGTGCTCGTGATAGATCGTGTCGAACTGGTTCTCCGCCATGAGACGGTACAGGTGTGGGAATTCCATGGTGATCACACCACCCGGCTTGAGCAGCGTCTTCATCCCACCGACGAAGTCGTTCAGATCCGGCACGTGCGCCAGCACGTTGTTGCCCAGGAGGAGGTCGGGTTTGCCGTGTTCGGCGGCGATCTCCCTCGCGGTCTGCTGCCCGAAGAACCTGACAGTCGAGGGGACGCCGCGCTCGATGGCTACTTTCGCTACATTCGCTGCCGGCTCGACACCGAGCACCGCAATACCCTTGGCCACGAAGTGCTGGAGCAGATACCCGTCGTTGCTCGCAATCTCGATGACCTTGCTGCGGCTGTTCAAGCCAAAGCGCTCACACATGGCCAGCGCGTAGCGCTTCGCATGCTCCACCCAGCTATCGGAATAGGAGGAGAAGTAGGCGTATTCACTGAAGATATCGCCGGGCGCGACGAACTCTTCGAGCTGCACGAGCCAGCACTTCTCGCAGACATATGCGCGCAGGGGATAGAACGGCTCCATGTGATTGAGCTGTTCGGGTGTGATATGCGTCTGACACAACGGTGACATGCCGAGGTCGACGAAGTTATGCGTCAGCGCGTGGCCGCAGAAGCGGCATTTCGCAGAGTGAGCCGCTGTGGACGCGGCGGCGTCGGCTTGAATGGCCAGGGTTTCGGCGGCGGTCACAGGAGCTCCAGAAGGTAAAATGGCATTCTCACATCACGGATGAGGGCACAAATGTGCCCTACTTCAATTTTTTGGCCCCGCATGCTGCGGTACAATGATCCAGGCAAAGGTTACTATTATTATAATTCCGCAGCGGCGTCAGCCGGCGGGGAGAACAAAGATAATGCGCGTTTTCGTCACGGGTGTGAACGGGTATATCGGGGCCGTGTTGTCGCCGTACCTCATGGAGCGGGGTCTGTCGCTCGTCGGCTTGGACACCGGTTACTATCGGGACGGCTGGCTCTACAGCGACGACAAGCATCTCGCCGCCACCCCCTTTACACTCAACAAAGATCTGCGCCGCATTACGGAGCGCGATCTCGAGGGGTGCGATGCGGTGGTGCACCTCGCCGAGCTTTCGAACGATCCACTCGGACAGAACAACCCCAACGTCACCCACGACATCAATCACAAGGGCTCTGTGGCTCTCGCGCGGACCGCTGCGAGGGTCGGGATCCGACGATTCGTTTACACCTCCTCGTGCAGCGTCTACGGGGCCGGTACAGGCGACTTTCTCGATGAGCGCGCGGCCGTGAATCCGCAGACCGCCTACGCCGAATGCAAGGTCCTCGTCGAACGCGACCTGTTGGAGATGGTTGGTCCGAGCTTTGCGCCGGTATTTCTGCGTAACGCGACGGCCTTCGGGCCTTCACCACGGATGCGGTTTGACATTGTCATCAACGATCTGTGCGCGCTCGCCTGGACGACCCGGCGTATCGCCATGACGAGCGACGGCAGCCCCTGGCGTCCGGTCGTGCACGTCAATGACATCTGCGAGGCGATCTATCGTTGTCTGATCGCTCCCGAGGATGCGATCCGTGGGAAGGTGTTCAACGTTGGACAAAACTCGGAGAACTACCGCGTTCGCGAGCTCGCACAGATCATAGCCGAGGAGTTTCCTGGCTGTACGGTCACGGTGGGCTCCTCCAGCGGCGACAATCGCAGTTACCGAGTCAACTTCGACCGTATTCACCACGAGCTGCCGGGCTTCCGTTGCAGCTATACGGCTCGCGATGGCGCGCGGCAATTGCGCGAGCTGTTCGAGCGGATCCAGATGCAGCCGGAAACGTACCAGTTCCGCGCTTTCACGCGCCTGAAGCAGCTGAAATATCTCCAGGGGACGAACCAGATCGACGGCGAGTTCTACTGGCGCTGACATGCGATTCGAGCCTTTGGACATCCCTGGCGCGGCCCTCGTTCGACTCGAGCGGCATCCCGACATCCGGGGCTTCTTCGCACGCTCGGTGTGTGTCCGGGAATTCGAGGCTCACGGCTTGCCGGCGCAATTTGTCCAGTCGAGCGTCTCCTATAACCGCCGCCGCGGCACGGTCCGCGGCCTGCACTTCCAGTGGCCGCCCTCACGGGAGGGGAAACTGGTCCGCTGCCTGCGGGGCGCGATCCACGACGTGCTCCTCGATCTGCGGCCGCTCGAGCCAACCTATCTCCAACATCGCGCGGTAGTGCTCGACCAGGACAACCGCGACGCGGTGTACATTCCGCCGGGAATCGCCCACGCCTTTCAAACACTCGCGGACGACAGCGAGATCCTCTACCAGATGACCGACTTCCACGCTCCCGAGCTGGCTTCCGGGGTACGTTGGAATGATGTCGCGTTCGGCATCCGCTGGCCGCTCGAGGAGGTCGTGATTTCGGACCGGGATGCGACGTATCCCGACTTCGACCGGACACGCTTCGAAGCGGAGCTCGCCCGGCACGTCGGCCGCTGAGGCTTCCAGGCCATGGATACGAGCTCAAAAGCCCATTCCGATGCGCTCACGCACGGTGAGGCGCTGCACGGGTTCGCGGCGCGTCTGTATCCGATCTGCCGCAGCATCACCGGCGATGGGGTTCGCAAGACTCTCGCGCTGATTCGCGAGCGCATCCCGCTCGTGGTGCACGAAGTGCGCAGCGGCTCCCGGGTATTTGACTGGCAGGTGCCCGATGAATGGAACATCGAAGACGCTGCGGTGATCGACCCGGACGGCCGCCGTGTGGTCGACTTTCGCGCCCACAACCTGCACATCGTCAACTACTCGGAGCCGGTGGCGACCTCGATGTCCCTCGAGGAGCTCGCGCCGCGGCTGCACAGCCTGCCCGAGCATCCCGATTGGATTCCCTATCGGACGAGCTACTACCGTCGCACGTGGGGCTTTTGCATGCGCGCCCGCGATCGGGAGGCCTTGCGCCCCGGGAAGTACCGGGTCGAGATCCGCAGCTCACTCGAGCCTGGCTCGCTCACGTATGGCGAGCTGGCGATCAAGGGACGATCCCGGGATGAGGTGCTGCTATTTGCGCACGTGTGTCATCCTTCTCTGGCAAACGACAACACCAGCGGCATGTCGATCGCCACGGCGCTCGCCGAATGGATTGCGCGTGAGCCGCGGCGCTATACGTACCGATTCGTGTTTGCGCCGGGGACCATCGGCTCGCTGAGCTGGCTCGCTCGCAACGAGGATCGGCTCAACCGGGTCCGTTACGGGTTGGTGCTGGCCTTGTTGGGAGATCCGGGTCCGCTCACCTACAAGCGCAGCCGTCGCGAGAACGCGCCGATCGATGAGATCGCCGCCTATGCTTTGGAGGGGCTGGGTGGGACGGTGCCGTTCTCGCCCTACGGCTACGATGAGCGCCAGCTCTGCTCGCCGGGGTTCGATCTCCCAGTCGGGCGGCTCACTCGTTCCGTGAACGGCGGTTATCCGCAGTATCATTCCTCCGCCGATGACCTCAGCTTGATCCGGCCGGACTGCCTGCAACAGAGCTTGGAGGCGTGCCAGCGGATCGTCGAGGTCATCGAGGGGAACTGCCATTACGTGAACCTGAGCCCAAAGGGAGAGCCACGACTGGGGGCACGCGGTCTGTATGGCT
The DNA here is from genome assembly GCA_964400085.1 of uncultured Steroidobacteraceae bacterium. GTDB lineage: Bacteria > Pseudomonadota > Gammaproteobacteria > Steroidobacterales > Steroidobacteraceae > 13-2-20CM-66-19. The sequence goes on along the minus strand of CAYNTW010000006.1, from coordinate 41,674 downwards.
CCACGGGGGGCGGGCGCGCGCCCGCGGAGCGCGAGCACGCGATGCTCTGGGTGTTGAACCAATCGGACGGCTCGCACTCGCTGCTGGACATCGCGAAGAAATCCTCTCTGGGCTTCAATGTGATTCACGAGGCGGCCGGCGCGCTCGAGCGTGCGAAACTTCTCGCCGCCGTCGGGCCGGCACCCAAGGCCCCGCGCAGCGCGCGCGCGAAGGCCCGCGGTTCCGCTGCCAACAAAACCAGGAAAAAACGCAAATGAAAGTCGTGTTATTTTGCGGGGGCCTCGGCACGCGACTGCGCGAGTTCTCCGACACCATTCCCAAGCCGCTGGTGAACATCGGGTACCGTCCGCTGCTGTGGCATCTGATGCGTTATTACGCGCACCACGGCCATCGGGATTTCATCCTGTGCCTGGGCTATCGCGGCGACATGATCCGCGAGTACTTCCTCAAGTACAACGAGGCGATGTCGAACGACTTCACGTTGAGCCAGGGCGGCCGCGTGATCGATTTGCACAGCCGGGATATGGATGACTGGACCATCACGTTCGTCGATACGGGCCTACACAGCAACATCGGCCAGCGCCTGCTGCGCGCGCGCAAGTATCTGCGGAATGAGGAGTACTTCCTCGCGAACTACACCGACGGCCTCACGAATCTGCCGCTCGACCAACTCATCGCGGAGTTCCAGAGCAGGCAAGCCATTGGGAGCTTCGCCTCGGTGCGCAGCTCACAGAGCTTCCACGCCGTGCAGACCACGCCCGACGGTACCGTGACCTCGATGCGCGCCATGCACGACCAACAGGTGCGCATCAACGGCGGATTCTTCGCGTTCAGGCAAGAGATCTTCGAGTTCATTCGCGAGGGCGAGGAACTGGTCGAGCAGCCCTTCGAGCGCTTGATCGCCCAGAAGAAGCTGGCGACCTTCTGCTGGGATGGCTTCTGGCAGTGCATGGATACCTACAAGGACAAGATCGCCTACGACCGGATGGACGCCAAAGGCGAGTGCCCGTGGATGGTGTGGAACCCGGCAGCCGCTGGATCTTGAGTAGGGCCTAGTAAGGAGTGAGGGAGCGTAGCTGCACGTCGGTGACCTCCACTTGCTTCGGTAGCGCGGTAAGGGCGACGACCACTTGTGCCACATCATGGGCATTCAGGAGCGCATCGGGTTTATAGGGCGTGCCCTGCTTGGCGTAGATGCGCTGCATCCGCGGAGTCGCCGTACGACCGGGGAAGAGACTCGAGACGCGGATGCCGCGGCGGTTGAAGTCCTGGCGCAGGCTGTCCACCAGGCCCTGCACGGCATGCTGGGTGGCCTTGAAGGCGGCAACCCCTTGACCCGGGCTCTTGACGACGCTCGAGTTGATGAAGATGACATGGCCGCGGGTGCGCTCGAGCAGCGGCAGCAGGCCCTGGGTCAGTAGATACGGAGCGCGGACGTTGACATCGAACAACAGATCGAAGCTGTCGGTCTCGAGGCTCCCGGGCTCGGTCCAGGCGTATTCTCCGGCCGCGTGCAGCAGTACGTCGACCCGTCGCAGACGCTTGCTGATAGCTCCCAGGAGCTGCTTGAGATCCGCCACCGAGCCGAGATCTGCCAATGCGGTTCCGGCAAGGCGCCGCGGCGGTATTTTGCGGGCGGCGGCCTCGAGCTTGCGGGCGTTGCGCCCGATGAGAAAAACGTTCGCGCCGGCAGCGGAGAAGGCGCGCGCGATCGCGGCGCCGATTCCGGAGGTGGCTCCAGTGACAATGACAGTTTTAGGGTGTTTCACCGGCGTGAAAGATCGTTGGAGCGTCGCGTTTCGTCAAGTCTTCGAGGTTCAGGTTGAGCACTTCTCGACTTAAACGGAAGGCCGTGGCCGCGGCTGATCCGATGGTCCAACTCGGACTGCCGACGCCCGAGGGGGGGCGGGCGCTGCGCATCCTGTGCCTCGGCGCTCACTGCGATGACATCGATATCGGCTGCGGTGGCACGCTGCTGAAGCTCCTTGCGAAGGGCGGACCGTGGGATGTTACATGGGTAGCGTTCAGCTCCAACGAGGTTCGCGCGCGCGAGCTTCGCGCCAGTGCACGCCGTTTCTTGCGCGGGGCCGCGCAGACGCGCGTGCTCACGTTTGAATTCGAGGACACGTTGTTCCCCGCGCAGTACGCCGCGATCAAGGAGGCGTTCGGATCGTTGAAGCAACTGCCGGCGCCAGACCTCGTGTTCACGCATCATCGCGCCGACTTGCACCAGGATCATCGCATCGTGGGGGAGCTCACGTGGAACGCGTTTCGCCGGCACCTCATCCTGGAATACGAGATCCCTAAATACGACGGGGGGCTCACGACGCCCAATGCCTACGTGCAGCTCACCAAGGCGCAAGTAGCCGCGAAAACGCGAGCGCTCATGAGCTCCTATGCAAGTCAGCATTCCAAAGGGTGGTTCAGCCCCGAGACATTCACGAGCCTCATGCGGCTGCGGGGCATCGAGGCCGGACCTGGCACGGGCTGGGCGGAAGGTTTTCACGTCAGCAAATTCTGCATCGCCTAGGGGATATCAGTCATGACCGTTGTTCATTACGATGCAAGGCTTCCAGATGACGAGCGGCGCCAGCGGGTCTACCAGGGCGATTTGTTCATCTACTCGCCTGTGCCCGAATCGCTCGCGCTGACGGAATTGGCGCGCCGGATGTTGGTCGATGCCTTCGCGCCGCTCGATCCCGAGCTCGCCCAGTTCTCGATGCCGGTGGAGAGCTTCGCCAAGCTGCTTGGCGAGCTGAAGCCGAAGTTCATACACCACCCGGAATGCAAGCGGCTGCTGCCGGCCCTGCTGGCGCGCTACGGCTGTGATCCGGAAAGAACGTATTTCGATGTGCCGCGCCTGCGCTCGGCGACCAGCAACGATTATCTCAGCACCGGTATCGCCTACGCGTTCCATCCGCATCGGGACACGTGGTACTCGGCTCCGTTTTGTCAGATCAATTGGTGGATGCCGGTCTTCCCCTTGCACGCGGAGAACGGCATGGCGTTTCATCCGAGCTACTTTTCCCGGGGGCTGCGCAACAGCTCCAACATCTACAACTATCAGGAATGGAACCGCGCCAATCGCTTCAACGCGGCCCAGCAGATCGGAGTCGACACGCGGCCGCAGCCCAAAGCCCTCGAGGATGTGGAGCTGCAACCGGACATCCGGTTGCTACCGCCGCCGGGCGGACCGATCGTGTTCTCGGCCGCGCAGCTCCATTCGACTGTACCGAACACCTCGGGACGGACGCGTTACAGCATCGACTTCCGCATCGTACATCTCGATGACGTGGTGCAGCTGCGCGGCGCGCGAAATGTCGACTCGAAGTGCACGGGCACCACGATGGGTGACTACCTGCGGTGTACGGATTTGACCCACCTGCCGCTGGAGGCCACCGCCCCTTACGATGCCGGTCCTCCCCAGGCGGTCATGAGCTGACCGTGGTATTCTGATCGACGCCGGTTGTTTCAGATGTCGGTCAATATGACAAAACAACAACAAAACGGGCGGGCGCGCCAATGGATCGGCCCGATAGTCGCCGGAGCGCTTGCCTTTGTCGTAGCGCTGGTCTTGTTGCAACCAGGCGGGTCGCTGTTGCCGTTCTCGAGCTCAGGACCATCAGGGTCGGGTGTGGCGCAGGTCTCTCATGAGCCGGATGGCAAAAGCGTAGGCGGCGCCCACACCGGCGTGCGCGCGCGCCTCGCGCAGGCTCTCAGCAGGTGGTGGCCCCATTGGGGCGGCAATTCCACGGGTCGGGAGTTCACCCGCCGCCAGTCCACAGCCGGCGATTCCACAGTCGGCGAGTCCACATCCAATGAGGTCAGCGACCCCCAGGGGAGTGAGGTCAACCCGGCGGGTATGCACGCGAAGTGGGAGGATTTCCCCCATGACGCCGCGGCTACTCAGGTGGCTGCCGCACAGGCCGGTCAGGCGGCACAGGCCGCCCAGCCTTCGGCCTATTATTCCGCCGCGGGCGGGATAGCCACCACGACGCCAACGGCGGCAGGTGGCTCCGCGGCCGGCTCCGGGCAGGCACCCGCGCAACAGGAGAAGCTCGGCCACGGACTCAGTGCGCGCTCAGGTGGTGGCGTCGAGGTGGACGAAGTGCCAGCCGGCAGCATCGCCGGGAAACTCGGACTGCAATCCGGCGACGTGATTCTTTCTGTCAACGGCAACGCGATCTCCTCCCCGGAGGATCTTGCCGCGATCTATCAACGAGAAGGCCCGCCGCAATCGGTTGAAATCATTCGCGACGGCCGCGTGCTGCACCGGCACTAGGAAGCTGCCTGGCAGCCCCCCGGCCTTTGGCCTGTTTCAAAAACTTGACACAGTTCACGTCGGCTTTCTTTACAGCCGCGGTCGTCAACGCGGCGTTTTAAACACCGCGATACCTGATTCTCCTGGCTTTTCTGCCCACAGCACAGTTCTTGCATTTACGGGTCAGGCCACGCCCGTGATGGGGTGGCCGAAGAAGAATCGGGTGGTCCTAATCAGGGTTGGGAACAATGATAAGAAAGTTCCTCACGCTGGCCGCATGCTTGCTGGCCGGCTCGTTCGCGCACGCACAAGCGGATGTTCTCGTTCAGCGCGGAGCGGATTCCCGCATCGCGGCAAATCTGAGCGAGACAACACTCAGCTCATCGAATGTCGCAGCCGCGACGTTCGGGAAGCTTTACTCCTTTGCCGTCGACGGATACGTCTACGCGCAACCGCTTTACAAGTCGAACGTCACGATCCCAGGCAAGGGCACCTTCAATGTCGTGTTCGTAGCGACCGAACACGGCAGTGTGTTCGCGTTCGACGCCGATAGCGCCACCCCGCTGTGGCAGGCGAGTTTCATCAATCTGGCGGCGGGCATCACACCGCAGCCCTCCGCGGATACCGGGACCACCGACATCGTTCCGGAAGTTTCGATCACTTCCACGCCGGTCATCGACGCCACCAGCGGCACGCTGTATGTCGTCGCGAAAACGAAGGAGAACGGCTCCGCCGTCTATCGGCTGCACGCACTCGACATCACGACAGGGGCGAACAAGGTGTCCCCGGTCGTCATCCAGGCGTCAGTCGCGAAGACTGGTGGCAGCGGGGGGACCCTCAGCTTCAACGCCAACGACCAGCAGCAGCGGCCCGGCCTCGTGGTGCTGAACGGGGTCGTATACGTCGCTTTCGGCTCGAGCGGCGATGCCTTCCCGTGGGCGGGCTGGATCCTGGGTTACAACTCGAGCACGCTTGCCCAGGTCACCATCCTGTGCACGTCCACCTCCGGCCAAGGCGCGGGCCTGTGGGCCGCCGGCGAAGCGCCACCTATCGATGCGAACGGCAATCTCTACTTCTCCACCGGCAACGGTGCTTTCGATGGGGCCCATGATTGGGGCAATTCCTACCTGAAGCTTGCAACAGCCGGCGGGCTCAGCGTGGCCGACTATTTCGCTCCGTTCAACCAGTCGGCGCTGAATGCCTCGGATCTGGATATCGCCACCGCGGGTCCCATCCTGCTGCCCGACTCAGCCGGGACGACGGCACACCCCCACCTGATGATCGCCTCGGGCAAGAACGGGACGATCTACGTGCTGGACCGAGACAACTTGGGGCATTACGACGGTTCCTACACGAACGCGGACAACCGCATCGTGCAATGGATCGCGAACGCGGTCGGAGTCATCAACACCGACCCCAAACAGTCGCCGCAGCCCTACGTCGAGAATAACTACACGACGCCGGGGTTCTGGCAGAACCACGTGTACTTCTGCGGCATCAACGATCACTGCAAGATGTTCAATCTCAGCAACGGGCTGCTGACGACATCGCCCGTTTCGCAGAGCGCGGCGACGTTCGCCTTCGGCGGTGCGCAGCCGGTCGTGACCGCGGCGAGCGCCAGCGCGACGAGTGCGATCATGTGGGCCGTCGAGAGGGATACGAACAATAATATTTCGACGCTGCACGCGTACGATGCCACCGACCTGACGAAGGAGCTCTACAACAGCAACCAGGCGGCGAACAAGCGCGATCAGGGCGGCGCGCCGGTCAAATTCGTCATTCCGACGGTGAGCAACGGCAAGGTGTTCTTCGGCGCGCAGTCGGAGATCGATACGTACGGAATTCTCGCGTCCAACCCGACGCGGCTCGCGGCGCCAACGTTCTCACCAACGCCGCGCGCCTATTCAACACCTCAGACGGTGACCCTGACCGCAGCCTCCGGCGCCACGATCTATTACACGCTGGATGGATCCCTACCGACTCTATCGTCGAACGTGTATTCCGGCCCGATCACCGTGAACACCACGACGACGATCCAGGCGATTGCCGTCGAGAGCGGGTTCTTCACGAGCCCGGTCGCGGTCGCTACCTACACCATCGGGAGCGTCACTCCCGCCTTCGTGCAGGGCAACTACGCGGATCCGCAATCGCCGCAGGCGTCGGTATCCGTCACATACTCCAAGGCGCAGAGTGCCGGTAACCTCAACGTCGTAGTGGTCGGCTGGAACGATTCTACGGCAACGGTCAAGAGCGTGACCGACATCAGCGGCAACAACTATAAGTTGGCCATCGGTCCCACGGTGCAGAGCGGCACGGCCAGCCAAGCGATCTACTATGCGAGCAACATCGCTTCGGCTGCCGCGAGTGGCAATACCGTCACCGTGACATTCAATGGATCCGCTGCCTTTCCCGACATCCGTGTGCTGGAGTACAGCGGACTCGATCCCAGCTCGCCGCTGGATGTGAGCATTGCCAACATGGGCAACGGCACATCGAGCAGCAGTGGCAGTATCACGACCACCTTCGCCAACGACCTCATCTTCGGCGCCAACACGATCCAGAGCACGACCACGGGTGCCGGGGCCGGTTTCACGAGCCGTATGATTACGACGCCGGATGCTGACATTGCCGAAGACGAGGTCGTCTCGGCTACCGGCAGCTACGCGGCGACCGCGCCGCAGACGTCCGGTCTGTGGATCATGCAGATGGTCGCCTTCAAGTCCGGTTCCGTCGTGGCGCCCGTACCTTCGGCTCCTACGACGCTCACCGCGGCGGCCGTCAGCAGCAGTGAAATCGACCTGACCTGGGGCGCGTCGACCGAAAGCGGCGGCACCATCACTCAGTACCTGATCGAGCGCTGCGCCGGAACAGGGTGCACCAACTTCACCCAGGTGGCCACCTCGACCACGACGTCGTTCAATGACACGGGCCTGGCTGCCTCCACGACCTACATCTATCGCGTTCGCGCCGTGGATAACTCGGGCACCCAGAGCTCGTATTCCAACACGGCGACCGCGGCGACCGTGGCCGCGAATGCGCCCTCGGCACCGACCAACCTGGCGCTCGCGCCGCAGGGTGACTCCGAGATCGATCTGTCCTGGACGGCCGCCACGGCGCAGGTCGGCAGCATCAGCCAGTACCTCATCGAGAGCTGCTCGGGTCTGGGCTGCAGCAACTTCGTCCAGATCGGCACGTCCACGACGACGACATTCAACAATACGGGCCTCACGCCGGTCACGAGTTATAGTTATCGGGTTCGCGCGGTGGATACTTCCAACACACCCGGACCGTATTCGAGCATCGCCACCGTCAGAACGCGGGCGCAGGTGCTGCCGACCGCGCCCACCAATCTGACCGCGACCGCCTCCGGCACCGCCCAGATCAATCTCTCCTGGGGAGCCTCCGGCGAGACGGGCGGCACGATCAGCCAGTACCTGATCGAGCGCTGCACCGGAGCTTCCTGCACCAATTTTGTCCAGGTCGCGACTTCGGCCACGACGACCTACAGCGACACCGGTCTGGCGAGCTCGACGACGTATAGCTACCAGGTGCGTGCACAGGACAACACCGGCCATGACGGCCCGTACTCCAACACCGCGTCCGCGACGACCTCGGGGCCGACTTTCACCGCGCCTTCGAATCTTGCGGCCACTGCCGCCAGCAGCTCTCAAATATCTCTGACCTGGACCGCAGCGACCGAGACCGGCGGAACGATCAGCGGTTATCTCGTCGAGCGCTGCCAGGGCACGGGTTGCAGTACCTTCACCCAGATCGCCACGGCGACGGGCACGTCCTACAACGACACTGGGTTGACGGCATCGACCACGTATTCCTACCGAGTGCGCGCCACCGATGCGGCAAGCAACGTGAGCGGCTATTCCAACATCGCCAGCGCCACGACGAGTAGCGGGTCCACGCCGCCGCCGATCACGTTCGTTCAGAGCAATTCCGCGGATCCGCAGTCTTCGCCGACGAGCGTGTCGGTGAAGTTCACCGCTGCCCAGGGGGCCGGCGATCTCAACATTGTCGTCGTGGGCTGGAATAACTCCACGGCTACCGTGGGCAACGTGACCGATTCCAGCGGCAACGTGTATGCGGTGGCGGTCGGCCCGACGGTACAGAGTGGCGTGGCGACGCAGACTATCTATTACGCCAAAAACATCGTCGCCGCCGCTGCCAATGCCAACACCGTGACGGTGACCTTCAATGGCGCTGCCGCTTTCCCCGACATTCGTATCGTCGAGTACTCCGGCATCGACACCACGAGCCCACTGGATGTGACCGCGGCGGCCTCAGGCAGCAGCGCGACGAGCTCGAGCGGCTCGGCGACCACCACCGTGGCCAACGAGCTGATCTTCGGAGCGAACCTCGTTCAGACCGGCACGACCGCCGCCGGATCGGGCTTCACGAAGCGGGTGATCACGGTGCCGGACGCCGACATCGCGGAAGACCGGATCGTCTCGGCAACCGGCAGCTATTCCGCCACCGCGCCGGTGTCACCATCGGGCCAATGGATCATGCAGATGGCCACATTCAAGCGTCATCCCTGACGTTGACTCACGCGGGGCCTCCGTCTGAGGTCCCGCGTGAGGGCGCGGCTTGCGAGTCCTCCGGCGGTGGGCCCGGATCGGTCTCCCGGATGATGCCGCGCAAGGCTTGTTTGAGGAGTTGTGTTTCGCCGTAGCCGAGGCTGCGTTCCGCATCCGACTCCGCCGCCTTGGCGACCGCGACGAGCTCGAGGACCACGCGCTTGCCGACCTCGGTCAAAGTGACCCGCGCGTGCGGGGCAAACGTCCCGTGCAAGCGAGCGAAGCCGCGGGCCTCCAACTGTGCCAGCAGCTCGCCGGTCACCCGGCGACCGGTGTACCACAGGAGGCGATCGAGCTCGGCAATCGTCCGATTGTCGGAAATGCCCAGGATACTGAGCACGAACCACTGGTCCTCCCCCAGGCCATGACGCTCGAGATCGCGCCGCAAGCCGAGAAAGAGCTGGAAGTGGGCGCGCTCCAGCAGGTAGATGAGGAAGTCCTGGCTGAAGCTGCTGTCGGGCTCGGCGTCGTCGCGGCCGGGCTGCCGGCCGCCAGAAGGCTTTTCGACCGCAACGGCATAGCGCCCGCTGTGAAAGACCAACGGGGCGCGATTGAAGTGCTCGAACTCCAGCACCTCGCCGACGAAAATCACATGGTCGCCGCCTTCATAGTTGAAGGCGGTTCGACACTGAAACACCGCCGAGCAGCCCGCAAGCAACGGGATGTCGCCGAGACCGCGCGTCACGGTCAGCCCAGCGAACTTGTCGGCGCCGCGGGTGGCGAAAGTGACTGACAGGCTCTCCTGGGTGGCGGCCAGCACGTGGACGGCGAAATGACCGCTCGCGAGGAATGCGGGCAGGCTCAGTGACCGGCGCGCCAGGCTCCACAGCACCATGGGTGGGTCCAAGGAGACCGAATTGAAGCTGTTGGCCGTGAGGCCGATATCCTCCCCCTCCCGGCTACGGGTGGTGACGATGGTCACTCCGGTGGCGAATGCGCCAAGCGCGGCGCGAAACTGCCGGGTGCGGGCTGGTTGAGAATGAGAGCTCATGGTCGTATGACGCGTCTTCCAACCAGTGTATTGCGCTTTCCGGCGCCGTATTGCGACATTGGTTGCGGCAATTGTGAGTGTCCTCACAAGCCGATTCGGGAATTTCTTTACATGGTGCTGTAAAGTTCCGGCTCAGCTCGCCCGGCTTCCTGGGTGCGGCAATGCTTCCGGGGACCTATGCGCGTCCGGCTACTTGGCCAATATGTTCATGTGTCGATCGCGGTGCTCGCGGCTGCGGAGGGGGCCATTTTTTTTCTCGCCATGCTCCTGGCCTACCGTGTGCGCTTCGCCACGTGGCCGCTGGTGGAGTCCGTGACTGGCGCCAATACCCTGTGGTTTTGCGCAGCGCTGTTCGGCACCGTGAATCTCATCAGCGTGCTTGCGTTCGGCCTTTATAGCTCACGTCAGCGGGCCCGGACCGGCGGCGTGTTCGTGCGTCTTTTCGCGGCTATCGCCTCCGCGGGGGTCGTCACCGCCGCGCTGTTCTATACCGTCCCTGACTTGTGGCTCGGCCGGGGGGTGCTCGCGCTGTCCTCCTTGTTCTCGTTCACGGGCGTGGGTATCTCCCGCGGTGTCTTCGATCGTGTGATGGACGAGAGTCTTTTCAAGCGCCGAGTGCTCGTCTATGGCGTCGGCCAGCGTACCGCCGCCATTTCGAGCTTGCGTCGTCGCTCGGATCGGCGTGGGTTTGAGATCGTGGGTTTCGTGCGACCCGACGGGGAGAGCATCGCGGTGCCGCCGGAACGAATCCTGGACGCCACTGGAGGAATTCTGGAGCTGTGCGCCCGGCTGGATGTGCACGAAATCGTGGTGGCGATGGAGGACCGCCGGCGCGGTTTTCCGATTCTCGGCCTGTTGGAGTGCAAGCTCGCCGGCGTGGAAGTGACGGAGTTGCTGACCTTTCTCGAAAGGGAGACGGGCCGGGTGCGCATCGATGTCATGAATCCGAGTTGGATGATCTTCGGCGAGGGCTTTCGTCGCGATCCGTTGCGGCTGTTCTCCTCGCGAACGTTGGATCTGGTCGCGAGCGTGTTGCTGGTGCTGCTGTCGCTCCCCGTGATGTTGGTTACGATGCTCGCCATCAAGCTCGAGGATGGCTGGCGGGCGCCGATTTTTTACCGCCAGACGCGGGTCGGTCTGGGCGGCCGGACCTTCAATGTCCTCAAATTCCGCAGCATGCGCATCGATGCGGAGCGTGACGGCCAAGCTCAGTGGGCGCAAAGATCCGACCCACGCGTCACCAGCGTCGGTAACGTGATCCGCAAGTTGCGGATCGATGAGTTGCCACAGATCCTCAACGTGCTGACCGGACACATGAGCTTCGTCGGCCCGCGCCCGGAGCGGCCACAGTTCGTGGCCGAGCTTGCGCAGAAGATTCCTTATTACGTCCAGCGCCACTGCGTGAAGCCGGGGATCACCGGTTGGGCGCAACTGTGCTATCCCTACGGCTCCTCGGAGCAGGACGCGCTCGAGAAGCTGCAGTACGACTTGTACTACATCAAGAACAACACCCTGTTGTTCGATCTGGCCATCCTGGTACAGACCGCGGAGGTCGTGTTCATGGGCAAGGGCGCGCGTTGAGACGCGGTGAGTCTAAGATGCGAGCACGGAGAGCGTTTGAATGAGTGCTGAGATCCAGCGGTGCAAGTTGCTGATCCTCGAGAACGATCGGGCCTTGCGTCGTGAGCTCGAGGCCATTTTTGCCGACTTGAGCGTCACGTGCAGTGAGCCCAACGAGCAGGCGCTCGCGTTGGTGCGGCGCATCGAGCCGGACGTGGTGCTGTTCGATCTGGGGCCCGCGCGCGATCCGGCGGTGGCGGCGCAGAGTCTCGACCTGCTGCGCCAGATTCTCAACTTGGCCCCCGACATCAAGATCATCGCCATGACCGAGCACGATGCGCGCGAGCTCGCGGTATCCGCGGTGGGTCTCGGGGCTGCGGACTTTTATCACAAGCCGCTCGACGCGGGGGTTCTCTCCATTGTCGTGCGCCGCGCGTTCCGTATCCGCGAGCTGGAGGAAGAGAACTGGCGCTTGCGCGAGCAGACCGGCGCGATGGCGCTCGAAGGCATCATCGGGGTGAGCGATGCGATGCGCGCCCTCGGCCGCTCCATTGAAAAGGTCGCGCCGACGAATGCGACAGTCCTGCTGCTTGGCGACAGCGGCACCGGTAAGGAGCTGCTCGCTCGCGCCCTGCATCGGCTTTCCGGGCGCTCGCATCAACAGTTCGTGGCGATCAACTGCGCCGCGATTCCCGACACTCTGCTGGAGAGCGAGCTCTTCGGGTATGAGAAGGGCGCCTTCACGGGCGCGGCCAAGCGGACGCCCGGGAAGTTGGAGAACGCCGACGGGGGCACTATTTTCCTGGACGAGATCGGGGAGATGCCGGCCTCGTTGCAGGCGAAAATGTTGCGCGTGCTGCAGGAGCGGACCGTGGAGCGCATCGGCGGGCGGACACCGATCCCGCTGGATTTGCGTATCGTGTGCGCCACCAACCGCAACCTCGAAAGTCTGATCGGTACCGGGGCGTTCCGCGAGGATCTCTTCTACCGCATCAGTGAGGTCACCATCCGGGTGCCGCCATTGCGTGATCGCCAAGGTGACAGCCTGCTGCTGGCGCAGTTTTTGTTGCAGGAAATGGCGACCCGGTTTGGTAAGCCGACGCGGGGTCTGGCGCCGGATGCGATCCGCGCCATCCAGGCTCATCGCTGGCCCGGCAACGTCCGGGAGTTGGAGAATCGGATCAAGGGCGCGGTCATTATGTCCGAGGGGGCCGTGGTCACGGCCAACGACCTGGGATTGCAGGACCCCGGTGATGATCCGGAATACCTTAACCTGCGAGTCGCGCGACAGCGAGCCGAGGCGCAGGCGGTGCGACAGTCGCTCGCCGTTGCCAAGGGGAATCTATCGCGCGCGGCTGACCTGCTCGGTGTTACGCGCCCGACACTTTACGACCTGTTGGAAAAACACCGGATCGGCGCCGCGCAGTTTGGACGTAGCGCCACGACTACCGCCCCGGCTGAGCCTGCCCCCGAGCCGCCGGAAGATAAGAAAGGTGCGCAGTCATAGGGGGCGGGGTGCCCCACCCCCTACGCTATTGTCCACGCTCAGTTCAGCGTCGCGGTGACCTCGCCCGAGAGCGCGCTCTCGAGGCCCTTCGAGTTGAAGGCCGTGATGGCGAAGTAGTAAGTGCCCTTCGCAAGGTTCTCGAGCACGTAGCGGGTCAAACCACTGTTTTCAACCGAGACGACCTGCGTGTAATTGGCCGACGCGGTGCCGTAATGGATCTTGTAGCCCGCAAGGTCCGTAATCGGCGTCCCGTTGGTGTTTTCAGTGGGCGGTTGCCAAGCCAGGGTGACACTGGAGGTGGTCACTGGCGGCGCCGTTGTGCCACCGCCCGTAGTGCCACCGGTGGAACCGCTACCACCGCTGGTGCCACCGCTCGTGGTGCCACCGGTGGTGGAGCCGCTACCGCCGCTGGTGCCGCTACCACCCGTGGTGCTGCTGGCGGTCCCGCTCGTGCTGCCGCTGCCCGTGTCCGCAGCGGTGGTTGGGCTTGTCGAGCTCGTGCCTGAAGTCCCCGCCGAGTCCATTCCACTAGCTCCGCCGCAGCCGGCGAGTGCGATCGCCAGACTGCCCATCAACAGGGTCGCCACAGACACGCGTGCGATGCGTGCGCTCGCCAGACCCACCCGTTCGGCTTTCCTCATCAACCCAACCCCCGAAAAATGTCTTCATTGCTCCGGTCAAGCCGGACGAAGGCATGATTCAGGGATTGCACGAGCGTGCAGCTAAGACGAGGCTTGCTGTCTCTCACGAGGCGGTGCGAATCGCCCCGGCAACCCCGCTGTCATAGGCCGTCGTGCCGTTAGACCGGAAGTTTTGCGCCCCCGGCTTTCGCCGGGTTTGCCCTTACGCCCCGCCGGACTGTGGCCCGACGAGGCGCGATAGGTATTGCAGCTCGCGTGCCAGGTTTTCTAACTGTTTGAATCTATGTGGATTTCCGGCGTGAGCGGAAGCGGAGGGCGGGAACACGGGGAACGGATCGTGTCTGCGGTTTCCGACAAGCGATTGTGCGGAGCCTCGCAGGTGAGGGTGTAAGGCGTTGATTGATAAAGGCAACAGAGGCGTCGCCGATTGACGACACTTCAGCCGGAGGTTGGGTCAGCTCCAACCTGAGCGCGTCCGATTAACCCTACAAATACAGGCATTAGGCGCGCTGCGATGCCGGTGTCCCCTCGTGGCTACGCTTGCGGCAGATGAAGAAGTGATCGGCGCCGAGGTGCGCGGTCTTGAGGGCCTGGAAGGCCGTGCGGCGCAGAAGCAGGTTCTGGGTGTCGATGTTGCGCACGGGGTTGATATATGTGCTGAGAGTGGCGTACTCGAGGATCTCGAACCCCAGTCGCGCCAACATTTCCTCCAGCGCCGCGCGAGTGAATAGATTGATGTGGTGGGGCGGACAAACCATATTCCACTTGGTGAGCCCGCGCAGACGTCGGTGAATGCACGCGGGATTCGGAGTGGTGAGCACCAACAGACCCTCAGCGGCGAGTCGGTCACTCATCTGACTCAGCAGATCCTTTGGTTGCTTCACGTGCTCGAGCACGTTGAACGACGTTATGACCTCATACTGCTCCCGCACGCGCGAAAGATCTCCCCGCAGGAGCTCGACCCCGAACGTATCGCGCGCGTAGTTGGCTTCAGCGGTGGAAATCTCGAGTCCCTCGGCGTCAATCCCGAACTCGGCTCGGGCGAGATACACGAAATAACCGTTGCCCGCGCCCACATCGAGAAGCTTCGGCGTGGCTGTGTGACGGGTCAGGGCGCGCAGAATGTAGCGCCAACGGAATCCCCACTCTGCCTCGATCTTGGCCTGGCTCTCGAAAGCCATGGTGTAGTACGAGGCCGCCTCGTATTGGTCATGCGAGAACTCGAGGTCGGCCATGATGCAGCCGCATGTCGGGCACGTGTAGATATCCACACCACCCTTGGGAAAAGCGAAACGCGGCGGCGCGTGGCCACCGTCGACGGCGCAACTTTGCAACATTTGTAGTCTTTCCTTCCGGATGCGCACCGCAGCGGGATCGTAAGCGAGTCAGCAGGAAACGTGCCGCGGGTGGGGCGATCGCTCGAGCTCACGTCATGCTGCAGTGAACCATTCACCGCGCGGCTCGTTGTTCCTGGGCCACGTGTGTCGCCGCAAAAGCGCGACAACACGGCAAGCGCGGGTCCGTTCATTGCTGAGACTTTGGTTATTGATGCCCCGGGGGGGCGCAAGAGTTTGATGCGCACCGATGACTGAGCCGACGACGTTCTCACGAGGGTTTTCGATAGCCCTGCTGGCGTTTCTGGACGCGGTCGCTCCTCCTGTGGTGTCGGTGGGGCTGCTCTATGGACTGTGCTTCCTGTACGGAGCGGAGTTCAAAGGTTTCTTCGTCGTCCTTGCGATCCTCACCGCCATGTTGTCCCTGCTGCTGCCGCGCGGCCGGCCGGCAGGCTCTGGCCAGCTCGTCAAATCAACGTTGCCGCTGGTCATGGGCGTCATCATGCGCTGGCTGGTCATCATTGCCATCCTGCTGGCGATTGGCTTCGTGACCAAGTACTCGGTGGATTTTTCCCGCCGTGTCGTGCTGACGTGGGTTGTCAGCACGCCCGCGGTGCTGATCCTGGTGACTCTCGGTCTGCATGAGCTCACCCGTCGTCTGTTGTATCACCCGTCGGTCGCGCGTCGAGTCGCGTTCGCCGGATGCAACGAAGTCAGCCTGTCGCTTGCGGAGCGGATCGGCAATAGCGCGCTGGGAATGCGCGTCGAAGGCTTCTTCGATGACCGTAGCGCGCAGCGCCTCGGATTGCACACGCCCGCGCGACTCCTCGGCACGCTTCCGGACCTGGTGTCCTACGTGAAAAGAAACCAGATCGACGTCGTCTTCGTGGCGCTGCCCGTAAGCCATATCCGCCGCGTGGTGCAACTTCTGGACGAGCTTCGTGATACCACCGCATCGGTCTACTACGTACCGGATATCTACGCGATCGACCTCATCCAGGCGCGCAGCGGCGAGTTGTTGGGTATCCCCGTCGTGGCGCTGTGCGAGACCCCGTTTTTCGGCTACCGCGGTGTGATGAAGCGGATCATCGATGTCACGCTCGCCTTGACCGTGCTGATCCTCGCCATGCCGCTCATGTTGGTGTTGGCGGTGCTCGTGCGCATGTCCTCGCCGGGCCCGGTGATCTTCAAACAGCGCCGCTATGGGCTGGATGGTCGGGAAATCCTGGTCTACAAGTTCCGGACCATGACAGTCATCGAGGATGGAACGAACATCGTGCAAGTGAGCAAGGGCGATGCGCGCGTGACTTCGGTAGGTCGCTTCATGCGCCGCTACTCACTGGATGAGCTGCCGCAGCTCATCAATGTTCTGGCGGGGCAGATGAGCCTCGTCGGACCGCGGCCGCACGCGGTGGCCCACAACGAGGAATACCGCAAGCTCATCAAGGGCTACATGATCCGGCACAAGGTGCCCCCGGGGATTACCGGGCTCGCCCAGGTGAATGGCTGCCGGGGCGAAACGGCGCGCGTGGAGGATATGCAAGCGCGTGTCGACTACGATCTGGAGTACCTGCGGCACTGGTCACCGCTGCTGGACTTCAAGATCCTGTTCCTGACCGCGATTCGCTTGTTGCGCGACGAGAAGGCTTACTGAACCGCAAAGATCTCATCTATCTTCAAATCAGGCATCGCCCTTCTTCATGATCGCGCAGATCCTTAGAGATTTCGCCACGCTGTTCGTGGTGACCGATTCACAGGCGCCCACCCACGCAACCGCCGAAGACGCGCGCACTGGTCGTTGGACCCTGTGGTTGCTCGCGTGCATCGTGCTCGCCGGAGCGGTCGTTCGCTTCTGGGGGCTCGGCGCGGTCGGTTTGCACGGCGACGAGAAGACCATGGCGCTGCCGGTCATGAGTCTCGTCAACGAGGGGCGACCGCTCATGCCCAGCGGCATGTTCTATCCTCGCGCGGTGGGGCAGCTCTATCTCATGGCGGCCTCGGTCATGGCGTTCGGTCAGTCCGAATGGGCCATGCGGCTGCCCTCGGCCCTTTGCGGCGTGTTGCTCATCCTGCTGAGCTGGAAGGCGGGAAGTCGTTTCCTGCGGCCCATGTGGAACCTCGCCTTCACGGCGGCGGTGGCGTTCTTGCCGAGCTTCATCGAGGACTCGCAAACAGCGCGGATGTACGTGTTCCTCGTGACGAGCGTGGCGGGCTATATGGCGCTTGTTTTCGCGTGGGAGCGCACGGGGAGCACGAGCTATCTGGTGGGGGCTGTTGCGACCATGTTGGTGGGGCTGCAGTTCCATACACTGGCCATCTTCGCGGCTTTCCTGGTGTTGCTCCCGGGTCTGCTGCGAGGGGACGAGCGAAAGCTCTGGATGGGGCTGGCCGCATTCGCGGTCATGGTCATTGGGTTCGAGGCGATCAATCACTGGATCAGCAGCGAGTACCCACAGTCCGTCGAGGCCGACGACGGCGCCGTTGGAAATGGGCCGCACGCCGCGCTCGTCCCACACCTGAAGCACGCGTGGTTGTTATTAGCGGCGCTTCCAGCGCTTGGCTTCGCGTTGTGGGTCATAGCCAGACGTGGTGTCCTGGCCGGCCTGTGTCTTGCGGCTGCGCTTGTGGCAGAGATTGCATTCTCCTGGCATCTGGCTCTCTTGTTTACTGTGGCCGCGCTCGTGCTTGCGCGACGCTCTGGCCCATTGCCGAGCTCGCGGCTGGGCTTATTGGCTATCGTCAGCATCGCGGTGGGGGCCGCGGAGCTCGTCTATCTGGTGACGCACGCGGCGGGCTCGCCTAAACAGATCGTGGGCGTCATGCTGGGTTGGCCGAGCGTATGGCCGTTTATCTCAATCGCGGACTATTCGGCGCTAGCGATGCTGGCGGCGGTGGGGTCGCTGGCATGCGGATTGTGGTGGGTCGCGCACCGCAAGCGTGCGCCCGACCATGTGCTGCTGCTCGTCCTGGGACTGTGGATCCCGCTGCTCATGATCGGGTGGATGAGGTGGAATATTCCGCCGCGCTACGCGGCGGCGCAGGTGATGATGCTGTTGGTCGGGGGATTCGCGGCGATGCAATGGGCGGGCGATTGGCTGCTGGCGCGGCGCGCGGCGGAAGCTCGCGACACGTTAGTGCGCTGGCGCGCCTGGGGGCCTGCGATGGCCATGGCGGCTTGCCTCCTGGTCGTCAACCCGATGACGCTCGCGCGGGAGGTGGACTCGGGCTATGCGAGCCACCCCGATCACAAGGGGGCCGCGGAGTTTGTCGCGAGCCTCCATCCCGGTCCCCGCGACATCATCGTGGCGGAAGATGTGCTCCAGCAGACCTACTATCTGGGCCACGTCGACTATTGGCTGGTCAACAAGAAGGTCGCCGCTCCATTCATGCATCGCGTGAACGGGCGTTGGCTCGACTTCTATACAGACACGCCGCTCATTGGCACGGGCGTGGAGCTGGAACGGCTGGTGGAGCAACCCGACCGGGGCGCCATCTACGTGATCGGTAGCGGTGAGAATCAAGAGGACGGACGCAGCCTCATGCGTGCATTCGGCATCTCGCAGGCGTTGCAGTCGCCGCCCTTCCATCCGATCTATGTTGGGCGTGACGGTGTGACACGAGTGTGGAAGGTGGATGCGCCGCCTCCGTCAGTCGCCAAGGACCGGTGATGTCCGCGCTCGGCAATCGCACAGCCATCCTGACGCTCTCGCGCCTTGCAAGCTATGGGCTGATGTTGATCAGTCCCATCTTCCTGGTGCGGCTGCTCACGGTGGCCGACTTTGGCCGCTATCGCGAGTTCCTGCTTTATGGCGCCATTCTGCAGGGTTTCGCGCAGTTCTCCATCAACGACAGCCTGTTGTATTGCGTGCCAGCCAACCCGGAGAGCCCTTGGCGGCTCGCGCGACAGACGGCACTGCTCATCCTCTGCAGTAGCCTGTTGGTGGTGATCACTCTCGTGGTCCTCGACGTCGGCAGCGGGGGACAGTTCGTGCATGGTTTCCTGGCGCCGCTCGTGGCTTACACCTTGTTCTCCGTGAACCTCGATTTCTGGGAGTGCTTCTGGCTCGCCAGGGGTCGCGCGCAACCGGTGTTCTTCTACTCGGCGGGCCGTCTGACGGTGAGAGTGATCGTGGTTGTGGTGACCGCCGCGCTGACCCACGACTTCCGCGTCATTATCTGGGCTCTCGTGATCCTCGAGGGAATACGCCTTGCGGTCGCCGGAATCTGCATGCTGCTGTTCGACCGTAGCCGACATGAGCCGCCGCTGCGCGAGCCCTGGCGTGACCAGCTTCGATTCTGCATTCCCTCCGGCACGGCTTCGTTGCTGGCGATGCTGAACCGGAATGTCAGCAATGTGATTGTCGCAAGGCTGCTCGGTGCCGTGGCCCTGGCGCAGTACGCCATTGGCCGGTTTGGTGAGCCCATCGTGACCACGATCAGAAACTCCGTCTCGGCGGTGATCCTCCCCGAGATGGTGCGCAAGGATCGTGGCCAGGCCGGCGGCAACGCATTGGCGCTTTGGCAGAAAGCGACGGTCGTGAACACCATCATGCTGTTTCCCGTCGTCATCCTGGTCGCGCGCTATGCGGAGCCGCTCGTCACTCTGGTTTTTGGGGCGAGTTATGTGAGCGCCGCGGTCGTCATGCAGCTTTACATGCTCGTGGTCGTACGCGAGTGCTTCGACTTCGCACCGGCGTTGCGTGCGCTCAATCGGACGCGACCGCTGGTGGAGAGTAACGTCGCAGGTCTTCTCGCCTGCACCACGGCCATGTTGATCCTCGTACCCCTCAGTGGGCTCGTCGGCGCGATGAGCGCGTTCGTCATCGCGAGCTACGTGGATGTGACGTGGTTAGGATGGCGGACATTGCAGGCATACCGGGTGAAACCGCGTGAGCTGCTGCCATGGTGGAGTATTGCGAAAGTGGCGCTTGCGGCGGCCGTTGCGGCCCTCCTGATCGTGAGCCCCGTGTGGACAGAGATTTTGGGGCGCCTGGGTATCGTGCTTGCCGGGCTCGCATACCTCGTGGCGTTCGCCCTTTTGTTGCAAGTGATGCGTATTCCCGAGGCGGCCGTGCTGCAGGCGTGGGGCAAGCGGCTGGTGTTGCGTCGAGCCTCGTAGGCTCGTTCCTGATCCGAGAGGTCGAATCATGCGTTGGCTGTTGATAGGGCTCATGTCGCTGCTCATCACGACCGATTTCACGGGAAGGGACGTGGGCCTCGGCCCCGGCTTGAGCGTGAAGAACATATTGCTTTACGTGGCCGTCATGGTGCTCGCGTTTCGCATTACCTTGGCCGGGGGCTTTCGATTGCGGATGCCAGGGTTGCACCTGGCATGGGCCGCATGGATCGGCTACGCGATCCTGACGTGGGTCACGGTATCGGTGATCGTTCACTACTACGGCTATGATCCCATCCTCTCGGGCATGGGCCTCAAAAACGGGCTGATCGACTTGGCGCTGTATTGTTTTGTGGCGTTTTACGGCGTACAGACCGAGGCCGACTACCGGGTGGTGCTGCGCGGATTGGCGTGCGTAATCGGTATCTCGAGCATCCTGACCCTCACCGACCTCGTGGGGATCACGAACCTGGGGTTGCGGGTGGGCGACAGTGGCGCCGAGGCTGACAGGGTCTTCGGAGCGTGGGGTAACGCGAACGAAACGGGCGCACTGTTGGCTTTGATGTTGCCCATGTTGGTGGCGACCACACTGTCCGGCCGTGGGCTGTGGCGCGTCGCGGGTTTTGTGTTTACCGCGGCCACCGCCACGGTCTTCATCCTGACGATCTCGCGCGGCGCCTATGTGGCCGTGATCGTTGGATACCCGATTGCCGCCTACCTGCTCCGGAACCTCATTCCGCCGGGACGGATCGTGGGGTGGACGGTCGCCCTGTTCGGCGCCGCGGTACTCGGCGCGGGGGTGCTGGCGATCGTGGATCCACCCGCGATGTGGGCCATGGCGGATCGCGTCCTGGGCATTGGCTCGATGGGCATCAGCGAGGCTTCATCCGGTCGCTCCGACATCTGGGGCATGGCGCTGAACACCATGATGGAATCGCCGCTGTCACTCCTGACGGGGTTCGGTTGGAACGCCTGGTCGACGATGCCAACCGTGTACGTCCTCCACAATACTTACCTCGATCAGTGGTTCAACCTGGGCGTGGTGGGACTGATCGTCTACATCGGCCTCGAGTATCTGACCATCACGACCGCCAAACGCGCCGCCGTGCTCGCCGCGCCCCCGATCCGTGGCGACATGATGGCTTGCGTGTTCGGAATGATGGCGCTGTCGGTGGCCGTCTTCTTCGGGAATCTTTTCATCTCCAGACCGTATATTTGGTTGTATGTCGGCGTCATTTTGCGTGAGGCGCTGCTCATTTCCGACCGGGCCGCGGAAACGGCGCCCCGACCGGAGCCGCGCCCCGTCCAGATCGGCACCGCCTGGCGTCGAGCTTGAGCTAGAGCTAGAGCTAGAGCCGTCCCAGAACGAGCAGCGCCAGAAACTTCAGGCGCTTCTTCTCGCGCGGCGCCCGGGAGGGCTCCGCGAGGAAGCGGAAGAGCCATTCGAGCCCGCGGCGCTGCATCCACAGAGGCGCCCGTTTCTTGACGCCGGCATAGATATCGAACGAGCCGCCCAGCCCCATGTAGAACCCGTTCGGGTGTGCGGTGCGAAAGCGCTCGATGAGCAATTCCTGCTTGGGCGAGCCCAGGGCGACGAACACCAGATCGGGCTTGGCGGTCGCCAACTCCCGCGTGAGCGCCTCGGGGTCCCGTGTCCCGTCGTATCCGTTGCGTGCGACCAACACCTGGACATCCGGGAATTCCATCTCAATGCGACGCCGGGTTGCCGCCAGGACTTCCGGCTTCGCGCCGATGAGAGCCACACCCAGCCGCTGCCCGCGTGCCTGACGCAACACTTCGAGCCAGAGGTCTGCCCCGGCGACACGCGCGGAGCGCACGCCCTTCAACCGCATCGCGACAACGACACCGGCGCCATCGGGGTAGCGCAGCGTCGCACGCTCGATAGTGGCCTCGAGGTTGGGATCGATTCCGCAGGTGATCACTTTTTCGGCATTGATGGCGATGGCGAATCCGCCGATGCCGTTGCGCACGTCCGCAAGAATGCGCTGCGCGCAGGCAGCGAGAGACTCGAACGGACTCACCGGCACACCACCTACCGTGCGCTCAGTTGTGCGCTCGCGAACGAGACTGCTCATGACTGGTGTGCTGCTCCGCGCCTGTCTGCATTTATCGACACGTGCACCGCGCAATGTTGGTTTGCCGTGGTGCACTGGGCTCGTTGTCTGCGACCGCAGACACATGCAAGGGGATTTATGTTGGGAAACATGACGCGCTTCTATTGACCTTTGGCTGCCCGTGGGAACAATAGCGTCCAGGCTGAACGTTCAGCCATGACGTTGCAGACACATATGCGGTCATCGAACCGCTGTGACGCGGCAGATTTCGCACTCCGCGCCTCATCACGAGATCCGCAACGGCACGCTCCACTGGTGCCGCTGACCGGACTGCTGCAATGCCTTCCACCTCGACGCTGTTGTCGATTTGTTACCTGCCCGGGGGAATGATGCTTCTCGATTCGATCAAAAAAGGAACGATTGCCGTGGCCGCGATCGCCACGATGACCGCCAGCAACCTGGCGTCTGCCTGGACTGCGCCCAACTTTCCGCGCGTCGGCGGAATCCAGATCGGCGCTCCGCAAAATTACAACGACGCGGGCTATCAGGCGGAGCTCGCCCGACAGAACGTGATCATGCTGGCGGACTGGCCCGGATTCACGGCCGGCGGTGTGCCGATGCAGACCATCATCACGCAGATCAAGGCGAAGAATCCCAACGCGCTGGTGTTCGCTTATGTCAACGCCAACGAAGTGGGACCCAACAAGACGGCCACCACCCCCGGCTGGAGCGACTTTCGCATCAAGATCGACCAGATGAAGTGGTGGCTCTACGCCGACGCGCAGCAGACCCAATATGTCAACTCCGGGTTCGCCCCGGGTTTCAACGCCATCAACACGACGCTGTTCACCCCGAAGGATTCGAGCGGCAACAACGCGATCGACTGGATCACTCGTTTCTACGTCTCCAACTACGCAGTTCCGGCACCGGCGTTGGATGGCCTCGTCATGGACAACGTGTTCTGGCGCCCGTACATCGATGGCGACTGGAACCGCGACGGCAAGATCGACTCGCAGAACGATCCGACCGTGCAGACCTGGTTTCGCCAGGGCTTTGCCCGCTACTTCTCGCTCGCCAAGACGCTGATGCCCGGCAAGTACCAGCTCGGCAACATCGGTGATTGGGGCGACGCGGCGTCCAACTTGACCGAGTACCAGGGGATGGCCAACGGCGGCGTGATGGAGGCTTACATCGGCAAGTCCTGGTCGGTAGAGGGGTGGGGCGGCTGGGCGGTCATGTACGCGCGCTACCGCAAGGTCATGTCGGCGCTGGCCGCTCCCAAGCTCGGTATCTTCAACCAGTGGGGCTCGCCGACCGATTACCAGGCCATGCGTTACGGTCTCGGCACCTGCCTCCTGGGCGATGCCTACTACAGCTTCACGGACACGACCGCCGGTTACCATGGCGTGGTCTGGTTCGATGAGCTCGATACCAAGCTCGGTGCCGGTCAGACCTCGCCAAGTTCCGCGTGGCAGAAGGGCGTTTATCGCCGCGACTTCGACAACGGCATCGTGCTCGTCAATCCGAAGGGCAATGGGCCGCAGACCGTCACTCTCGAAGGGCCCTTCGTCAAGATCCGGGGCTCGCAGGATCCCGTCACCAACAATGGGCAGACTGTGACCACCGTGACCCTGAAGGACCGCGACGGCATCATCCTGTTGCGCCAGAAGCCGCTCACCCGGCCGGCCACGCCGACCGGCTTTACCATCGAGCACTGAGTCACACCGGCCCATAGACAATCAAGGCTCCTGGAGCGGACCGGCGGGCGGCAAACGCACGATGAGGTCCTTGATCTCGGAGCCGTGGTTCAAATCAGCGACGGGCGCGAGCCGCCCGTCGCTCGCCAGGCGGAACACCGTAGCGTTGTTCACTCCCGTCTCGTTCGTCCTGCACACGACGAACAGTCCGCCCGGGGTCAAGCGAGCCCGCAGGTTGAGCACCATCCGCTCGAGTGTCGGCTCGTCGAAGTAGGCGCGATTCAGGATGTTGGCGGCGCGCAGGACGTGAAAGCGCCGCGTATAGCTCCTGTTCAGCAAAATGTCGTCCTCGACGGCGCGCAGACCTGGCAGCTGGCCCAGGGACGGACTCAACAATGTGAGCGGGCTGCAGGTTATGTTGAGCCGTCGTTGAGTTGAATTCCGCGCGTGCAAATCGAAGAGTCGTGTCGCGGCCCGCAGCAGCAGGACGTGCGGTAGATACCGCAGACGGTCGCGCCGCCGTGGGGGCGGGAGCCGCACGGCCTTACCGGCGATGTCGAGTTGCATCAGGTGCCCGGTTTTGTCGCTGAGCGCCCGCAGCTTGCCGCCGATCGAGATCAGAAAGGCATCCACCACCGCATCCCCGGCCAGCATCTGGCACTGGATGCCGGCTTGCTCGAGCGCGATGAGCCACTCGGCGGAGCTCACACCCGAGGAAACCGCTACATCCATGATCTGCAAGGGACGCTCGGGTGGCAGCAGGCCGAGCACCAGCTCGTTGAGATCATCGAGCCGGCGATGCCGCGTCGTCTTGAACGTTCCGTTGCGCAGTTGGATGGATTGAAAAAAGAGGTCTTCCCGCTCCTGCAGCTGCCGCTCGTCCGCGCCGACTTTTCCGCCGCTTCCGAAGTAAAGATCGAACGCGGTAGGAATGGTCGCGTTCGTACTCACGTGTTGGGCCTCACGAGGGAAAGGTCCCGTGCGCGGCATGGCTCTGCGCGGCGAGTGTGCGCCGTCCTCCTTCGAGCAGGGTCATCAGCCGGTCGGTGAATCCGGCCGTCATCGCCTCGACCGTGAACAGTTGGGCGACCCGCCGGCGGGCGGCGCTGCCCATTCGTGCCCGCACCGCGGCGGACTCGAGACTCGCCAGGTGACCGCAGAGCGCCTCGATGTCGCCGGGCTCAAACAGAAAACCCGTCTGTCCGTGCACCACCTGCTCGGATGCACCGCCGATATCGGTCATGATGAGAGGCTTGCCGAGCGCCATGGACTCGAGCGCCGCCAGGGAGAAGGTCTCAACCGAATGGGACACCAAGGTCATGACGTCGCAACAGCCGATAAAGGGACGAACATCCGGCTGCATTCCGGTAATCACTACGTGCTCGGCCAGGCCGAGCTCCCGGATCCGATCCTCGATGGCGGTGCGCGCGGGACCGTCTCCGATAAAGAGCGCCTTGGCGCTTTTCCCCTGCGAGAGCCGCCGCTCCAGGGCTTTCAGCAGATCGCCGTGGGCCTTCTCGGGGCGTAACCAGGAACAGAGCCCGATGACGTAGTCCTCGGCGGAGAAACCCAGCCGCTGGCGCAACTGTTGTTTCTGCTCCGGTGTTTGCCGGTCCGAAAAGTAGTTCACGTCGATGCCGTTGTGAACGACTCCGTCCGCGGCCGCTCGCAAGCCACGCGCGCGCCAGTAGTCACGTTGATTCTCGCAAACGTAGAGCAGCAGGTCGCTGCGCTTGAAGATCTGCTGATAAAGCAGCATCCCCATTTTTTCCTTGTAGGTTCCCAGCAAGGTGGTGTGGAAAACCGTCGCCAGCTTCGGCTTGTCGTCTACGATGCGGCGTGCGAGATAGCCATAAAGCAGTGAATAGGTGTTGGTGCAGATGATGGCGTCGATGTGGCGCGCTCGTATGAGCGAGGCGAGATGATTGATCCCGCGCCGCTCCACGCCCCGCTCGACATCGCAACACACCACTTCGTGAAGTCGGCCGGTGTCGAGCTGGGGTAACAGGCGCTCGCCGCGTTTCAAGTAGGCGAGGTGCAGCCGAAATCGGTTCGCGTCGAGGTGGTTGAGCAAGGTCACGACCTGCTTCTCGGCGCCGCCGACACCGAGCGAATTCACGATGAACAGCAGTCCTGGCGCGGCAGAGCTCATCGGGCTTCACTCTCGACGTCGACGGCGCGGCCGGTAGCTAGCGCCTCCAGCGCGGCAAAGGTCAGCAACATGGATTGCCGCACGGCTTCGAAGGGCACCGGGTGCGGACTGCGCCCACCCAAAAAGGCAGTCCAGGCGGCCATTTGCTCCGCATGGCCTTTACCTTCGAACTCGCTGGTGGCGCGCTTACGGTGGCGATGCACCGCAAGTGACTTGAAATTCTCCAGCTCCGCGGTGATCCCCGCACCGAAAACCGTGCAAATCTCTTTCGGCCACGAGCTGTCGCCTTCCGCGGAATACACGAGTTGCCCACACGAGCCGTCCGCGAATTCCACCTGCGCCGTGATGCTGTCCGGGAAGGGCAGACGTCCGGTGGCAGGCCAGACCGTCTGCGCGCTGACCCGCACCGGGCGCGAGTCGAACAGGAAACAGAAGAAGTCGAAGAAATGACAGGCTTCGCCCAGCACGCGCCCGCCGCTCTCGGCGGTGTTGGCGAACCAGCTCGAGGGATCGAGCGGCCCCGCCATGACCCGGAAGCTCGCGGTCTTGGGTCCCGGAGTCTCCTGGAGGAGCTGGCGCAAACGGGTCGCGGCCCCGGCAAAGCGCCTGTTGAATCCAACCTGGACGGTGCCGCGGCTCGCCGCGAGCGCGCTTTCGATTTGCGCGAGCTCGCCGCGCGTGAGACAAAGGGGCTTCTCCACGAACACGTGTCGATGGGCGGCGAGCGCGGCCAGGACGAGCGGCGCGTGGAGGTTATGGCGGGTGGCGATGAGCACGCCGGCGTTGGTTTCGTCGCTGAAGACCTGCTCGTAGCTGGTCGCGGCGCTGGCGAATC
Organism: uncultured Steroidobacteraceae bacterium; assembly: GCA_964400085.1. Classification (GTDB taxonomy): domain Bacteria; phylum Pseudomonadota; class Gammaproteobacteria; order Steroidobacterales; family Steroidobacteraceae; genus 13-2-20CM-66-19. The sequence goes on along the minus strand of CAYNTW010000006.1, from coordinate 14,916 downwards.
CGAACTTGGTCCGCGCGTGATTGGTGCTCAGCGCTGTGTTGTTGACGACCGTGCCTAGCGGCACGCGGTCCTTCAGGTGAGGCAGGAGCATCGTGCGCGCGAAGTTGCCGGCGCCGATGACGTCCACACGGGAGACGGGTGCGCTTAGTTGGGGCGCCGGCTGCGGCAGCGACCCCGCCGTTTGCACGAGAGTCAAGCGCGGTGTGTTGGCGGCACGGGCCGGTTCGCCTTCCCGCACTGTTGGATCACCGTACTCCAGGACCACGCCGGCCTCACTCGCCGCGCCTTCTCCCATCAGGTGCTGATAAACCTGCAGCGCCTGCGTGAACGGTGCGCGGCGGGTCGTGAGCGCGGACAGATTCAGATCACCCGTGCGCATGAGCTCCAGGCAGGCCTCGAAATTGCGCTGCTCGGTCCAGCGCACATAGCCAATGGGGTAGTCCGACCCGGCCCATTCGTATGCCGGGTCGTAGCGACCCGGCCCATAGCTGCGGGAAAATCGCACCTCGATTTCCTTGCCAAACGCGTATTCCCACGGCAGGTCAACTTTCGTTTTGCCGACGACGACCACACGACCCCGGTCGCGCAAAACTTCCAACGCTTGTTCTGTTGGAGCGTTGGTGGCGGCGGATGCCGCTAGAATCGCGGCATCGATGCCGTACCCTTGCGTCCAGGCCCGGACCTCCTGACGCAGGTCCTGTTGTCCTGCAATAACGACTTTTTCGGCGCCCATCGCCTGCGCCAGGGCACGGCGCGCGGGTGCGACATCCAGGGCCATCACCCGCACGCCGCTCGCGCGGAGCAGGGCCGAGACCAGCAGGCCAACGAGTCCCTGACCCACTACGAGTACGCGCTCGCCGAGCGTGGGTTGGAGCTGGCGCACCGCCTGCAACGAGATGGAGGCGATGGTGGTGTAGGCGGCCTGCCAATTTTCTACTTCGTCGGGCACACGGGCCGCCAGAAGATCGGGGACCGCGGCATACTCGGCGTGGAACGCGCATTCGGCGCCACCGATCGCGACCCGTTCACCCACACGGAACCGCGTATTGGCCGTGTCTACCGCAGCCACGATACCGGCGGCGCTGTAGCCCAGGGGGCTTGGGATCTCGAGGCGATTGCGAACCTTTTCCAGCGCCGCTCGCCAGCCGAGAGTGCGCGCCGTATCGAGAACCTTGCGCACCTGGTCGGGACGCGCCCGTGCTTTCTGCAACAGGTTCATTCGCGCTTGCTCCACCTTCATTTTCTCGGTGCCGACGCTGATCACCGAGTGTGTGAGGCGCACGAGAATGCCGCCCGGTGGGGCCGTGGGGAGCGGAACGTCCTGCAATTCGAGGCGGCCGTCCTGGTACTGGGCAATCTGCTTCAATCGAGTTCTCCAGCGGTGGCGATCACGGTGCGGCGCGATGTGGGTCTGCCTTGTGCCTGGATTCCGAACCGGTCATAGATCGCGCTCAATCGGGTCAACGCCTTCTCGAGCGAGAATCCGGCCTCGATGGTCTTGCGCGCGGCATCACCCAAACGCTCGCGCAGGGCAGGGCTCTCCAGCAGCCGCCCCAGGGCGCTCGCCAAGGCAGCGACATCTCCGGGTGGAACCAACAACCCGTTCACCTCGCTCGTGACCACTTGCGGAATACCGCCGACCGGCGTGGCGATCACGGGAAGGCCCCACGACATCGCCTCGAGGAGCGCCATCGGCATGCCCTCCGCGTACGAGGGCAGGACAAACAAGGTGCTCGAGGCGAGGGCGGCGCGCTTCTCCTCGGTCCCCAACCAACCAGGGCAGAGCACGCGTTCCTGCACTCCGAGTTGGGTTGCGAGTTGTCGCACTTCCTCGAGCGCGCCGATTCCAGCCAACATCAGCTTCATCCGCGGGAACCGTGGCGCGAGTTGCGCGAAGGCCCGCACGAGCTCGTGGATACCCTTGTCGCGCAGGATGTGCCCCAGGAACAACAATACGGGCTCGCTCTCCTCGAGACGCCCCGAGCTGACCGAAGGTGGAACGGCTACCGCGTTGTGCAGAACCTCCACGCGCGCGCTTGGACAGATTCTCAATATCCGCTCGCGCCACTCCCCCGACAATGCGATGACGAGCGCGGCGTGCGCCAGTGTGTCGCGGATGAGGAGCTTCCCGAAAGCGCTCGACTCCTGTTCATAGAATCGCGAAAAGCCGCCGCCGTGAAGGTGGATCAGATGCGGGCGTCCGGCGGCGCGCGCCATCAGGCAGACCAGCCACTTGCGCCAGAACGATCCGCGGGAGGCGGTGTGCACGTGAACGAGCGGGGCGTCGAGTTTCCTCAAAAGGAGCGCAACCCGTACCCAGGCTTTCAATGCTGTGGAGATTTTTACCCACATGCTGCCAGCGCGGTGCGAGGCCACATACACAGTGTCATAACGCTCGAACAAGCCACCATCGACGTACCCACGTACCACGGCGCGAACGCCGCCCATACCCTCCAAATCCGTGCCGACCATCAACACGCTGCGACATTGGCGCTGGCTCAGGGAAAACACGTCTGATAGCGCTTCTACATAGGGCGCCGTCATCCGCGCCGCGTTGAAACGACTGTCCATGTACTCGCGGCTACGTTGGCTTGCTGTTTCCCACGCGCGTGGGTCGCCGGTCATTTTGACAATCGCCTCGCAAAGCTCCGAAACGCTCGTGACTGCACGTCCCATGCCATTGCGGGCAATCAGCCGGTCAGGGTCGAGAAAGGCAACAACCGGCGTGCCGCGCGCCCAGGCCTGTAAATAAGTGTTGGGGAAGCCCTCGATCTCGGAGGTGCCGACGAACACCCGCGCCCGTTCGTAAAATTCGCCGACGTCGTGATATGGAACGGGCCCGTGGAAACGCACGTTCGGCACAGTCAGTGCCTGGGCGCGGACTTGCTCGTACAAGGCCTCCGAGCCGGGCATCGGGCCGCCAATTATGTGAAATTCGAGCCGCGGAAGCTTTCGTGCGGCTTCCAAGATCAGCTCCGGGCGCTTGAGCGCGCGAATGTTGCCGACCCAGAGTACGCCGATATCGCGCTCCGCGAAGCCCAGCCGCCGCCCATGGCTCTCGGTAAGAGAGGGAACGACGCGGCTGTCGCGCCGAAAATTTTTCAACAGCGCTTTGCTCTGCTCGGGAGTCTGCGCGAGCACGAGATCGGCGTGACGCAGTCCATAACGATACAACCACTTGTCGCGCCCGTAGCGGATCAGGAGGCTCGCCGGGTCGCAGTCGGAATTGCTGGCAATGCGAAAAATCACGCGCGCGCCGGCCCTGCGCGCGAACAGGACGACCTGGCCGAGCAACGCGCCGGCACAACTCGTGTAATAAATGTCCGCGCGAGCGCGCTTCATGGCCGCCCATAGGCCGGTCCAACGGGGATGGATGAAACGCAGCACCGGAATGCCGGCGCTGGGACGGTACGCCTTGTAAGTTTTGATGCCGTCCCACTCGGCGCCGTCCGCCTGGCCGTAGTCGGCCACGACCATTGTGACTTTGTACCCCTGACGGGCAAGTGCTTTGGCCAGCAGAGTCTGCTGCAGCTCCGCGCCACCCACGCCGTAGTGGCCGTATTCGCGCGCGAGCACCGGAAGGTTTGCAAGCCCTACGAAACAGATGGTTGGAGCGCTTTGGGAATGGATGGTCATGAAACTGAAACGAGACGACGGGCGCGACTGCTCCGGCGTTCATCATAACTAGCGCCAGGGGCGCCGCAAACAAACGCGGGCGCGAGCGAAACGTTCCCTTGGTCCATCGACTGGACACACTCTTGCTACTGCGGCGTACCCAGGAGCGTTTCTGCTCGAGGGGGGCGGGTACGGCACTTGCTCCTAAGCTTGGCCTGAGGTTTTGACAGCCCCCCGACACGGAACAACAAGAGGAGATTCCTAAGATGCCCTTGCGATTGCCCCACTCCTCGTGCGGGTTCGTCCTGACGTTATGGCTTGCGAGCCTGCCGCTCACGAGCCGGGCCGCGCCACCCGCGGATGTCTCCTATACGGTGAAACCCGGCGACACGCTGCTGGTTTCCGTTTGGAAGGAGCCCGATCTGCAGGGCCCGGTGCTGGTGCGCCCCGATGGGGCTTTCTCCTTTCCACTGGCCGGCCAGATGGATGCCCGTAACAAGACCGTGCCGGAACTGCAGCAGGAGCTGACCAACAAGCTGAAGAAATATATCTCGGACCCGGTCGTGACCGTGTCGATCCAGGAGATCAAAGGTAACAAGGTCTACGTCATCGGCCAGGTGCAGAAGCCCGGCGACTTCGTGGTGAACCCACGCGTGGATGTCATGCAGGCGTTGAGCATGGCCGGTGGCACAACACCGTTCGCCGCGCTCGGGGATATCATGATTCTCAGGCGCACGGACACCGGTCAACAACAGGCCTTGCCGTTCAAATACACGGACGTGGTCCGGGGCAAGAACCTGGAGCAGAACATCATGTTGCAGGCGGGCGATGTCGTTGTCGTTCCGTAACGCGGGCGTGGCGACCTTGACCGCGGCGCTCCTGGCTTCGCGGGCGCACGCGGCCCACTGGGAGTTCGAGCCACGGATCGAGGTGGGCGGATCCTACAACGACAATTATCGGCTGATCGAGAACGGTCAGCACAAGATCCAGGCCTACGGCTTGCTCGCCGATGTGGCCACGGGCTTCGCCCTGATCTCGCAGCGCTCCGAGCTCGATATCACTCCGCGCGTGCATTCGAGCTTCTTCCCCGACGATCACGAGGATCAGTCGACCGATGGCTATCTCAACATCGACGGGACCTACAAGACGCAACGGGCGAGCTTCGGTGGCGCTTTCAACTACGCCAACGAGACGGTCATTGCCTCGGAGCTGCTGCCCGGCGACTTTGCCGGCGTCGGCCCCGGGCAGATCCAGGGCGAGGCCACCAATCGAGTCATCATCCACAACCGCCGCCAGCTCGAGCAGGTCGCGCCGAAGATGACTTTTGATTTCACCCCGCGCTGGCACCTGAATCTGAACGGGCAATACGAGAACGCCTCGTTCACCAACAACCTGGTGGGTGGATTGACGGCCCAGCAGGCGGCGCAGTACGTGCAGGTAGGGTTCAAGGACGCTTTTTTGAGCGCCGGCGTGCAATACGACTTCACCCAGCGGCAGGACCTGGCTTTCGCCCTGACGGCGGCGAGGTTCATGCCCGATTCCGCCACCGTGCTCGGCGCGGGCCCGACCGCGACACCGATCAACCGCAACACGACCGATACCGATCGATTTGGTGTTCAAGCCCAGTGGGACACCAAGCTGACGAACACGATGCAGACCTATGTGCGCCTGGGTGTGAACCAGGTACACGCGAACACGGCGGTGGATGGAGTGATCAACAAGACCCTCGTCGTGGGTGGCGCCGGCGCCGTATGGACGTACCAACTCTCGCAATACGTGGTGGATGCGATCCGGGACTTGTCACCGAGCGCGGCGGGCGCGGTGGTGGAGCATGACGAGATCCGTTTTCGAGTTCTGCGGGCGCTGCAGCCGCGTTTGTACGCGGTGCTCGCTGCGCGCGGCACCCGTGTCCGGGGCGCGAGCAACACGATCCTGGGCGTCCAGGGTAGCGATTACCTCGCCGTCACGGCAGCGTTGCAGTATCAGCTTACGCGCAACTACCGGATTGCGAGCGAGTACGAACATACCTGGCTCCACTTTCAAGGGGAGCCCCACGCCGTTTCCAACGGCATCTCGGTCTCCGTCATCTGGCAGCCGGAGAGCCGTTACAAAGCGCTCCCCAACTACAACGCACTTCCACTGGATAGACCCCAATGAGCGAGACTCAGAGCACTCTGGACTTCTCCGACTACATCGCCGCCGTGAAGCGGCGGCGTGTCCTGCTCGCGACGATCGGGTTGCCGATCTTTGCGATCGCGCTGGCGCTGGCGATCGGACTTCCCGACATCTACGTCGCCAGCGGATTGATCACTTTCCGCGACGCGACCGTCTCCGGACAGTTGCCGACCGACAAGGACCGGCCCAGCCGTACGAAGTCCTTCTATGACCAGTACGTGCGCAGCCTCTCCGAATCGGTCATGAGCCCGCCGAGCCTGATGAAATTCATCAAGGAGGTGCCGCAGGTGGCTTCACCTGGGGAAACGCTGGAAGACACGCTGAAGGAGGTCGGGCACCGGACCCGGGTCGAAACCGTGAAGGTGCCGGTCCTCGATCCCGACAGCAGTCGCGAGCGCGAGATCATCTCGGCGTTTACCGTGGAGTACGGGAGCCGCGACCCGGCAATCGCCCAAAAGGCGGCCGCCTGGCTCACCAACGCCTTCCTGGGCGCCAGTCGCGCCAACCTGCTCGTGCGCGCCAAGGCCGCGGCCCAGTTCTACGCGGCTCAGGCTGAGCAATACCGCAAAGAAATTGCCACGGCAGAGCAGAAGCTGGCGGCGTTCAAGGCGAAGAACTTCGGCAATCTCCCGGAGCTCACCGACCTCAACCTGAACCTCATGGACCGCAGCCAGCGCGACCTCGATGACGTGGAGCAGCAGGAGCGGACCTTGCGCCAGGACAAGATTTTCCTGGAGCAGCAGCTCGTGCAGGCGCGCAACGCCGGGCAGGACGAGGGCATGCTGGCGCAGCTGCAGGCTGAGTACAACAAAAAACTGGCCACCTACGATGAGAACCATCCCGACATGATCGCGCTGCGGCGACAGATCGACACCTTGAAGGCGGGCGGTGGCGCCGTCGATAGCCTGTCGCTACAGGCGCAGCTGCAGGCGCAGAAGCAAATTCTTGCGCAGGCGCGCCAGCGCTACAGTGAGGATCATCCCGACGTGAAGCGCATCGAGCGACAGATCAAGACGCTCGAGACCCGCATCGCCGCCGGGGAGACCAACGCGGCGAACGTGGTGGGCAGTCCGGCCGTGGTCCAGCTCAAAACACAGATCAACGCCCTGGATACCCAACTGGCCGGGCTGGATCGACGCGCCGCCGAGTTGCGCACGAAGTTGGAATCGATGCAAAAGAGAGTCGAAGCGACGCCGCAGACCGAGCGCGAGTACAAGACGCTCACCCGGGACCTCGACCTGGCGCACGCCAAGTATGACGAGATCAACAAGAGCATGATGGACTCGGAGCTCACGAGCGCCGCGATCGCCAGCGGGCGCAGCGATGAGCTGAGCTTGGTCCAGGCGCCGGCGTTGCCGGCGAAACCCGCGAAGCCCAAGCGTATCGCCATCGCCGCCATAGGTCTGATGCTTGCGATGCTGCTGTCTCTCACGGCCGTGGTGGTGGCTGAAAGCGTGGACCAGACGGTGCGCGGCAGCCGCGACGTCCGCCGGGTGTTGGATCTGTCACCCCTGGGGGTCATTCCCGAGATTCAGGACGCAATCGCCACGCGTCGCCAACGTTGGCGCATGGCAACGCTGACCGCCGGCGTGGTGGTGGCCAGCACGGCAATCGTAATGACCGCGCGCGCCTTCTATTGATGTTGGAACCCAAAAACGACCTGCAGCGGTGAGGTATCCATTCTCATGAGCTTGATCGAGGAAGTCATGCGCCGTTCGGCGCACGAGCGCACGGCCGCAATGCCGGGGACTGGGATTATGCCGGGGCCTGGGATGACGAACGCCCGTACCTCACGGCCGCCGCTCGCCCCGGCTCCACCGCCACCCGCGGAAAACTTCGTGCCGGCCCAATACCGACCGGCGCCGGTCGACCCGCAGGCGATGGAGCGCAACCGTGTGCTCCTGAGAGTGCCGGATGTCGGGATCTCGCGGGCCTACAAGATCCTGCGCACCCGAGTCCTGCATCGCCTCGCCGCCAACAACTGGCATACTCTCGGAATCACGGGTACGGCGGCGGGTGAAGGCAAAAGTCTCACCGCCGTGAATCTGGCGCTCGCGCTCGCGCAGGATGTCAACACTTCCGTGTTCCTCGTTGACCTCGATCTGCAGCGGCCGCAGCTCGGCGCCTACCTGGGCATGACTTATGAGCACGGTCTGACCGATTACCTGACCGGCCAGGTGGAGCTCGACCAGATCATCTACGACATCGGCGTCAAGCGCCTCGCGGTCGTGCCAAACGCCTTGTCGGTCGAGAACTCCTCCGAGCTGCTGAACTCGCCTCGTATGGGTGAGTTCATCACCGCATTGGAATCGCAAGTGCCGCGCAGAATCGTCGTGTTCGACATGCCACCGTTGATGGTCACCGACGACGTTCTGGCGTTCGCGCCTCGTGTGGATTCCTTCCTGCTGGTCGTGTCGCAAGGCCAGACCGCGCGACGCACGTTGGCGAATGCGAAGGAAGTGCTCGCGGAGGTCAATCTGATGGGCGTGGTGCTCAATCGCTCCACGGAGCGCAACGACAGTCCGTACTACTGACATGGTGCCGGAGCTCTCCATCGTCGTGCCGCTTTTCAACGAGGAGGATAGCCTCCGGCCGCTGTATGAGGCGATCACCGCGGCAGTGGCGCCGCTCGGCATCATGTTTGAGATTGTGTTCGTCGATGACGGCAGTAGGGATGCGACGGTGCGGATCGCCGATGAGATAGCGCGCGCCGATCCGCGGGTGTGTCTCGTCAAATTTCGCCGTAATTATGGACAAACACCGGCAATGGCGGCAGGCATCGCGCAAGCCCGGGGCGAGGTGATCGTTACCATGGATGGTGATCTGCAGAACGATCCGGCCGATATCGGCAACCTGTTGCGCAAGATCGAGGAAGGCTACGACATCGTGGTCGGGTGGCGCTTCGAGCGGCAGGACAAGCTCGTCTCGCGCAAGATCCCGTCGCGCATCGCCAATGCCCTGATTGCCAAGGTGACGGGAGTGCCCATCAAGGACAACGGCTGCTCGCTCAAGGCCTACCGGGCGAGTCTCATCAAGAAGATTCCGTTGTATTCCGAGATGCACCGGTTCATTCCGGCGATGGCCTCGATCGCGGGGCCGAAGATCGCCGAGATCAAAGTGCGGCACCATGCGCGCCAGTTCGGGCAGTCCAAGTACGGCCTGTCGCGCATCTACAAGGTCCTCCTGGACCTCATGGTGATCAAGACCGTCGCCTCGTTCACCGCGCGTCCGTTGTTGTGGTTTGGCATTCTTTCCTTGCCGATGCTGACCGGGGCGGCGATCGCTTTCGCGTGCACTCTGGCGACATGGGTCTCCGATGGCAGCTTCTCGCTGATGGTGGCCGGCTGCGGAGTGATCTTCCTCAGCTCGGCCATGATTCTGATGGGCAGCGGCGTGCTCGGAGAGCTGGTCTACAAGCTCGGTGACATGCGTGAGCACGAGTTCTCCGGGCTCACGCAACAGGTCCTGGTCCGCTCTCTCCTCATCCAGTGAGATTCCCTATGACAGATCCCAGCCCCGAAATCGGTGTCATCCCCCTGTCGGTGATCATGCCGGTGGGGAACCGCCATGCGGCGGACATCGCGGCGCTGTATGCGGAATACAAAGCCGGGCTCGATGCGCTCGCGACTGCCTACGAGTTCATCGTCGTGTTGGATGGTCCGCGTCCCGAGGTCGCGGCCACCCTGCAGAAATTGCTCGCCCGCGGGGAGCATCTCATCGTCATCGCCCTCACGAAGCGTTTTGGCGAAGCGACCGCGCTCATGGCGGGCTTCCAACGAGCCTCCGGTCGCCTGATCGTCACTCTGCCGGCCTACCACCAGGTGCAGGGTATGGAGATCGGCAAGCTCGTGAGCGCCCTCGACAAGGCGGATCTCGCGATCGGCCGGCGCTGGCCGCGGGTGGGGAGCCGCTTCGAAGTCATGCGGCGCAATGTGTTCCATCGCCTCATCGCCAGCGGCGACCAGCGCTACAACGATCTCGGCTGTGGCGCGCGTGCAATGAAGCGGCGCGTGCTCGAGGAGATCTCGTTGTACGGTGACCAACACCGGTTTCTGCCGGTGCTCGCGCATCGCCAGGGGTTCCGCATCGTCGAGATCGACGTGCAGCAGTCGCCGCTGGACCGTTATGAGGGCGGCTACCCGCCCCGGGAATACGCGCACCGTGTGCTCGACATCTTCACGGTGTTCTTTCTCGTGCGATTCACCAAGAAGCCGCTGCGCTTCTTCGGCATGGTCGGCGCTTCGACCTTCCTGATCGGTGCGCTGCTCGTGGCGTGGCTCGCGATCGACCGGCTCGTTTTCCTGCATCCCTTGGCTGATCGTCCCGCGTTGCTGCTGTCCTCGCTGCTGGTCGTGCTGGGCATGCAATTGTTCGCGCTCGGCCTGCTGGGCGAGCTCATCATTTTCACGCACGCCCGGGAGATCAAGGACTATCAGATCGATGAAGTGGTGCGCTATCCGGAAGAGCCGGCGGCGCCGGTGGTCAGGCTGTCATCCGGTACAAGGCGGGCACTCGGTTCAGCAGATAACGCCTGACGAGGATCGGCAGTACCGTTCCCGCCGCCGTCAACACGGGCGCGTACAGCAGGAAGTTCACACCGTCCCACGGCAAGAGCTTCAGCATCGCGCCCTTCACGAGTCCGATGAACGGCGTGTTGAGCAGATAGATGACGAAACTATACGCGCCGAGTGTCAGCAGTACTGACGAGCTGGCGAAGTAGCGGTGCCGGACGAGCCCGTGCAGGGCGGGCATGGAGAGAGTCCCACACACGAACAACGCGGCATCGGGGTTCCAAGCGGGAAACATCGTCTGCGCCAACACCAACACGGTCAGCAATGCCACGAGCGCCCATGGAAAATAGCGGTCGATCAGGTCGAGCCACGCCTTCCCCGCATCGCTCGCCAGCCCTCCCATGGCGAAGAAGGCCATGAACCTGGCGATGCGGTCGAGGTACATGACGTGCGGAACGGGCAGCGTGTAGAGAATGAGCGCGAACGCGAGCAGCAGGATGGCGCGTCCCCGCAGCAGCCACAGGAGTGCTGGGGTGAGGATCGTCAACGCGAACAACACGGCGAGATACCACACGGATTCCGCCGGACTGGCATCGGTGTTCCATACGAGCCCGATCAGTCCGTCAGTGACCGAGTCCGGTAGGTTGTCGACGAGCATGAAGCGCGCGGCGATGAGTTTGCCCAACAGGATGGCAAGTCCGAACAAGACAAACGGCAACAGCAGGCGATAGGCTCGCCGACTCGTCAGCTCCGTCCACTTCGCGGGCGGGATGCGCGCGGCGCCGGTGAGAAACACCACGTACCCGGACAGGTACATGAAGAAGGGCATGTGGAAGTGATAGAGCGCGTGCTTCAACACCAGGTACCAGTCGTTACCCTGGGGCGCGGCGCGCGAAACGAGATGGCCAATGACTACGAGGAGTATGCCGAGTCCCTTCGCACGATCCAGGTCCATCCGTCGGGACGGCTTTTCGCGTGCGACCTGCCCTGGAGTCAGCGGCACTGCGGCCGCAGCGGAGTATGCCATCATCAGTGCCACCAGCAACGTTCGTGCCTACGCCAACGGGTCCTGCGTTTGCGCAAGGGCTCCGCTGCATTATGCTACCGCGATCGAGTTGGATCACGGCGTTTGCGGGTGCATGGCAACTGGGCAAGTCGTTCCGCGCCTCGGGATCGTGGTGCCTTGCTTCAACGAGGAAGAAGTCCTGCCGCAGACCGCGAGGCGTCTGCTCGAGCTGCTGGACACGTTGATGGTCGATGGCCGGGTGACCCCGGACAGCCAGATCATATTTATTGATGACGGCAGCCGCGATCGGACCTGGCAGTTGATAGAAGAGCTGGCGAGCCAGGACCGGCGGGTCGGCGGCATCAAATTGTCGCGCAACCGCGGACACCAGAACGCGTTGTTGGCAGGCCTGTACACATGTGAGGCGGATATGCTGCTCAGCCTGGACGCGGATCTGCAGGATGACATCGGCGTGATTCCTCAGATGATCCAGGAGTATGCGCGCGGAGCGCAGATCGTTTACGGAGTGCGCAACCACCGCAAGGGCGATGGTCTGTTCAAGCGAGGTACGGCGCAGGCCTTCTATCGCCTGATGCGGGCGCTCGGCGCCGACGCGGTCTGCAATCACGCGGACTTCCGCTTGATGAGCCATCGTGCGGTGGAGGCTCTCAAGAGCTTTCGCGAGGTGAACCTGTTCCTGCGGGGCCTGGTCCCGCTGATCGGTTTCAAGTCGGCAATCATCTACTACACCCGCTCCGAGCGGTTGGCCGGGGAGTCCAAATATCCGGCGCGCAAGATGTTGGCGCTCGCGTGGGATGCGGTGACCTCGTTTTCGGCGGCGCCATTGCGTCTGATCACGTGCCTCGGATTACTGGTGTTCTTGTTGAGCTCGGGTGTGGGGCTCTGGACCGTCTGGGTGAAGTTGTTCACGGATCACGCGGTGCCGGGCTGGGCGGCGACTCTCTTGCCGGTCTACCTGCTGGGAGGAATTCAGATTCTCTGCATCGGCGTGATTGGGGAGTACTTGGGAAAGGTTTACCAGGAGACCAAGGCGCGGCCACGCTATATCATCGAGAAGCACATTTGAGAGCATTCGGGGAATAGGTCGTGGATGTTTGGGGAAGAGCCAGCTGGACTTTGAGTCGCCTCAAGGCCATGAGCCCCTCGGAGTTGGGCTTCCGTGTTGGACGCAAGCTCCAGGGCACGGCTGAGCGCGCTGGAATCGGCCTGGCGCGCCCCTCCGCGCCCATTGGGGAGTGCGGTAAGCCCTGGGTGACACCTTTCCCACGCGAGCTCGACGTCGAGCGCTACCGGCAGGCGGCCGACCTGATCCTCGATGGCGTCTTCGATGTGTTCGCCTTACGGGGTGTGCGGTTGGGATTTCCACCTCGTTGGAACGTGGACCCGCTCACTGGCGTCGAGGCGCCGTTGGTGTTTGGCAAGGATCTCAACTATCGCGACCGGCGGCTCGTAGGGGATGTGAAATATCTCTGGGAGCCCAACCGGCATCTGGAGCTGGTCACGCTCGCGCAGGCCTGGTATCTGACGGGCGATTCGCGCTATGCGCTCGGCTGTCGGACACTGCTCGACTCGTGGTTCAGTGAATGTCCGTACCCGCGCGGCGTGAACTGGTGCGTGAGTCTCGAGCACGCGGTGCGCCTCATCAACTGGTCATTCGCGTGGCATCTGCTCGGTGGCGAGGACTCGATGGTGTTCGCCGGCGAGGAGGGCCAGGCGTTTCATGCCCGGTGGCTCGAGTCCGTTTACCAACATTGTCATTTCATCCCGCGGCATTGGTCGCGACATTCGTCCGCGAACAATCATCTGTTGGGTGAGGCGACCGGGTTGTTCGTCGGCGCGCTGACCTGGCCTTTGTGGCGCGAGAGCGGGCAATGGCGGCAAGAGGCGCGTGCGGAGTTGGAGCGTGAGGCGCTGGCGCAGACTTTCGCCGACGGAGTCAACAAGGAGCAGGCCCTTTGGTATCACCACGCCGTCGCGGACATGATGTTGGTCGCCGGACTGGTGGCGCGCGCGAACGGGGAGGATTTCGGCGCGGAGTACTGGCGGCGGCTCGAGGTCATGCTCGAGTTCATCGCGAGCGTGATGGATGCGGGTGGTAACGTGCCAATGATCGGAGATGGGGACGAAGGCGTGCTGGTGCGCTTCGTGCCGGGCAGCGTCGATGTGTTTCGCTCATTGCTGGCCAGCGGTGCCGTCCTGTTCGGTCGGCCGGCCATGCGTGCGAAGGCGGGAGAGCTCGATGACAAGAGTCGCTGGCTTCTCGGCGACGAAGCGGCCGCGAAGTTCGCTCGAATCGACGCTTCGAAGGCTTTCCCGGTGCGCCGCGCCTTTCCGGAAGGCGGCTATTTCATACTGGGCGAGGATTTCGAGACGCCCCGGGAGGTGCGCCTCGTCGCCGACGCGGGTCCACTCGGCTATCTCTCCATAGCGGCGCATGGCCACGCCGATGCCCTGGCATTCACGCTGAGCGTCGCTGGTAAGCCGATCCTGGTCGATCCCGGAACGTTCTCGTATAGCGTCATGCCGTGGCGCCGGTATTTCCGGAGCACGGCCGCGCATAACACGGTCGTGGTGGATGGTCGCAACCAGTCCGAATTCGCCGGGAGCTTTCTATGGTTGCGGCATGCCAACGCTGTCGTTGACTCTTTCTACGCCTCGGGGGACGAGCAGACGCTCATCGCCCACCACGACGGATATCGACGTCTGCCGGACCCGGTGCGACACCGCCGCACGTGGCGGTACACCACGGGGATTGCGTGTTTGTCCATAACGGATGAGCTCGCCTGCGCGGGGACGCACTCGGTTGGAATCCATTGGCATTTCGCGCCGGAGTGCGCCGTGATGCTCGAGGGCAACCGGGTGGTGGCCCGCAGGGGCGAGGTGACGGTCAGCCTCACTTGCCCGGCCGGCTTGACGCCCACCCTGGCTTCCGGATGCGAGCGGCCGCCGCTCGGCTGGTACTCCGATGGGTTTGATATCAAATCGCCCGCGACCACGGCCAGGCTCGCGGGCGAGATCCGTGGTAACACCGTCTTGCGGACGATGCTCGAGATCAAGCGATAACGGCCGCTTACCGCTGCTTGAACTCCTCGGGCGTGAGCTGGTGACGGGCGAGTAGCTTGTAGAAGTCCGTGCGGTTGCGCTTGGCGAGCCGCGCCGCCTGGCTGACATTGCCGCCGGTGATCTGGAGGATCTGCGACAGGTAGCTGCGGGTGAACTCGTCGCGCGCCTCGTCGAAAGAGGGCAGCCGGCCCGGGCCACCGCCCAGGGACTGTTGCACCAACTCAACCGGGATGATGGGTGTCTGCGAGAGCGCGACGTTCTGGCGCACGACGTTCTGGAGCTGTCGGATGTTGCCCGGCCAGTCGGCCGTGGCCAGCAGCTCGACCGCCTCCGGAGCGTAGATCTTGCGTACGCCGCTCTCCTTGGCGATCTGTGCCAGGAAGTGCGCGACCAACAATGGAATGTCCTCGCGACGGCGGTTGAGCGGCGGCATCTCGATGTGGACGACATTCAACCGGTAGTAGAGGTCCTCGCGGAATTGCGCGGCGCTCATCAGGCTCTGCAGGTCGCGGTGCGTGGCCGAGA
>CAYNTW010000005.1:72392-101211 GCA_964400085.1 uncultured Steroidobacteraceae bacterium | reverse complement strand
TAAACATTGGGACGCCATCAGTCCGGATCTCACCCGAGAGCAGCCGCAAACACCCTCAAATCTCGATCCCCCAACTGTCGCGGATGACGAGTCCGGAGGGTCGCGGCGCGGAGTGGTCTATGCCATTGGACCTTCACTGCTCGATGGGCGGCTCATCTGGGCGGGCACTGATGACGGCTTGGTCTGGCGTACTCGCGACGAGGGTAGGCATTGGCAAAATGTGACGCCGACGGCGCTGAGCGCATGGTCGAAGATTGGGGTGGTCGAGCCATCCCATTTCGATGTGGACAGCGCTTATATTGCTGTTGACCGCCATCGCCTCGACGACCCTCATCCATACATTTATCGCACGCATGATGGCGGCGCACACTGGACGCTGATCGTCGATGGCATCGCCGATGGAGGGATTCACAACAGTGTCAACGTTGTGCGCGAAGACAGTGTGCATCGCGGCCTGTTATATTGCGGTACCGAGCACGGCGTGTACGTCTCCTTCGATGATGGCGGGCACTGGCAGGCGCTGCAGCAGAACCTGCCACGCACGTCCGTGCGCGATTTGCAGGTCCACGGGGACGACCTCGTCATCGCAACACATGGTCGCGGTTTCTGGATAATGGACGATATCGCGCTATTGCGATCGCTTGCGGACGACCCCAGCGGCGCCGAGCGCCTGTTTCCGCCGGCCGTAGCCTATCGCGTGCGATCGACAGGTTTTACTGGCACGCCAATGCCGAAGGACGAGCCGATGGCTGCCAACCCCCCACTGGGGGCTTATATCGATTATGTTCTGGATGCGAATTCGGTCGGGCCCGTCGTGCTGACTATTTCAGACGTGCATGGTGCGCTCGTACGGACCTTCAGCAGCGATGACAAGACTCCACCCCCTGATCTGACCAAGGTTGACATCGCACCCGAGTGGATCGTTCCGCCCACGCCACTCTCGATCGGCGTGGGGGCCCATCGTTTCGTGTGGGACCTGCACTATGCGCAGGTGCCGCCTCCACTCGTTCCGGAAGATCCGACGGAGGAGGAGAATGGCGCGTGGGCGCCGCCGGGCCGATACGAGATCGAGCTCAAAGTCGCCGGCAAGAGTTATCGCCAGTCGCTGACGCTCGATCCGGATCCGCGCGTCAAGCTGCCGGCGAGCGCGTATCGCGAACAATTCGTGCTCTCCCGCGATGTTGAGCGTGCTCGCGTGGAAATCGCCGCTGCGCGTAAGGAAGTAGAGGAGATTCACGGGGTCATCAGCGAACGCAGCAAGAAGGCCGGCGGCGCAATGGCTGCCGCCCTTGTCGACGCAGACCGGCAACTGATCGTGATCGGTGACATTCGCCCACCCAAGGCCTCGCCGGACTCCCTCGGCGCCGCGCCCAAGACGGTCAACGGTCTGAGGTACCTGGGAAATGCCTTCCATGATCTTGCGCGAGCTGTCGATCGCGCCGATACGGTACCAACCCGCGACGCGCGCGAGGGTTACATAAAGAATCGCGCACTACTGGATCGTGCGCTGGCCGACTGGGGCCAGTTCAAGGCAAGGATTCTTCCCCAACTCAACTCACAACTCCAGTCAGCGGGAATCGAGCCCGTCGCTCCGCGCGCGACCAGCGCGGCGCAGCCGTGACTGCCTGGACTTCATGTTTTTTCCAGGAGCTGTACGGTACGGTCATCAACCTGGCCACCAAAATATTTTTTCAGCGCGTCTAGAAATAGTTGATTTTCCGCGGCGGTATAGGCGAACAACGTCATCGAAGACCTGAACTTGAGGTCGTCCGGATAGCCGAAAATCTCGGCTATGGATCGACCCTCCACCTCCATCACGTGCCGAGTGCATTCTCGCAGCCGAGGCCCAAGTACCGGATGGCCCAGGTAGGCTTGCGCCTCTTTCTGTGAGGAGATGGCATAGAGTTGTGTTGTCTTGCTGTGGCCCAGCCCTTGGATTTGCGGAAAGACGAACCACATCCAGTGTCCAGTCTTCTTGCCTTGCCGCAGCTGTGCACAAACCTCCGTGAATACCGGGTCTTGAGCTTGTACGAAGCGCTCGAGGTTAAAGGGGTCATTCACGACACCGCTCCTTCTCCGGCAGCTAGCGAACCCGCCCCGGATGGCTGATCATTCATTACCTCGCACATAATCGATTGGGCGGGGCGTATGGGTCAACATGGCACCCGTCAAACGATTTTTCAGCAGGAGCAGTCCATGTCCGACTTCCATACTATCGCCGAAAATTATATCCGCCTCTGGAATGAAACCGAGCCTTCGCGCCGCGAGCGACTGCTCACGGATGGCTGGGCTCGCGAGGCCACCTACACAGATCCCCTGGCCAGCGTGAGCGGCCACGAGCAGATCAGCGCTCTGGTCGGGAATGTTCAACAGCGCTTCCCTGGGTTCAAATTCACGTTGACCCGGGCACCCGACGGTTATGGCGATCATCTTCGATTCGGCTGGAGTTTGGGGCCGACAAACGCCGAGCCTCCTATCGAAGGAAGCGACGTGGTGACCATCCGTAATGGACGAATCGCAAGCGTGATCGGATTCCTCGACAAGGTGCCCGCCTAAGCGGAGCGCGCGTGGCATGGCGGCCGTGGCTTGATCGTTCAGCGCGGCCGCCATCGCCTCGCACCAGAGCCGGTTCAGAGCTTTTATCTATCGAGGCGATTGAAAAGAACGACCACGCGCTGTCTTGCCCGCGGGCATAGTTTGTTCACTGTCTCACAGCGGGAGCCCTCCGTGAACAAACCAAGCGAATCCAAGTGCCCCTTCAATCACACCTCTGGCGGCGGAACCTCGAACAAGGACTGGTGGCCGAACCACTTGCCGCTGGAGATATTGCACCAGCATTCCGCCAAGTCCAATCCGATGGGCGCGCAATTCAACTACGCCCGGGAATTCAACCAGCTCGATCTGGCGGCGGTGAAAAAGGACCTTACGAGCTTGATGACCGACTCGCAGGATTGGTGGCCCGCGGATTTCGGTCACTACGGGCCCTTGTTCATCCGCATGGCATGGCATAGCGCGGGGACCTACCGCACGGGTGATGGCCGCGGGGGAGGGGGTCGCGGTCAGCAGCGTTACGCACCGCTCAATAGCTGGCCGGATAACGCGAACCTCGAGAAGGCGCGCCGGCTACTGTGGCCGATCAAGCAAAAGTACGGTCGCAAGATTTCGTGGGCGGACCTGATGATCCTGGCCGGCAACGTTGCCCTTGAAAGCATGGGTTTCAGGACCTTTGGTTTCGCCGGTGGGCGCGAGGATGTGTGGGAGCCCGACCATGACGTGTCCTGGGGCGCCGAGAAGGAATGGCTGAGCTCGAAGAGCCGCTACTCCGGCGAGCGGGAGCTCGCGAAACCCTTGGGCGCCGTGCAGATGGGACTCATCTATGTGAACCCCGAAGGCCCGGACGGCAAACCAGATCCGATCGCCGCGGCCCGCGACATTCGCGAAACCTTTGGCCGCATGGCCATGAATGATGAAGAGACTGTGGCACTGATTGCCGGCGGTCACACCTTCGGCAAGACCCATGGTGCGGGACCGGCGTCCCATGTTGGTAAGGAGCCCGAGGGCGCCGAGATCGAGGCGCAGGGCCTCGGGTGGAAGAGCACCTTCGGCACGGGTTGGGCAGGGGATGCGATCACCAGTGGTCTGGAAGTCACCTGGACCCGCACGCCGACCCATTGGAGCAACGATTTTTTCCAGAACCTGTTTGGTTATGAGTGGGAGCTGACCAAAAGCCCGGCGGGCGCTCATCAGTGGAAGCCGAAGAATGGAGCTGGTGCCGGCACGGTGCCCCATGCTCATGACAATTCGAAGCGGATTGCCCCTTCGATGCTGACCACCGATCTCGCGCTGCGTTTCGACCCCACTTACGAGAAGATCTCGCGTCGTTTTTTGGAGCACCCCGAGCAGTTCGCGGAGGCGTTTGCGCGAGCTTGGTTCAAGCTGACCCATCGCGATATGGGGCCACGCGCCCGCTATCTCGGCCCGGAAGTCCCGGCGGAGGAGCTCATTTGGCAGGACCCGATTCCGGCGGTGAATCACAGGCTGATCGACGAGCAGGACATCTCCTGGCTCAAGAGCAAAATCCTCGGTTCGAGGCTGACCCTCTCGCAGTTGGTTGCGACTGCTTGGGCGTCCGCCTCCACATTCCGCGGCTCGGACAAACGCGGTGGTGCAAACGGGGCGCGCATTCGCCTGGAGCCACAGAAACATTGGGAGGCAAACCAGCCGGAGCAGCTCGAGCGCGTGTTGAAAGTCCTGGAAGGAATCCAAAGCGAGTTCAATGCCACGCAGGCTGGCGGCAAGCGGGTGTCGTTGGCGGATCTGATCGTTCTTGGCGGTTGCGCCGCCGTCGAACAGGCAGCGAAGAACGCTGGCCAGAATGTGAGCGTGCCATTCACGCCCGGACGCATGGATGCCTCGCAAGAGCAGACTGACGTAGAGTCCTTCTCCGTGCTCGAACCGGTCGCGGACGGTTTCCGCAACTACCAGAAGAACCCGTCATCCGTCGCCGCGGAGGCGTTACTCCTCGACAAGGCACAACTCTTGACGCTGACTGCGCCCGAGATGACAGTACTGATCGGCGGCTTGCGCGTCCTGAACATCAACGTCGGCCAATCGAAACACGGAGTCTTCACCCACCAGCCGGAGACGTTGACCAACGATTTCTTCAAGAACCTGCTCGACATGAGTACCGAGTGGAAAGCGACTTCAGCGTCGAAGGACGTGTACGAAGGCCGGGACCGCAAGACGGGTCAACTCAAGTGGACGGCCACGCGAGCTGATCTCGTCTTCGGATCCAACTCGCAGCTACGCGCGCTAGCGGAAGTCTACGGAAGCGCGGACGCGCAGGAGCAGTTCATCGACGCGTTTGTGGCGGCGTGGGCAAAGGTGATGAACCTGGATCGGTTCGATGTTGTCGAGGGCCAACGGACGCGTGTTTAGTAGGCTACCGCGAGCTCGGCAACGTCGTTGAAGTCACGCGTATCGGATACGATGACCTGGTCGCCGGCGACCAGGCCACGTAGGACTTCGACCTCAGACATGGACGCGGCTCCGAGCTGAACGGGCGTGCGTACGGCACGAGTGCCTCGGACTACATAGACTGCGGGAGTCGATTCGTCTATCACGGAGCCTCGTTCGAACTTCAGAACACCGTCGCGCTCGTCCAATACGACGCGCACAGACGCACGTTCATTTTGTCGCAACCCTGGAGGGTCTGCGCCGGTGAAGCGTATCCGCCCGCTCACCTCATTCTGCCGCACTTCCGGCGAGATGGTGGAGACAACCCCATGGTCGACACGCCCCTCCAGGCTGATCTCGGCCGGCATCCCCGGTTTGATTTCGCCCGCGTAGGTCTCGGCAACCTGGAATTCGATCTCCAGCGCGGTAAGGTCCACGACCGTCAGGAGGGGGGCGCTTTCGGGGACCTTGGTCTTTTCCGGTTGTGCCAGGTTGGCCACCATACCGTCCACGGGCGAGTGGATAGTCAACTCATCCACCCGACGCTTGAGGCCGGCCACGACCAGCGCCTGCCGGTCACGCTCCAGGCGGCGCGTACGCAACTCGAGCACGACACTGTCCCGCTCCAGGGCCGCGGTATCGCGAGCATGTTCAAAATTCAGCTTCGCGGTGTCGACTTCGTCGATCGCGTGTTGGTAGTCGCGCTCGCTGATGGCCCGCTGGTCCCACGCCCATTGTGCGCGTTTGCGCTCGCGTTCGGCCGCGTGGATGATCACCTGAGCGAGATCCGCCTGCTGCTGGCTCGTGAGCAATTGACGGCGGATTTCGATTTCCTGGTGAGCAAGCGCAGCATCGAGGCTGTCCAGCGTTGCGCGCTCGCGCTGATATTCATTGTTGAGCTCCGGGCTATCGAGCGTTGCCAGCACCTGTCCCTTCTTGACCGCCTCGCCTGCCCGAACGAGATAACTGACAGTACCGGTGGCAACCGCGAACAAGGTGGGGTTCACCGGTGCGATGACGGTGCCCTGGGCCGCGACGTCTCGCACGAAGTGACCTGTCGTCACAGTGACTATCCGTAACCGATTTGCGGCTACGACATGCCCCGACACCGACCAATCGTGCACCAGCCATGCGAGGAGCAGCGCAAACAACAAGCTGCCGAGAGCCGCAATGTAGCGCCGGCGATACCTGGACCAGGTTGAGGTAACGACCGAGATCCGCGCATCCTGTCCTTCTGTGCCACGGACAGGCGCCAATCCTGAGATGGAGGCAGGCAGGCGTTGCAAGTCGCCGATTTTCACAATGCCGTTCGCCTCGTGAGCTGCCCTGGAGACCACCTAGACTGTACGCGTGGCAACGGCAGGTGAAACTGACGAGGCGCGAATCGCCGGATACCACGCAGCCACCAAGCCCACCACCCAGAGCAGCGGAATCCCGCCGACCAGATAATAGAGGTCAAGGCGCGGAAGCTGGTAATGGACAGAGAGCCATGACCCGACCCAAAGTGCGAGCGCGCTGCCGGCGATGACGCCGACCGTCATCACCAGCCAATTCTCGACGAGAAAGTAACTGACAATATCATAGCTCTGCGCCCCGAGTGCGCGCCGGACTCCAATCTGCTTCCTGCGCGCATTCACGTTGAATGTGACCAGGCCAAGCACGCCGATGCAGGTGATGACGAGCAACATGGCTACGATCGCTGCCAGGAAGACTCCCATGTTGCGATCCGCGGCGTAGCTGCGGTTCTTGAAGAAATCGAGTGGACGTAGCCATTCTATGACACGGTCAGGATTCGAGTTGCGCAGGTGTTCCTCCACGGAGCTCATGACGAGGTCTCTGTGTCCGGGCTGTGTCCTGACCACGTAATTGACGATGGGCTGTTGATCCGGGAATGGCAGGCGCGGCGCGAGCACGACTCGGTCGACTCTGTCCCAGCCTACCCGGTGTCCATACATCGGGTCCACGATGCCGACGATGGTGGCGGGACTGGAGAGCAATGCGCCGGAGTCATAGATGATCTTGCCCACCGCATGGCCGTCCGGGTACAGGTCGTTTGCCAGGGCCTGGGTGATGATCGCCTGGCCAGCAGCGGCGTTGCTCGCCGGACCGGAGCGCGGCGGCAGAATCTCGTTTCGCGAGAAAGGTCTGCCAGCCGTGAGGTTCAAACCCAGGGCACGAATCCCGTCCTCGTCGATCTCGTAGTAATGCGTGCCCACCGCGTGCTTCTGGTCACCCGGATGTAGCATCACCCCAACTGTGTTGCCTTCGCCGCCCAATGGCGGGTAGTCCATGGTCGTGACTGCTAACACTCCCGCTTGTCCGCGTAGGTACGCCAGATCCGCCCGGATGGTAGCTTCGTGGGCATATCGATCGGTAACGCCCTGGCTGTGGACCACAAAGATGTTGGCCACATCCATACCGGTCGGTCTGCCAATCTTGTCTATGCGCTGCTTGACCACGTAGAACGCGTTGGTGAGCACCGCGAGGGTAACGGCCACTTGCGCCGCCACCAGCGCAGGTCCCGCCCAGTTGCGCAACAGGGCTGAGAGGATCGGACGGACGTTGAGGTTCATCGACGTACGCTCCATGTTTGAGCGGCTGTTGGGCTCAGGAGGCGCTTGCTCCACGGGCTATTGGCTCTTGAGATAGACGGCCGGGGACACGCGCCCGACCCGCCAGGCGGGATACGCGCCCGCCACGAGAGCCGCCACGATGGCCAATACGATTGTCCAGAGCAGCGAGGCCGCCGGCAGGTGAGCGAGCGCCTGGTATCCTCCACTGCCCACATCGGGATCGTAATAAAGCGCGCGCACACCAAAGAGAAACAGCACGCTCAAGCCGAGCCCGAGGACCGCTCCGGACACCGCGAGGACTCCGGCTTGTACGAGATGCTGGTTCACGATCTGCACCTGGCTTGCGCCCAATGCGCGCCTGATGCCCGCTATCGGAGCGCCACTGATGAATTTCGCGAGCAGCAGACCCACCGTGTTGAGAAGGCACACGCCGAGAAAGGCGAATGCCAGCCCGACGAGCAGTCGGTTGTCGTCCTGTACGACCTGGTTATCCCTGAGCCATTGGTCAACCCTCGTCAGGCGGTTGTTCCGGGGTCGGGCAAAGCGGCCCGCCTTGCGCTGTTGGGACCAGTATGTGTCCAGGAGCGCTTGCATCCGCTCGCGAGCGTTTGCATCCGGCAGCTCGACCCACATCTGTATCCAGGTCGCTTCCGAAGCTGCCGCGGATTCGAAATCATCCACTTTCTCGAATTTCCAGTAGCGCACGTTCCCGGCGGTCTGCAGGCTCAACGCCTTGCCCCATCCCCACGGAACGTACGCTGCCTCGGGCTCCGCGAAGTGGCCCTTGTTGAGATCATAGAAGCGCGGCTCAGGCTGCCAGCGCTCGAGCACGCCGAGGATGCGGAATTCACGACCATTCCAGCGCATGGTTTGACCCACACTATTGGCTCCGCCGAACAACTTTTCATTGAGATCATGGCTGAGCACGATCACCGGCTCGGGTGCGGCGTCGGCGCTCGCATTCCAACCATTGCCGAAGCGGAACGGCACATCGAACATGGCAAAAAAGTCGGCTGTCGTGACGCGCGAGCTGGTCTTGAGCGGCCTCGGCTGGTTGGCCGCGCCGATCACCGCGGCGACCGGGTAGGTCAGCACTTTGCGCAACGGAATGTTCGAGTCGAAAAGATAGGTGGCGTCGCTGTAGGTCAGCTGAAAGGGCGGCAGCTCCGGTTTCTCCTTGACAGCTGGTCGCTCCGTGGTCCAGGAGTCCATCGTGACCGCATAGAGCCGATCGTTCTTCCACCAGATCGGGTTACCGGCCATGGTGTGATAGATGGTGAGAGTGGTGACGCAGACTGCGATACCCACAGCAATGGCAAGGACGATCAGCGCGGTGACCCCGGCGTCCCGCGCACAGGATTTCAGAGCGAGCCGTAAGTAGTAGCCAAGCATCGGGACACTCCCTGGCGATATAACCGGCGGCCACGCGTCATGCGGTCGCCGCTCCCAGACCCGCCGCGGGCGGGGACGAGGCATCGGTTTTGACGTTCGAAAGTCGCCCATCGAGCACATTCACGTTGCGGTGTGCCCGCTTCGCGAGCGATGGGTCGTGCGTCACCATGATAATCGTGGTCCCCATCCTGTTAATTTGCTCCAGCAGATCCATCACGTGACCCACGGTTGCGGAATCCAGATTCCCGGTCGGCTCGTCCGCGAGCAGGAGCGACGGCTCACCGGCGATAGCACGGGCAATCGCGGCGCGTTGCTGCTGCCCACCGGAAAGTTGGGATGGCAGGTGCTTCATGCGCGAGCCTAGTCCTACGAGATCCAGCGCCGTGATGATGCGCTGGTGACGTTGCGCGGCCGGCATCCGTCGATACCGCAGCGGGACATCGACATTGTCGTAGATGTCCAGGTCGGGAATGAGATTGAAGCTTTGAAAGATGAAGCCGATCTTCTGGTTGCGCAGGCTCGAGCGGGTACGCTCCGAAAGACGACTGACATCCTCGCCATCCAGCTCGTACGTACCCGAGTCGAATGTCTCGAGCAAGCCCACGACGTTGAGGAAGGTGGTTTTGCCGGAGCCCGAAGGGCCCATGACGGCCAGGAACTCTCCAGCGGCGACCTCCAGCGAGACATCATTCAAAGCGCGGGTCTCGATCAACTCGGTGCGATAGATCTTGGTGACGTCGCGCATTCTCAACACGATCGACTCCTTCCTTAGTTTCGTAATCGTGTCAACGCTGTCAATCCTACGCCTCGCTGCTCCGCTTGGGCAAGGCGGTACGCACTCGCATGAACAGATATTCCCGCCGCCACGGCGGCATCGGTGAGTCACTGGAACAGTTGAATGATACGCAAGGGATGGTGATTTCCCCCGCAAGAAACTGCCGCAGTCGTGGTTGACAGTGTGGGGGCCCGGCGGACAGCGGCAGGTGGGCGACGAAGGTCGCAAGACCTGCCCGGCGTTTTCAATCTCGGCACGTGTCCTGCACGTGCAGGCATCGGCCGCAATCCTCGCAATGAGCCCGCCGCCGTGTAGGCGGCGACGGGCTCGCTTCTCTCGCGGTCAGCTGAGGCTGCCGCCGGTAGCATGCTTAGTCGTGATCGTCATCGTCGCGCCGTCCGCTGCGCTTCGGAGCGCCTCGGGCCAGTGACAAGGTCAGCTGCACAGCGGTGTACTGTGGCTTCGGGTTGAGGTTCACGTCGTAGAGGTCGGCGTCGCCCTCACCGTGGAAGGTACCTGGCACCCATGACGCCGAGTCGGCAAAGCCCCAGACGGTGAACGAGATGCACGCCCTCACAGCCAGGCACGATTGCAGCATCCCGGTGTACCAATCCGCCGCCGCAGGGTCTGCTGTGTGGCTGGGGGTCGGGTCCGTCGGTGAGACGATCGGGCTCTGATTGCTGTCTGTTGTTTCGACGAACGTGCGGACGTCCGCCTCGGTGATCGCGACCTTCAGGCCGAGGCTGGCATAGGCCCGCAGATCCTCGGTCATGAGGATCGGGTTGAACCCGTACTGCAGGTCGAGGTGGCCCTGGTCTCCCACGCAGTCGATCGGCACTTCCTGGGCCACCAGGTTCTCGACCATCGTGAAAGCGGCGTTGAACTTGGCATTGCTGCCATCCTCACCGGCAATGTTGTAGTCGTTGTAACAGAGCAATGCGTCCGGATCGGCCGCGTGCGCCCAGCGGAACGCGTCGGCGATGACGCCCGGACCGAGGTGCGAGATCCAGAAGTCCCTCGGGTTGAGTTGCGACGGATTCGAGTCGGCGAACAGCTCATTGAGGACATCCCACTGCCAGATCCTGCCGCGGTAGCGACTCACCTCGGTGGTGATGTGATTGTGTAGCAGATCGCGCAGCTGAGAGTTGCTGATCGTGCCGTTGGTGACGCCCTGTGTCAGCCAGTTAGGCAGCTGGCCGTGCCATACCAGAGTGTGCCCTCGCACGCGCTGATGGTGTGCTTCGGCGAAGTTGACAAGGTTGTCGGCGCCGGTCCAGTCAAAGGTGCCCTGCTGCGGCTCGACGACTTGCCACTTCATCTCGTTTTCGGGGGTGAGGACCGAGAACTGCTCGGAGGTGATCTGCGACAGAGTTGGGTCACTGAGGTCGTGCGGGCCCGCCGCTGTGCCGATGCGCAGTTGGATCTTGGCCGCCAGTTCACGCAGTGTGGACTCTTCTGCCGGCGTCTCACTTGCGGTCGCGACACCTACCAAGGCTAAAACGCTGGCCGCGCCAGCGACGATAAAGCGGAAATCCATGTGAAACCTCCCTGAGTTCCGCCATTGCAACGTGGGAACGTGCACACAGTGGAACCAAGATTGAAAATAGAGAGCAGCCGGCTGAGCGACCTAGGCCGCCAAGCGATCGTCAACAACGTCACAGCTCGCGCTGCGGTTCGCTCCAACCAGCCGTTGATCGCTGTTGAATGACGTTACCTCCCCCTCGGGCGCCGGTTGCGCTATATCGCGCGACAGCGACTACCCGTTGTCCAAAGGACCGGTACTCATATGTGTCCAGGCTAAGCGCGATGCGCTACGATTCTTATGTGAGCGCTATCATAACAATCGCTAGGAGTCTAGACACAGCAGCGGCGGAAAGTCAACATACTCGGCGGTCCATCAGCACGCTCGAGTATGGCCATGATCGGAACCCCTCTGTCGGGTGCGCAATCGACTGTGATGGTCATGATCTGACAGTAACGCTGCGTCTGGGGTACGAAGTTGGATTACATCTTGTTCCAACCGGGCACACTTGGGTTGCGGCGGTGAGCCCGCCGCCGGTGTCGGCGGCGACGGGCTCGCTTCTCGCGGTAAGGTAAGCTGAGCTGGCCGCTGGTATCGTGCTTAGTCGTGACCGTGATCGCGGTCGTCGTCGTCGCGCCCTTCGCCTCGCTTCGGAGCGCCTCGGGCCAGTGACAGGGTCTGCTGTAGAGCGGTGTACTGTGGCTTGGGGTTGAGGTTCACGTCGTAGAGGTCGGCGTCGCCCTCACCCTTGAAGGCTCCGGGTATCCAAGACTCGGCGTCTGCAAAGCCCCAAACGGTGAACGAGATGCACGCCTTCACGGCCAGACATGATTGCAACATCCCGATGTACCAATCCGCCCCCGCGGCGTTCGCCGTGTGGCTGGGGGTCGGGTCCGTCGGTGAGACGATCGGGCTCTGGTTGCTGTCCGTCGTCTCGACGAAGGTGCGCACGTCCGCCTCGGTGATCGCGACCTTCAGGCCGAGGCTGGCATAGGCCTCGAGATCCTGGGTCATGAGGATCGGATTGAACCCGAACTGTAGGTCGAGGTGTCCCTGGTCTCCCACGCAGTCGATCGGCACGTTCTGCGCCACCAGGTTCGCGACCATCGTGAAGGCGGCGTTGAACTTCGCGTTGCTGCCATCCTCACCGGCGATGTTGTAGTCATTATAACAGAGCAACGCCTCCGGGTCGGCCGCGTGGGCCCAGCGGAACGCGTCGGCGATGATGCCCGGGCCGAGGTGCGATATCCAGAAGTCCTTTGGGTTGAGCTGCGAGGGGTTCGAGTCGGTGAACATCTCGTTGAGGACGTCCCACTGCCAGATCCTGCCGCGGTAGCGGCTCACCTCCGTGGTGATGTGTTGGTGCAGCAGGTCACGCAATTGAGTGTCGCTGATACTGCCGTTCCCGACGCCCTGAGTCAGCCAATTCGGCAGCTGGTTGTGCCATACCAGAGTGTGCCCTCGCACGCGCTGACGGTGCGCCTCGGCGAAGTTGACAAGGTTATCGGCGCCGGTCCAGTTGAAGCTGCCCGGCTGCGGCTCGACGACCTGCCACTTCATGTCATTTCCGGGCGTGAGCACCGAGAACTGATTGGCGGTGATCTGCGATAGGGCTGGGTCGATGAGATCGTTCGGGCTCGTCGCCGTGCCGATGCGCAGTCGGACCGTAGCCCCCAGTTCACGCAGCGTGGACTGGCTGGTCGGCGCCTCAACTGCGGTCGCGGCACCGACCAGGGCTAGAACGCTGACCGCTGCTGCGGCCATGAAGCGGAAATTCATGACAAACCTCCTTGAGTCAATTCCAAGCGCCAACAACGTCACAGCTCGCGCCGTGGTCTGCTAGAACCAGCCGTCAATCGTTGTTGAATGGCGTTGCCTCCGACGGGCGCCAGTCGCGGTACATCACGCGACACCGACTAATCCGTTATCCAAAGGACCGGTACTCAGACGTATCTAGGCTTGCTGCGATGCGATTACGATTGTTATGGGAGCGCTATCATCGATATGGCAGGAATCTAGACACACGAGCGGCGGAAAGTCAACACACCCGTTCCAGCGTTCCCGCATCTTGCCTAATACGACGTCCCCAACTTCCAACATCGCTGGATCGAGCGGCGCGACCGTGCACGGTTGCCCAGAGTCGATACGTTCCCGTCATGGACAAGCCGTACCGTAGCCTCAACCGGAGATGAGTCAGCGGACAGAACCTATGCAGCGCAATCCCAACTTGGTGGTGCTCGTCCTGGCGACCAACTCAGTGGTGATGCGGCTCCTCCTTCCAAACGCCGCGGGCCGTTCGCGTCATGACCTCGCCGAGCACATCGTCCTCGGGCGAAAGTTGTCCCTGAGAAGGACAGCCCTCAAACTGCGTCGCAATATTGCGACTCTACAAAGTCGGAAAGAATTCAGGCAAGTTGCGTCTCAGGCAGCGCCAGCGGACGGTACAGAGCATTGACTCGTCGCGCAGTGCACAGGACACACGTTGAAGGGATTGTCAATGTCCACAGTCAATCGGATCAGACCCCTCGGCTCATTGAGGTTGCACTGGCTTCGCGTCATGCGCATGGCTTGCCTGCTGATGGTATTAGCGTGGGAGATGGTCGCCGTCGCTCATGCGCAGCAGACCTATACCGTGATCACTTCGCAAATCCCTTCGTTAACGGGCACGGATGGCCCGTATGAGCTGGGGATGAAGTTCGCCACCACCCAGGCGGGGCAGATCAACGCCATCCGATTCTATAAAGTGGCCGGCGAGACCGGGACGCACATCGGGCGAATCTGGCCCCTGGGCGGTAACACACCACTGGCCACCGTGACGTTCTCCGATGAGACGCCCTCAGGTTGGCAGGAGCAGGCCCTGAGCGCTCCACTTGCAATAAGCGCCAACACCACTTATGTGGTGACGGTCACCAGCAATCGGGCGTACGGGGCCACCCATAACGAGCTGGCCAGTGCCATTACAAACGGGCCGATTGCCAGCGTCGCCGACGGAGCAAACGGCGTCTATGGCCCGGCAGGCTCGACCCTCCCTAACAACAGCTATCAAAACAGTGACTACTACCGCGACGTCGTGTTCCAGCCGGCTGATGGTAATCAAGTGGCTGCACCGACCTTCTCACCACCCGGCGGAAGCTACGGCTCGCCGCAAAGCGTGACGCTCGCGAGCGCGACCAGTGGCGCTTCGATCCGCTATACCACTGACGGATCGGTTCCCTCGGAAACTGGCGGAATCCTTTACACCGGTCCGATCTCCATCAGCTCGAGCACGACGCTGCAAGCCATTGCCTACGAGAGTGGCATGGCCGACAGCGCGGTGAGCTCGAGTACGTATTCCTTCCCCGCGCACCCGACGATCGTCATCGATCAGTCAACGGTTACCGGCAGCGTGGATTGGACACCGTATTCCCTCGGCCAGGGTGGACTGTGGTCAGGCCCGATGATCGGGCCCTACATCTCGCCGTTGCGCCAGTTACATCCGAAGTTCATCCGGGTTTTCCTGCAGGAGTACTACAACCTGTACCCGGCGCATAACACCTACAACTGGGCGCTGCTGGATCAGTTCCTCTCCGAAGTGGTTGCGACCGGCGCCGTGCCGATCGCCAACATCGACTTCAAGCCGGCCGTGCTCTATCCCACGATCGACCAGACGATCGTCGATCCGAATAGTTATGCCGAATGGTCCACGTTGGTGGCACAGCTCGTACAACATACGAAAGACATGGGATTTGGCATCCAATACTGGGAAATCGGCAACGAGCCTGACGCGGGCGAGAGCGGCGGAACTCCGTATCTATTCACCCCATCAAACTATGTCAACTACTACAGCCAGACGGCAAACGCGATCCGCAGCGTCGATCCAACCGCGAAGGTCGGCGGGCCGGCTCTCGCAACGCTAGGGGGGCCGATCGGGACCGCGCTCATGGCCGCCGCCGGCGCCGGCCAGGTGCCGTTGGATTTTTTCTCCTGGCACTCCTACGGCAACGTCCCCGGCAGCGATGCCGCCTCGGTGCGGGACGCGCTGCAGAAGAATGGTCTCCCTAACACACAGACCTTCCTCTCCGAATGGAACATGAGCCTCGGTAGTCCGAACCTGAATCCCTATTTCCAGCCGGCTTTCCTGTTGGAGAACACCCGGCTCTTCTTCGAAAGCGGCCTCAGCCTGTCCGCCTACTATCAGATTCATGACAACCATGTTTATACCGGTGAGTTCCTCAAATTCATGTCCGCGCACGGCGCTCAGAATATGGCCGGCTACTGGGACAACAACCCGCAGTATCTCGGTTTGTTCGATTTCGACGGACACATGCGCCCGGCATTCCATGTGCTGCGCCTGATGAATGCGATGCAAGGACCCCGGCTCGCGGTATCGGGCCTCAACAGCGATATCAGGGCCTACGCCGTACGCAAGAGTGGCGGCTACCTCGCTGCGCTGTTGTGGAATTTCAGCGATCAGAACAGCTATGTGTTCACACTGAGTCTGCCAGCGACCAGCAACGGTTACTTCAAGCTGGCCACGCTCAACCCGGACCCGGCGGTGAATGAGCTGCAGGTGGTTCGTCACGGACCGGTCGCCAGCCTTGCCGCGAATCCGCCCGGCGCGACTCTCAACCCGTATCAGATCTACTGGCTGGAAACCAATCCCATCGATCTGAGCTCCGACTCCCTCGAGTTCTCCGCAACCGCGGGAGGGACCAACCCCGCGCAGCAGGCTGTGACCATCGGCTATAACGGAGCCAATCCCGAGCTCCCGTTCAGTGCGACCGCGGACGTCCCTTGGATCAACGTCACAACCTTGTCAGGGGGCGGAGATGGACAAGTCATCGGAACTTCCGTCGACATCACCAGCCTTGCCGCGGGCCTCTACATGGGCACGGTGTCCGTCTCCCGTGCGGACCTGCCGACCACGACCTACCGAGTCACAGTCAATGTCAATCCGCTCAATGAGGAAAATACCCTCTTCACCAACCAGATCCCGAATTATCCGGATAACACCGACAATGGGGCGTCTTACGAGCTGGGCGTGAAATTTCAGACCACGCGGAATGGACACATCACGGCCATACGCTACTACAAGGCGGAAGATGATGCCGGCAGCCACACGGGCCGGATCTGGGATAGTTCGGGAAACGCCCTCGGTTCTGTTGTGTTCACCAACGAGACTCCGTACGGTTGGCAGGAGGCCATTCTCGCCACGCCCATACCGGTATCGGCAAACACTGCCTACGTAGTATCGGTGAACGCCAACGGGTTCTATGTGAGTACGCCCGATGGTTTGGCAACTCCCATCACGAACGGACCGCTTCAGACGGTTGCGGGTGTGCTCAATACGACGCCAGGACAGTTCCCATCGACTTCCTTCCGGAACAGCAACTACTTTCGGGATGTCGTGCTGGGCCCGTAAAGGTACGTAGGCAGTCGCTGCCATTGTGCGGGTGATGGTTCTTGAGTCAAGGTTCGCACGATCAGCAAAGCCAGCAGCGGTATCGCGATCGCATAGGCGTATTGCGTGCGAGACACGCCGATGCCCAACGGAAACCAGATGCCCGGCACGCCGATCGAGCTGAGCTCGCCGGCGAATTGCGCGACCAGAATGGACGCCATCGTGGCAACTGCCATGATGCGCATCGGGCCACTGCGAACTATCCGCACACCAATCAGCACAAGCAACGCGAGTAATCCGAGCCGACAGAGACGAGTCATTACCATGACATCCATAGCGCCACCCGCGACCCCTACCACGGCCAGCACCAGGGCGGCCAGGTCGATTGCCCGTGAAGATCGCAGGCACCAACGGTTCCAGGCGAGCGTCCAGGCCGCAGCGCTAAGGGGTAACCAGAGTACGTTGGATAGCCAAACATAAGTTGACAGGCTCAGCAGATCGGTCCACGCGACAATCGCGTTGTCGAGGCGCTTCACCGCCGAAAGCACGAGCGCGATGCAGGCAAAGCCGATGAAGCTCGGGTGGCTGCTGCGCGGCCGAACCGCAAGCGCCAAGCCAATGAGCGCGAACATGGCGAGCGGCTCGATCACCTCGACGATATAGCCCGCGATCGTACGCCACCATTCTATGCGGTATAGCGCATGGCTCTCTGGGCGCGGCGCCAGCGTCGGCGCAACGTGCATGCCCCCACTATCGTTACTCCCACCGCTGCCCGGGAGCATGAACGCGCGGATCGCGAGCACCGCACGGGTACCGGCCGCATCGGCGGGAAGGGCGAAAATCATGGGCCGCGTGCCGACGACCCTGGGGGATGCGCCAAGCCGGCCCGATCCGCCCAGCCGCACACCGTTCCAATACACCTCGTAGCCGTGGTCGACGGCGGTTGGTCCCAGAATATCCCATGCACGGTTTCCAGCCGGCACCGTCACGATGCGCCGATACCACGCATACCCTCGATAACCGGGGTGGCCGTGCGCCATCCATCCGCCGACGTAGTTCGGCAGACCGACATCGCCATCATGGCTGCTTGCCGGTGCGCTCAGGTCCATCGTTTCCCAGCCGCTGTCGTCCACGTCCACATTGGCCCAGTGTGGGTTATCGCCAATGTGGAAACGCCAAGCGCCATCGAGCAAAGGGGCGGTGGCACGCAATGTGGCTGGGTCGGGTCGGCCACCGATCGCCAAGACCGTAATCACGCCGCCCAAGGCAGTCAAAGTAACAATGACGATCCAGACCACGAGGAGCCGGCGTCGCGAATTGAGCGCCGTCCCAAGAGAGGACGCAGGTTCGGCGGGTCTTGATGCGCTTCCCATCTGCGCGCTCCGATTGACCTCGATGGCGTTACTATCTAAATTCGTTTAGACGGTATCGTCAAGTTTTCTCTGCAAGAGCCATAGCGCCGCGTGTTCCCTGAGAAGTGCTATCGACCCGCCCGCCCGGTCGCCGCTATCCGATTGGATGGTGGGCGGTTATGTTTGGATTTCGTCAATACAATTCACGATCGCTACGCGGTGGAGGCGGAGGACTATATTTGTCAGCCGGAGCGCTTTATCGAATGGTGTGTGCTCGCCGGTGCTTACCGCTCCGGTGAGCACATCGGCGCGCCTGAGGACGCAGACCGGCGTGCGGCGTTGATGCGAAAGTCGAGGACACTGCGCCACCACTTGCATGCGCTGTTGACGTCGCGGATCGATGGTGTGCCACCCCCTGCAGAGGCCGTGCAGTGCCTCGATCAGTGGATACATCGTGCCTGGGCCAGTCAATCGCTTGAATCTGATGGCCAGATGCATTGGCGGAACGATGCCTACAATGCGTTGTTGCCACTCAAACGCATCGCGCTGGATGCGTTGGACTTGATCAGCCATCCCTCTGTGGCGCAGCTTCGCCGCTGCGCCAATACGAGCTCGTGCGGCTGGTTGTTCCTCGATACCAGCAAGAACCAGCGCCGCCGCTGGTGCGCGATGGAAACCTGCGGCACGGCGGTCAAAATGAAGCGCTATCGTCGGGGCCACGCATGATCTTGGTAAGGAGCGCGCACGGGCGGAGGCTCCTACGACATCCACACACATGATTGTGACATGTTGAAGTACAATGCGGGCTGCTACCAAAAGGAGACCCGCGTCACATGGAAAAAGTAACCCGCCGCCGGGCGATCAACCTGACTTCATCTTTTGCCGCGGCGGCGTCGTTGCTGCGTGCAGTGGCCAGCAGCGGACAGGCCAAACCCGAAGCCGCGCTGCCCAAGTCCGAACCGGTGGCTCCCGGGTCCGATGGGACAACAATCGTTTTTTCGATGGCCCAGTTCGCGGCAGCAGGTGGTGATGCGGATGCGGCTTTCGCCCGCGCTTCTGCCGCACTTACTCAGGCCGTCGCCGGCGCCAAGAAAGGCGGCCGGCCGCGCCGGATCGCCCTGGACTTCGAGAAGGGAGCGACCTACCGGATTAAACGCCCCGTCGTCTTCAAGCAACTCGATCAGGTCGAGATACGTGGCAACGGGGCTCGCGTGATCAATACCGTGCGCGGAGCGACCTTGCTGATCTCAGGCTCGAACCAGCTGACTATTCGTGATCTGACGATCGATTACGATCCACTGCCGTTTACTCAGGGAACCATCACGGGGTTCGACCGGGCCGCGCTACAAATCATGGTGGAGGTCGACCGGGGCTATCCGGATGACCCGGCGCTGCTCGGGATGTTGACGGATGGGTTCTTCAAGGTCATGGACCGTCGCACGGTGGCCCTGAAGCCGGGCGCACGGGACTTTCTGTCCCCGAAAGCGGCGGAACGGGTGCGCGAGGGCTTGATCCGCGTGCATCTGCGGTGGGGCGCGAACGATCGCTTTCCGAGTCAGCTGCCCATCGCGGTGGGCGATACCGTAGCCATCGCCAATGGCTCGGAGCACGCGATCGTCGTGACCGACAGCTTTGCGACCGCTTTCATCGACCTGAAGGTGCTGGCCTCGCCCGGTATCGGAATCCTCGAAAACGGGGGGCGAGGCGGCATGCGGTTGCAGCGGGTTGCCATCGTTCCTGGGCCGCGTCCCAGCGGCGCAGTCATGGATCGGCTCTTCGCAACCAACTCCGACGGCTCGCATTTCGGCACTGTCGAGCATGGACCCACGATCGAAGACTGCAACTACGCGAACACCCAGGATGACGCCGTCAACGTCCACGGCTTTTACTACTACATCGTCAAGAAGAGCGGGCCGGGACGCTATCTCCTCACTCCCAAATGGGATATCGGCCTGATGGCTGGAGACGAGATCGAAACGTGCGAACATGGTACGTTTCGTTCGCTGGGGCGGAGCCGGATCGTAGATCTCAATAAACGGCACGCCCCGGAGCTGAAGGCACGGATCGCACAGATCTGGAAGGGCAGGAGCGAGACCACGCAGCCGGACCTGGTCTACGAGGTCGTGCTGCAACCTGACTTGCCGTTGAAGAGCCCGGACGCCGTGACGTCGCTTACCCGGGCGGGCGCCGGCACCTCGATCCGGCGTTGTCGTTTTCACGCCTGCGGTCGAGTGCTCGTGAAGTCCCCAAGGTCCATCGTGGAGGACTGCCAGTTCACGTATTCCTCCGGGGTTGCGCTGCAGGCCGGAAGCGACATCGGTTTCTGGTCCGAATCGGGCTTCGCCGATAATCTGATACTGCGGAACAATCGCTTTACCCACAGCATCACCGGCGCCAACGAGTTGACCTGGGCCAACCCCGTCCTCGGCGCGATCAGTGTTGGCTTGGTGCTCCCGGACGGGGTGACGGGCTTTCAGAACGATTTTCAGAACCGGGGCGTGGTGATCGAGGGGAACCGGATCGACGATTCATTCATCTATGCGATCTTCGTCAGCAATGCCGATGGGCTGCGGATCGTCGGCAATACAATCGGTCAGACCTTCATTCGCGGTACAGCGTTCGATGCTGGCGGAATCTACGGGATCAAGCCGAATAGTGGTATTTGCATCGGCCGCGCGCGGAATGTCGAGATCCGCGACAACACCGTAGCGCGTGGGCGGATTACGAGGGTACCGGTCCTGGTTGATCGAAGCTGCGAGAGCGCCTCCGTTCGTGTGGCAAATAACAAGCTGACAGGATAAAACCCGCGGATGTCATTCGTGTCATCCACGTGAGGATTTGCCTATAACGCTGCGAGCACGAGTTCAATGCAAGCCGCCACGCTGCGGCACGCTGTGTCGATCGTCACGTGATCGCGATCCCACGAATGGTAGTCCCGTCCGATCGTGGCCTGCCAATCCGGAAGCACCAGCCCAGGCACGTCGTTCGTCCTGGTTTCCACGCGGCGACGATGCTCCTCGCGATCTGTGCATAGGGTCTCGACTTCGACTACTCGGGCATTGGCCTGTAGCCCAACGTTCCTCCAGGCGTTTCTTGTAAGCATCCAGGGATTTACAGAGTCGGCGATGACGTCACAGCCGACACTCAGATTGTCCAGGGCCATCGCGTACGCCACACGATAACCTGCATCGTCGAGTGATCCCCCTACAACGCCGGATTCCCGGATCGCCTGCTCGATCGAGTCGACCCGCAGCCACACAGCGCCAATCTTCCTGGCGAGTCCGCGCGCGATCGATGACTTGCCTGTTCCCGGAAGCCCAGCGAAGACAATCAGTCTACTCATGGTAATTTGGGTAGGGAAAATCGCCTCTTTACTGGATAGGATAACCGTCAACCGCTAACCCTGGCGGTGACCGCAAACTTCCACCGACGGCGCCCCCAATGCCCACTGCAAACCGCCTGCGCCCGCTGCTTTACTTCCTCCTCTGCCTCGGTCTGAGTATGACAGCTCCGGCAGCCGCCCCGATCCCCGATGACACCCCGGAAACCGTGGTCGTCACCTACCAGGTCAAGCCCAACGAAGAAGGGGCCCTCATCAAAGTCCTCGCAGCACATTGGAACGTCGCTCGGCGACTGAATCTCGTCCTCGCCTCTCCGCACATTCTCCTCCAAGGCAAGGACCAGGGAAAAGGGTACATCATGGAAATCTTCACCTGGCGTGATAGCTCTATTCCGGACAATGCGCCCGATGCCATTACCCAACTCTGGCAAGAGATGAACCAACACGTGGAAGCCCGTGGTAGCCATCCGGGAATTGACTTCTCCCACGTATATATTCTGACTCCATGATGGCACGTGGCTGGGCTCTTCTTTAGCTCTTCTGCGTAAACAGCGAGCACCAGCCCTCCGCGCTGATTGCTCCTTCGACTACTTTGCAGGCGTTCGGCGGCTGGAAGTTGGTGCACCCGTCGCAGCGCTGCGTGCCTTTCGGCTTATCCTGGTATGCAACGGTTTTCTGCGGCACCTTGGCCTGTGCGACCGCACGATCCAACCCGAAGCCGTAGGCGATCGAGGAGCCAACCGCACAGGTCGCCACGCGCTGGAACAAAACACGTCGTGAAAGATGTTTCGGCTTGCTTGTCATGTTCGTCGCTCACTGGTCACAGCGCGACGGCGCGCCACAAGGGCATGGCGCAAGCCGTGCACCCAAGTGCCGCGGGGGGAACGGCTTCTTGGCTTGGGGAACGACTCGCTGATCGTTGCCGCGTGCTAAGGCGTGACGGATTAGCCGCTGCAGCGCGTCGCATGTCTATCATGCGACGGGCGAGCTATCCTGATGCAGCGGTACGCCGACGTTGAGAGCGTCTGTTGTTGCAGATCTTGAGCGGCTGAAAAGCAGCCTAGCCAACAGTAGCGCGATCAGGGCCCCGCCGAACTGTGCGACCACAAATCCCGGAACGTCCCGCGGTCGTATGCCGGCAAACGTATCGGACAGTGAGCGCGCGATAGTAATGGCTGGGTTGGCAAAAGACGTGGATGCCGTGAACCAGTAGGCCGCCCCGATCCACGCCGCAACCATCCATGGAGCGTCTTCCTCGCGGCGGTGGCCGAGCACGACCAGCAGCAAGCCACAAGTCGCGACCGCTTCAGCGAGCCATTGCGCAGGTCCGGTGCGGAGGTGCGCCGAGGTTTGCAGCAATGGCAGCTCGAACATTGCATGGGCGAGCACGGCGCCCAGGCAGCACCCGAACACTTGGGCGACCGCGTAGGCCCCCGCTGCGCGCCAAGTCATCACTCGTTGGAGAGCTTGCACCAGGGAGACGGCCGGGTTGAAGTGTGCGCCGCTGATCGATCCAAACAATCGAATGAGCACCGCCAGGACGGCGACCGTCGCACCCGTGTTGGCAAGCAGCGCGACCGCGGTATTTCCGCCGGCCAGGCGTTCGGCCATGATGCCGGAGCCGATCACAGTAGCCGCCAGCAGAAGTGATCCGATGCCCTCAGCGGCGAGCCGGCGCAACATCGTCAGACCGTCCCTTCCGGTGGCGTCTTTCCGATTGCGTTCAGACGATCTTGCAGTTTCAGTCGATCGAGCGAGCTGATGGGCAGGCTGACGAATGTCTTGATGCGATTCTCCAACGCCTCAAACGCCGATTGGAACGCAATCCATTGATCAGCGTCCGTGCCTGCCACCGCGGCCGGATCGGGCACTCCCCAATGTGCAGTGACCGGCTTGCCGGGCCAGACCGGGCACATTTCTCCGGCAGCGTTGTCACATACAGTGAACACGAAATCGAGCGGTGGGGCGCCGGGCGCGGCGAATTCGTCCCAGCTCTTGCTGCGCAGTCCTTCGGTCGGAAACTTCATCTGCGTGAGCAGGTCCAGCGCGATAGGATGCACCGCGCCTTTGGGATGACTTCCCGCACTGAGCCCAACAAAGCGGCCACGTCCCCAATGATTGATGAGGCTTTCCGCCAGAATGCTCCGTGCGGAATTCCCGGTGCAGAGAAACAACACGTTGTAAGGCCGATCGGCCATCATGTTGGCTCCGTTATGGCGGACGTCATCAGTGTTTTTGACATGCATATCGCTGTGGCAGGGCAGAGCGACCGAAACTCGGCGCACTGCCGCATCTGCTCGTTAACGACTTGCCGGTCGGTGATTTGGTATCCGAGGCTTTGAAAAAACGCTGTGGCTGTCTCGGTCAGTAGGACGAGCGTTCTGATGCCCGCCGCGCGCGCATCGAGTTCGAGCCGGGCGACGAGCTCGCGGCCATAGCCGTGCTGGCGATGCTCGGGTGTGACGGCGAGTGATCGCAAGAGCGCATCCTCGCCGAACCGTTGCAACGCTATGATTCCTTCCACAGAGCCCCGAATCTCGAGCACCCACAGCCGAAGCCCCGCGGTGCTCGTCAGGTCAGCGGTCGGGAGTCCCGATGCCTGCAATATCCTCAACACCGTTGGCAGGTCGGCCCCGGTGCCGCTTCGGATACGAGGCTGCGCAGAGATGCTCATCCCGTACAGCAGCCCGACGTTGCGGTTTTGGGCTTACTGTTCGCAGCCGGAACACAACACGCGCCCTTGACCGCCGGGGCCTCGGGCGGCCGCGCAGTGGTGGAGCTACCGTGATTGAAAACCGGAGTATCTTCCCCATAGATCGGAATGCTGACGAGTGTCTGGAAGGTCTCCCACGCAATTCCGGTAGGGTCGGTTACCCAATACTTGTTTGATGTGGCATAGCAGCAGGGCTGCTCGTCCTCTTGAATCATCCGGCTGTCAGCCGCCTGCAGTTGGGCCTGCAAGCCGCGCAATTCCTCGTCCGACTCCACTTGGAACCCCAGGTGATTGATGCCGGCGGGCTGGCGGTGGGTTGAGATCGCGAAATTCAGTCGCGGGTCATCGAGCATCCACTTGGCGTAATCCGGTTTGAGCACCGCCGGGTCACTACCGAAAAGCTGGGAGTAGAAACGGATACTCTGATCCAGATCGGACACCGATACGTGAACATGAAAGCGCTTCACAAAGCCCTCCTTTTGCCGGGCGCAGCCGACGGCGCGCAGCTGCGGCCTCCGCAGCAGTTTTCCGTCAGGAACCCGAGCAACGCATTCATCTGCTCGTAATTGGTCGAGTAGTAGACAAAGCGGCCTTCCTGGCGCGAATGGACCAGGCCGGCATGACTCAATGTCTTGAGATGGAAGGACAGGGTGTTTGCGGGGATGCCCAGCGCTTCGGCGATGTCAGTTGCCGCCATGCCTTCCGGCCCGGCCCGGACCAGAAGCCGGTACACCTGCAGGCGGCTCTCCTGTGCCAGAGCCCCCAAGGCCTCTACGGCGATCTTTGATTCCATAAGTCTAGAATCATCGAATAGACGATTCGTGTCAAGCACTCCGCTTTCCGGGCCAGTCCCGGAGTCCTTTCGGGATGCACGTCAGGCCTCCTATGGGATTATGTACGGCGGTGCGAACGCCTGACGGTCCACGTCAACAGTCGAGGGCGCCGCCTCCGGGCGGCGCCCTCATGTGTGCGGCTCCAACCGTTATTGCCCGGTTCTGCAGAGTCCGAATCGCTGCGAATGGTGGCTGCAAACATTCGCCGGCAAATTGGATCCCGGGCGTGTAGGTGAAACGTCTGCAACAGAGGTGCCTATGCTTTCGTTTACAGGGGTTGCCAGAATGGCGTGGATCTTGCCCTTATCCGGCCCGGTGAGCACCGTTGCCATACCTGAGATTTGTCCGTGCTCATTGATATTGCTAGCCGCGATTATGAAGAGGTTGGTATCTTCGGGAATCAGCGTGTTAAGGTCAGTCGTCACACCGTCCTTCCAAATGAAGCCGCGGGACCAGCTTCCCGTGGAGTCGAAGGTGCTTCCCACCACCTCGCCCCGGTTGTTGATGCCGGTGGCAAAGGCGGCAGAATCTCCCGGCAGTGTACGGAGGATTGTGACTCCGCCGTTCTGCCAGACAACGGCAAAGATAGTTGTGCCGTCAGGGCTCGCGACATACCCAACAATTTGACCGTGGTCATTGATGGCGTAGGCGCCACCTCCAGTGTGTCCGAGATTTGGAAGCTGGAAGGCAGTGCCGTTTTTCCACAATACGGCGTGAATCGCTATGTTGGTGCAGGTTCCCGAGGAGCCTACGGCTTGGCCTTGATCGTTGATGCCTTGTACGAAGCCGTCTGGGTCGCCAGCCACCGTAGGAAGAGCTCGGACTTTGCCTTTTTCCCAGAATACCGGCGATATGATCTTCCCAGGCTTGCCAGGCGCGCATCCGGGGTCCGGCTCCCTCGTCTCGGAAATGCCTACTATTTGTCCGCGGTTGTTGATAGCGCTGGCCTGCCCGTTATTTCCGCCCAGCGTCGGGAGAGCCAGAATGTGGCCGTGGCGCCACAAAAATGGACGACACGTAAGTTTTGTGCCAAAGGCGCACATGTCTTCACCGTCTGGATCCGGAACCGATGTTTCGGCAAAACCGACAGCTTCCCCGCGATCGTTGATTCCGCCATAGTTGGTCCAACTGTTCTTTCCTCCAAGCGTGCCAAGGTCGATGTTGAGGCCTCGGATGTTTATTACCGCGCGGCCACTTGCAACGGTCGTGGAGGTCGAAGTGATGGGCGGGTTTACGACGCCGTCCATGTTCTCTGTCCAGCCTTCATTATTGAGTCCCATGACCATCCCAAAGTTGTCATCGTCCAGCGTGCCCAGATCAGCGACTTTGTAGCTCATTTGCGCAAACGCATTGCTGGAGCAAGCCATAAGAATCGTCGTGAGAACCGGTATCCAGAAATTCCGTATCTGTCTTGGCGTATTCATGTGTACTCCTTTCCTCCGTGGAAGTGGCCGTGCCGATCGATAAAGTATGTGAACCTCATGACATGCAGGCCAGTGTGTATGTTGGTCTGGTTGCTTCTCTCGAGTCGGCGCCTGACATTTCTCGAGCGCGAGTGTACAACCGGTAATACAGGCGCGCATCGCTATGCGACATTGCGGACCAACAGCACGACAAAGCGGATGTGGGTGGCGTCGAAAGGGTGAGAGATGCCGGCGGACGAGCGCCTGGCGCTGATCGAGAGACTTACAGGGTTGCCCCGACCAATCGTTCAACAGACGCTCGGTAGTTTCTGGTCAGTTTTAGTTCCGTGCCATTGCTCAGTACCACGGTATATTCGCCTTTGTCCCGGGGCCGCAGTTCCTTGACCCGTTCGGTATTCACCAGGGCCGAGCGGTGAATTCTCACAAATCCGGATAGCGCCAGTCGAAGTTCCACGGCGGCGATGGTTTCGCGCATCAACCATGTCTTGCCCCCCACATGGACCGACACATAGTCTCCGTCCGCCTCGATCCAGTCTATATCGGTCAAGCGAACTACAATTATTCGTCCGTCGTTTGCTTTGATCGGAAGGCGATCCACGATCGGCGCCAGCGGCGCTGGTGAAGACATTACCTGTAGATTTGCGGCCACCTCGCGAACGCGCTGAGCAATTGCATTGTCCGTCACGTGCGAGATCGCCTCTCGTACACGTGCCACTGCCGCATCGAACCGCTCTGCGTTCACGGGCTTCAGGAGATAATCCAGCGCATGCACTTCGAAAGCCCGCAGTGCGAACTTGTCGTAAGCAGTCACAAATACGACATGCGGGCGTTGGTCATCTGCAATGGCACAAATGACATCGAACCCCGTCTTTCCCGGCATCTGAACGTCCAGGAATACCAAGTCCGGGCGATGCTGATGAATTGCGTCCACCGCTTCTAGCCCGTTCCGGCATTCGCAGATCAGTTTTAGATCCTCGCATCGCTGCGACAGTGCTCTTAGGCCGCGACGCGCGAGCTCCTCGTCATCCACTATGATCGTGCGAATCTTCACGCTCGTGTGGCCTCGATTGGCCTGTCACCGGGTTGCCCGACAGGTGCTAACCGAAAGGGAAACCGGATAACGACCGCGCACCCCGTGCCGTCGGCTCTGCTGCCTATCGTCAGGCTTGCGGCGGTACCATACAATGCCTTGAGCC
Organism: uncultured Steroidobacteraceae bacterium; assembly: GCA_964400085.1. GTDB lineage: Bacteria > Pseudomonadota > Gammaproteobacteria > Steroidobacterales > Steroidobacteraceae > 13-2-20CM-66-19. The sequence goes on along the minus strand of CAYNTW010000005.1, from coordinate 73,755 downwards.
GGTCGGAGGAGTTTTGTAGGCCCATGCCGAAGGCGTTTAACGTGCCCCCGTTGAGTCCAGGACCATCGTCCTCCACTGACACAACCAAGACCGCGAGTTCCTTGCGCACCGACACCCAGAGCGAGCCGCCGGCATCACGGGGCAGCACACTGTAGCGCACGGCATTTTCGACCAGTGGTTGAAGAATGAGGGTCGGGATGAGGGCATCGAGCGCCTCCCGCGAGGCCTGCACCACCGCGTGCAGCCGCGTACCAAACCGGTAACGTTGAATGCGCAAGTACTGCTCGATCAGCTCGATTTCCTCTGCTACGCGAAGTTCAGGAGTATCCAAACGCTGTAGCGTTAACCTGAGAAACGTGCCCAGGTCATCGACCATGGCCGTAGCGGTCACGGAGTCGTTTTCCCGGACCAGGGTCGCAATGCCGTTCAGCGCGTTGAACAAGAAATGCGGGTTCAAATTCGACTGCAGGGCGCGCAGACGGGCCGTGTCGGCCAATTTGAGTGCGTTGGCGACCTGGGCGCGCTCTGATTCGAGCTCAAGGATCGCGTTTACGCCAAAATAGAGGGATGTCCACGTAAAGAGAATGATGGAATAAAAAGGCCATAGGTAGATGGAGAAGAACAGTGGATTACGCGCCTCTCTTACAGCGTACGCGGAAAATAACGATCGCCATGGATCTACCTGTAGCAACACCGCCAGCGTCGTACGTAAGGAGATATGCTCCATCAAATACCACAGAGGTGCGAGCAGCACGCTCAGGATCAGTGCGATGGCAGCGATGACTACGTATGAGTGGTGTAGCCGACGTGATCGTCGGTAGACGTGACGTAGGCCGAGTGTGATAAGACATCCGCAAATTGCCCAAATCAAAGTATCGAGCAGTGCCGGCCAGAGGCCAAAATTTGCCACCGCTGCAATCGAGCAGACTGTGTATGCGGCAGCCCATCCACTCGCCTGAAGCACGTTGAACAGGCTGGACTTGGAGATGTCTCGGCCCGAAGCCAAAGTAATGGATGGCGGAGTTGTCGCGGGCAGCTCAGCGAATCCGAGGGTCATGCAGGTCGGTCTCGGTGTGTCCTCGGAATAGAGTGTACCCCGCCGTCAACCAGGTAAGCTCCAAGAAGCTGCAACGATCCGCTTCGTCGCGGATTTAGTCCCGTTCATCGCGAAATGTCGCCTGCAGCGACTCTTCGCCTTCAGGACGGTTCATATCACCCTCAGCGTTCGGCCTCCAAAAGCGTGAGCGGGTTGCGCAAGGAACAGCTGACGCGCTGTATACGGCGGCCGTCGCTCGTTGACATAGTCAGCGAGCGTACGCATTCTTGTAGCGCTCAGGCTGACGATGGGGAAGCCGAAGGGGCA
>CAYNTW010000005.1:66597-72292 GCA_964400085.1 uncultured Steroidobacteraceae bacterium | reverse complement strand
ACGGAGGGCATTGCGGACTGCGGTCATCGCTGCGCCCAGTTCTCAATTCCGAGCGCTCCCGTGGGGACCAAGCACACAAAGTGTGTGCAGACGCAACAAATGGCGCGCCACGCGCCGCTATGATCACGCGGACGCACCTGTCATATTGCCTGTGTCATATGGAAGCGCCAGCACCAACCTCAGCGTTTAGCGTGACTCTTCTATGAACGCAAACATCGACGGAAGGAATTCCGCGGGGCTGAGCTTGCAACCCCAAGCTGTCATTTGTCCGAAGTGCCAGTACAAAAGAACCGCGGCCGATCAATGCCCGGAGTGGCAATGCCCGAGCTGTGGAGTTGCCTATAGCAAAGCGACGGCGAGCTCCGTGGCCAGTGCTTTCAAAGTCAACAGCGTCCGTGGGCCAGGCCGCCGAGAAATCGAGCGCGACGAGCTCGAAACCGTGACGCCGAGCGCACTATCCCTTTCTCTCGACGGGCGCATCGGCCGCCTGCGCTATCTCGCCTATTCATGGCCGATGATGGTTTTGAGCGGTTTGGCGATCCTTGCGGCGGTCATCCCGAAGACGCCCTCCATGGTGAAGTCTCGCGAGATGTTGTTGATTCCGCTGGGCGTCCTGTTCGTCCTGTGGATCTGGACGATGCTGCGACTGATGGCCCTGCGCTTGCATGATGTCAATCGAAGCGCCAAGTGGGTGTTGGTGTTGCTGCTCTTGCCAGGCGTGGGCGCCGTGATGGGTGGCCCACAAATGGTGCCGATTTGCACGAGCATGTTCTGGATCGTCTCGTTATTGCTGATCGTCTGGCCGGGCTCGGACGGCTATAACGACTACGGACCGCCGGCCGGCCCCAACACCACCTTGGTAAAAGTCGGTGCCGGCGTAGTCCTCGCTCTGATGGCGCTGGGAGTGGTCGGAAATATCAGGTACATGCAGTATGCGCGTACCGGCAAGCTCAATGCCGCGGCCTCCGGGGCCCAGGGCGCAGGCGAGGAACAGTCCGGGTCGAGCAGCGTTCAGACTCCCAAAGAGAAAGTGCTCGCCGCGTTGCGCCAGAGCGTTCAAGAAATCTCGTCGACGCTGCCCCGGAAGATAGACCGGGTTACTACGCTCACTGGGGCTGAAGTGCACGGAGACACCTACAAGGTCTACTACTCAATGGACTCGAGTGTCCAACTGGACCCGAGCAGGAAGGATGGTGTAGAACGGGCCGCGAAGCAGAAGATTTGCCAAGGTGCGACGAGGACCCTCATAGATAACGGCATTTCCGTGGAGTATCTCTATACGTTCTCGGCGTCGAGCGCGGAACAGACAATGTTTGTGGTCGTTCCTGCTGGCAGTTGCAACTGAGCGGCAACTTCGAGGACCACAGACCTTCCGCTGAACAAGCCGGCGATGAGCCAATCGTTGGCCCGATCGGTTGACCGGCTTTCTGATCAGAATGACTCGGCTCTGGCCGGAGTCCTTCAAGCCACTGGCACCAGACAGCAGGCAGTGTGGGCGACAGTGAGAAGCACGCCGCTCAGTAGCAGCACGCTGAATCCTGCAAGCAACAACCCGTTGAGCAGACGGTTTGCGGCGGGCGTCGCGGGCGCCAGCAGCCGATCCAGGCGACGGCTGACCAGCGATGTCGCCGCCGAGCGCAGGACGAGTGAACTCTCTGGTTCCGCCAGCTTCGCCAGCGCCGAGACCAACAAGCGCCCTTGACCCATTCTGAGTACCGACTGGTCGCAGGAGAGCTCGCGATACAGGGCCAAGCGGGCACCCGTGAGCCACAGCAACGGATGAAACCACAGCACGCACTGTGCCACTTCGTGAAGCAGGCCGAGCAGATTGTCGCGGCGCTTGGCGTGGGTGACCTCGTGCAACAGCACAGCATCCAGCTCGCGCCGACTCAACAGGCCCTCCAGGCCCGCGGGCAGGCAGATACGAGTGCGCACCATGCCATGCACTGCGGGGCCGCGGCCCCCGGCAATGATATGTACCGGCATGCCCTGGACGTGAAAATGTGGAACGCCGAGCGCATCGCCGCCGTGCGACCGCCGTTCGCGCAAGATGCGCACGGCAAGTCGCAGCAGCAGCAGAACGGCGCCGCTCAGCCACAACGCACACAGCAGCGCTGCGACCAGCGGATGCTGCGCCAATGTCAGGTCGAAGGCGGCGAGCGGAGCGAACTGGCGCGCTCCTGGAAATTCGGCAGCGCCGAAGCGGTCGATGAAGCCGCCTACCGGGAGCATGAAATTGAGCGATGCGGCCGTCCAGACCCAGAATTTCGCGGTGACGCTCGCCCTAGGCAGTGAGGTCAGTGCCCAAGCACCCAAGGCGACCAGCGTGGCGCACAGCAGGTGGACCTGCACAAAGTACAGGACAGGTGCCAGATGCTCACTCATCCTGCTTGCTCACCGGGCGGCGCTTGCCGGCCGCATCCTGAAGAGCCTTCAGGTCTTTCAACGTAATGGTGCCCGATTCGAGCAGGTTCGAAACCAGCAGCTGCGGAGAGCCGCCGAACATATCGAGCAGCTCACGCACCAGGCCGCTGCGGAAGGCGCTGCGATCAATGGCCGCCTCGAACAGCTGCGCATTACCAACCTTCTTCACGCGCCGCACCGCGCCCTTTTGCTCGAGCCGGTACACGAGCGTCTGCACCGTCGTATAGGCGACGCGCTCATTCTCGGGCAGGCTTTCAAGGATCTCGCGTACCGAGCTGGTGCCAAGCTCCCAGTATTGCTCCAGGATGCGCCGTTCGGCTTTTGACAATTGCATGGTGGTTGACATCTACTACAACATCCGTAGAGTCTACTACGTCGGCCGTTCTCTGTCCAGAGGACGGCATTGCCGGGGTTTTGCATTCAAGGGAGGACTTATCCGTGAATCCGCGCATCCGCATGCCTGTTTTTCTGCCCGCGTTTGTGTTGGGACTTGCTCCGCTGCACGCGCTCCCGCAGACCGCTGCGCCCAATCCACCTCTGCAACCGGCGTTGCACGATGGGCGCCATGATTTTGACTTCGAAGTGGGCACTTGGAAGGCGCATGTGCGCACGCTGAAACACCGCCTTACCGGCTTGAATGACTGGGAAGAATTCGATGGCACCGTAGTGACACGCACGCTGCCGCTGCTCGAAGGTTGGAACGAGTCCGAGATGCGAGTGGATAGTCCGAGCACGCATAGACGCATCGAGCTGCTCGCCGTGCGCCTCTACAACCCGGTGTCGCGTCAATGGAGCATCTACGGTTCTAGCCTCAAGACCGGTGTGTTCGATCCGCCCCAAATTGGGCAGTTCAACAACGGGCACGGCGAGTTCTACGCCCAAGACACTTGGGAAGGTCGAGCAGTGACGGTCCGATATGTGTGGGACGCCGTGAGTCACGACAAGACGCACTTCGAACAAGCTTTCTCCCAGGACGGTGGCAAGAGCTGGGAAGTCAACTGGGTCTACGACGGCACTCGCATCGGAAAATGACTGGATCGATCGGAGCGACCGTGCACGATTGTCCGGACTCGACGCGCCCGGTGACACCGTCGCTTCTGCGAGTTGCTGCCGGATGATCTGTTATGGGCCGAAGATTCGACAACACATGAACGGGTGAAGGTAATCCCCGGCGCATTGCGCGAGCACGACGTTGTCGTAGGCAACCATATCGCCATCAGCGCACCTGCCGTGCCGCGCTTCCTGCAGCCAAGGCGACTGTAGACCTCCTCGAAGCGCGGCAACGCTGGCATCGCGGTGGATGCCGGGCCTGTTTCCGGACCGATCTGCGTAAAGTCATTGTTCAAAGGAAGGAAAAAACCCAGCGAAGAAATGGGTCGCGTCACAGACGCCGAGCCCGTCTCCTACATCCCGCGAAACCGCCACCGAAACGCTTGACTCACTGGTAAAATTTCTTCCGAGTCGTGCAGTGCAATTTCCAGTCTGCCCAACTCGTTGCGCCGCACGGCGCAAATTGCGCTCACACGCACGATGACGCTACGGTGGATCTGCCAGAACATGTCGGGATTCAGTGCTGGCAGCAACTCCTTCAGGGGTGTGCGAATGCTGGCCTTCTCGAGCCGTGTGACAACCCAAGTGCATCCTTCATCAGCGCGGAAGAACAGTACATCCTCTGTTGCAATCAGCTTGATACTATTGCCCAGCGACGCGGTTATCCATGGAAGGTCCGCACTGCGCGCGCAGCGGAAGCCCTGACGGATCGCTTCGAGCACAGTGCCGATATCTTTCGGTGCCCCACCCAGTCGGGTTCGGAGCCGCTGCAAGGTCCTGTCGAGTCGTTCTACGGTAACCGGCTTGAGGAGGTAATCGACAGCTTCGATTTCGAATGCTTCGATCGCATGCTGTTCGTATGCGGTAGTGAACACCACGTGCGCCATATTGCACGCCTGCCGCGCAACCTCCAGGCCGGTGGCGCCAGCCATCCGGATATCCAGGAAAGCTACTGTCGGGCGGTGTGCGTGCAGGGCGGCGATAGCCGCAGACCCGTCCGAGCATTCGGCCACGATCTGCAGCTCTGGCCAGCGTGAAGCGAGCATACGGCACAGGTCCCGCCGCTGAGGCGCTTCATCTTCCGCAACGAGTGCAGTGGGGCTCATATGAGTTCGAACCCATCCAACGGAATCTGGAGACACGCAATGGTGCCGCCCTCAGGCGGACTGACGAGCGACAGCGCCGCACGGCTGCCGTAGCGTAACGTCAGTTGTTCGCGCACATTTCTCAGCCCGAGCCCTTGTCCTACCGACCTGGACAAACCAACGCCGTTGTCGATAACGCGCACCGCGACCGCAGAGCCGGCGGTGTCCGTGATCCGCTCGGCCTCGATGCGAATGCGCCCGGCACCGACTTTCGGCTCAATTCCGTGTTTGACTGCATTTTCAACGAGAGTGAGCAGCAGCAGGGGGGGAAATGGTGTTTGTAGTAACGGCCGCGGTACATCGATATCGTATGCGAGGCGCCCCTCCATGCGGTTCGCCATGATCTCCAGGTAGCTTGCGCAGATCACCAACTGGTCGGACAGCGTCGAGGCTGCGGAGTCAGTGCGCACGACAGGCAGAACCGCACGCAGATGCTGGACCAAAGCATCGACCATTGCTTCGGCCCGTGTGGCATCCTCACGCAACAGGGCGCGCAAAGAGGCCAGTGTGTTGAACAGGAAGTGCGGCTCGATCTGAGCCTGCAACACGAGCAGCTTGAGATTCGTCTCCTGCCTGTGTCGCTGCAGCCCGGCGATTTCTCGTTGGTGGCGTTCCTCAGCGCGTCGCTCCCAGAGCAACGCCACCGGTAGGGCACATGCCACCATGACTGCCCACCAGAGGAACAGTCCGAATACCTGGCTAGCCGGGCTTATGAGCCGGTGCATCCGGAGCTCAACGCTGGCCCAGATCCACATAATGAACGACAACCCATACCAGACGAGAAATATCCTCCTCGGCCACGGCCAATGGCGCTGAGAGCGGAGAGATCCACGGACAACGTGGGTCGCGCGGCTACGGTACGCGAATATCGAGTGCCAGCGCGAGAACCGATGGATTCCTGCAAATGCGCGTGCCATGGGCACATTATACCTGCCCGCGCCTTACGCCGTCTGACGGCGAAATTGTCTGACTTGAACGACTGCAATGATGATAGCCGCCAATATGAAGGCGTCATTTGTGAAGTGCACGATGTAGACGAGCTTGTAGTCCGCTAGGCCGCGCGCCGCTGGCGAGAT
>CAYNTW010000005.1:0-66497 GCA_964400085.1 uncultured Steroidobacteraceae bacterium | reverse complement strand
GACCGAGCAGTAGCACCGCCAGCGTGATGACGGCAAGCCAATGAGCCATGCCGAACCCTTGCCCCACAACCACCGGGTGCTTGCCGTGGCGAATGAGCAGATCCCCATGGAAAATGAACAACGCCGTAATGTTGGCGATGGCCATGGGCGGGGAAGATAGCGACCATCCCGAAGGTGGGACGAGGTATTTGGTGGATGCCCAGATTTGGGGGTTGAAGGGCAGAAAATTGCGACCGTCTACAGCTCACGCAGGCCCGCTGTCACTGACACACGAGCCGCGCGCACGGCTGGAAACAAACCGCCGATAAAGCCTATCGCCAGTGCCCATTTCAGCCCGTTCCACACAAGCCCGGGGGTCACGTTGAACGCGAATACGAGCTGACTCAAGTTCGAGAGTGTGGCGGCGGTGTAGTCGTCAAAGATAGCCCAGGCCAGTCCCGCCCCGAACGTACCGCCGAGAACCGCCAGCAACATGGTCTCGAGTAGCACCGAAACGATGACCGGCAGCCCGCGAAAGCCGATAGCCCGCAAAGTTGCGATCTCTCGGGCGCGGGTCGCTACGGCTGCGTACACGCTATTGAGAGCGCCAAATACCGCTCCCACCGCCATAATGAGGCCGACCGTCATGCCGAGAAAGCGAATCTGCTTCGTGAGACTCTCGGACTGCCGGTTGTAATAATCGCGCGTGGTACTGACATCGACCTTGATCCGGGGATCGGTCGTAAGAGCGGCTTTGAGGGCCACGAACTCGCCGCGATCGGTCAACTTCATGTTCACCGAGGTTATGATGCTGCCGCGACGATAGGTCGAGGCCACCACATCAGCGTCACCCCAGATTTCCGAATTGTGGGAGTCCCCGGAGTCGAACTCCCCCACCAGGGTCCACAGCTGTCCGTTCAGCTTCATTGTGGAGCCGATGTCCAGGTTCTTGAACTGCCCGACTGCGCTCTTGCCAACGATGAGCTCACGCAGACCCGGCGTGAACTTGCGCCCGGCGACGATTTTGACACCGGGGCGCAGTTCCCAGGCGCGCTGACCTACCCCGCGTATTTCCACGTTGGCATCAAGACCGTCGCTCTTTTTCGGCAACGATGCGATGACAACCAGCTCTGGGGAGGCGATCGGTTGCCCCGCCGCGTTGTGCAACACTTGCTTGGCTTGCGTGACAACAACAGCCGTATCGTGGTCGATGACTGAGTTGATCTCTGCCTGAGCCCCGGCACGCGTCACGACAACCGTGTCATCCGTCCCTGTCTCTCGCAACGTCGTCTCAAAGCCGCCTGCCATCGCCAAGAGGGCGACCAGCACGCCAACAACGCCCGCGATGCCTATCACGACTACCGACGAGGAACCCAACCGCTGCGGAATGGTCGCGATGCCGACCTGGGCTACAGCCCACGACTGTTGGCCAATGCGGGTCAATGCCATCCACGCCGCCAGCAACAGTAGCATCGCGAGCAGCGCCCACCAGGGCATGTACGTCAATAACACAACCGGCCCGACCACTGCCAGCGCCATCACCATCCGGAAGCCGAGCCTGCCCAACATATCAGCCCTTTGCACGTGAATTGACTTGGCCCTAAAATCGAGGTCAGCGACGCGCCAGCGCTTCCACGATGCGCAACCGCATGCCATGCGCCGCCGGCAAGGCGCCGACGAGCAGTCCGATTGCTAGCATGAAAGCCACGCCCAATAGCCAGGTGGGGCCCGCCAGCGATGCCAGCGGGATGCCGCTGCCAAGTTTCTGCCGCACAATGTTGACGACAACCGAGGCCAGTGCCAGCCCGGTTGCACCCCCCAGAAACAGCAGTAGCACGGCCTCTCCCAGCACCAGGACAAGAACGCTGAGGTTGGAGAACCCGATGGTCTTGAGCATGGCGAGCTCCGGAATGCGCTCGCGCACGGCCTGCGCCATCGTGTTACCCGTCAACAGTACCAAGGTGAAGAACACCGCGCCCATAATCGATCCAACGATCAGTCCGATGTCGGCGAGCTGACTGATCATCGCGGCGACGACCGACTGCTCGGTTTGCGTCTTGGTCTCGTGATCGGAGTCAAAGGACAGCGCGTCGATCCGCTGCGCGATCGGGTCCGCCTGCTTGCGGTCCGCGAGCTTCACCTCGTACCAGCCGACGCCGTTCCCCCCGCCAAACAGAGTCGCCTCATTGAAATAGTCCCAATTGAAAAACAGGATGCCCTCCTGGGTCTGCGGGTCGCGCCCGTGAAAAATACCAACTAGATCGAACGTCCAGGTGTTGGAACCGTTCTTTTGCGGGAAGGCGGGTGCCTGCAAGGGAATGTGCTCACCGATTTTCCAGTGAAAGCGCCGTGCGAGGCTTGCGCCGACTACGGCACCGGTGCGGGTGTGTCTGAAGGCCTCGCGTTGCTCGTCCGGCAAAACAAACTCCGGAAAGAGATCGAGAAAATTCTCAGCCACCGCCTCGTTGGGAAAGGAGTTCTTCGGATCCTGGTAGAATCCTCCAAACCAGTTTGCGTATGACACCGCGGCCACGCCGGGCACCGCCTGAATGCGCGGCAATAAGCTCTTCGGGAGCAACATGGTGAAACCGAGCTTGGACACCGTCAATAAGCGGTCGACCCCGGCCACATCGCCACCGATGTTGGCGAAGGCCGTGCGCACCGAGTTCAGCAACCCGAACAACAGGAACGCGGCGACGACGGACAGCAGGGTGAACAGCGTACGGGTCTTACGCCTGAAGAGCGCCGCCCATAAGAGAGGGAAGTATTTCATGCGAGCACCGCCTGTGGCCGCTCGACCAGCGTGCCCTTGTCGAGATGCAACACGCGACGGGCGTATTCGGCGGCCTTCGGATCGTGCGTCACCATGATGATGGTTTTTTTATGATCACGGTTGAGCTGCTGCAGAAGTGTCAGAATATCCTCGGCCGACTGTCGATCGAGATCGCCTGTGGGTTCATCGCATACCAGAAGAGTGGGATCGGAGACGATCGCGCGAGCGATGGAGACGCGCTGCTGTTGGCCGCCTGAGAGCTCGCTGGGCTTGTGGGCCGCCCGGTCAGATAGACCGACTAGCTCGAGGGCGATTGTTGCGTTACGCTTGCGTTGCGCGGTGCTGAGCCGCGTCAACAACAGTGGCAACTCGACATTCTTCCTCGCTGACAACATCGGCAGCAGGTTGTAGAACTGGAACACGAAACCGACGTGCTTGGCCCGCCACCGTGCAAGTGCACTCTCTCCAAGGTTATCAATCCGTTGGCCCGCCACACTGAGTGTTCCGTCGGACGGGGTATCCAGGCCGCCGATCAGATTCAGCAAAGTGGTCTTACCTGAACCTGACGGGCCCATCAGTGCGAGGAAGTCCCCCGTCTGGATATCGAGGTCGATTTGATGAAGTACCTCGATGTTTTCCTTCCCTCGCTTGTAGACCTTGCTTAGCCTGCGGACCTCGACAAGAAGACTCATACGCCTCCTTTTGCGCAGGGCGTTGCCCGGTGTCCGCCAGGGAGAGAAATGTCGTGGAGTGGCATGGGAGAGCAAGATATTGCGTACTCCACGGCCGGGCTCGAGTATTCAATGAAAGCCTGGATTCGGGGGTTGGAAGCCCAGATTCGGGGCTCGAACGCTGCACCTAGGGTTGGCGTGCATCGGCGGCGACGTCACCGCGCCAGCAGTGGCGATAGATGAAGCTCGTCGAGTCTCTTCCCACAGAAGTTGTCGACGCGGGGTCGAAGACGTCTCTTCCGGTTTCCACCTCGCCGTCGCGCTTGACACCATCGCGCCGGACAATAGATGGCTCCATTTGGCGCAAAAGGGCACACTGGGAACCCTTATTATGGCCATATTGTGTCGTCGACTTCACAGAAGTTAAACGGTGCGCCTTGCGTACCGATGAATGTAAATCGATTCGTCACAGGAACAAGATGCGAAACCTATTCAAGCTGCTGGTGATCCTTGGCTCATTTGCGCTCGCCGGTTTCTTGCCTATTTCCCTAGCTAACGCCGCACCCACTCCTGAATCGGCTGTAACCGCCAAAGGCCGTGTCCGGGTGAATTTCAATGCGGGTTGGCGATTTACTCTGGACGATGTACCGGGTGCGCAGGATCCCGACTTCGACGACGCCAAGTGGGAGCCCATCGGATTGCCCCACAGCTTCAGCATTCCCTACTTCCGAGCGCCCACGTTTTATGTTGGCTATGGATGGTATCGAAAGACCCTGAACTTACCGGCCCTTCCGGCTGGACGTCGGCTCTCGCTCGAGTTCGAAGGCGCATTCCAGGAAGCCGAAGTGTTCGTGAACGGCATTCCTGTGGGACAGCATCGAGGCGGCTATACCGGATTTCCAGTGGACATCAGCGCCGCAGTAAGGCCCGGTAGAAACGTCTTCGCGGTCCGCGTGAACAACAAATGGGACCCTACGCTTGCGCCCCGTGCCGGCGAACATGTCTTCAGTGGCGGCCTGTATCGCGATGTTTGGCTGGAGACCACCAACGATATACACGTTGCCTGGACGGGAACCCGCATCACTACGCCGGAACTTTCTGAGGCCTCCGGACGAACTGCGGTCGACACTGAGGTTCGCAATGACAGCAACAGATCCGCAAATGTAATTCTGCATACTCAGATTTTCGATGTTCACGGATCTATCGTGAGCACGCTGCCCGATACCGAGGTGACCGTCCCCTCCGGTCAAACACTGATCGGCAAGCAAGAGTCCAGTCCCATTGCCAAACCGCGACTCTGGAGCCCCGAGACCCCCATCCTCTACCGGGCGCGGACGAGCCTGCTCGTATCCGGACGAGTTGTCGACCAGTTCGAGACGGAATTTGGCTTCCGCTGGATCTCCTGGACCGCGGACAAAGGCTTCTTCCTCAATGGCAAGCATCGCTACTTCAAAGGCGCGAACGTCCATCAAGATCAGGCAGGGTGGGGCGACGCCGTAACCAACAGAGCGATTGATCGCGATGTGCAGCTGATCAAGGATGCCGGTTTCGATTTCATCCGAGGCTCACATTACCCGCATGATCCCCACTTTGCCGAGGCGACCGACAGGATTGGCGTCATGTTTCTTTCCGAAGCGCCCTTCTGGGGAACGGCTGGATTCAAGAGTCCCTGGGCGTCATCGGCTTATCCGACTGACCCTGCGCAGGACAGCGCCTTCGACGCAAGCGTGAAGCAGCAGCTCGCAGAGATGATTCGGATCAATCGCAATCATCCGTCGATCATTGCCTGGGGCATGGATAACGAAGTCTTCTTCTCCGCCAAGGAAGCCATGCCTCAGGTGCGGCGACTTCTCGCCGAGGAAGTCGGGCTTACACACGAGTTGGATTCCACCCGGCCAGCCGCAGTCGACGGCGCGCAACGCGGCGATATCGATCATAGCGGCGATATCGCGGGCTACAACGGCGATGGCGCCTTTCTCTTCCCCAATCCCGGAATCCCTAATTTCGTGGCGGAATACGGGTCCACGATGGCGAATAGGCCTGGTCCGTGTGAAGCTGGCTGGGGCGACCTTCCGCGCACTCCCGGCGCGGAGAAGAACTCTGGAGACCCGTATCCCTGGCGCTTGCCGTGGCGATCGGGCGAAGCGATATGGGCAGGTTTCGATCACGGGTCGATCGCCGGACGCAAGTTTGGGGGTATGGGTATCGTTGACTATTTCCGTTTGCCGAAGTGTCAGTGGTATTGGTACCGGCAAACCTACAGAGGGATTCCAATACCCGAGCCGGCACAGCCTGGCCAGGCGGCCGCTCTTCGGTTGACTTCGAGCTCTCCTACCATCCAACATGCGGACGGCACCGACGATGTGCAGCTCGTCGTCACGGTTCTCGATGCGCACGGAAGGCCGCTCAGCAATACACCCCCGGTGCGACTCGCAATTGTATCAGGACCCGGCGAACTGCCCACAGGTCGCTCGATCTCATTCGCCCCTGACAGCGATATCCAGATCCTCGACGGAAAGGCAGCAATCGCGATGCGCAGTTGGCAGTCCGGCATTACGCGTTTGCGTGCAACTTCTCCGGGGTTGAAGGATGGCGTGCTCGAGATTCGAACCCTCGAGGGTCCGGCATTCGTCGCAGGTGTAACTCCGGTGGTTGCGGATCGTCCGTACGACCCGCAGCGCGAAAGTAAAGGCGACGAAAGTAAAGGCGAAAACAACGCCGCAGAACAACGGTTCGGCACGAATAGCCCCACCGAGGCAAGCTCCAGCGCCGCGGAGCATTCCTCGCGCCTCGCCAACGATGGGGACCCATCCACCTATTGGAGTCCTCAACCGGGAGATGCCGATTCTTGGATATCAGTCGATGCGGAGAGAATCCTTGAGTGCCGGCACTTGCTGCTCACGTTTCCGCAAGCGGCTGGGTATGGATTCGTCGCAGAAATCGAAAATGCGGATGGCACGTGGCAAGAGATTGCCAGGGAGGCTATCGGGACCGACACGCGGCGCGTGCGCGATATCGCAACGCGCCACCTGCCAGGTAAACGCGTGCGTGTCAAAGTCCAGGCCCCCGGGGGATTGTCACCTGCTGTTGCAGAGATTGTCATCGTGGGCGTTCTCGAGAATCAGTAGGATTTTGAACATGTCGCAGCGACCCCCATCTCGCCGCCTGTTTATGCGCCCCTCCGTCCTTTCCTGAGTGCTAAAACCAGTGACGTATCCCCTCACGCGCCGAAATTTTCTGGCTGCTGCCTCCGCCTTTATCGGATCTCTTCCAATCGCCCGCCGCTTCGGCATTGCCCAATCCGCCCAGGCCGACATAGACGGCCTCACCCTTTGGTACACTCGCCCGGCAGCGCAGTGGATCGACGCACTCCCCATTGGTAACGGTCGCCTGGGTGCCATGATTTTTGGGGGCGGCGCGAGCAATTCCCCCGCAGGTCCCATCGATGCGAGTGATCCTAAAGCCGATTCTGACTCGGGCGTGCTGCTCACGGATCCCGCCAAAGAAACCCTACAACTGAATGAAGACACGCTCTGGTCCGGTATGCCTGTTGATGGCAACAATCCGGATGCCAAACAATGGTTGGCGGCGGTTCGTAAGGCGGTCCTCGAGCAAACGGACTATCACCTTGCCGACCAACTCTGCCGGAAGATGCAGGGCCTCTTCGCCGAAGCGTATCAGCCGCTCGGCAATCTCCATGTCGACTGCGAGCACTCAGGCGAAGTCACCCACTACCGACGCGAACTGAGCTTGCGCAACGCAGTTGCCACCGTCAGTTACACGGCTGACGGTATCGAATTCGAGCGCACTGCGTTTTCCTCCGCGCCCGACCAGGCAATCGTTCTGCGCATCGCAGCCGGCAAGCCCGGCGCCCTGAACGCAACCATCTGGTTTGACGGCCCGCTCGTGAAGTCGGTTCAGCCCATGGGCTCGAGCAATCTTCTCCTAACGGGTAAGGCTGCGAAACACATCGCCGGAGCCGGTCATCCGCGCAGCGAACCCCCCGTGGTTTTCTCCGATCTTCCCGGTGAAGGCATGTACTTCGCCGCCATCGTTGCAGCCCAGGCTGAAGGGGGCCACATCGCGCAAGAAGATAACAAACTTATCCTTCGCAATGCGACTGCGTGCACTTTCATCCTCACGGCTGCCACTGGCTACCGTGACTACGACAAGAAGCCCGACACTCCGCAGGACGAAGTGAATGAGCGCGCCGCGCGCCAGCTCTCCGCTACTGCCAAACTGTCCTTCACCGCATTACGCGATCGCCATATCGCCGATCATCGCCGACTTTTTGACCGTGTCAGCCTCACCCTCGGTCCTGACAATGCCGCCTCGCAACCTACTGACGAGCGCGTCAAAGATTTTTCAACTGTACCTGATGCCTCGCTGCTCGCTCTCTACTTTCAATTCGGCCGCTATCTGCTCATCGCCAGCTCGCGCCCTGGTTCTCAGCCGGCCACCCTGCAGGGCATCTGGAGTGGCGAAGTCCAGCCCCCGTGGAGCTCCAACTGGACCTCCAACATCAATGTCGAGATGAACTATTGGCCTGCCGAAACCTGCAATCTCAGCGAGTGCGCCGAACCGCTCTTCGACCTCATTCAAGGCTTGAGCAACACCGGCGCACACGCCGCCCGTGAGACCTATGATCTTCCTGGGTGGGTCACACACCACAACATTGATTTATGGCGCGCCGCCAATCCGGTCGGCTTGGGCGTGGGCGAACCTTCATGGGCCAATTGGTGCATGAGCGGTCCCTGGCTCTGTGCCCATCTCTATGAGCACTACCGCTTTACCCGCGACCGCGATTTCCTCCGCGCCCGCGCCTATCCGCTGATGAAGGGGTCTGCCGAGTTCTGTCTCGCGTGGCTCGTCCCCGATGGCAAAGGCCTCCTCACCACGTGCCCGTCCGAATCCACCGAGAACAACTTTATGGCACCCGATGGCAAGCCTGCGTTCACCAGCGCCGGCTGCACCATGGACATGGCGCTCATCCGTGAGCTCTTCACCAATTGCATCGAATCCGCCAAGGAGCTCGGCATCGATTCTGATTTCGCTTCCACACTTGCGAGCGCGCGCGAACGCCTTACGCCGTATCAGGTCGGCCGCTGGGGACAGCTGCAGGAGTGGTCCGTTGATTTTGAAGAGGCTACGCCCGGCCAGCGACACATGTCTCACCTGTATGGTCTTTATCCCGGTGGTGAAATCACCCCGCGCACCGCGCCAACACTGGCCAAAGCGGCACAAGCATCACTTGAGCGTCGTCTCGCCCACGGCGGTGCCTACACCGGATGGAGCCGCGCATGGGCAATCTGCTTCTGGGCACGCCTGGGCAACGGTGACAAAGCCGCCGAATCCCTCAACATGCTCATGAAGGTCAGCACCAACGGCAACCTCATGGACATCTACGAAGGTCGCAGCCATATCTTCCAAATCGATGGCAACTTCGGCGCCACTGCCGCCTTGGCAGAGATGCTCTTACAGAGCCACGCAGGTTCCATTGACTTGCTTCCGGCGATTCCGTCCGCGTGGCCGTCCGGCGAGGTCAAAGGTCTTCGCGCTCGTGGCGCAGTCACCGTCGACATCCGCTGGGAGAACGGCAAGGCTTTGGCCGCCACTCTCCGTCCTGAATTCGCAGGGACTTATCGATTGCGCGCCCCTGCGGGCCAGCAGATCAAGGCAGTAGCGACTCTTTCGCTCCACCATCAGAGCGACGGCAGTGTCCAAGTAGCCCTCAAAGCCAACCGCATTTACGGTGTCCGCTTCGCGTGAGCATGGAGTCCTCCGACGCCGTGGCTGCCACCGTGCGATCGTGAGACATTGGCGGCAGAGCCAGTCGTGCAATGTGTTGATATCCGACTCGTTATTCCTATTCTCGCTTACCAGTTCGTTCGTTGAACTGCGCGTCTCATCCCTTAACATGCTAGCTGTTGCCAAGGGAGGTTTCACAAATGAGCTCACCGCGGATCGAACATCACAATCCGTCCGCGCTTCATCGAAATCCCGCGTTCACTCAGGTAGTTACCGTTCACGGCGCGGCCGCTCTGGTGTTCGTAGGCGGCCAGAACGCTGTTGACGCGGCCGGCAATATCCTCGGTGAGACACTTGTTGAGCAGACGGAGCAGGCGTTGCGCAACGTTCTCGCGGCTCTCGCTTCTGTGAACGCGAGCCAAGAGCACGTCGTGCGCCTCGGGATCTATATCGTACAAGGTCACGACCCCCGCGAAGCCTACGCGGCGGCTCAGCGAATCTGGGGCGTGCATCCGACCGCGATCACGGTGCTCTCCGTGGCCGCACTTGGAAAGCCGGACTTTCTCGTGGAGATCGAGGCTATCGCTGCGGTCGGTGCCTGAAGTGCAAGTTGAGTGCGTGCTGGATCAGACGCGCGTACACGTCGTAGTCGACGTCTGGCCGTGACCATCCTGCCCGGGGCTAATGAGCTCAAACACATATTGCCGCCCGCCTTGCGCTCGAATGTGTGCTTTCGCGCCATCGGCAGGGTAGCCGTCTACCCAATGAGAGCCATCGAAGGCTCTCGACGTGCTGTACCTCGTATAGTACGACCCGTCGGTATCGATCGAAATGATGTTCCATCGCTTGGCTGCCGCATCGAAGCCGACAAACGTCGAGGCCGTGTCGGCGGGCTGTCCATTCTGTGGTGCAAAGGTCGTATCGGCACGCACCCACGATCCCCAAGCATGATTGACGCTATGGAAATGCCAGACGACCCCGTCGGAACCATGCGTGACGCAATCGAACGTCCCGACTATCGCCGCAAGCCCGGGTGGTGTCTTCGCGCCGGTGGTGGTGTTGGGATTTGCAAGGCAAACGTTCGTCGCAATGATCGAAACCAAGATGGTATACCGGAACATCAGAGTGTCTCCTCTCCATGTACGTGAATGATGTCACTGCGGGTCGGCCGTGCTGGGATACAAGTATAATTCGAACCGGTGCCATGACGGGCCACCACTTGAGTCCTCTCGCCAAGGATCATCTCGTTTCGAGCGACCTACCGCAGGGATGGAGCATTTGATCTCATTTCCGACCAAACTCCATCGACGATCCGAGGGGGATCCCGGTAAGGTGGTAAGTCCCCTGGAGGAGAATTGGTGACCGGTTTGAAAGCGCTTGCTCCTAAGGCTGCAGCGCCGATGGGGTTGCAGATGCTTCTCCTGGCAGCCATGAGTCTTGCCGGTGAGATCGGCGCGGCTCGGGCTACCAGTGCTACGGTGCGCTCAGCGGGCCCCCACCTGAGGCAGTCCATCGAATTGCAAGTGCTGGTGGCGCCTGAGCCTGTAAGAACGGCGGCGGGCTTGCAACTCGTGTACGAGCTGCATATCACGAACTTCGCACCGTTCGAGATCGACCTTACACGTATTGACGTTCTGGATGGGGGAGCGGGAGGACGGACTATTCGAGAATTCCAGGATGGCGAGCTTGCAGGCATGATCGGACATCCTGGAATGCCGTCAGATGCAGGTAAGAACTCGATCGCTCCTGGTGCGCGTGTCGTTGTTTACCTCGGACTTGCGCTGGACACACACCAAGCTCCCCGCCTGCTCAGGCATGATGTCGAATTCGACTTGGTTCAGTCGTCGGGCCGGGAGCACATGATCGTGCAAGGCCCAGCGGTTTCGGTGAACGTGCAACAACCGATCGTGCTCGGGCCGCCTTTGCGAGGCGGACACTGGGTAGCCATTTACGACCCGTCAGCCAACCGGGGACATCGCCGCGTGATTTACGCGATCAACGGCCGGGCAAGGATTCCCGGTCGTTTTGCTATCGACTGGATTCAGGTCAATGAGCATGGTGAATACGCCCACGGCGACAGCTCACAAGTCGCAAATTGGTACGGCTACGGTGCTGAGGTGCTTGCGGTTGCGGAGGCTCGCGTGGCAGCAGCGCGGGACGATATCTCTGAGAGCTCGTCATTGACCACGGTCGCCAACTCGCTCGAGGACGCGAGTGGAAATTATGTTGCACTCGAGCTTCGGCGGGATGTTTACGCCTTCTACGAGCATTTGCAGCCGAGAAGCATCGTCGTCAAGCCCGGCGAACGTGTTAAAGCCGGACAGGTAATCGCGCGTCTGGGATATACGGGAGACTCGACAGGGCCGCACCTGCACTTTCATGTCGCCGACGCCAATTCTCCGCTTGGAGCGGAAAGCGTCCCGTATGTGATCGATCATTTCGACATGTTAGGGGAATATGAGTCGCTGGAGATGTTTGGGAGAGGGCGATGGGTGCCAGCCGCGCAAGGAACAATGGGGCAACGTACTAAGGAGTTTCCAACCCCAGCGGCTGTGGTTGATTTTGGCCACTAAAGGACGATGGAAATTCAGTTCTCCAAAGACACGGACCGTGATGACATTTGGGTCGGCCGCCGTATAGGCGTCTACCGTATCGTCGCGGAGATTGGTCGAGGAGGAATGAGCGCGGTCTATAAGGCGGTTCGCGATGATGGTGATCATGATAAGCAGGTCGCTATCAAGCTTCTACGCGGCGGCGCTCACAGCCGTGAGCTACTGGAGCGTTTCAGACTCGAAAAACAAGTCCTCGCGCATCTCGACCATCCAAACATCGCAAGACTTCTTGATGGGGGAAGCACGGCTGAAGGTCTTCCGTATCTGGTCATTGACTACATCGTAGGACAACCGATCGACCAGTATTGTGTAGTGAACCGGCTGGGAGTGAGACAACGCCTGGAGCTCTTCCGCACACTTTGCGATGCCGTTCAGCATGTCCATCAGCACCTGATGGTTCATGGCGATCTCAAGTGCGGTAACGTACTGGTGAGAGTCGACGGCACCGTGAAGCTGCTGGACTTCGGGATTGCGAGGCTGCTGACGCCGCCGGAGCCGGTCGATTCCACACCAACAACAGTGGCCCCACTGACCCCCGAATATGCCAGCCCGGAACAGATCCGCGGCGGCCCGCTCACAACGGCGAGCGATGTGTATTCGCTCGGGATCGTGCTGTTCCGTTTGTTGACCGGTGTGCTTCCCCTTCGGACTTGCGAGGCTGGGTTACCGAACGCTAGCGTGGTGGCAAGGAGCGTTGGGAATCCCGAGACAGCCGGCTTTTGGCGAGCATTGCGCGGTGACCTTGACAACATCATTGCCATGGCTCTGCAGGAGGATGCAGCGCAACGCTACGCCTCCGTCGAGGAGTTTGCTGCGGATGTCGAATGCTATCTGAGCGGGTTACCGGTCAAAGCTCGTACGACTGCCTTGCCGTCCCGCGTTGCGAAGTTCCTCCGTAGGAACCGAGCAGGAGCGGCAGCCGCATCGCTGATCATAGTCTCCCTGATCGGTGGGGTTATTGCGACTAACAGGGAAGCTTATAGGGCTCATATGCAGCGTGCCGAGGCGGAAAGGCGCTTCAATGACGTGCGCGTCCTGGCGAGCTCATTGATGTTCGACATCCACGACTCCATTCGGTTTCTACCCGGAGCTGCGCGCAGCCGGCGTCTGTTGATAGATACCATCGTGCGATACCTCGACGGTCTGTCAGAGGATGCCGCGGGCGATCCTAAGCTGGAGGACGAGTTGGCTGCCGCTTACTACAGGCTTGCCGATGCTCAGGGCCAGGTGCGCGGTGCGACCGGGGAAGACTTCAGCGGCGCGGCCGGGAGTTATCGACACGCGATCGCGCTATGGCAGGCGAGTCTCTCCGCCCGCCCCAGTGACGAGCAGGCGCGTTCCGCCGTCGTAGGAAGCTATGTCAAGTTGAGCGATGTGATGTGGGTGAGGGGCGATTCCGGTGCGGCACTTTCGTATTCGCGGGAAGCTGTTGCAAATGCGGTTCCACTACAGACATCGAGGAGCGCTCCCTCCCGGTACGTCGCTGCCGTTGCATGGATGAACTACGGCTATGAGCTGTTCAAAATCAAAGGAGACATCACGACCGCTCTGAACTACATGGGCCGGTCCGTGCGGGAGGCGGAAAACGCGTGGACTCCCGGCCCCGCCTACGATCGTGTCGACTATGCTGGTCTGACCCTCGGGCGTCTCTATGCCTTGTGGGGCGAGATTCTGTGTTATGTGGGCCGCTACACAGAGGCCCTCTTGGCGGAGGAAAAATCCCGTCAGACCTACATGGCGCTGCTCAGCGCGTCACCCAACGATGCACAGATGGGCCATATGACGACCTTTGCGGACTACTACACGGCGAAGGCGCTCATGAACCTGGGACGACTCGAGGAGGCGGCAGGTTATGAAGACTCGATTTTGCGCGCGCTCGAGCCGCTGCTGGCCACTAACCCTACTGTAGCCGACTATCAAGGTGAAATGAGTGGCGCACTTGCCGGTCTGGCTGAGATCGCCGAACGGCAGGGACGGTTGCCGCAGGCTCTACAGCTCCTGCAACGGGCTCTGCAGGAACTCGCAGCCGCGCCGGGCGCGCAGTCCACGGTCATCTTTCGTGATGCCCAGGCGATCGCCCAGTTTCAGATGGGCGAAGTCTATGCCAAACGCTGCCTTGACGAGCATCGTACGAACCACCAGCGACAGGCGGATTTGAGGAGCGCAAAGGCTTGGTATTTGCAGGCTCGAGCAGTCTCAGAAGGGCTGAGCGATGCACTGTACGAAGCGACCGAGCGGGTGAAGAAGATAGACGTCGAGCTCGCTTGGTGTGACCGCCAGTTGGCCGTGAGGGCAAGCCGCTAATGATCCAGCCCCTTATCCAGGAACATCTGGCGATCCACTGCGATCCAGACGTGCTTGTAAAGCTCGAGGTTGGTTTTCGGGTAGTAGACGTTATCGAAGCGTAGTTTCACTTTCGTCTGGTGGGCCGACTGGCGGACCATCGTGAGCGTGAGTCCGCTGCCGCCCATGCGGGACATCATGTTCTGGCTCACGGCAGGGTTGAGGCCGAATGACCCCTGAGCTTCCAACACCGAGTCTGGATATCCCTTGATCTTGGCGTATTCCGCGAGAGCTTCCCGCTGCAACTGCTGATTGCGTTCCGGTCCGAGATCCGGAAGGGTTCCGGTGATGTATCCAGACCCACGCTCGATGTTCGTTACCCGCGAGCCGAGTGTCGCCAGAGCTACCAGCATGCCATCGAACACTTCGTCGAAGGGCTTGTCGAACACTCGATCGCCGGTTGCGAGTGTCAACTGCTGACGCTGCTCATGCCAAGCCGGCAGGTCCGGATTGCTCATCAGGTCTTGCACGAACTGGTTTTTGGCCTGCAGTGTGCCTATATCAATCCGGCCGATTGGCAGCGGACCCGCTTGGCCCGGCTTGGCTCCCGAGCCTGCGGAGCCGATGACTAGCGAGTGGCCGGGTAGCTGTGATCTGCCGAAACCGCCTGGGGCGACACAGGCGCTGAGAATCGATACCGTCGCGCTCAACATTGCGATCCGGCACGCATGCCGGCTGGGGATGATTTTCATGAGTTGTTCCTTGATGTTGGTCAGCGAGTGTGGCTCGACTCAGAAAGTGCTCGCGTGCACGGAATAGTCTTTTACGGTCTTGTCCGGGTTGAATTTGACAATGACCGTGAGGGTCCGCGTGCTCGTTGTGGTTGCACTCTGTCCGCTGGATTTCCCAGCGCTGCCGGCGGCGCCCGCGGAGGCGCCGAAATGGGGATAGCCGAAGGAAACACCCAAGCTCACTGCACCCGCATATTCCTTGCTTTGGGTCGCTACGTCCGTCTGGGTGACCGAGCGCTCATACATCCACACCTCCACGCCATCGGTGTCGACGCTGGAGACATTCGGGCCCCCAAATTTCTCGAGGAGCTCGACCTGCGTCGTTTTGTTCTTCTGAACCTGGGAGGTGACTGTCCCGTAGGACAACGCGCTGGGTGAGGCTGGGATTGCCGGGTTTGCGGCGGCAGACGGGGCCACCACGGTTGTTGGGGTCGAGGTGTTCTTTTCCATCTCGGGCAAGGAGGGGGTAGCGCAGCCGGCGAGGCAGGCTGCCGTGACAATCAGGGTAGGGAAGATGGACTTTTTCATGGTGAGCTCTCTGACGTTGAAGTGGTGCGCTCGCATGTGAATGCGTTGTGGGGGTTATCCACTAGATGCGGAAAAGCCTCGGAATCTGGCTCACGGTTCTTCGCAACCCCTTGCGGTGTGCCCCGTGGGGCGGCGAGGCCGGGACGGGCTCCGTTCGTCCGATCGAGGATTAAGTAACACTCATAACACTTTGATTTGATTGGCAAAGAAGAATTGATTATCACGGGTGCATTCAATGACTGGGAACAGACGCGCTAAGATTCGCGGCAATGCAGGAGAATCCGGATTACTCGGTCACACGGCTGCTCGCTCAGTGGCGAGGTGGTGACGAGGCCGCACTCAACAAAATCACGGCGCTTCTCTATCAAGAGCTGCGAGCGCTTGCTCAACGGCATTTACACCGCGAGCGGCCCAATCACACGATCCAACGAGAGTTGGAAAGCGCACTGGCTGAACAGGATCGCGTCCGCAAAAATCGGACGCTGCACCTGGCGCAGGCCTGCTCGTGGTACAAGCTCAGTCTCGAGACTTGGACCCGGGTCAAAGAACCAGCGCTGTTGAGCCCGGACGGATTTCATGCCACACCTCTGAGTGCCGTGAAACGGGAAGCGGCGACCAGATGCGGTAAGCCCACCGCGGGCAGCTAGTCCGCTACGCCGTCATCGGCCCGGGCGATTGTGTATTCCTCCAAGCGCGCGGCGCGACCGCGCCGCGCGCTCACCCCGCTCCGCTAGGCCACTACAGGCGCTGGCATGGCCGTCGGCTCAGTGCTGTGTTCAACCCTGAACCACGCCGCATACAGTGCTGGCACGAAGAAGATCGTGAGCACAGTCGCAATCGTGAGCCCACCCATGATGGCGATCGCCATCGGACCCCAGAACACGCTGCGGGAGAGCGGGATCATTGCGAGCACTGTCGCCGCAGCGGTCAGCAGCACCGGCCGCGTTCGATGAACGGCGGCGTTGACTACTGCGGTCCACGGGTCGTGACCTTCAGCCATTTCCGTCTGCACCTGATCGATCAGAATGACCGAGTTACGCATGATCATTCCGCCAAGCGCGATGATGCCGAGGATCGCCACGAACCCGAGCGGCGCATGAAAGATCAAGAGCGCGCCCACGACGCCGATGAGCCCCAACGGCGCGGTGAGGAATACCATCCACATCCGCGAGAAGTCCTGCAGCTGCAGCATGAGAATGAAAAGAATGGTTACCAGCATGACGGGTGCGACCGCCACCAGCGCGGTGTTTGCCTTCGCACTCTCCTCGAGCGCTCCACCGACGTCGATGCGATAACCGGAAGGCAAGTTCGCCTTGATATCCTTCAGCATCGGGATAATGGATTGCGTGACTGACACGCCCTGCTCGCCATCCTTGACGTCAGCGCGGACGGTAATGGCCATATCGCGATTTCGGCGCCAGAGTACGGGGTCCTCCAGCTCGTACCTGACACGTGCCACTTGCGAAAGAGGGACGACCGTACCGTAGCGCGTGAAGATGTTGACATCCTTCACCGTGTCGAGGTCCAGGCGCTCCTCGGGCACGGCGCGTGCCACGATGTCGATGAGATTCTCATGCTCTCGCAGCTGGGACACCGGAGCTCCGTTCATGATCGTCTGGGTTACGACGGAGATATCCGCGGGCGTCAATCCCAGTGCACGCGCCTTGTCCTGGTCCACGTCGACTTTTAACGTACGAACAGGATCATTCCAGTCGAGCTGAACGTCTCGAACCGCAGGACTGGAGGCAACGATATGCTCGACCTGCCGCGCAATCGCGCGCACCTGCTGAGTGTCCGGACCCACGACGCGAAATTGCACGGGAAACCCGACGGGCGGACCCATCTCGAGGCGAGTAACGCGTACCCACACCGATGGAAATGTGTCATCCACGCTCGCCATCAAACGCGAGCGCACTCGTTCGCGGGCCTTCAGGTCCTTGGTCATTACGATGAATTGCGCATACCCGGGATTGGGCAACTCCGGATTGAGCGCGAGATAGAACCGGGGAGAGCCCGCGCCCGTGTAGGCCGTGTAGTATCTGACGTCCGGATCCTTCGCGAGCACCTTCTCCATCTTCTTGACTTGCTCGGTGGTTGCCGCGAACGAAGCCCCTTCTTTCGTGCGCAGCTCCACGATGAGCTCGGGACGGGAGCTGTTGGGGAAGAACTGCTGGGGCACGAATTTCATGCCGCAGAAGGCCAACACGAGCGCTGCCGCGGTGGCGCTGATCACCCACCAGCGGCGCTCGATGGCGAGCTCGATGAAGTGGCGCAATTTGCGATAGAAGGGAGTGTTGTACTGGTCGTGCTCGCCACCGCCGGCGTGCTGGCCGAGATTTTCCGGCAGCAGTTTGACGGCAAGATAGGGCGTGAACAGTCCTGACACCAGCCACGAGAAGAGCACCGCGATACCGACGATCCAGAAGATCCCACCGGCGTATTCACCCGAGACCGACCTGGAGAAGCCGATCGGCATGAATCCCGCGACGGTGATCAGGGCGCCCGTCAAACGCGGCATGGCGGTCGAGGAATAGGAGAATGCGGCTGCCTTCACTCGGTCCCAGCCGGATTCCATTTTGACCACCATCATCTCAACGGAAATGATGGCGTCGTCGACGAGAAGGCCCAGTGCGATGATCAGCGATCCTAGCGAGATACGCTCGAGGTTCCACCCCATCGCGAACATGACTACGGCGACCGCTCCAAGCACCAGGGGTACCGAGGTCGCCACGACGATTCCGGTACGCCAGCCGAGACTTACGAAGCTCACCGCGAGGACGATCGTAAGGGCTTCGAGCAGCGAGCGCTCGAACTCCCAGATCGCCTCACTCACCGTGCCGGGCTGGTCGGCAATGCGCTCGAGCTCGACACCATAGGGCAGCTCGCGCTGGAGTCTCTCCACGCTGGCTTCGATCGCCTTGCCGAGAGTCACTATGTTGCCGTCCTTCGTCGCCGCGATACCGAGCATCAGGACCTGTTGTCCGTTGTGACGCACGGTGAACAGGGGAGGGTCTTCAAACCCACGCGTCACGGTCGCGAAGTCGCCCAACTTGATGAGTCGCCCGTTGGCTTCGACGGGCACGTTACGGATGTCGTCCTCACTGGTGAACTGACCGCTGACGCGCACGAGCACACGGTCGCCGTGCGTGTCGATCGAGCCGCCCGGTTGCATGCTGTTCTGGTTCTTCAGGCTGTCGACGATCGCTTGTGGTGTAATGCCCAGCGCGGCGAGGCGCTCGTGTGAGAACTCCACATAGACGCGCTGCTCCTGCTTGCCGAAGATGTCAACTTTGTTGACCATGGGTACCTTCAGCAGTCGACGTTTGATGTCTTCGGCGATATCCGACAGTTCGGCGTGTCCGATACCATCCCCTTTGAGCGCGTAGAGCATGCCGTACACGTCGCCGAACTCGTCATTGAAGATCGGTCCCACGACGCCTTCGGGGAGCTCGAGCTTGAGATCGCTGAACTTCTTGCGCGCCTGGTACCAGGCTTCGCGCTGGTCGGCCTTCGAGGTGCCGCCCACGACGCTGATGGTCATGGCGCCGTAGCCCTGCCGGGCGTACGTCACCACCTTCTCGAAGTGATCGAGCTGCTCGAACTTCTTCTCCATGCGGTTGAGTACCTCGTCCTGCATCTGCTGTGCAGTGGCTCCCGGCCAGATCACCATGGCCGTCATAGAGGGTACGGAGAAGTTCGGATCCTCCAGCTGGCCGAGCCGTGTGAAGCTGAAGATTCCTCCGAGTGCGATGACGACGAGCAGAAACTGCACGATGGGCCGATGATTCAGGGCCCACTCTGACAGGTTGAAGGATTTCATCGGGAGGCCTCCAACACTGTGGTCTCGGACTTGATACCGGCAACGGTGGTGTTCGCCGCGGTGCCTTCGAGCGCAACGCGTAAGCCGGGGGCCATCTTCTGTACACCGGCGGTGACGACGAGCTCACCTGCCGCGGGACCTGATACGAGCACCTGGTCGTTGCGATATCCATGTACAGCGACGGGTTGTAACTCGACGGCACCCGCTGAGCCGGAATTGGCGCGTCGCACGACCCAGACCGCCGGTTGGCCCTTGTTTTGGGTGATCGCACTGGCTGGAATCACAGCGGTCGATGCGTCTGCGAGCGCGTGTTCGGCCAAAAGTGTCGCCGTTGCTCCAAGTGGCAGCTGGCGTGCACTTACCGGCCTCAACCGAGCGCGATACGTGCGCGTCTGCTGTGCCGCCTGGGGTGCAAGCTCACGGAGAGCAACGTCGAACATTTCCTCGGGTGCACTGGCAAGCGATGCTCTGAAGCGGGCCGTTTTGAAGGAGGCGAGGTGGTCCTCCGGCACGTCGACGACGATCTCCGGCTCGCTCTCATTCGCGATCGAAACGACCGGTTGACCCTCGGCAATGACCTGGCCGACTTCGAATCGAACCCCGGTCACGACTCCGCTCTGAGATGCGCGCAGGACGGTGTACTGCAGGCGGTTGCGCGCGAGCTCGAGTTGCCGGATCTCGGCCTCCGCGGAGGCTTGCGACATGAGTGCTCCACTTTGCGCGTGCTCGTCATCGGACTCGCTGACCGAGCCGTCGCCCTTGAGGGCTTCGAGCCGCTTGCGGTCGGACTCAGCCTGCCGGGCTCTCGCCTGCGCGGCGATGAGTTGCTGCCGCGCCGCCTCCTCGGCAAGCCGGTAGTCGGTGTCGTCGAGCACGGCGAGTACGTCGCCCTCGTGCACCGTCTGGCCGACTTCGATGCGGCGCTCCTTCACTTTGCCGGCCACCCGAAATGCCTGATCCACCTCATGACGCGCCCGTACGGTGCCCGCGTAGCGATTGGTTTCCACCGCGGTTCCGTAACGGAGCTCCGTGGTGCGAACGGGTCGGAGCGCCTCGTTGGCGGGTTTGTGTTGAGAGCATGCGGCCAGAAGTATTGCGATCCCGGCCGCGGTGAGCGATGTTTTCACGACGAGTTCCTCCTACAGGTTGCAAGGTGTTATGAATTCGGTGGCGACGGGGTCGCAGCTGAAGCGGCCGCAGGGTTTGGCTCGAACACTTGCCACCCGCCGCCGAGCGCTTTGTACAGTTGCACGCTGTCCAGGAGCAGCTGTGTGTTGCTGTCATTGGCGCTCACGCGAACCGCCAATCGGGTGCGCTGGGCATCCAGCAACGGGAGCAGATCGATTTGCCCGCGTGCGTAGAGCGACTGTGCGCGGCCGTATGCCGCATCGGCGGACTGAGCGGCGCTTTGCAGGAGTTGGGCGCGTTCACGTTCTTCCTGAAGTGAGGTCAGTGCGTTCTCAACATCCTCCAGCGCGCGAACGATCGCGTCCTCGTAGTGCAGAACGGCTGCGGATTGACCGCTCTTGGCGATGTCGTTGATCGCCTGGGTCCTGCCAGCATTGAAAACAGGCATCGCTAGCAGGGCGGCAGCGTTGCTGAAGCGCGCAGGCCCAAGTGCCATGGCGTTTGCATCCACGGTACCGCGGCCGAACACGGCGCTCAGCAGGAGTCGCGGGAACCATTCCGCCTTTGCCTGTTGGCGGCGCGCGTTCGCGGCGTCGAGCTGCGCTTGCGCGGCGAGGATGTCTGGTCTTCGCTGCAAGAGCGCCGCGGGTTGGCCTGGCTGCGAGATCGGTACGACGATGTCGCCGTTCCAGGGGACGACGCTTCCGGAATTGAACGCCTGATCTCCTACCAGGACCGCGATGCGGTGTCTGGAAACTGCTGCGAGTGTTTCGAGAGGCGGGATCGCCGCGTGGGCATTGGATGCGGCCGCCTGTGCCCGCTCAACGTCGAAGGGCGTTGCAAGGCCGGCGCGCTGGCGGGCAGTGACGAGGCGCAGCGTTTCATCTTGCGCGGCCGAGATCGCCCGCACGGTTTCCAGCTGGCGCAGTGCTCCGGTGAGCGTGAAGTAATTGGTCGCCACATCCGTCAGCACCAGCAGACGCACGCCCCTTAAGCCGTGCTCAGCAGCTCTGGTGTCTGCGGCAGCGGCTGCTGCTCCCGCCCGCAAGCGACCGCTCAAATCAACTTCCCACGACACATCCGCGCCGCCACCGGCGGCCTTCATGTCAGGAATCTTGTCCGTAAGGGGGGCGCCGTAGCCAGTGCGCTGGTCTACGGCACCGCCGACCAATCCCAGGCTCGGAAGCAACCATGAGCGACTGATGGTCTGTCCGGCCCGGGCTGCGCGCACCCGCTCGGCCGCGATCCTCACGTCTCGGTTCTCAAATGCAGCGCGGCGGATCAGCTCGGAGAGTACCGGGTCGCCATAGCGTTCCCACCACGCCGCTTCGGGCTCACTCCCCAGCTGGATCGGAGGCTCGTTCGCGGACGGGGCGGCGGACTCGCTCTTCGAGGAGGGGGCCTGGTGCCCGGAGGAGGGCACGGGAATAGCGGTCGCGGCGAAGTGGCTGGGTACCTCGATGGATGACTTGGCAACGGGGGTCGCGCAAGCGGCGAGGGCAAGCGCGGACGCCACTGCCGCGACAATCGCCCCGGCGGGGCGCGTCGGCGGAAGAAAGGCCAAATGCTGGCGGCTCATCGGATTCTCCTCGCGCGGCGAGGGGTAGCCAGCGACGCCCTTGCGGGGCGACACGGTTGCGCAATCAAACAGCTGTTCATGACGGCTCCTTTCGAGGTGTTCGGGCCCGGGTGAGGGCGCGGCGTGGAGGTTCGATTCCGTATTCATGTACACCATCGTATCTGATAAAAATATCAATTGCAATAGAAAATCGTAATTGATAATGTAATCACATGAGCCGATACAGACGTTTGACCCGGGAAGACAGCCGCGACCGGACTACACAGCGCCTGCTGGACGCTGCGCGGAAGCTGATTGCCAGGAGAGGCTTCAGCGATACAACCCTGGAGCACATCGCCGCGGAGGCGGGTTACACCCGCGGGGCGTTCTATTCGAACTTCAGCAGCAAGGGCGAGCTGTTCATGGAGCTGCTGCGCCGGGATCACGAGGCGACCAATGCGCAGCTGCGCGCGTTGCGGGACGATTCTCTGCCGCTCGAGCACATCCACCGCCGCATCCGGGAAATCTTCGGCCAGATCTACCGAACCAACGAGTCGTTCATGAACTGGACCGAGGCGCGTATGCTTGCGGCACGGGATGCGAAGTTCCGAGCCAAACTCGATTCTTTACTCGTCGAAAGGCGCGCTGAGGTCGCCGAGTTGATCGAGTACGTCTACGGACGCCTCGGGATCGCACCGCCCCTGGCCGCGACGGCTGTGGGGATGGGCTTCAACAGTCTCTTTGAGGGAGTCAGGCTGACCATGCTCTCCAGTCCCACAGGCCTGACTTCAGAAGAAGCAGAGTCGGTGCTGACGTTGTTCGTCGACTCGCTCATGCCTGTGGCTCGGCTCCAGGGCACCGGCAATACGGCTCGAGCGGACGGTGAGTTGCAGGCCGCACCAGCCCGGGAGCGCGCTTACTTGACAAGTTGATCAATTTAGATGGGTCGATCTATACTGGCGCATCACCATCATTGCAGGGGCACACTGATGCCGAATTCCTCCGCCCGTCGCGCCGTAAAGTCCGTTGCAGTTGCCCGCACCGCGCCGATCGTTGCCGAGCGTGAGCCGCGCGGCGCGCGGCGTAGGCGCGAAACCCGCTCCCGATTGCTCGACGCAGCCCTCAGGCTCATGGCGGAAAAGGGCATGGAGGGAGTAGCGATCAACGAGATCACCGAAGCCGCGGATGTGGGGTTCGGCTCCTTCTACAACCACTTCGAGTCCAAGGAGGCCATTTATGCGGCCGTGCTGGAGTGGGTGTTCGATGATTTCGCCAACGCGATCGAAGGTGTATTGGGTGAGATCTCCGATCCAGCGGAGGTCATTGCCGTGTCCACACGCTATACGGTCATGCGGGCGCTGCGCGAGCCGGTCTGGGGTCGGTTTCTGGTCAATGAGGGGTTCTCCGCTCGATCCATGGACCATGGCCTGGGCCGCCGGCTGCTCCGCGACATCCGCAAAGGCATGGCCGCAAAACGATTGACCATCACCGATCCGTTGATGAGCTTTGCCTCCGTGGGTGGTACGACGCTCGGCGCGATCTCCCTCGCTTTGGAGTTGCGTTCCCCGCAAGAGCAGCAGCCGGTTACCTTCAGGGAGTTGGGATCGGATCTGGAGCACTTGCCCGAGCGTGTCGCGAAGGTTGCCCTCGAGGCACTGGGGCTCGGACGTGCGGAAGCGGAAGAGCTGGCCTATCGACCGCTGCCATCGTTGGAGTTGCCACACCAAGATGCGAGGTCCACCGGGACTCAGGCTTCTGCGAAGAGCGGTCAGGTCCATGTCGCAGCGAAAGCTGCTGTGAGAGGGCGCCGCGGCGGCAAGCCAGGTTAGACGGTGTCGTGTTGCAGGGCTCATTCCGCCCTGTACGCTGATCGATGCGCTCTTCAAGAAGACATCCGATGGGGGCGTTGTCTTGCCTCAGCTGTCTTTTGGTGAAGTGGCCCGGTGGCAGATCGCGCTTGCAAGGACCCCAATCCAGTTCGCCATCTCAGCAGGACTGTTTGTCAAAAAAACGTATCCGCCTGGTTCGTAGTGCTCCTACGATGACCGCATACCGCGGCTGATGAAACCAGATCTGCCGAAGCAAAGTGGTACTTCGGAGTGGATCAATATGCCGAAAAAAAGAATTGAAATCATTCGAGAATGCCAGCCGGGGATATCTCTTTTCTCCATCGGACTCATTGCCCTGGGCTGGCTCTCCGCCATCTACCGAGACTTTGCATATGGCTGGCAGCCTGTCCCGGTATTTCATCCCGGGCGAGATGAGCTTGCAATAGCCTGCGGACTTTTCATGATCGGGGCAAGTGTTGGGTTGCTCTTGCGCCCCACGGCCGCCATCTCAGTCCGGGCGATCTTTCCATTTCTCCTGGCTTGGCTGTGTCTCAAGATTCCTGCCGTGATTGCAAAGCCTCAAATCGAAGCTGTCTGGTTAGGACTGGGTGAAATTGGCATGTTGCTTGCCGGCGGATGGGTCCTGTTTGCTCGCTTGTCTGGCTTGGCAAGGGCAGGCTTCTTCTCGCACATCACCGGGACGAAAGGCGTTCGGATCGCTCAGATCCTCTTCGGGCTGGCCGTGCTTCCAGTCGGACTCTCGCATATTTTTTATACGAAGATCACGGCCTCGCTCGTCCCATCGTGGATGCCTTTCCGGTTGGGCCTTGCGTACCTGACTGGGTTTGGACAGATTGCGTGCGGCCTGGCAATCCTGTTGTCTATCCTGCCGCGATTGGCAGCCCTGATCGAAACCGGCATGGTGGCCCTGTTCGCCTTTCTGGTTTGGGGACCGGATAGCTGGTTCGCCGCAACGCCTAAAATGGCTGGAGCGCCTTTAGGCATGCGGTTTCCTCTCACCGCGTTCCTGATCACGTGGGTGATCGGTGCGTCCGCTTTGCTGGTCGCTGGCGATGGTGCTGCGAAGGCTGTTGAGGTATTCAATTTCGACCGCGACCGCGGCACACAAGCTGACCCCGAAGAGTCACCGAAGGTAGCATCGCGATGATAATCAGGATGAGCCGAAGCCGGTGCAGGGCTGCGTCTTCAGTCAGCCTCATTAAGCCGACTGCGTGGTCGGAAAAACAGGCTGAATCCCGTCCTGCGAAGCAAAGAAGCCCTCGCGCAATCTCAGCAATCATGATGGCGATACCCTCGCCTCGATCCGTCCGCTTCTGCATTTCTTTCATCCTGACCAGTCTGCTCGTCGCGCCTGTCATCGCCGTCACAGACACCGATTCGTTCGTTGTGTCGACAAGCACCGGGCAACTTCGCGGCATTCCCCATGCAGGCGGGGGTGCACAATTCCTCGGCATTCCTTACGCCGAACCCCCAGTGGGTAATCTTCGCTGGCGTGCGCCGGTCCCGGCTAGGCAATGGAGCGGCATGCGCAAGGCTGATGCATACGGCGCACCCTGCGTGCAACCGGATCTCAAATGGAATCATGAAGAAGCAATTCTCGGCCGCGAAGACTGTCTCTATCTCAACGTCGATGTTCCCCATTGGCCCGCGAAAGAGCCTCTGCCGGTGATGTTCTGGATCCACGGCGGATCCAACCTTGGCGGTTCCGGCACAGCTTCGCTTTACAACGATGGCACCTTGGCAGCTCACGGGGTTGTTGTCGTCACGATCAATTACCGCCTCGGCATCTTCGGTTTTCTCGCTCATCCGGCGCTCACCGCGGAGTCCGCGCAACACGCCTCCGGGGACTACGGCCTCCTGGATCAGATCCTCGCCTTGAAGTGGGTCCATGAAAACATCGCAAAGTTCGGCGGTGACCCCAACAATGTCACTGTCTTTAGCCAGTCCGCCGGTGCGATCGACACCGGCTTGCTGATGACCTCTCCGCTCGCTCGAGGCCTCTTTCAAAAGGTCATCGCGGAGAGCGGAACAGCCCTCGCTCCTCCTCTCACATCTCTCGCCACCTCGGAGCAGAATGGTGTAAAGGTCGCCGCGTTTGTCGATCCTCAGGCCAAAGACACATCGAATGCCGTTGCTGTTGCCGCGCTTCGAAAAATTCCGGCAGAAGAACTTCTAACCAAGACCGTACTTCTTTTCCGCGAGGGGCTTATTGGTCCTGACGTCGATGGCTCGGTCATCCCGCGCCCGCCCGCACAGGTATTCTTCTCGGGCCAGGAAGCCGCCATTCCAATCCTGATCGGCACCACAACGCGCGAATTCGAGAGCTCAGCCGCTCCCGAAGAGTTGCGAGCCCAAATCGACCGGTTCGCCGGCACTTCTTCAGGAAAGATGCTCGAGCTCTATGGATTGGCCAGCGGCGGCCACGGCGAATCGGACCCCGAGTACGGCAGCGCCGCCGACCAGTGGTCAGCCGACTGGCTCTTTCGCTGCCCAACTGTTACCGAAGCCGTCTGGCACACCGCGGCTCATCATGTCGTTTACGAATACGAACTCGACCATGCCATCCCCGGCCAGCCTTTTGCGGTGCATTCCTCCGAACTCCCTTACGTCTTCGGATATTTTCCCAAAACCGGCATCCTTGCGGGCAACTTCGGCCCCGTTGACATCGAGCTTGCTGAAATCTTCCAAACGTACTGGACGAACTTTGCCAAAACTGGAAAACCCAACTCCACCGGTTTGGCAGATTGGAAGCCTTTCGGCGAGAGTCAGAATTACATTCAGTTCCTGGAAAACGGCGCGGTCGTGGCGGCCCAGGGTCTCCGTCACGCACAATGTACCCTTTACCGCGAAATCCTTGAAGGCCATTGAAAGCAGGGCAACTGACTCCTCACGTCCCGTTCGCACTCCGCACCGCGAGCGGTCGATTGGGGATATTCTGAGCTTTATTCGGGCCTAATCGACCGCGTGCCCGCGACACTCTAAATATGAGGAGGAGCCAGTGCCCCCATTGACGTCTCTCATGTACGCGCCGAAACCCCAGGCTGTACGCGTGTGATCCAGTTCAACAACGCCGGCTGTGCGTTGCCTCCAGCCCCAGTGCTAGACGCGGTGCTCGCGCACCTGAAGCGGGAAGCCCGAACCGGTGGTTACGAGGCGGCAGCCGAGGCCGAGGCCTCGACCGAACGGGCGTACGTTGCACTTGCCAACATGCTCGGCTGCCAGCGCGATGAGATCGCCCTCGTCGAGAACGCGACGCGTGGCTGGGACATGGCTTTCTAAGTCTGTCGCAACGCTGCCGAGACAAATTCTCGCAGGACGATTCCGATGGAGGAGGCCTTTACTCTCGAGCAAGCTGTCCATCAGCGGCTATACTTCGGGTGATCATTCGCGACACTTGTTCTGCTGTCCCGTTTGGGTTTGTCATGGCTACCACTGAAAGGAGGGCCGTTCGTGAACGAGTCGTCGACTCGACGAGACCTACTGCAGCAAATGGGCGGCCTCGCAGTCACCGGCGCGCTGAGCCGAGTTGGGGCTTTCCCAACAAGAGACGCCCTGAAACCCAGCAGCCACCCCATGCTCCAGTTTGTGGACGCAGAGGTTGTCGCGGCCGCTCGAGCCGCCAATAAGTCTATGCCGGAGTTGAGCTTCGCGCTCGATCCCAGCCTCGGCGTACAGACCTACCGTATTGAGCGGGTTAATACTAACACACTGCTTGTCACGGGAGGCGACATGACGGGCGTAATGTACGGGGGTCTGGACGTCGCCGAAGCACTGCGCCACGGGGCCGCTGCCATGGATCGAGTATTGGAGCCACGTGTTCGCCGCCCATTTGTCTTACGGCGTGGCATAAAGTTCAATATCCCGCTTGATCTGCGCACCCCCAGCTATGGCGATGGGTCCACCGCCGCGCGTGCCAACATTCCCGAGGTCTGGACGCGGGAGTTCTGGCGCAGCTACTTCGATGGGCTCGCGCGGCACCGATATAACGTGCTCACGCTTTGGAGCCTGCACCCTTTCCCGTCGCTAGTGAAGGTTCCGGAATACCCGGATGTGGCCCTCGAGGACGTGTGGCGCAGCAAAGAACCGCTCGGCCCAGCCCCTTTCGATTCGACAGGCCGAAACGCGATTCCGCCGCGATTTCGCGCCAACCATGAAGTGATCAGGAAGATCACCATTGACCAGAAGATTGCCTTCTGGCGCGAGGTGATGCAGATGGCCGCAGACCGCGGCGTCGAGATCTATATCTTTACTTGGAATGTGTTCACGTATGGCGTCCAGGGCAAGTACGGGATCGACGAAAACATGTCGAATCCGTCCACCGTTTCCTATATGCGCGCCAGCGTGCGTGAGCTTGTGAAGACTTACCCGCTGTTGAATGGCATCGGCATTACCGCCGGAGAGAATATGCCAACGACACCAGGGGTGACAAAGGAGCAATGGCTCTGGTCGACCTACGGCGAGGGTGTGCGTGACGCGTTGAAGAGCGAGCCGGGCCGGGATTTCCGCTTGATCCATCGCTTTTGGCAGACCTCCGGTGATGAGATTCGAGCCAATTGGGTCCGCTACCCCGGGTGGCCGAAGCAGTTCGCGTTCAGCTTCAAATATTCCTGGGCACACATGTATTCGGAGGTGAAGCCGCCGTTCATAGCGGAGGTGATGCCCCTTCTGAGAGAGCTCGGCATGAAAACCTGGCTCACGGTGCGCAATGACGATGTTTTCTCGCTGAGGTGGGGCGATCCCGAATACGTCCGGCAGTATGTGCTGAACATGCCTTCCGCAGACAAACTCGAGGGCTTCTACATGGGCCCGGATGGATTCACCTGGGGGCGCGACTTCCTCGACCGCGAGACGGCGAACCAGGATCTCGGTGCGGCGCGCCCTCTCGTCATAGACAAACACTGGTACTCATTCATGCTCTGGGGCCGGCTGAGCTACGATCCGATCTTGCCCGATGTGCACTTCGAAGAAGCCTTCAGTGCTCGTTTGCCGGGTGCGGACGCGCGCCGGCTCTACTTTGCCACTAACATTGCTTCCAAGGTTATCCCACAGATCACGCGCTTTTTCTGGCAGAACACTGACCTCAATTGGCTTCCGGAGGCCTGTGCCCGGTGCGACCGCACGCTCGGGACCCACTTGTATACCGTCGCCGAATTCATGAACGGCGTTACCATGCCCGGTACGCAGATCTTGAACGTCCGCCAGTGGCGTTATCGGCTGACGAACGGCATAGCGATGGAGGCTATGACGCCACTGGAAGTAGCCGATGCCTTGACGGGTTTCGCCAACTCCACCCTGAGTCTGGTCCGCGAATTGCGAGCGGTAGCCGCGAACATCTCGAGCTACGAGTTGCGCCAGACGGTCGGGGATAACGAGTCGATGGCTCATCTTGGCATCTACTACGCCGAGAAGATCTGTGGCGCATGTGATTTGGCACTCTTTGACGCTAGCGCTTCCGAGGAAGATCGCCGGTCGGCTATCGTCCACTTGGAGCTCGCCCTGGCGGCGTGGAAGAGGTATGGGGCGGTTCGCGATGCGCAATACGTTCCCGGATTCTATTCCCGCATCGGGTGGATCGACATCACGGCGCTCGCTCAGGTGGTCGCCGAGGATGTTGAGCTCGCGCGGAGCTGGCGACCCCATTCTCTGAAATTTGACCCCGACAATCCGGCCGAACAGCACATCGGCGCCACACTTACGATCTGAGCAGCTGCGGGTTCGGTTGCCCTCAAACGCCCGGCTTGAGCTTACTCTCGTCCCCCGCGATCGAGGCGTACCCGAGGGGGCCGAGAGCATGCGCTCGATTGTTGAGAATTCGGAGCTGATGTTCCCGAGCCGCGACCGCTTTGCCGACGCCGGCGCCAGTCGCCGAATACCTACACTTGCCAACCCGCCATGCGACACCGACACTACCGCTGCGGAACAAACTGCAACTCAGTATCAGGGAGATGTCATGCGCCCCAGCAAGATCTGGATGTTGGTTGTCCTGTGCACCGTGTGCAGCGCCCAGGCATATGACCCGCCGAAGCAAAAGCCGGGGCTGTGGGCAATCACCACCACCATAGCGGGTGTGCCACCGATCTCTGGGAAAACCTGTGTCGATGCGAAGACCAGCCAGGCTTACCTGGACACCGCGGTCCAGGCGCAAAAGGCCTGCAGCAAGATGGAGACCCACGTCTCGGGGTCGACAGTGACCCGGGATGGTGTTTGCAAAGTTGGCGCGACACAGATGACGGTGCATGGTGTCACGACCTTCAAGGGCGACAGTGAGTACAAGGCGGAGTCCCACACTCGTTTTGACCCGCCGATCGCCGGCAAGGCTGAATCCTCCACCATCGTCGAGGGGAAATGGCTGAGTGCCACTTGCGCCCCGGGGATGAAGCCGGGCGATACCATGATGGAGGACGGTCAGATCATTTCGCACGATGGGAAGCCCGTTTCGGGCAACACAGGGGTGAAGTAAAGACTGGACGCCGCCACGGTTGGATACGGCTCACTCCCACCTGGTCGGGGAGTCGTACGGCGCGGTAAAGCCCATCGCCTCGATCTCATGGATCTGGCTACCCCAGATTGCCCATTCGGCCGTGCTCGTTGTCGAGTGCGCCGAGGATGAGGACGTGTCGAGCGAGTGTGGACTGAAACGGTTGCAGGACGTTTTGTCTCGGGCTATAGGTACACGATTCGTTCTGGCTTGTGAGGATCTACGCCGAGCCGCGTCGCAGCCGTCTAGGGTACTAGCTTAAATACCGTGCCTCCCCCATCTACCGTCGCTGCGCCTATTACTTGCACTCCACCTCCAGTATCGGTTACCCCGTAAAAGTTTGCATCGCTTGCCTGCAAGAGAAACACGGGGCGAACACCGTCCGATTCCGATGCAGCAAATGAATACAAAATCGTCTCGACTCCGTTGGGCGTGAGCCGATAGACGGTGCCGCCCGGAGTGTTATAGGGGCCGCCATCAACGGTCGTGCCATAAAAGTTGCCATCGCTGCCCTCGAGTAGGATCGGGGACGGGCTACCTTCGTCTGCGGGTCCAGAAATGAATCGATACAGAACTGACTCATTTCCATTCAACGTGAGCTGAAACACGGTGCCACCGCAACCATTGGCACCAAGGCACGGTAAGCCGCCACCGCCTGCGGTCGTACCGTACAGGTTGCCATCGCTGGCTTGGATCAGTTGTCCTTGTGGGCCATAGCCGTCCGCAGGTGACGCTCCAAACGAATATAGAATCGTCTCGTTCCCTGCAGGCGTGAGCTTGAACACCGTTCCGCAGTTATGAATGCCAGGATTGCCGCTGATATCAAGGCAACCATTGGCGCCCCCACCGCTGGTCGTGCCGTAGAAGTTGCCGTCGCTGGACTGAATCACAGACCCGAGTGGCTCGACCCCGTCCGAGGTTGAGGCGCCGAATGAATGCAAGATTGTCTCAACCCCAGTTGGCGTGATCTTGAAGACGGTGCCGCAGTTGTTGGCGTTGCCGGGAATTTCGGAGCAATAGTTGGAGCCGCCAGAGGCTGTAGTGCCGTAGAAATTGCCATCGCTGGCCAAGATCAACTTCCCTTGTGGAGTAACGCCGTCCGCAGGTGAGGCCCCAAACGAATACAGAACGGTCTCTATCCCTTCGAGCGAGAGTTTGAACACGGTGCCTACGCCGTTGGTGCCCCCTGAGATGCTGGTGCCGTAGAAATTGCCATCGCTTGACTGCATCAGACTGATCGGCCACCACGCGTCGGACGCCGAGGCACCGAATGAGTAGAGAACCGTTTCAACCCCATCGGGTGTGAGCTTGAAGACGGTGCCGCAACCGACAGGTCCATCTACACTTGAACAGGTATTGTTGCCGCCCCCCATCGTGGTGCCATAGAAATTGCCATCGCTGGCCTGGATTAGGTCACTTGGTTGCAGTCCATCCGATGCGCGCGGTCCAAAAAACGCGTGTAGGATCGATTCAGTAGCGGTACCTGGGATTACAACCACGGTGGTACTCCCCTGGACTGTGCCTGTGACTGACATCGCGACCACCGTCGAGGTACCTGTCGTTACCGCAGTCACCAGACCAGATGCGCTGAGTTCGATCATCGATGACTTGGTCGAAGCCCAAGTCACACTTGACGAGATATCACGAGTGGTTCCGTCCGAGTACGTGCCCGTTGCCACTAGCTGCAGAGTCCTTCCGAACACCAATGTCGAGTTCGTCGGAGTGATTGTGATCGCCTGCAGGACGACACTGCCACCATTCGATGCGCCGTTGTTGCTCTCTGATCCTCCTCCTCCACAGGCGGGAAGCATAAGCAATATCAGCCATGGTAGCGTCGTTCTAATGGCCAAGATAAAAATGTTGACCGATTGGTCTGTTTGCATAGCCGGAGAATTCTCATCAGAACGTTGAACTGGGCGCACGCCCAAGAGGCACGTACACTGGCGTCGTATTGTTGTTGCCCTTCAGAGGGGGAACCCGAGCCTCACTGCAAAGCCAATTTCCAGCCACTCCCCTGAACGTACGAATTGTGCCTCAGCGCAGCTGAGCCTGACAAGAAGAATGCGCTTTCGCATCGCCTGGGAGTATTCGGCTCCAGAGTCCTCCTTGTGTGCAAATCACGCGCCCTGTAGCTCGTGGTGGTTTTCACGCCCCGCACCACAAGGACAGCGCTATCGGGCAGCGAAGAGTTGACCGCATGGAACGATAGCGACACAGCTGTCAACGCCGGACGTAAATGAAACACATCTGGCGAACGAAAATTGCACAAATCAAACGGGAACGAATTCGGCGAGCGAAAGCAATGTTGTCTCAAGTGGCAGAAGGCCACGTCATCCAAGAGATCGGATGGGCCACCTTCGGACAAACAAACAGATAGGTGATTGAGGCGTGCGACGTTTTGTATCGTTGGATTCCGATGAAGTCTGGGGGCGGAAGTTGATCGGGCCTGATTCCGGACGGAGCGGTCCGGGGCACGGCCACCGGATACACACTACTAGGGCGTTGCGCGCGTACTTGCAGGGTGATGCAAAAAAGGCGACAATCGATGCAGATTATGCATCAGTCTTTGTCCGCCGTCCTGTTTCCCGGCTACCGCCGCCGAGTCCTCGGGATGCTCATGCTTCACCCCGAGGAGCCACTTCATGGCCGCGAGATAGCTCGTCGGACAGGTTTGCCGGCCGGGACGCTTACCCGCGAGCTGAAGCGTTTGGCCGAGGTCGGGTTGCTCAATTGTGAGCGCCGGGGTAACCAGCTCGTCTATAGCGCGAATCGGCAGTCTCCAATTTTCGAGGAGCTGGCCGGTATTTTACGCAAGACGTCGGGGCTGGCCGACGTGGTCGTCGAGGCGCTCGAGCCGATCACCGATCGTATCGAGTCGGCGTTCATCTTTGGATCGCTCGCGCGTGGAACGGAGGGCCAGGGAAGTGACGTCGACTTGATGATCATCGGCTCAGTGGACTTTGGGACAGTAGTGGATGCGCTTCACCCAGCACAGCAGCAGCTTGCGCGGGAAATCAATCCAAAAGTCTTCTCGACGCGGGAATGGCAGGCGAAGGTGAAGGAGCGCAACCGATTCGTCGCGGATGTTATGTCGAAGAAAAAGATCTTCCTGGTAGGGGATGAGGATGGGCTTACAGAACTTAGTCGGCACAAGCCTTGAGCAGATCACGCCTGCCAGGGAGACCATAAAGCGGTTGCTCGACACAGCCGCCGTCGCCGAATGTGTGTCTCAAGCCCAGTCGCTTTACGCGGTGACTCTCAACTAGCTGAAGGCTAACAGGAGCGACTTGTTATGACCGCTGTCGGAGCAGCCGCTGCCAACGGACTCGTCCAGAATGGGCGAGATTTGGCGGGCACCGAACAAATGGCCGGTTATGGAAGCCAATTGAACGAGGCGGGGTATGCCGTCATCGCCGATTTGGTCAATGGTGCGGAGCTGGGTGAGATCGCTCGATTCGCTGATGGTCTCGTTTGCGATCGTGCCGGCACGCGGCGTTTGATCGAGCTTCCCTGGTGTCGCGCACTCGCCGTGCGCCTGCTGCACGATGAGCGACTGTGCGGAATTCTCTCAACCGAAGTCATCCCCGTCCAATGCACGTTGTTCGTAAAGTCAATCGAGAGTAACTGGCTGGTCTCGCTTCATCAGGATCTGAGCATTCCCGTCGCCGAGCGTGTGGACAGCCCCGGATGTCAAGGTTGGTCGGAAAAGGAAGGCGAATTGTTCGTCCAACCGCCAGTCTCCGTACTGGATAGCGTGCTGGCGCTGCGCCTCCATCTCGACGATTGCAACGAACGAAACGGTGCCCTTCGTGTTGTACCGGGATCTCATCGATTGGGGCGTTTGACAACCGCAGAGGCGATTCGGGCAAAGGACGACCGAGGCGAGGTTTGCGTCGAAGTCCCACGCGGCGGGGCAATGTTAATGAAGCCCTTGCTACTTCACGCCTCGTCAAAAGTCTTAACCGATGGCGCGAGGTGCGTGTTGCATTTTGTATTTGCCCCGAAGGAACTGCCCGGCGCCCTCAGGTGGCCGCCACGAAGCCGGTTTCGTACGTCGATGTCTTGATGGGTGCCGCGACGGGCGGTTCCTTGTGGAAAAGGTAGGACCTCCGGTATCTTCGCAGGCACAATGACAACCAAAACACAAGGATCTGCAAGTAGGATCGGTTTGCTGATCGCAATCGCTATGATCTCCCAGGCTGTCGCACAGCCCTCGGTACCAGCCCCGCCAATGTCAGTGAGTATTGGCCCGTTCCAAATGGGCATGACTTTCGCTGAGGCGCGTGCGGCGGCACCCCATCTTGCCTGGACCGATGTGACCGTCGATCCGGTTGATAAATCAAGGTTCATCAGCGCTCCTGCAGCCGTCGAGATGTTCGGCTTTGTGTACGATATCAGGATGGCGCCTGGCTACTATGGCAGTTACGAGATGAGCCTTCGGCACGCGAGCCAGGTGCAGGATGAAGCTGAATGCGCGGAGCGCGCCGGGGTGCTTGTCGCGGAGCTGGAGGATCGGTATGGAGCATTCGCGCCCGATGCGGCGCCGAAAGAGCAGGGATTTCGTTACTATAACAGCGCGGTAAAGATCGGACGTCGATCGCAGCTGTTATGGGCTCGGAGTGAAATTCCTGGCTGGTCTCAATGGCTTGCCCGGTCGGCGAACACTGCCGGCGCGGCAGCTGTTGAAATCAATATCAAGGTCTACTTCGCGGCGGATGCGCCCGCGGGCCAGAAGTCGATATGCCATTCGAGCATCGTCTTCAAGAGCAAGGGCGGCGCTCCCGAAAGCGAAGAAATTTCGGTGGAGCAACTGCGGCCCGTCGCTATGCCTTCAATTGCAATGTTGCACGAGAGCCTCGAGGGCGTGGATCTGCCGACCGATGGCGTGGTCGTGCCAGCACGGTGCCTAATTGACCGTATCCGTGGCGCTCTGAAGAAATGTTCGATCGATTCGAAAGTGTCGGCGGGCGCGATCCAGGCAATACAACGCCGTATGGGCGCGATGCGCTACGACTCAGAAGCACTGCAGCCCGGCAATCCTGTGCCGCTTTACGCCGCCATCACATTTCGCCTCTTGCCGTCGGAACGATTGGGAATCGTCGCCCCAAACAAGCCCGATATCGATGTGTCCACCATCGAATGGCTGCACAAAGATTCCCGCTTGTGGATCGTCAACGTGAGTACCACTCCGCCAACGGAACGCTATGTCCGTGCGACGGTCACAGCGACCTGCCAGATTCAGGGGGACGGCTCGATTATCTGCGTTCAGTACCAGGTCACCTCGGAAGAGCCACAGCAGCTGCTCGGGAAGTCCGAACAAGTGCATCTCGAAACAGAAGCACGCGACACGCTCCGCGAGTATCGAGCCGCCTCGAAGCTGAAAGATGGTCGCAACTCTGCTGGTAAGTGGGTCAACATTTCGTTGCCGATGAAATTGGTATCGCAGTGAGATTCGATCTTTGCCCCTAGAACGGCACGGGCTTGGTTTGGCGTTCACGACGGTGAGGGCGAACGTGTTCCGTGGCCGCTTTGCTTGGTTATCTCGCAGTTCATGACTCAACCTTCACACACTTGCCATAGATGCACTCCGGTCCGGTCCAGCCATTGATGAACCCGCGATTGTTGCCGATCTGGTAGCGGCCATGGTCAATGGCCTTGACGATGTGCAAGTACTCATTCCCCGCAACCTTGCACAACACGAGATCCCCAACTTCCAACTCCGCCGGATCGATCGGCACGATGGTACACAGTTGTCCGGACTCGATACGTCCGGTCATGGACTGGCTATGCGGTCGAAACGAAACCGTCTCGCCGGCGCGCAGCTTTTCGATGTAACGCGAAGCCCAGCCTATCAGCTGCAGCCTCGGATGAGTTGTGCGCGCAACCGCGCATCGCTCGGACGAGCGGTTTTGGCGTATGAGGGGAGGGTCAGTCCCGGAGTCCTTTCGAGCTTATTCTTGTAAGTTATTGATCCGACAAATTGGTAGCGGGGCTCGATTTTGACTTGGAAGTCATTGAAGGTGAAGGAGCTCCGAGTTCGATAGGGCGTGCGTCAAAGCGTGCCGATGATCAACCAAAGCGCGTAGCCGATCGCCGCAACCAGGGCCATTCCTGCGGCGAGGGAGGCAACGAAACTTCCGAACTTCGCCAAGGTCAAGTTGCGCGACGTGACTTGCGTTGCTCGCATCCCCGCCCGCCCGCCGGGCGCCGCGGGTCAGTCCCGTACGTGCACCACCAGCTCGATCTCGACGGTGATATGTCCCGGCAGCGACCCCACCCCCACAGCCGAACGCGCGTGCCGGCCGACCTCGGCGCCGAAAACGTCGACGAGCAGGTCGGAGCACCCGTCTATCACCTTAGGGTGTTGCGTAAATGACGGGGCCGCGTTGACCATGCCGAGGACTTTCACGATGCGCCCGACCTGCTCCAGAGTGCCCAATGCCTGTTGTACTGCCGCGAGCAGGTTCAAACCGGTGATCCGGGCGTGCTCGTAAGCCTGCTCGAGGCTGACTTCCGCCCCAACTTTGCCGGTGTGCCG
The DNA here is from genome assembly GCA_964400085.1 of uncultured Steroidobacteraceae bacterium. GTDB lineage: Bacteria > Pseudomonadota > Gammaproteobacteria > Steroidobacterales > Steroidobacteraceae > 13-2-20CM-66-19. Next base: position 29,740 of record CAYNTW010000005.1, on the reverse strand, counting down.
TGTCCCATCCGCACTCACGGGTCCCTGACCTGAGACGAACAGTAACCGTCCTGCCCGGACGGCGGGTACATAATTCGCGACCGATGCCCGAGGGGCCGGCAGGACAATTCCCAACTCCGCCAACCTGGCGGTAGGGCCCGCGGTGTGTTGCGTTCCAGGCACCACGCCTCCAGCGACAAAGCCCCTGGTGTCCGCCCCCGGACGGGGCGTTTGCAGGCCGAACCGCCGCAGCGGCTCGATTTCGGCGGAATCGACGTATTCGTCGAGACGAACGATCAGGCCGTCCCGCATTCTGACAATCACACACGAGGTCTGGGTGAACCTGCTGCCATCGGGGAGAGTGGCCTCGAGAACATCCTGTTGCAGGAATCCATCGGACAGCACCTCGCGCCGTATGACCTTGCACTTCTGATCGGGAAGAATGCGGGCAAACCACTCGATGATCCGCATGTTCTCTTCTACCCCGATCTCGACGCGATCTGTGTTGTGCCAGATGACGGCATCCGGAGCGTAAAACTTGCGTGCGGCCGCCGCGTCGCCGGCGAAAGTCGCACGGAAGAAGCGTTCCGCGAGCTCGAGCACTTGGGTGGGGGGCACTGTCAGCTTTCCTTCCGGCTCAGAAGCGATAGTTCACCTCGCCACCGAACGACCGCGGTACGCCGGTCACGCCTTGAATGTAGCCCCAGGGGCTCGTGAGATCGAACTTGTCCACGTAGTATTGTTTGTTGCTGAGATTGCGCACGAAAGCCGCGAGCTCCCAGTGCCCGCCGGACAACGAGTAGGCCGCGCGGACGTTCTCCAGCCAGTAGCCGGCTTGTGTGATGTAGGGATCCTCGGTGATATCGAAGAACTGGAATGCCTTGTAGCTCGCGCTCACCTGCAGATCCACGTTGCCCGACCCGACCGGCAAACGATAATTCAGCACCCCCGAAAAGGACACGTGCGGAGCGAACGGCAGCTCGTTGCCAGAGTAGTTCGGCTGCGTCGGGTCGACGTTGGCCACGAAGCTGTCGATCCGGGTCCGTAGCAGGCCCACATTGAACGTGGCCGTCAGGGCTGCGACCGGCCGAGCGATGATTTCGGCATCCAGTCCTTCCGTATGAGCCTTGCGGGCGTTTGCCAGGACGTTGACCGGTGTATCGTTGCCCTGGGGCCCGCTCGGCACGAGCACGAAGACCTGCATGTCGTCGTAGCGGTTGTAGAAGGCCGCCAGGTTCGCCACCAGGTGATTCCCGAACAGTGCCGACTTGATGCCGACCTCGTAGGACGTCACTTTTTCCGGCGCAACCGGCTGTAATTGCAGGAGCGTCTGTGCAGGCACCGTACTGAGAAAGCCGCCGTTGAAATCACCGCTCTTGAAGCCCGTCGCGACGTTGACATAGGCGTGAACGTCCGATGTAAAGTGATAGTCGAGCCCGGTACGCCACGAGAAGTTGGAGTTATTCAGGCGCTCGGTGGCGCTGATGACCGGAACGACCGGCCCGAACACCCCCTCGCCCCCGACCTGATTCTGATACGAGCCGTCATAGCTGAAGCTGCGCGACTCGTACGTCATGCGCGCGCCGAGCGTGAGCTTCAGTGCGCTGGTGAGGAAGTAATCTCCCTGCCCGTAGGCCGCATAGGCGTCGGTGACCTGATGGCTTTGGTCATAGGCCATCTGTGCGATGCCATCCCCTGCCCCGGGGCCCGCGGGAATACCGAAGCCGCCATACTGATCGAAGTCCAGAAACACACCCAAAGGCTGGTTCTGATGCAGGTCTTCGTGCAGATAGTACAAGCCTGCTACCCAGTTGTATTTCTCCATTGACTGCGCCGCGCGGAGCTCTTGCGTGAACGTGTTGCTCCGCACGTGAAAGGTGATATCCAGCATCTTGTTCGCGGTCGCGTCGGTGTCTTCCGGATGGACCTTGTCGAGATGCTCGAAGGCCGTCAGAGATGTCAGTGTGAGATTGCCGAGGGTGTAGTCCGCGCGTAAGTAGGACCCGGCGCTGTTGACCTTCAAGTGCTCTCGCCGCGAGAACGCGCCACTGTAGAAATTATTTGGCGTCCCGACACCGTAGATGTCGACACACTCGCCGGCGTTCGCGGCGCTCGCCGAGCACTGTGTCGGCACCTGCGCCGACTGCGTGCCCGGGACGAAATCACCGATGTGACGGTATTCCGTCGGGCGGTTGTCTACCTGGCCGCCATGGACGTTGAACAACAGCTTCAGAGCATCCAGGGGCTTCCATTGGAGCGCGAAGCGTAGCGCGTAGTTGTTGGCGCCGTTCTCGCTCGTGCCGGTGTAGGTATTGTGGAAATAGCCATCGGACTCGTTGACGACAAAGGCCGCGCGTCCATCGAGCCCGGAGGCGAGCGGGCCGCCGGCGGCGCCCTCGAGATTGACCGTGTTGAAGGAACTGTACTCGGCGTGGAAATCAGCCTCGGGCGTATCAGTCGGCTTGGCGCTGATGAAATTGATGGCGCCGGCACTGGAATTGCGGCCGTACAAGGTGCCTTGGGGTCCCTTGAGCACCTCGACCCGCTCGAGATCGAATGTCGCGAAAGACTGGGAGGAGGGCGAGCTGAGGTAAATTTCATCGACATACACGCCCGCCGGGCCCGCGTTGTTCGTATTCGTGTCGTTCGAGCCAATGCCACGAATGACAATGAGCGGCTGGTTGCCCGCGCCTCCGGGCATCGCAATCATGATGTTCGGCGTGATGGGACTGAGGTCAGAGGTGGACTTCACTCCCAGGTCATTGAGCGACTGGGCCGAGAAAGCCGTGATGGTTTGGGAGACGTTCTGAATGCTTTCGCTGCGACGCTGCGCGGTCACCACGATCTCCTGCAGGGCCGGCGAGGCGTCTTCCGGGCCCGCCGCCACAGTGGATTGCGCGAGCACGGGAGTGCTCCGGCCGCTGATTACCCCGGCAAGAGCGGCGGCAGCCAGGCCGCGGCGTACGTATCGAACTGACCGAATGCTCATTAGGCCCCCGAGTTGCAGCCTGTTGGTGCGGGTATCGCCTGGTGCTCCGGTCCCCAAAAAGTCGACATACGTCGATAAATCTGGCGCGACCCCATGAGCCACCTACGATCCGCCGCGCGTCACGATCCTGCGCCCGTAGGCCTTTTTGTCATCCTCGTAAGACCATATTGTCCGACCTCTATGTCGTCGTCAATCAGAAAATCGATATTTGACGGGTTGTCGGAATCAAGCCGGGCAAGTGAGGCGCCGTCGGGTCGGGCCCCGGTTCGCGCGCGGGACTCGACGTTTATCCGAAAGTGCATCCGTGCGACAATGCGAGGCGATGAAGAACGCGAAAGCACGTGTGGTGCGCCTGCCCGTGGCGCGCATGCCTTCCCAGGAGCGCAGTCGCAAACGGTTCAACGCGCTCCTCGATGCCACCCGGGACCTGTTGATCGAACGGGATTTCAGTGAGATCGGGATCTACGACATCGCCAAGCGGGCGAAGGTACGGCCCACCTCGGCCTACCACTTTCTACCCACTACCGAGTCTGCCTTCCTCGCCCTCGGGCGACGCTACCTCGCGGAGCAAAGCGCCTACATCAATCGCCCGTTCGATCGCTCCACTATTCATAATTGGCCGGATCTCGTCGACCTGAGATTCCATCGTGCGGTGGCGTATCTCAACGAGAACCCGGCGTATCGCCGCTTGTTTCTGAGCGGCAACAGCGCTGCCATTCGCCGGTTGGACGATGAGAACGTGGATCGCGTCTCATCCGACTCGTTCGCATGGATGAATGAGTACGTGGAGATGCCGTATCTGCCGAGTCATCGGCAGAAGTACATCGTGCTGATCTCGATCTGGGACGGCATATTCATGACGTCCTACTCACGCCACGGAAGCATCACTGACGAGCTTGCGAGCGAAGCTCGTATTGCGGGGTTGGCCTATTGCCGCACGTTCCTCCCCGAGGTGTTGCCCCTGAGGCCGCCGCCGCCCCCGTAGTGGCCGCTTCGGCCCCGGCCGGGGCTGCGGAGGGTTCTAGAATGAGCCCTATGGGACAGGTATTGCCACAAGTTCAAGCGCTCCTGGAACAGTTGAGCGCACAGCCGTCCAGCCCACTCAGTGCCATGCCGGTGTCGCGCGCGCGCGCTCAGTTTCGGGAACTGGTGAATGCTCTCGACCTGCCCCCACCGCCGGTTCCCGTGCAGTCTCGCGCAATCGCGGGGGTTCCATGCCGCATCTACAGACCGGAACACGCGACAACCGGCGACGTGTTTGTCTTTCATCACGGCGGAGGCTTTGTGATCGGCGACCTGCAGTCCGCGGACAGTCTGGCCGCCACCATCAGCGCATCCCTTGCGATGCTGACCGTGTCAGTCGAGTATCGATTGGCGCCGGAAGAGCGCTTTCCCGCCGCTCATGAAGACTGCCACGCCGTCATGGGCGCAATCCTCGCTGACAGGGCGGATCTCGGCCATTGCTCCCGTGTTCTGGTCGGTGGCGATAGCGCCGGCGGCACTCTGGCAGCCTGCATCGCGCAGCATTATCGCGAGCGGCTGGCCGGCCAGTTGCTCCTCTACCCGGGCACCGATTTGACGGCTACCGGTGGCTCCCTGCAGGAATTCGCGCACGGGTTCATGCTGGAGCTGGAGGACATCAACTGGTTCGCGGGACACTTTGTGCCCCGGCATGCCGACCTCCGCGACCCCCGCCTCTCGCCGTTGTATGGAGATCTCACGCGCCTGCCTCCGGCGGCGATCGTGACCGCCGACCTGGACCCCCTTCGGGATCAGGGCATCGCCTATGCCGATGCCTTGCGCGCCAGCGGCACTCGCGTCGAGCACCTCAACATCGAAGGCATGGTACACGGCTGTTTCAACATGCGGGGGGCTCTTCCGGCGGCCCAGGTGGTGCTGCTGCGAGCGCTGGCCGCGCTGAAGCGGCTCGCACAAATCTCATGACGCCGTCGGCAACGCTCCCGAACCTGAGCGTGAACAGATCCAACAGATAGTTCTGATACAGCTTCCAGGGGCGCCTCGAGCCCTGCCGCGGAAGCTGGCCTAACGCTCGCTGCACGTAGCCTGAGTTGAGCTCGAGCCACGGTTCTGCGGCCACGGTGGCATCGGGCGTGCCCGGGACGCAAGAGGCAAAGCCGCGGCGGCTCATATGGTTCAGCAGCCGGCACACGTATTGCGCCGTTAGATCGCACTTCAACGTCCAGGATGCATTGATGTAGCCGAATGCCGTTGCCAGGTTGGGCACGCCGCTGTACATCACTCCCTTGTAGCTCGTAGTGTCCGCCAGGCTCACACGGGTGCCATCGACACTGAGCTCGATGCCGCTCAGGAGTTGCATTTTCAAGCCGGTGGCGGTGATGACGAGGTCCGCGGGCAACTCGCGGCCGCTGGTCAACTTGAGGCCGGTCGGCGTAAAGGTGAGGATCCCGTCTGTCACGACGTCAACACGGCCGGTCTTGATGGCTTTGAACAAATCGGAATCCGGCACCAGGCACAGCCGCTGATCCCAGGGGTTGTACCGAGGTGTGAAATGGGTCGCCATGTCGTAGTCCTCACCCAGCTCCGCGCGTACCTTCTCAAGGAGGTATCGTTTCACCTTCTCGGGACGCCGCCGTGCAAGGCGGTACTGGTACAGGCCGGTGAGGATGTTGCGCCACCGGATCAGTCCGTAGGCGATCTTGGGTGAAAGGTAAGCGCGCGCGGCGGCGGCGAGCTTGTCTTGGGAAGGCTCCGACAAAATGTAGGTCGGTGATCGCTGCAGCAGGGTGACATGTGCGGCGACCTTGGCGAGCGCGGGAGCCAGCGTTACGGCGGTCGCTCCGCTACCGATCACTACAACCCGTTGGCCTGTGCAATCGAGGTCTTGCGGCCATTTCTGCGGATGGATGATGCGACCGTGAAAGCGCTCCGTGCCCGGGAAAGAGGGGGTATAGCCACTCGCGTAGTCGTAGTAGCCCGTACACATGTAGAGGAAATTGCAGATAAATCCCACCGGGCGGGCGGCGCCGGTACACTGGACCTCAACCGACCAGGCTTGATCCAGTGAGGACCACGCCGCCCGTAACACCCGGTGGGCAAACCTGATGTGTTTGTCGATGCCGTACTCACTCGCGGTGTCGCGAATGTACTTCGCAATGGTGGCGCCATCGGCGATGGCTTGGTTCCCGGCCCACGGTCGGAAGGCATAGCCCAACGTGTACATGTCTGAATCGGAGCGGATACCCGGATATCTGAAGAGGTTCCAGGTTCCGCCGATCGCATCGCGGGCCTCCAGGATGGCGTACCGCCTGGCCGGGCATCGGGTCTGCAGCCAGTACGCGGCGCCGATTCCGGACAGTCCCGCTCCAACAATCAACACATCGAACCGGTACGTGTCTATTGCAGCCGCCATGGCGTTCACCGGGGCTCGCCGGAGAGTCCCATCGCTTCGAGCAGGGAGGGTTGCGGCTCGCTGCTCCAGGAGTGGCGCGGTCCGACGGTGATGCCTCCGTCGACGATCAGGTGCGTACCGCTGACGAAGGCGCTGGCTTCGGAAGCGAGGTACAAAGCGGCCTGGGCCACATCTTGCGGCAACCCGGGCTTGGGGATCGGCTGAAAGCCCGATGCTGACTCGCGAATACGCAGCGCGGTGCGATCCGCTTCGTCACGTGACAGTCCCATGGCGGCGCCGAAAATGGATGTTGCAATGAGACCGGGGCAGATCGCGTTGACTCGAATTTTCCGCGGCGACAACTCCGCGGCCGCGAGGCGAGTGAGGTGAATGACAGCCGCCTTGGCCGTCGAGTATGCGAGGGGGGCCCACCCCGCCTGCAACCCCGCCACCGATGCCGTGTTGATGATGGACCCGCTGCCCCGCGCGAGCATCAGGGGAACCGCGTGCTTCATTCCCAGCACCACAGCTCGCAGCAACACGGCAAAGGCCTCGTCCCACACTGCAGCGTCCAGGTCGATGAGGTTGGCATCGGTTCCGCCGGTGCCGGCATTGTTGCAGAGAACGTCGAGTCCCCCGAAAGACCGGGCTGCTATCGCGACGGCCGCCCCGATATCCGCCTCCTTCGTGACATCACAGTGTACGAAACGCAGCCGATCGGGGAAGCGTTGCTCGAGGCTCGCGCCCTTTTCGGCCTGGATGTCAGCTACGACGACACTCGCACCTTCGGCCAGGAACAACTCCGCGGTGGCGAGGCCAATGCCGGAGCAACCCCCGGTGATGAGAGCGACCTGGCGCTCCAGCCGTCGTGTGGACATACGGTTTTCTCTCTGCTCGGATACACAGGTGCAGATTAGGCCTCCACCGCCACGAAAGCCGGGGCTGGAGCGGCCCACTTCGATGTCCGAAACGGCCATGCCGGTGGCCGCGCGGGCTCCCGGCTTGGCCGGATAGGACCTCGAGAGCGGGCTTCCCGGGACCTATTCTTCGCCGGTACCGCGGCGAATTGGCCCGTGGCGCGCGAGGATCTCGTGATGCAAACAGAGAACGCGGCAATCAAACCCCGGGATTTTCGCTTCGCCCGCGCGGCTGAAGCGCTGGCAGAGGACTGGAACGGAAAGGATGCCTTTCGCACGGCGTTCTTCAACGCCATGTCGATCCTGTTTCCAGAAGGCGAGAAGTCGTTCATCGACAGTGTTCTCGCGCATCAGGACCGGATCACCGATCCGAAGCTGAAGGCTGACGTCCGCGGCTTCACGGCGCAGGAAAGCGTGCACCGCCGGGAACATCTGCGCTTCAACCAGGAATTGTGCCGAGCGCGGGGTTACGACCTTGCTCACCTGGAGAAGTCTGTGAAAGACAGCTCGGCCGCCGATCTCAACCTCCCGCCCCTCACCTGGCTGGCCAGCACGGTCGCCTACGAGCACCTCACGGCAACGATCGCACATGGGATCCTCACCGAGAGCAGTTGGTTCGAGGGGGCTGATAGGGCGATTGCCGACATGTGGAGATGGCACGCCATCGAGGAGATCGAGCACAAGTGCGTGGCGTTCGATGTCTACATGGCTGCGGGCGGCTCCCGCTCGGAGCTGAGGAAAGTGCTGCTGTTGGTGACCTGGGAATTCTGGCTCCGTTATATCGGACCCCACATCCGCTACATGCTGGCGCGGAGCGGGGCGGCACGCTGGCCGGCGTTCCGCTCGGGCATGCGGTTCCTGTTCGGGCGGCGTGGACTCCTGAGGACTTGTTGGCGCCAGTATTGGATGTTTTTCGCAGCGCACTTCCATCCCTCGAATATCGATGAGCGAGCGTTGGTGGCGGGCGCGCTGCGGCGGCTCGAGGCCGCCGGCCCCGGTGTCAGCTACGGAATTGGCGCGGCCCTTGGCCCGTCCAGCGCTTGAAGGCGCGCCGGAAGTTGCGGACGTCGGCAAAGCCGACCTCGGCGGCAATTCGATCGAGGCTGAGGCTGGGATTTCTCAGCAGGGCCAGGGCGCGATCCTTGCGGGCAGTGTCGAGCAGAGTTTGATAGGAGCACGCGCCTTGCGCCAGGCGGCGCCTGAGCGTTCTCGGACTCAGGCACAACGCGGTGGCAACAGCGGCAAGCTGCGGCGGATCACGCAGATTGCGGCGTATGATGCGCTCGATCGACTCGAGCAGATCGGACGCCGGTGGCTGCGCCGGCGTGTTGAACGCGAAAAGCTCCAACGCCTGCCGGTGGCTCAGCGGATCGTAGGTAGGCAGCGGGCGCTCGGCCCACTGGTCGTGCCAATAGAAGACGTTGTCCTTCTCTAGGAAGCGGACCGGGCAGCGGAAGATCTGCTCATAGCGTTTTGCGTAGGACGGCTTCTCATAAGTCAGATCGATACCCGCCGGATGGAACTGGTTCCCCACGAGCCCCTGCGCGATGCGCAGAAAGCTGCTGAACGCCTCCTCGACCAGGAACACCTGGATGTCAGGCTCGTCATAGCGGCTGGCCGCATAGGTCGAAAGCATTTGCCCCTGGCGCCGCAGATCCAGTTGTAACAGCGAGCCGGCGTCATTCTGCAGACGCACGCCCAGGGATACGGCCTCCCCGAAGGTGGGGCTGGTCAACATCGCGTAGCCCACCAGGCCGAACGAGGCGATGGTCGAGCTCATCCCAAGTCTTAGGCCCAGGCCGTGGTCGGGTATCATCCGCACGGCGCGCCTGATCATCGCGCTTGCCTGCCGGAAGGAGACACGCGAGCGCGGATCCGACAGATCCGCCAGATTGAAACCCAGCCCCATGCACAACCGCTCCGGATCGATACCGGCCTGCGTGGCCAGGGCCGCCAGGGAGCGCAACAGATACACCTGGAGGTTGGCCGTCGCGTAATCGCCGGGAAGGTTCATGGGACGAGCCTCTGGCCTCGCTCAGCTCCTTGGAAGTGGGATACGGTAGGTTCTGGCGGCCGTACCGGCGAACAGCTCCTGGCGCTCGCCTTCGTTGTAGTCAGAACCTATACGCTTGCAGGCGTTCCAGAACGTACCGTAGCCGCAGGAGACCTTGTCGACCGGGAAGTTGCTTTCAAACATGCAGCGGGCCGGTGTAAAAGCCTCGATGCAGGTTTCGAAGTAAGGCCGCCAACACTGCGCCAACTCGTGCGAGCCCGGCGGTGCAAGCCGCGCAGACCAGCCGAACCCATTGAAGTCCTGAGCCAGGCCTCCCAGCTTGATGCGGACGTTCGCACATGTCGCGAGTTGCCGGATCGCCGCCTTCCAGGTGTCGAAGACCTCACGGCGCCGTCCCGCATAGCGGCCCAGTCCCGGAGGTGATCCCAGGTGATCCAGCACGATGAGGGTCTCGGGGAATGCCCGGGCGAGCGCCGTCAATTCATCTATTTGAGGGGAAAAGAGCCAGGCGTCGAAGGACAATCCCCGTTCCGCCAGGCGTGCGAAGCCCTCTCGGAACCTACGGTCACCGAGCAACTGCGGGTGCGTCGCGTTCGCCGGATAGTTCAGCAGAGGGTCGGGATCCCACGCCGAGATCTGCCGAATCCCGCGTAATCGCCCGTTTCCCGCACGTAGTTGCGCATCCAGAACGGCCTCGACCCCGGCTCCCAGCCGCAGGTCCGCGAAACCGACGATCGCCGCACACACCCGGGCGTCGCCGTAAATACCGCTCGCGCTCATCGCCGCCACGCCGTTGGCGAACTCCGTTTCGCCGACGGGCCGCATTTCGACGGGTCCGTCGCATCGATACATCGCCCGGCATTGCACGAACACCGTCGCCACGATGCGATGTCCCGTACCAATGTCGCGCAGATAGTCTTCGAACAGGTAACGCTGTCCGGGATGATCCCACAAGTGGTGATGGGCATCGATGAGGGGGATGTCAGGATCGAGCGTGTCTTCCGGTAACAAGTCAGCCGCCCTAAAAAAACGTGCGGATGGAGTCGAGCACGTTGTAGGAGTCATCGACCCTGTGTAACACGCGCCACTTGTCGAATGTCAGGCACGGGTGCGAGACCCCCAGGCCGATCATGTCGCCCACCTGCAAGGGGGATTCCGCGGGGACTGTGAGGTAACAGTGTTGGTCATCGAGTCTGACCACCTCGTGCCCTGGAAGCAATGGGGAAGGCGCCGACGCGAAGCCGGGGCGGAACCAGGCGAGCGGCAACGGCATATCGTCGTAAGAGACGTCTCGTTTGCCTAGCGAGGCGAGCACCAGGCACTGCTCCGGGCGGGACTGCACGTAAGCCCACACTTCCAGGGCCGGGCGCAGCTCGCCAAGTTGTTCCGCCAGGTGGGGCGCTCGCGCACTGAGACTCGCAAATGCGCGCTTGTACATCAACGAGTCGAGGGTAAGGTAACAGCCGCTGCGGATGACCACGGCAAAGGGCTTACTCAGACTCGCAAGTGAGAGCTTTTCAACAACCCGGTCGAAATAGGCGGAGCCCCCGGCACTCAGAAGGATCTCTGCGCCGCCGAACAGGCCTGCGGCCGAGCATTCCTGCGCGACCTCGACGATGCGTGTCAGAAACGCATCGGTGGCCTGCAGGCGCTCCTGCGGCGTCGGGCCGCGGATGAGGCCCTCGAAACCCTCCACCCCGCACAGGCGCAGGTGCTCCGACTCAGCCACCGCCCTGGCTACCGACAGCGCCTGCGCGTTGGTTCGGCAGCCGGTGCGGCCATTGTCGAATCCAAGCTCGACCAGGACATCGAGCTGACGTCTGGCGCCTAGTCTGCGCGCCGCCGCCGTGAGCTGGCTAACCAGGGCGGTGGAATCAACCAGGCAATAGAGCTCGAGGCTCGGGTCCGTCTGGAGTGCCCGGAAGACGTATTCGATCGCGCTGCGGCCAACGAGTTGGTTGGCCAGAAAGATCCGGTTGAAGCCGAAGTGGCGGGCCACGCGAATCTGGTGGGGCGTCGAGAGTGTGATCGCCCACGCTCCGTCGCGGATTTGCAGATCGAACAAGGCGGGTGCCATGGAGGTCTTGCCGTGGGGCGCGATCCGGGCTCCCGTGAGCGCGAGAAATCGGCGCATCCAGGCACTGTTGCTGCGCAGAGCCTCGTCCTTGAGGACGGCAACAGGCAAAGGAATGTCCTCGCGCAGGATATTCCAGTGGTGGTTTCCGACCTCCTGCAGAGGGATTTGCGCCGCCTCTGCGGGGGCCCCCTTATCGAGAGCTGACAGCGGGCCGCCGCGCCAGGGTGTTGTGGGATTCTGTGTAATGTCACCCTCCCGGATTGCCGCGCGCACCGGTATCGCGTGCGCGCTCGATCGCCTTGATGGCCCCGCCGCTGAGAAGGCCGCCGTCGCTCGCGACGGTTACGAGCGTGAAGCCCAGGCCTATCATGCGCCGCGCATAGTCGGGGCTCGCGTTATGAATCCCCGCCACGAGCCCGCGGCGGGCGGTCGCCTCCACGAGCCTGCCGTAGAGAGCCAATATTTCCGGCTCCTCACGGTCGAGATCGGGCGATAACCCGAGAGATAGCGCCATATCGCTCGGTCCGACATAGATTCCGCCGACGCCCTCCACGTCCAGGATGCCCTCGATGTTCGCAACGGCTTCGCGGGTCTCGATCTGGGGGAGGAGGACAATCGTCTGGTTCGCCGTGTTCTGGTAAGCCGTCGAGCCGCCGTAGAGGGCTGCTCGCACCGGGCCGTTCGAGCGTTGCCCCACTGGCGGATAGAGGCATGCGCTCGTCAATGCCGATGCGTCCCGGGCAGTGTTGATCATTGGACAGATGATTCCCCAGGCGCCTGCGTCCAACACTCTCCCGAGGATGGCGGGCTCGTTCCACGGAACGCGTACGAGAGGGGTGACGTCATAGGCATGCATCGCCTGCAGACAGGCGACTACGGAAGCGTAGTCATGAAATCCGTGTTGCATATCCAGGGTGATACTGTCGAATCCGCAGCGCGCGAGAAGCTCAGCCGCGGCCGCCGTAGGCAGCAGGGACCAGCCGTTGATACAGACCGGCCGTTCCCGCAGCTTGCTTCGCAGGGGCGTCGCCATACGGTGCTATTCGCTCGCGGGCATTTCGGGGCTCTGTGTCGAGGGACGCAGGTAGATGGAGTGCTTCGGTGTGGCAAGCACCCGGCGCAACATCGGCTCGAAGAACTCGAGCGGCAGCGAGTCGTAGTGTGGATCGAATGAGTTCTGGTCGTAAAGATCGCAGAACTGCAGCGTGTAATCGAAGTAGGGGTGGTCACGGAATTGCTCGCGCAGATGCCGGTCTCGCCCGGAGAAATGAAAAAAGTAATACCCCTGGAAGATGCCGTGCTTGTCCACCATCCAGTGATTTTGCTCGGACACGAACGGCTTGAGGATGACGGCGGCGACCTCGGCATGGTTGTACGGACCGAGCGTATCGCCAATGTCATGGATCAGGGCGCATACCACATATTCCTCATCTCTCCCAGCGCGTAACGCACGCGTAGCGGTTTGCAGGGAGTGCTCGAGACGGTCCACCGCAAAGCCCCCGCGGTCACCGCGTAATAACTCCATGTGAGCCAACACTCGATCCGGAAACTTCCGGGTATAGACCTGATATTCCGCGGCGATAATCTGCCAATCCTCGGCCGTACCAGCGACCATGGCGTGGAATTTGGCTTCCGGCCGGATGTCGCCGTCGCTCATGAGATAGGTCTCCGCGCTCGATTGATTGAGAATAATGCGGCACTCACTGCCGATAGTCAATCAAGAATCGGACTTTTGACGAGTTACGGAAATCGAAAGCACGTTGATGGGGCCCGATTTACCTGCCACCTGGACTCTCGCATTCTGTCTTTCTGGTCACAAATGGACATTTATCTGTTTTGCATCCAAAAAACTCGTGATATGAATGGACCCTCGACACACCGGGCCGGGAGGCCAACAGCATGCCGACAGCGTTCGTGACCGGCGCGACCGGCTTCATCGGCGGGCACCTCGTGCGTAAGCTGCGCGAGTCGGGTTGGGACATTGTCTGTCTCTGTCGAACCCTCCCAACGCGGGATCGTCTCGAAGCACACTACGTGTCGGGGGACATCACCGACTTCCAATCCGTTCTGCAGGGCATTCCAGGCCATTGCGACACGGTGTTTCATGTTGCGGCAGATATCAGCCACCGCGCTGGAGTGGAAGCGGCACAGAACGAGGTGAACGTAGGGGGAACACGCAACGTCGCGCGAGCCGCCCTGGCCGCCGGAGTCAGGCGGCTGGTTCACTGTTCGAGCGATGCCGTCTGGGGTCTGCGCACACCACTTCTGCGTGAAGACATACCCCGCCGTGGCGTCGATGAGCCGATCAACTATCAACGCTCCAAGTTCTGGGCGGAGGAGGAAATCCGCTGCGCCAGCGACCAGGGGTTGGATGCCGTGATCGTGAATCCCACCAATGTCCTGGGTTCGGGAGATATCAAAGGCTGGTCGAGGATTCTCCTGCAGATCGACCGGGGGTTGTTGGGGGCAGCGCCCCCTGGAAGCGGAGCGTTTGCCTACGTGGACGATGTAGCTGAGGCCATGATCGCCGCGGCGCACCGTGGGCGCACGGGGCATCACTACCTGCTCGGCGGCACCAACGCAACTTATCTCGAATTCATGAGTGTTTGCGCGCGCCAGCTGGGGAAGCCCTTCGCGGAAGAGCCGCGCAGCGCGGCGGACATCCTTCGTGAAGCACACGACGAGGAAGCGCGCGCGGCCACGACCGGCCAGTCCCCCAGACTCAGCATGGACCACGCGCGCGTCTTGTGTGCAGCGGTAGCCGCTGATAGTGGCAAGGCCATTCGTGAGTTGGATTTCCGCGTCCGGCCGTTGCCTGAAATGATCGAGCGCACTCTACAGTGGTTTCGCAAGGTCCGGCTCATCGTCTAAACCAGGCGTGAACCGAGAGTATCGGGTGCGCGTGCCCAAACCGCATGCGACCGCAACGATAGATAGCGCGCCATGTGGAAATCCTCGTCGCCGAGCTGATGTCCCAACATGATGAGTCGCTTGGCATAGTGGGCAACCGGTGTTTCCCAGGTCATGCCGATGGCGCCGTGCATCTGGATCGCTTCCTCGGCCACCAGGGTGCCCGCCCGGCCGACGGTATATTTGGCCGCTGAGAGCGCTCGATCGAGCTGAGCTCTCGTGGGCGCTCGATCGAGCGCCGTGGCGGCATTGATAGCCGCCGAGCGAGTCTGCTCCACTTCGATCGCCAACGTCACGATACGATGGCGCAAAGCTTGGAAGCGCCCAATGCTCGCACCGAACTGGACGCGAGCTTGCAGAAACTCGACGGTCGCGGTCTTGAGCTGCTCCATGATTCCGACCGCCTCCCAACACAGGCACACGGTTCCGACAGCGAGCGCGGCCTCGATGATCCCAACGGCCTCGCCCTCTCGACCCAGGAGCGTCGCCTCGGCCCCCTCGAGCTTCAGATCGCCGGCGCGTCCGCCGTCGATCAACCCATAGTCCATGACGCGCAGGCCACCAGCCGGGACCGGCACGAGGAATAGCGACAGTCCCGATGGGTCTCCGGGCTCCCCTGAGGTTCGTGCGGTGACCAGAATATGACTCGCAGCCCCGATCTGGGGTACGACCACCTTCCTTCCTGTCAGGACCCAGCCGGTCGCGGTGCGCTTTGCCCGTGTGGTGACCTCGGTTACACCGTAGCCACTTTGCGGCTCATCATGAGCAAACACCGGGACGGCCTCTCCCTGGATCGCCGCGGCGAGTAACTCCTCCCGGCCGCCAGCTTCGACCAGCGCGCGCCCCGCCATTGCCACCCCCAGGAAGGGCTCGACCACCAGACTGCCACCCAGAGCCTCGAAGAGCGCGGCGAAGTCGAAACCCGTTCCTCCGAGACCCCCGCACGCGGGATCGAACAGCGCACCAACGACACCGAGATCGACGAAATCCCGCCACATCCGCGGGCTGAAACCCTGGGTTGAATAAGCAATCCCGTTGCGAGTGGGAATGGGATACCGGTCAGCGAGAAACCTCTGCAACGCAGCCGCCATGAGCTGCCGATCGTCCTGCACATTGAAATCCATGAGCCTTAGAACCCCAGCAGAGCTTTCGCGATAATGTCGCGTTGTATTTCGTTCGTGCCGCCAAAAATAGAGAGTTTACGCAGATTGAAATACTGCGCCGCGGGTGAGGCTCCCGCGCGAGTGCCACTCGGGTCATCCTCCAGAATGATCGGTAGCAACGGCTGAGCCTCGGGCCCCAGCGCGCGGCGCGCGAGACTTGCAATCTCCTGGCGCACTTCGGTTCCCAGGATTTTCAACATCGAGCTGGTGGTCGAGTCGTTTACGCCGTGCTCCGCTGCTGCGAGGGATCGGAGGTTCGTGGTCTTCAAGTTCTCGAGGGCAATTTCCACGCGCGCCAGGCGCGCGGCAAAGTGAGGATTTTCAATCAGCGGCGGACGTGCTCCGTCGGCCCTCGTCACGAGGTGTTGGAGCCATTGCAACGCCGCGAGCGATGCGCCGATGCCGGCGATGTTGGTTCGCTCGTAGCTGAGGAGGTACTTGGCGCAGGTCCATCCCCGGTTTTCCTCACCCACGAGATTTTCGGCCGGAACGCGCACGTCCGAGAAGAACACCTCATTGACCTCGTGATGCCCATCGAGCAGAACGATGGGACGAACGTCGACGCCGGAACTTTCCAGGTCGACCAACAGGAACGAAATGCCGTCCTGCCGCTTGACCGTCGCGGCGGTACGTACCAGGCAAAACATCCGGTTCGCGAAGTGACCGAGGGTCGTCCAGGTCTTCTGGCCGTTGACGACATAACAGTCGCCTCTCTTTGTGGCAACGCATTTCAGTGCGGCCAGATCCGATCCGGCACCCGGCTCTGAAAACCCCTGGCACCACCAGTCCGATCCGTCCAGGATGCGGGGCAACCAGTGACGTCGCTGGCTGTCGGATCCGTATTGGAGCAGCACCGGACCCAACATGTTGATGCCGAAAGGCACGGTCCGTGGAGCGCCGGCCAACGCCGCCTCGGTGTCGAAAATGAAACGCTGCACGGTGTTCCAACCCGGCCCGCCCCACTGTACGGGCCAGTGCGGCGCGAGCCAACCGCGGTCGTTGAGAATGGCGTGCCACTGCTGCATCTCGGCCCGGGTCAGGTAAACGCCTTTGCGGACCTTCTCGGCGAGCCCGCGGGGCAAATGGTCGCGCAGGAAGGTTCGAACCTCGCTTTGGAACTGTTGCTCGGCCTCGCTGAATCTCAGATCCATCACGCGTGGCCCACTGTTTGTGAGAATCGCGCGCGTAGCGCGCGTTTGTCGATCTTGCCGACGCTGGTCCGCGGCAACGCTGCGACGATCTCGATTCGGTCGACCAGCGCGTAGCGGTTGATGCGGCCTGCCGCAACCGCTACCTTCAAGGCGTCGATGATGCGCCTCGACAACTCCTCAGCAGGCACGGGTTCGCTCAAGCTGACGACTGCAATGGGCCGTTCGCCCCAGCGGAAATCTTGCACACCGATGACGGCGACCTGGGCGACGCCACCGACCGCTGCGATCAGCTCTTCCAGCTCGATGGAGCTCACCCATTCGCCTCCGGTCTTGATGACATCCTTGAGGCGGTCACGGATCCGAATGTAGCCGTGCTCATCGAGGGTCGCCACGTCGCGAGTATGCAACCAACCTCCGCGCCACAGCTCATCCGACTCCTGACGATCACCGAGATAACACGGGGTCAGCCAGGGTGCGCGGACGACGAGCTCGCCTTGTGCCTTGCCGTCCGTTGGCAGCGGTCGCATCTTTTCGTCGACAATACGGGCCGACACGAGTGGAATCGTGACACCCGCGGCGGTGAGCGCGGCAGTCTCACTGTCGTCATCCGTAACGCCAGGTCTACTGCGAGCAACCGCGATAGTGGGGCAGGTTTCGGACATGCCGTATCCGGTCACCAGGTTGATGCCGCGTTTTCGGCCCGCCTTGTACAGGGCGCCGGTCATGACCGCACCGCCTACTTTTATGGTCCAACCCTCCAGCTCGACACCGCGCCGATCCGCGGCGGCCATCACCATTTCAACAATCGTGGGGACGCAATGCGAGTACGTGACACCCTCACGCACCTTCAAGTCCACCAACAGATCCGGGTCGTACCGGCCGGGATAGACTTGTTTCACCCCGAGCATCGTGGCGACGTAAGGAATGCCCCAGGCATGAGCATGGAACATGGGCGTCATCGGCATGTAAACCTCCCCATGTCCGAGCCCACGGTTGCGGGTGACCCCAAAGGGGGCATTGTTTGCCAAGGCAAACAAGACGATCTGGCGGTGAGTGAAACAGACGCCTTTCGGATTGCCCGTGGTTCCGGTGGTGTAGAACGTGGTCGCCAATGCGTTTTCGTCAAAATCCCGGAAGTCGTAGTCGGGCGATGCCGCGCCCAGAAGGCGCTCGTACTCGCCGCAGGCGAAATCTGGAAGAGCATCCGCCGAACCGTCGAGAATGGCCACAACCTTTCGTACGTGGGGCAGTTGCGGCAGCAGCGATCGGATGAGGGGAAAGAAGTCGTGGTGTACAAACAGGACTTCCGCTTCCGCGTGATCGAGCGTATAGCGAATCTGCTCTGGAGCGAGTCGGACATTCACGGTTTCGAGCACCGCCCCCATCATTGGAATCGCGAAGTAGGATTCGAGGTAACGATGGCTGTCCCAGTCCATGACTGCGACTACCGTGCCCTCGCTGACATCGAGCCCGGTCAATGCAGAGGCCAGACGGCCTATTCGTCCGCGAAAATCACGATAGGTCATTCGCACCTGGTCCCTGTAGACAATCTCCTCGTCCCCGGCCCGCAGGAGCACGCCATCGAGCAGATGACCAATGGTCAGCGGAAAACGATAGGCTTCAGTGGCAGGGGTGGCGAAACGCAGTGCCATGGTAAGGTCCTCGCGATGTGTCCTGACGTGCGCTCGAATGGAGTGCCGGCTACGCCGATTCAAACACGACGACCGAGCGCGCCAGCTCACCACGCTTCATTCCATCGAACGCGTCGTTGACCTGCTCCAGAGGTAAGCGTCGGGAAATCATTGCATCGAGCTTCAGCCGGCCCTGCAGGTAAAGGGTTACGTAGCGCGGTATGTCAACCGGGAACCGGTTCGATCCCATGAAGGACCCTTGGATCCGCTTCTCCTCCAGGAATGCCGTCCCGGCTATCTCCACTTGCACCCCGGGAGCCAACAGCCCGATGAGAGTGGCGGTTCCACCCCGACGCAGTACCTTGACGGCCAGCTCTGCGGTCTGCTTGAGACCGATCGCTTCGAAGCTGTGATGCACACCCCCTCGGGTCAGCTCCATGACTTGCTCGGCAACGCCTGCCTGCGTTGCATCGATCAGGTCCGTCGCACCGAGACTCCGGGCGATCTCGAGTTTCAGCGGCACGCGATCGATCGCGATGATGCGGGCAGCGCCAGCGATAGCCGCGCCATTGATCGCGGCTAGTCCCACACCGCCGCAACCGATCACAGCTACTATATCTCCCAATCCGACACCCGCTGTATGAGTTACGGCGCCAATACCCGTGGTGATGGCGCATCCGATCAGGGCGGCGCGGTCGAGCGGCATCTCGTCCGGAATGGCGGTGCAGGCATGCTCATGGATCAACATGTACTGCGCGAACGCCGACAGATTCAAAAATTGATGGATCGGCCGCCCGGCTGAGGAGAGGCGTGGCCGCTCTCCCTCTTGCCGCGCGGTGTCCGAGCTGGCACACAATGAGAGATGACCCGTGAGGCAGTGTTCGCAGTGACCGCAATAGGCCGACAGGCAGGTAATGACATGATCGCCCGGCGCGACCGTGCGCACGTGCTCACCCACCTTTTCGACGATGCCTGAAGACTCGTGCCCCATGATGGTGGGCAGCGGATGCCGGTAGCTGCCTTCCATGAAATGCAGGTCCGAATGACACACACCGGTAGCCGCCGTACGAACCAGAACCTCGTGGGGTGCCGGCAACTCGATATCCACGTCCTCGATGACGAGCGGTTGCCCGACGTGTTGTAAGACAGCGGCTTTCATCTTGGATCCCCAACTTCTCGGGCGCAAGAGATTGCATAGAGCAGGGTGCTCAACAAGAGCAGGCCCGCCGAGACCCAGAAGGCGCCATCGACTCCCGAGGCCGCGACGACGAAGGACACTCCGAGTGGGCCGAGGCTCGCGCCCGCGAGCGTCAGAGGCACCACGAGTAGAGCGGCGCCCCGCGTAGAGTCCAGATCAATGAGCTGGCGGATTTGAAAGGGCTGCACCGCAAGCCACAGGAACCCGAACAGGCAGGCAAACAGGACGAACGCGCCCGGGCTCGTGAGTTGGTCCAGCGCGACGATCAACAATGACTGGACCAGGCTACTGGCGATGAGCGCGAGCCGAAAGGGCGCGCGGCGCCCGGTCCAGGCCACGAGGGCCGAGCCGAGAATCTGACACGCGAGCATCCCGGCGACCGCCTCGCCAAGAGTATTGCCGGCGAAGCGCCGTTGGTCCGCCAGCAGCTCGACATAGTTCCACGACCCGGCGATACCCGCGTTCTGCAACACGATCGCAGCGAATGTAATGATGATGCCCGGCAACCAGACTACCGGCGCCGCACGCCGGGTCTGCAAGGCTCTCACCGAGTCAGTCAGGCCCCAGGAGGCGAAGCTGGCGAAGAAGGCGCATCCGGCGAGCAGGAGGAAACCACCATTCGCACCCGTGCCTGACACGGGCAGCAGATAGGCGGCGATCATCTGTGGAAGGGTCTGGACCGCGAGGAAGATTCCACTGATGCGGTCCGGCTGGCGCGAGTGAGTGAAAATGAGAATGACTGAGGACAGGGCGAGTCCTTCCAGGGCTCCGGCTACCGTGCGCAGCGTGAAGATCAGGGCGGTTGAGCTCGCCCAATACATCGAAGCATTCGCACCGGCCAGCAGCAGGCAGGTCACAAACGTCCACAGCGGGATGACGCGCCCTCGCGACAAGCGCGGTCCGAGGGCCGAGCCTAACGCGAGTGCCACAATCTCGAGCGTGGCGGCCTGACCGACCTGGGGGTCCGTCAACCTGCCCTCGTGCTCCAGGGCTCCCAGCAAGAGGGGTTGCAGGCCCATCACCATCAATGCCGCGGTTCCGACCAACAACGCGGCGCAGAGGGCGCCCGCCCCTCCCGGAGAGTCAGCGTGCTCGCTCACAAGGATTTCGACTGCCATATGCGCTCGCGGACGCTGGATCTTCCGGGTATCAATAACACACGTGCGAACAGGATTGAAGCTGAATTCGATAATTATTGGCTTTCCTGAGGGCTCGGCTCAGACTGGCGCATCGGCGCGCAGCAGACCCGCGGCCCGCAAATCCGTCCAGAGAGCCGATGGGACAGGCTCCTGTAGCATCTGCGCGTTCCGTACGACCTCGGCCGCTGTGGTCCCGCCCGGGATGACGCACACCACTGCCGGATGTCTCAGCGGGAAATGTAGTGCCGCCTGGGCCAGGGGGACAGCGTGCGTGCGGCACACTGCCTCGAGGTCTCGCACCCGCTCCAGCACCGACGGTGGCGCCAGGTCGTAGTTGTATCGGGCTCCCGGCACAGCGCCGGTGACGAGCACGCCACTGTTGAAAGGGCTACCTATGACAACACCCACGCCCCGCGCCTGGCAGGCTGGTAGGAAACTGTCCAAGGCCGTCTGTTCCAGCAACGTGTAGCGCCCCGCGAGCAGAAAGATGTCCGGGTCCAACATATGCAACAGCCGTTCGCTCATCTGCCATTCGTTCAAGCCGGCGCCGATGGCTTTGACCCTACCATCCCGCCGTAATTCATCCAGCGCGCGCCAGCCGCCCTGGTCAACCAGGACCCGTAAATGGGCCTCGCAGGCCTGGGTCGAGCCGTGCGTGTGCGCGTCGATGTCGTGCACCAGCAAGATGTCGATCTGTGTCGTCCCCAGGCGTTGCAAACTGCCTTCGTACGAGCGCATCACCCCGCTGTAGCTGTAGTCATAAGCGCTGGAGCCCGGCAACGGATCGATGAAAGCACCGGATTCGAGTCGGCGCGGCGCCAGCGCCTCGATCAACAGGCCTACCTTGCTCGAGAGCAGGTACCGATGGCGCTCCACTGCGCGCAAAGCCTCCCCAATGCGCTGCTCGGACAGGCCGTACCCGTACAGTGGCGCGGTATCGAAGTAGCGTATGCCCAGGTCCCAGGCGGCGCGCAAGGTGGCCTGCGCGTCACCATTCGCCAGCACGCGGCCCATGTTGCCCACCTGGGCGCCGCCAAAACCCAGGCTGGTAAACACCAACACCTGGCCGGCGCGGGTCGTCAAAGAACGTGGCGAATGAGAGTTCATCGACGCGAACCGTAGCCGAGCCGGTCGGCCACAGTCAATGAATTGGCTCGAGATTTATTGATAAATATCGAATTTTTGGTCGAGATGGCCGCTGAGGACCCCCGATCAGGTCGAATGGGCCCCTCTAAACCAGGCAATAGTTCAGTGTTGTGCGGTTTGCGCAAGTGCTTCGGAGCAAACAAGCGAAATTGCGGCGGTCTCAAATGCGAAAGGTCCGCGAAATCGAGGAACCGGTGTCATCCAAACATCGTAGCGGTCGCGCTCGCTACAAGACTGCCCGCGAAAAAAAGGCCCCTTGGCGCTCAGGGGTGCGCTGTGCGAGCATAACACTGCCACAGACGGGCTCGTTCATTTACTCGAAGGTTGAAGTGAATTTCTCGCCCCACGTTCGCCCGGCGAGTGGCGGCCCGGGGGACACAAGCATCATTTCGTTCGTCGCAGAGACACAGCAACATGCATCACCATGCCGTTCCAAACAAGGTAAGCCGGCGCCGAGTCCTCAAGAACCTGGCTATCGCGGGCGTCGCTGGGACCGGCGGGACAGTGGCAGTCAATGCCCTTACTCCCCTCGTGCTTGCAGAAGACACGGTCTTCGCGCTCAATCATAGCTACTGGTCTCGTGCGCTCCCGCCCCCTAATCCGGCTCTGGCGAGCGACTTAGAAGCCGATGTGGCCATGATCGGGGGCGGATTTACCGGTCTGTCTGCGGCTTACTACTTGACGAAGACCCTGCCGGGTAAGCGAATTGTGGTTCTCGAAGCCACCGCTTGCGGAAACGGAGCTTCCGGACGCAACGGAGCCATGGTGTTGAATCTCAAAGGCAGTGGCGGAGACCCTGTTTTGGCCCGCCGCCTTTACGATCTAACCCTGGAGAATATTCATACCTTGAAAGGAATGTCGGCGGCCACTGGGATCGATTGTGAGCTTGAACAGAATGGCGCCCTGACCGTCCTGCGTACCGAGGCCGAAGCTCGCGACGCAAGAGCCAGAACGACGGGAAGCGGCAACTTACCCATTGCGTTTTGGGATAGGGAGCGCACCGCGTCAGCTCTCGGGACTAGAGTCTATACCGGAGCCCTCTTTGACCCGGGCGCAGGACAAGTCCATCCAGGCAAGCTCGTCCGGATGTGGAAGTCTGCCGCCGAAGCTGGTGGCGTAAAGATCTTTGAGCAGACTCCGGTGATACGCATCAGTGAGGGGCCGGTCCACGTCTTGAGCACCCAGGATGGGCATTCGGTACGCGCCCCGATGTTGATATTGGCTACCAACGCCTACACTTCCAAACTTGGGTATCTACGCAACGCCGTGGTGCCGATCCACAACTATGTCGGTATTACGCCGCCCCTAGCGCCGAATCTGCTGGCCTCGATCGGCTGGAATGTTCGGATACCTTTCAATGATAGCTTGCGAGAGGTTTACTACGCTGGCCAAACCCAAGATGGCCGGATCCATTTTGGTGGCGGTCCGGTTGACTACGGATTCAACAACGCCGTGGGCGACCCACCCAACGCCCGGCAACGGTTCGAAGGCCTCCATCGCGAATTTTCCAGAGTTTTCCCTTCGCTGGCCAACATTCCTTTCGAGATTCAGTGGGGCGGCCTGGTGGATGTGTCACTTAACCAGCAGCCCGCGGTCGGTCAGATCGGACGTCATAAGAATATCTTGTACGCCATCGGCTATTCGGGAGAAGGGGTGAACCTCACGTCCGTGTTCGGTCGAATCCTCGCTGATCTTGCTGCTGGGCGGCGGAATGAATGGGAGTGGTTGCCCTTTCTCGATCGCCTTCCTCCGTACATACCCAACGAACCGTTCCGCTGGCTCGGTGTACAGGCTGACCTGGGTTATTCGCGCATGGCTCGGCTATAAGCGCAGACAAGGCACTGGATCCAGTGCACGATACGCAGCAAAACGCATTACAGCTCCGTCGTGCGCACTTGGCCTTGCCGGTGGCGTCGCACCCGCCATTCACGTGGCGCTACCAACCGGATGTCGCTGGCTTTGAAGCGGTGTTCCCCTGAGGCAGCAGGGCGCGCACGGCAAATCCAGCACAGGCTGACCGGTCGTGTCGGGGCCCTGGCCGAAACCGCGATGGATATGCCGGTCGATGGCTGGTCTTCAGCAACGGTACTCATTTAGGTTTAAAGCACTCCTAATGAACGTCATGCGATAACGGTGTCAGGGGTGCTGAACGTCTTAAGCGGAACAACCAATCGCTCCCATACCGCTCCCGGGGGCCGCGGAAAGGAACCGACGTACGAGCGCAGGGTTGACCCGGTGTTCAAGTATCCGCTCACGATTCCCAATCATCCTGGAGACATTCGACCGGGTACGGCAAGGAGCATCATCGATGCACTAATGAATGATGTCGATGAATGGAAGGAGTGGTTTGACCGGAACGACGCGCAGGCCGAACCGAGTTATGACGATGACGATGACGATGACGATGACGACGAAGACAATGACCGGGAATGAATCGCAGGCAACCGCCCACGGAGTAGGAAAATGAACGCACGGGACTACTTAAAAAGACCTTACGCGCGACGACTAACTCCCGACGAGAACGGCGGCTATACAGCAACGATTCAGGAGTTTCCCGGTCTGGTCGCGGATGGCGATACGGCTGAGGAGGCAATCTCCAATCTTGAGTCAGCCGCGGAATCGTGGATCGAAGCGGTACTGGAATCCGGGCAGGAGATTCCCGAGCCAATTTCATTTCATGGATACAGTGGGAAGATAGCGTTGCGGCTCCCACGCGGGCTTCATAAGCGCGCTGCCGAAATGGCGAGCAGCGAAGGGACGAGTCTGAATCAGTGGCTTGTGACGGCGATCTCCCAATATGTTGGTTGTAAGGAGGCAGTGCGAGAGGCCATAGCCAGAATTTCGCATCTACCGCCAATGACTTTCATTTCAAACAGCGCGTACACGCTCAACGTGAGTACGGGATTTTCGCCCTCGTCGCATACCAGGTTGGACGCGCCAACCAGCGCTGCATATTTTCCGGCACGCACAACGGTGCTTGCTGGTAATTGGAAAGCCGGAGATCGCTGATGGCCGACGCTACCCAATACGTCTTCTCCCATAAAGAGCTGGTTACTCTGTTGGTTAAGCATCAGGGTATTCACGACGGACAATGGCAACTCTTAATAAACTTTGGCTTCGGTGCCGCGAATGTCGGTCCGAGCCCGTCTGAAATCAATCCTACGGCAATGATTCAGATCGGGGGTATTGGCATTCAAAGAACAAATGAGAGCAATGGTTTGTCTGTAGACGCCGCTGAGGTAAATCCGGCGAGCTAGTCACCGCTGCGCTTTCGCACGACTGGTTTCGCCTGCTGCAGAAACACTCAAATCTGCCTGCGAACTTCGTTGGTGAAGAGCATTCGGTGCAGTAGCAGCGGAGGCGGCACTGAATTGGTACTTTCCGAAGACCAAGGACATACGGTCAAGTTAACAAAGCGCGCGTCGCCGCGTTCGGTGATCTGCAGACCCTATCGCGGCGATGCTATGGGAGGGGCAGTCGAACGCGGTCGAATTTTCCGGGTGCAGGAGAGCGCAATGGACTTTATTGTTCGAGCCAAGCTGAAGCCACCCGCAATTTTTGGGCTCCCGGACGGTGATATGGTCGTTGTTCCGATCGGCCCGGAGGGTCAGACCAACATCGTGGGTCCCAGCCTGGACACGCTCACCGGAAAGATCGCCGGCTATGGGACGCTTTCCGAGTTCCGGAAGCCCGATGATGCTGTCGACGTTAGCTTCTCACGCGCGAATATGTCCCTCAATGTCCGGGACAACTTCGTATCCGTGCAAGTCAATTCGGATACAGCGCAAGAAGCCCTTGAAAAGGCCTCGGAGTTTCTCGATCGCTTTTGCCAATGTATTTCGGTTCAAGTCGGACAGCGCGTATTCGCGTCGCTGGAATCGCTGGAGGATCTTCAGGGGAAGTTGCATCCCGCATACACGCGAAGAACGGTCCCATTATTCTCGGCCGCGATTTACAACCTGAAGCAACTGCAGACGCAACTCCAATCATCTTTCCACTGGGCGTCGGTTTTGGACGAGCGCGCCGGAAAGGCACTGTTCTATTTCGAGCACGCGCACCTGCTGTACGAATTTTCTAAGACCCTGCCCGTCCACTCGCCGCACGCGGCGTTCTCACTCGGGACAGCGTTCCTCCAGATGTTTAAGGGTCTTGTAACCGTTGTCGGAGAGCCAGGGGTGGACTCCGACCACCAAAGGCGCGCCAAGCGGCTCGGCCTGGGTTCTGACTTCTGGGCAACTCGGGTGCAGCCGCTCTGCAAGATTCGCAACGATGATGATGTCGCGCACTACAGCCTGAAGTCCCCGGACCTGCCGGCTGCCCACCGCCAGTTTGCGGAGGCTGGTGGCACATTTCGTGAGGCGTTTGCCGCGTACGCGTGTTTGCTTCGGGATGGCGAAGGGTCCGGTAGTCGCGCCGCCAAGCAAGGTTCCGACACTCACGAAGAGGTCGGCGAATAAGCTGACGCCCGTATCTTCCAACGGCGACCGTTCATGCGTGAAGAGTTTCAGCGTGACGTCAGGGCGCGATATGCCATGTCCCTAACGTTCCACAATCAGCTCGCGTGTCGTAGCCTCAGCCAGTCGAAGAGCGGCGCCCGGAACTGTTGACGCAGCCCCGGACGCCTAACCACAACCCGTTCCAGGAGAACGAGTCATGGCTGGCGCCAATTCTAGCCGGCCTGGGCGGCATACTGCCCGTCCAGGCGGCAATCGTCCCCGTACTCATCCGTCCCCCCGGCCCGTCGCCCAGAAGCCTCAGCGGGCACAACGGCCAACCGCTGGCGAACTGCTGATCCGCGATATTCACCACCTCGCATTGCGGCTCGAAGTGATTCATCGAACCGCCACTACCGTGCAGATGGCCCTCCGCCACCAAAACGCGGAAAACGATGACGACTTCGCGGAGTGCATGCGTCATGGAGTCTGCGATCCGCTGTGGGATCAGACGCAACGAGCTCACCTCCTGGCTGGGCGGGTCCGCATTGAGCTGTCCAAGCCTGCGAGCAGCGGGGCAGGGAAAGCGGGCCGTGGCCCAAGGGGGCGCCGGTCATGAGCATCGAGCCTGTCGAGGGATTGTCCGCTGCGTTTGGACGTGTGCTGAGGCGGTTCCGAGAGCGACGCGGCCTGACCCCGGAGGGCTTCGCCCTAGCGGTGGGACTGGGCAGCGGAGAAGAAGTGAACAGCATGGAGCGCGGCCAGCGTGAGCCGGCGTTGTCCGATTTCTTTCGGATCGCGAATGTATTGGGTGAGCCGCCGGCTCTGTTCCTCACCGATGTAATCGATTCGTGGCGTGCTGATCCGGCGCAGGACGCGCTGTATAAGTCGCGAGCGTCGGGTTTCGCGCGCTTATATCGCCTGGGCTACTACGAGGGTCCGGGAGACTTTCGTGAGCAGCAGAGAGCCTTCTCGACGCTTGACGAGGCCGCCGGCACAGCCGCGACGCTCAATGCCGCAAGCCACACCAGGCGGCTAAAGGTTTTCGACACGGTCAGCATCTATATCCGCATGGGACATGTCAGCTTCGCATGGGAGCCGGAATCGGCATTGTCTCGGCCAGCCGAAGAAACGTCCAGGGTGGTGGAGCTGCATGATCGTATTGCGGGATCGATCGAAGAGGTCCGGGCTGCTCTGGCTCACTACAGGCGGCGCCCGGGCCAGCATTCGCGCGCGGCAATTGATGAGCTGCGTACCGAGCTGCGGCGTCTACGCCGCGCGTTCGGCGCCTACGAAATCGACATCGACCGGGTCAGCGAGCAACTGACTCAACCCGATCTCGACAGGCTGCGTGAGACCATTCGTCGCGAGTACAAGTCCATCGACGACATGCTGTGGAACCTCCTCGACGAGCGGTCCGAGCCATGAAGGCGCCGCCGTACGGTCATCGAGAGGTCGCCCGTGCTTTTGGGATGACACTGCGTTCCGTACGGAAGGAGCGAAACGTATCGCAGGATGCGCTGAGCGCCTATGCCGACTTCGATAGGACGTATCCCTCCCTCCTGGAGCGAGGCTTACGCGGCCCGACATTGGCCATGTTATTCCGTCTCGCCGACGCACTCGGAGTGGAGCCGACCCGGCTGGTTGCTGAGACAGCCGAGCGTCTGCGCCGCGAGGTTTGAGCCGCTGAATGGCGGCATTCCGATCGGGGTTGCGAAATCTGGAACTATCCAACTCTGGAATACGCGGGAGTACACGGCACGCAAGAATTCCAGGATCGTCAGTGAGTTAAGGTTGGAGCAGCACGTGTTAGTAATAGCGCGTGCCGCTAAAACTGATGTGCAGACAAGATCTTAACGGCACGGACGTGCCGTTCCCTTTTATCTTGCTACCCATCCATTCCTGACGCGGCCAGCTCGCCACAACTTGGGGCTACCTTGTCGCTGCACATCGGATGTCTTCGGGTCGGCCGCACTTCCGCAAGCTCTAACCCATATTGGCAACAGGTTGTCGCCTCGCGCGCCGCAAATCGTATGGACAGGTGACAACGCCTCTTGACCCCGTGCTCGCCAATCGGCGCCGCATGTCATAGGACGAGGCATGACCGAATGTTTGCAGCGTTGACGCCGCTGAAGTGGTTCGGAGCGACATCGTTATCAGCGCCGGTGCGTCAAAAGAATTCGGCGGCAGCGGGCACGGGTTTGACGCGTTGTCGGTGATGCCGAGGATTCGTACGCGAACGGATCATGCGATTGCGCTGCTACCGCCGATATCTTGCTCGCTGGCGGCTTACGTCCGGAGGGGTGGCGGCCTCTCTGCGATTCTCGCGGATGATTTCCTCGTAGCCGTGGAACCGAAGCTCGCTTGGTGTAATGCCGATGAGGACGTCATGGCAGCCCCGATACCTTTCCGCCATGCCATCCGAGCGGAGCCATCTTCGGAGGCGATCTGGCAGCGGCTCTGTACCGTCGTCCGGGGAGGCGCCGCCCAAAAAGTGACGGGCTATGCCGGGTAGGCGGTCGGCTTCGGGGCTCGTCGACGCGGCGGGCGCGCCCGGCGGAAGAGTTCTGTTATTAGTTAATACAAGAGTTTTGTCCGGTGGTTTCAGACAGTGTGTATGAACCGGCGGGACAGTCGAGCTACTAAAAGTGGACAGTCCGGCGCGTGCTGAGTGTCCCGTCAATTCAGACACTCGCGCGGTATTCGTGCCGGCTGCTGCCGTAGCGGATTGTGGAAGGGCGAGTCCCTCAGGAATGGCGGCGAGATACGTCCGGTAGCGCGAACTCGATGGCAGCCCGGCGACGATCAACCATCCAGCGGCGACCGCCAGTGAACGGTGCTTGGCGACAGTGTTCTTGTCCAGGCCGGTGACGATCGCCAGCCGCCGAACGCCTGCCCAGCAGCCGCTGCCATCGCGCTTCATAAATTGCCGATGGCCCGCCAGGACGAGTCGCGTGGTGGGGTGGGGTCCAGATGCTGACATGAACGCCCGAGACCAGGCGGCGATGTCTTCGCAGCGCTGTGCCACGTCGGGTTTACTGTCGTCTTCTAGCCCTTGGAATCGACGTAGCGGCGCAGTTCGGCCTCGGTGATGAAACTACGGCGGCCATCCTTTTGCGCTTTGAGCTTGCCGGCTTTGATGCGGTCATAAAGGGTTGCCCGGCTGATACGAAGGATATGGGCAGCTTCGCTGATCTCGAAACGGATTTGAGGCAGCGGGTTGAAGGAAACAGGCATGACACCTCCAGACAAACTTTAGTCACCTCCGGTCCACGGATGTCCGGTGATGCCTAAATAGTCGAATCGGCACGGGCAATCAAGAGTGCCGAAATGGTGCCGCCGAACTGACTGTGCTGCACTATTCCAGAGTTGGAGTGGGTAAGGAATGGTCGAGGAATCAGGCTGGTACGTAAGCGTCAAACCTCCGCGACTATGCTGGAGTACGCCTGAGTGGGTTTACGCGGAGCGGCGTTGCTTTCAACATCCATTTCAGGATGGATATTCCGCATGATCCCCTCGACGAGCTCGCACGCATTTACGCTCATGCTGCAGTTGATGCTTTCCTCGAGGAGCAGTTCCGTCTCAGCGATGAATCACAGAGGATCGCGAGGCACGGCGTCTCC